>NZ_JBKBQM010000001.1:0-150717 GCF_046292685.1 Gemmobacter sp.
CCACGAACCAGCGGAACATCAGGTTATACTGCATCTGTTCCATCAACTGCCGCTCCGAGCGGACCGAAAACAGGATCTGGATCAGGCTCGCCCGGATCAACCGTTCCGGCGCAATCGAGGGACGGCCAAAATCGGTGTAGAGCGCCTCGAACTCGGCATCGAGACTGGCCAGCGCCTCGTTGACCACCTGCCGGATCTTGCGCAGCGGATGCCGGGCGGGGATGCGCGCTTCAAGGTCAACATAGCTGAACAGCGACCCGCTCGCCTCGTCCGTCCCGCGCATCATCACCCCCACCGTTGTCGTGCAAAGGGTGAAACATGTTCCTAACTCCGGGTCGAGGGCTGACTTCTTCAGCAGCCTGCTAAGCTTGGCCGGGCCTTTCCCTGCCCGGCCCGGCAGGCTAGACATCGGGCATGAGCCCGACCGCCCCGCCCGACCGACTGGTGTTTTCCTTGCCCGATGCGGCTGCGACCGAAGCCCTGGGCCGGTGGCTGGCCGACCGATTGGGCCCCGGCGATGTGCTGCTGCTGGAAGGGCCGATCGGCGCCGGCAAGACCCATCTGGCCCGCGCCCTGATCCAGCACCGGCTTGCCGCGGCCGGGCGGATGGAGGACGTGCCTTCGCCCACCTTCACGCTGGTTCAGGTTTATGACAACGCCTCGGGCGAAATCTGGCACGCCGACCTCTATCGCCTGTCGCACCCGGCCGAAGTGGCGGAACTGGGGCTGGACGAGGCCTTCGGCACCGCCTTGTGCCTTGTCGAATGGCCAGACCGGCTGGGCAAGCTGACCCCGGCGCATGCCTTGCACCTGACGCTTGCCGACGACGGCGCGGGCCGGCTTGCCACCTTGCGCGGCCCCTCCGACCGGCTGGCACGTCTGGGGCCGATGCCATGACCGCGCGGGCCGGGCTTGCTGCAGATTTCCTGGCGCGGTCGGGCTGGGGCACGGCCCGGCGGCAGTTTCTGGCCGGCGATGCCTCGCCCCGCCGCTACGACCGGCTTACGCTGGGCGACACGACGGCCGTTCTGATGGATGCTCCGCCCGACCGGGGCGAGGATGTGCGGCCCTTTGTCGTCATGGCGCGGCACCTGCGCGCCTTGGGCCTTTCGGCACCGGAAATCCTGGCCGAAGACGCTGGCAACGGCTTTCTGCTGCTGGAAGACCTTGGCGACGATCTGTTCGCCCGGGCTCTGGCCCGCGACCCGGGCCGGGAACAGGCACTTTACACCGCCGCGGTCGAGGTTCTGGCCACCCTGCAGGCGGCCCCGCCGCCGGTCGGCCTGCCCGACCACAGCCCCGCCTTCATGGCCGAGGCGGCAGCGCTGAGCCTGACCTGGTATGCCCGTGCCGTCACCGGCCAGCCGCAGGATCCGGCACCGTTGCAACGGGCGATGGCGCAGGCGATGGCGGCACATTGCACCGCGCGCCCGGTGCTGGTGCTGCGCGACTACCATGCCGAAAACCTGTTGTGGCTGCCCGGTCGCGCGGGGCTGGCCCGTGTGGGCCTCCTGGATTTCCAGATGGGGTCGATGGGCCAGCCGGAATACGACCTGATCTCGTTGTTGCAGGATGCCCGCCGCGATGTGTCGCCGGCGCTGGCGGCCCCGTTGATCGCGCACTTCGCGCAAATCACCGGCGCCGACCCCGAACGCACCGCCACCGCCTGTGCCGTTCTGGGCGCGCAGCGCGCCTTGCGCATTCTGGGCGGGTTCACCCGGCTGAGCCTGCATTTCGGCAAGCCGGGATATGTGCGGCTGATTCCCCGGGTCTGGGCGCATCTGCAGGCCGACCTTGCCCATCCTGCCCTGGCCGGGGTGCGCGCCGCAGCCCGCCTGCCCGAGCCTACGCCCGAAGCCCTGCAAAGGATCACCGACCTGTGCGGCACTGTCCCTACCCTCTGATGCTGTTCGCCGCAGGCTTCGGCACCCGCATGGGCGCGCTGACGGCCGAACGGCCCAAGCCGCTGATCCGGGTGGCCGGGCGGGCGCTGATCGACCATGCGCTGGCGCTGGCCGACGACGCCGGCATCGCGCGCATCGTGGCGAACCTGCATTACAAGGGGGCGATGATCCGCGACCACCTTGCGGGGCGCGACATTGCCTTTTCCGACGAATCGCCGGAAATCCTCGAAACCGGCGGCGGCCTGCGTGCAGCCCTGCCGCTGCTGGGGCCAGGGCCGGTGTTCACGCTGAACACCGATGCGGTCTGGACGGGCCCGAACCCGCTGAAGACGCTGGCGGCCGGATGGCGCCTCGGCATGGGCGCGCTGCTGCTGCTTGCGCCGGTGGCGCAGACCCGGGGCCATGCGGGCAAGGGCGACTTTGCCCTGCACCCCGACGGCCGCATCACGCGGGGGGGCGACCTTGTGTATCTGGGCGCGCAGATCGTGGACCCGGCGGGTCTGGAAGCCCGGCCGGAGCGGGTCTTTTCGCTCAACCGCCATTGGGATGCGCTGATCGCGGCGGGCCGTGCCTTCGGCGTGGTGCATACCGGCCGATGGTGCGACGTCGGCCGCCCCGAAGGCATCGCCGAGGCCGAGGCAATGTTGCGCGAGGCCGGCGATGTTTGACAGCGGCGAAGCGCGCGTCTTCGGGCTGCCGCCCGGGGTGGATTTCGCCGCCGCCCTTGTCGCGGGCCTGCGCAGCCGGCTGAGCGCGGCCCCGCCCGAGGCGATGGCGCGCGTCACGCTGTGGGTCAACTCCTCGCGCATGCGCGAGCGGGTCAAGGCGCAGTTCCGCGGCCCGGACCTGCTGCCGCGCATCCGGCTGGTGACCGAACTGGCCGAGGCGCACCCCCTGCCGCATCTGCCCGCGCCCGAACCCGCCTTGCGCCGGCGGCTGCAACTGACCCAGCTGATCGCCCGGTTGCTGGATGCCGAACCCGACCTTGCGCCGCGGTCGGCGCTTTACGATCTGGCCGACAGCCTGGCCAACCTGATGGACGAGATGGCCGGCGAAGGCGCAAGCCCCGAGGCGGTGGCGGCGCTGGATGTGTCGGATCATTCGCTGCACTGGGCGCGGACCCAGCGGTTTCTGGGCATCGTGGCGCCGTTCTTCGGGCCCGATGCCAGCCCGCAGGCCGAAACCCGCCGCCGGATGGTGGCCGAGCGCTTGGGCGCGATCTGGGCAACGCGCCCGCCGCCGGGGCCGGTGATCGTGGCGGGCTCGACCGGATCGCGCGGGGCGACGGCGCTGATGATGCAGGCGGTGGCGGGCTTGCCGCAAGGCGCGCTGGTGTTGCCCGGGCACGATTTCGCCATGCCGCCCACGGTGTGGGACCATCTGGGCGATGCGCTGACGGCCGAGGATCACCCGCAATACCGCACCCGCCGCCTGCTGGACCGGCTGGGGCTGACGGCCGCGGCCGTCCGGCCCTGGACCGATGACCCGGCCCCGGCGCCGGGGCGCAACGCGCTGGTATCGCTGGCCTTGCGCCCGGCCCCTGTGACCGATCAGTGGCTGAGCGAAGGCGCAACCCTGCCCGATCTGGTGCCGGCAACCGCCGGCATGACCCTGATCGAGGCGCCCAGCCCGCGGGCCGAGGCGCTGGCGATTGCCCTGATCCTGCGCGAGGCGGCAGAGGTCGGGCGGGTTGCGGCCCTGGTCACCCCCGACCGCGACCTTGCCCGGCAGGTGACCGTGGCGCTGGACCGCTGGGGTATCGTCCCCGACGACAGCGCCGGCCGCCCGCTGATGCTGACCCCGCCGGGGCGGCTGTTGCGGCAGGTGGCCGGGCTGTTCGGCCAGCGGATCACCGGCGACCGGCTGCTGGCGCTGCTGAAACATCCGCTGGTTCATACCGGCACCGATCGGGGCGACCATCTGCGGCTGACCCGCGACCTGGAACTGCACCTGCGCCGCAAGGGGCCGGCCTTTCCCGATGCCGGCTTCCTGCGGGTCTGGGGCGCCGCGCACAAGGCCGAAGCCTGGGCCGGCTGGCTGGCCGACCGCATCGCCGGGCTGGACTCGGTGGCCGAAAGGCCGCTGGCCGATCATCTGACCCATCACCGCGCCCTGGCCGAGGCGCTGTGCGCCGGCCCCGTGCCCGGCAGCGGTGAGTTGTGGCTGCAAGCCCCGGGCGAAGCCGCGCAGGCCGCGCTTGCCGCGCTGGAGGCCGAAGCCGCGCATGGCGGCACGCTGGCCCCGCACGATTACGCGGCGCTGTTCGATGCCGTTCTTGCCGGGCAGGAGGTGCGCGAAACCGCCGCCCCGCACCCGCTGATCCGCATCCAGGGTGCGCGCGAGGCGCGCGAGCTGTCGGCCGGGCTGGTGATCCTCGGCGGGCTGAACGATGGCGGCTGGCCGCAGCTGCCGCCGCCCGACCCCTGGCTGAATCGGCAGATGCGGCTGAAGGCCGGGCTGTTGCTGCCCGAACGGCGCATCGGCCTTGCGGCGCACGATTTCCAGCAGGCCATCGCCGCCCCCGAGGTGGTGCTGACCCGCGCCGCCCGCAGCGACGAGGCGGAATGCGTGCCCTCGCGCTGGTTGAACCGGCTGGTGAACCTGATGCAGGGCTTGCCCGACCGGAACGGGCCGCAGGCGCTGGCCGCCATGAAGGCGCGCGGCGCCGTCTGGCTGGGCATGGCGCGCGCGCTGGAAAGGCCCGCCGCCACCGTGCCGCGGGCGCCGCGGCCCTCGCCTTGCCCGCCGGTGGCGGCCCGGCCCGTGGAACTGGCGGTCACCGGCATCGAAACCCTGATCCGCGACCCTTACGCGATCTATGCCCGGCACATCCTGCGGCTGCGCGGGCTCGACCCGCTGCGGGCCAGCCCCGACGCCCGCCTGCGCGGAACCGCCCTGCACAAGGTGATGGAGGCCTTTGCCCGCGACGGCCGCGGCACCGCCGCCGCCCTGATGACCGCCGCCGATGCGGTGCTGGAGGCCGAGGTGCCCTGGCCCGCAGCCCGCGTGCTGTGGCGCGCCCGTCTGGCGCGGGTGGCCGACTGGGTCGCCGCGTTCGAGGCCGACCACGCCGGCACGCCCGAACTGCTGGAAACCCCCGGTGCCGTCACCCTGCCGGGCCTCGGGTTCCGGCTGACCGCGCGCCCCGACCGCATCGACCGTCTGGCCGACGGGCGGTTGCACATCTACGATTACAAGACCAGCTCTCCGCCCACGGCCGAACAGCAGGCCTATTTCAACCAGCAACTGGCCTTGCAGGCGGCCATGGCCAGGCAAGGCGGCTTTGCGCGCCTGGGGCCGGCCGAAGTGGCGGCGGCCACCTATGTCGGGCTGGGCGCCACGCCCAAGGCCGTGCCCGTGGACGTGACACCCGAGGGGCTGGACCGCGTCTGGTCCGGGTTGATCCGGCTGATCGCCACCTATCAGCAGGCCGATACCGGCTATACCGCGCGGCGCGCGATGTTCCGCACCTCGTTCGCCAGCGATTACGATGCCCTGTCGCGGCATGGCGAATGGGACATGGCCGATGCGGCCGTCCGGCTGGTTGTGGGGGGGGCGCCATGACGCATCCTGCCTCGGCCCGCCAGCGCGCCGCCGCCGACCCGGCGCGGTCCACCTGGCTTTCGGCGAACGCCGGCTCGGGCAAGACCAAGGTGCTGACCGACCGCGTGGCGCGTTTGCTGCTGGAAGGCACCGAGCCGCAGCGCATCCTGTGCCTGACCTATACCAAGGCCGCCGCGGCCGAAATGCAGAACCGCCTGTTCCGCCGCCTCGGCGCCTGGGCGATGATGCCCGAGGCCGAGCTGTTGCAGGCGCTGGCCGAGCTGGGCCTTGCCGCCAGCCCCGATGCAGGCACCCTTTCGGCCGCACGCCGGCTGTTCGCTCGCGCCATCGAAACCCCCGGCGGGCTGAAGATTCAGACCATCCACAGCTTCTGCGCCTCGCTTTTGCGGCGCTTTCCGCTGGAGGCCGGGGTGTCCCCCGGTTTCGCGGAAATGGACGAACGCGCGGCCGACCTGATGCGCGCGGAAATCATCGAGGACATGGCCGAACGGCTGGCCCCCGAGGCGGTGCGCCGCCTGGCCGCGCTGTATACCGGCGAGGATTTCCTGAAACTGACGCAGGACATCGCCGGCCTGCGCGCCCGCTTTACCCCGCAGGCGCGCGCCGCCTTGCCCGAAACTCTGGGGCTGCAACCCGGCGACAGCCCCGAAAGGCTGCTGGCGGATGTGTTCCTCGGGGGCGAGGCCGAATGGCTGGCCGAGGTGGCCGCCCGCATGGAAACCGGCAAGACGACCGACATCAAGGATGCCGCGCGGCTCAAGGCGCTGAACCTGGTGTCGGCCGGCCTGCAAGATCTCCTCGGCCTCGAAAAGGTGCTGCTGACCCAAAGCGGCGAGCGCGCCTTTCAGGCCAAGATCGGCAAGTTTCCCACCAAGGACACGCGCGGCGCGCTGGGCCCGCTGCTGGCGCCGCTGGAACAGCTGATGGCGCGGGTCGAATCGGCCCGCAACCGGCGCCTGGCGCTGGGTGCGCTGCAACGGGCCGAGGCGCTGCACGATTTTGCGGCGGCCTTCCTGCCGGAATACGATCGGCGCAAGCAGGCGCTTGGCTGGCTGGACTTCGACGACCTGATCCTGCGCGCGCGCGACCTTTTGTCGGTGTCGTCGCTGGCGCAATGGGTGCTGTATCGGCTGGATGGCGGCATCGACCATATCCTTGTGGACGAGGCGCAGGATACCGGCCCCGAACAGTGGCGCGTCATCGAACTGCTGGCGCAGGAGTTCACCGCCGGGCAAGGCGCGCGCGACAAGCCGCGCACGATCTTTGTGGTGGGCGACAAGAAACAGTCGATCTATTCCTTTCAGGGTGCCGACCTGGAAAAGTTCGACGCGATGCAGGCGCATTTCTCGGCCCGGCTGGCGGCGATGGGCACGCCGTTGCAGGCGCAGGCGCTGGAATATTCCTTTCGGTCGTCCCCGGCCGTGCTGCGCGCGGTGGATGCCACCTGCGCGCCCTTTGCCAGCCTGGGGCCGGTGGGGCACATCGCCTTCAACGAAGCGATGCCGGGCCGGGTGGACCTGTGGCCCCCCGTGCAGGCAGCCGACGAGCCCGACCGCGGCAACTGGTTCGACCCGGTCGATCTGCCGGCCCCCCGCGCGCCCGAGGTGGTGCTGGCCGAAACCATCGCCAGCCAGATCAAGGGCTGGCTGGACAGCGGCACGCGCATTCCGGTGCGCGGCGGCGAACGGCCGATGCGCGCAGGCGACGTGCTGATCCTGGTGCAGCGGCGCCGCGCGATGTTTTCCGAGGTGATCCGTGCCTGCAAGGCGGCAGGCTTGCCGATTGCCGGGGCCGACCGGCTGAAGCTGGGCGGCGAAATCGCGGTCAAGGATCTGGCGGCGCTGCTGTCGTTTCTGGCCACGCCCGAGGACGACCTGTCGCTGGCGGTGGCCTTGCGCTCGCCCTTGTTCGGCTGGTCCGAGGCGGAGCTGTTCGACCTGGCGCATGGTCGCAAGGGTTGGCTGTGGGAAGCCTTGCGCAACCGCGACGACCATGCCGCAACCCGCGCCACGCTGGCCGACCTGCGCAACCGTGCCGATTTCCTGCGTCCGTTCGAGCTGATCGACCGCATCCTGACCCGCCACGACGGCCGCCGCCGCCTGGTTGCCCGCCTTGGCCCCGAGGCGGAAGACGGCATCGACCAATTGCTGGGCCAGGCGCTGGCCTACGAGCGGATGGAGGTTCCCAGCCTGACCGGCTTTCTGACCTGGTTGCAGACCGACGATGTCGAGGTCAAGCGCCAGTCGGATGCGGCGGGCGACCGGATTCGGGTGATGACGGTGCACGGCGCCAAGGGGCTGGAGGCGCCGGTGGTCATTCTGCCCGACACCGGCGACCGCAAGCCGCCACGCGGCGGCGACATGATGCTGCTGGGCGAGGTGCCGGTCTGGCAGACCAACGCCGGCGACAGCCCCGCGCCCATCGCCGAAGCCAAGGCCGAAATCGCCCGCCGGTGGGAGGAGGAGAACCAGCGCCTGCTTTACGTGGCCATGACCCGGGCCGAAAGCTGGCTGATCGTGGCCGCCGCCGGCACCACCGAAAAGCCGGAGTGCTGGCACAACCGCATCGCCACCGGGTTGCAGGCGGCCGGCGCCGTGGCGGTGGACATGCCCACCGGGCCGGGGCTGCGGCTGGCCTTCGGCACCTGGCCCGAACCCGGCGCCCGCGAATCCGCCGATGCGGCGCCCGGCGTGGCGCTGCCCGACTGGGCCGCCACCCCGGCCCCGGCCGCCCCGCGCCCGCCGCGGGCGCTGAACCCCTCGGACCTCGGCGGGGCCAAGGCCCTGCCGGGCGACGCCGGCCTGCCCGAGGCCGAGGCGATGGCGCGCGGCACCGCGTTGCACCTGTTGCTGGAACGGCTGCCCGAATATCCGCCGGCCGACTGGCCGGCCTTGGCCGCAACCATTCCCGGCGGGGAAATCGTGCTGGACGAAGCCCGTGCCGTGCTGGAACACCCCGACCTTGCGCATCTGTTCGCGCCCGACACGCTGGCCGAGGTGCCTTTTGTCGCGCGCTTGGGCGATACCACGCTGTCCGGCACCATCGACCGGCTGATCGTCGGCCCCGACCGCGTGCTTGCGGTGGATTTCAAGTCGAACGCCAGCTTGCCCGATGCCCCGCAGGACGTGCCCGAAGGCATCCTGCGCCAGATGGGGGCCTATGCGCGGGCTCTGGCCGACATTTACCCGGGGCGCCGCATCGAAACCGCGATCCTGTGGACGCGGGCGGCCCGGCTTATGCCCTTGCCGCACGATCTGGTGTCGGCCGCGCTGGACCGGGCCGGTGCGGCTTGACGCCGGGGGGCGGCGTGCCTACCTTCGGTTCAACTTCATATTCACGCCAGGAGATATGTCATGGCCACCGTCCCCGTCACCGATGCCACCTTCGAAGCCGAAGTAGTCAAGTCGCCCATTCCGGTGGTCGTCGATTTCTGGGCCGAATGGTGCGGCCCCTGCCGCCAGATCGGCCCCGCGCTGGAGGAGCTTTCGAACGAATACGCCGGCAAGGTGAAGATCGTGAAGGTCAACGTCGATCACGATCAGGCCGCCGCGGCGCAACTGGGGGTGCGCGGCATTCCGGCGCTGTTCCTGTTCAAGGACGGCAAGGTCGTGTCGAACAAGACCGGCGCCGCCCCCAAGGCCGCGCTGCAAAGCTGGATCGCCTCGGCCATCTGATCCGGGCCTGATGCCCGGTTGAGCCGCCCCTGCAACCGGGGGCGGTTTTCCTTTGCGCGCAGCCGGCCTATACCGGGGTGCAAGGAAGGCGCGCATGTTCCGGTTTTTCGAATCCCTGGTCGACCCGTATCAACCCTATCCGCAGTCGGATGCCCCGCCGCGGCGGCTTTGGCCGTTCCTGCGCGAATACGTGCTGCCGTTCCGCAAGGTGTTTGCGGTTACGGGGATATTCTCGATTCTGATCGCCGCGGGCGATGTCGCGCTGATCTGGTATGTCGGCCGCATCGTCGACCTGCTGGCTTCGGGCGAACCTGCGCAGGTGCTGGCGGCGCACGGCTGGGAATTCCTTGCGGTGGCGCTGGTGGTGGCGGTGGTGCGGCCGCTGGTATCGGGCACCGGAACGGCGTTGCTGCACAACACCATCCTGCCCAACTTCGGCACCATGATCCGCTGGCGCGCCCACCGGCATGTGCTGCGCCAGCCCGTGGGCTGGTTCGAAGGCGATTTCGCCGGCCGCATCGCCAACCGCATCATGCAGACCCCGCCCGCCGCGGGGGATGCGGTGTTCCAGACCTTCGATGCCATGGCCTTCGGCATCGTCACGGTGGTGGGGGCAGGCGTTCTGCTGGCCGATGCCGACCCCTGGCTTCTGGTGCCGCTGGTCGTGTGGTTTGCGGCCTATGCCTGGCTGGTGCGCTGGACGATCCGCCACGCGGGGCCCGCGTCCAAGGCCAGCGCCGATGCCCGCAGCGCCATCACGGGCCGCGTCGTCGATGCCTACACCAACATCCACTCGGTCAAGCTGTTCGCCCACCACGACCGCGAAATCGCCTATGCCCGCGAAGCGATCGAGACGGCGCGGCAGAAGTTCCAGCAGGAGATGCGCATCATCGTGCGCATGGACATCACGCTGACGGTGCTGAACGGGTTGCTCATCACCTCGGTCATCTTCTGGGCCGGGGTGCTGTGGTATCAGGGCGCGGCGTCGGTGGGCGCGGTGGCGGCGGCGGCCACGCTTGTGTTGCGGCTGAACAACCTGACCTATTGGCTGATGTGGGCCACCACCGGCCTTGTGCAGGCCCTGGGCACCGTGGCCGAGGGGATGGAAACCATCGCCCAGCCTGTCACCGTGCTGGATGCGCCGGGCGCCCGGCCGCTGGAATGGCGCGAAGGCCGGATCGTGTTCGACAACGCCCGCCACCATTACGGCCGCGACAGCGGCGGGCTGCAAGGCGTGAACCTGACCATCGCACCGGGCGAAAAGGTGGGTCTGGTCGGCCGGTCCGGCGCGGGCAAGACCACGCTGGTCAAGTTGCTGCTGCGGTTCTACGACCTCGAAGGCGGGCGGATCCTGATCGACGGGCAGGATATCGCGCAGGTCACGCAAGACAGCCTGCGCCGCCGCATCGGCATGGTGCAGCAGGATTCCTCGCTTCTGCACCGTTCGGTGCGCGACAACATCCTGTATGGCCGTCCCGAGGCGACCGAGGCCGAAATGATCGCGGCCGCCCGCCGGGCCGAGGCGCACGATTTCATCCTGACGCTGCAAGACCCCGAAGGCCGCAAGGGCTATGATGCCCATGTCGGCGAACGCGGGGTCAAACTTTCGGGCGGGCAGCGGCAGCGCATCACCCTTGCCCGCGTGATCCTGAAGGACGCGCCCATCCTGGTGCTGGACGAGGCGACATCGGCGCTGGACAGCGAGGTCGAGGCCGCGATCCAGGATACGCTTTACCGCGTGATGCAGGGCAAGACGGTCATCGCCATTGCGCACCGCCTTTCCACCATCGCCGCGATGGATCGCATCGTGGTGCTGGACCAGGGCCGCGTGGTCGAGGACGGCAGCCATGCCGCGCTGCTGGCGCGCGGCGGCATCTATGCCGGCCTGTGGGCGCGGCAATCGGGCGGGTTCATCGGCAGCGAGGCCGCGGAATGACCGGGCGGTCGGCACGCCGTCTGGCATGGAAGGCACGCGGTCTGCTGGCGCTGGGGCTGGCAATGATGCTGGCGGCGCTGGCCAGCGGCGCGGCGGGGCATGGGCTGGCGGGCTTTGTGCTGGTGACCGCCGGTTTCGTCGCGGCGCGGCTTCTGGCGCGACCCTGGCTGCTGACCCGGCTTGCGCAGCCGGGCGGGGCGCAGGCACTTTCGCGGGACATCGCCGGCCAGGTCCTGCTGGTGCTGGTGCTGTTCTGGATGGGGGTCGGGTTTGCGGCGCTGACCGGATGGCGGCCCGATTTGCCCCTTTGGTTGCCGCCCGTGGCCTGCCTTGGCGCCGGGGCCCTGTCGCGGGCGATCTGGCGCCCGATGCCGCCCGAGATGGACCGCTTTCTGGACGAGGCGACCGAGACGCTGACCCGGATGGCCGACAGCCTGGCCGAAGACGGGTCCGGCGACGACGCCCGGGCCGAAGCTGCCGCGGCGGCAATGATGGTCGCGCTCGATGCCTTGCCGGCCAGCGGGGTGCCGCACCACAGCATCGGCGATGCCGCCTTGCCGCCGATGGCCGACATGCCGTTCTGGACCTATACCAACCTGCTGTTCGACCGCGCCCGCGCCCATGAAACCGACCGCGACATCCGCGCACTGGTCATCGGCATCACCGATCCCTTCATCGCCACCAAGGCCGCCGGGCAAGAGGATCTGGACGCAGCCTTCGACCTGGTGGCGGCGCATGGCGGAGAGCAGGCGCTGTATTGCTTTGAAATGCAGACCGTCGCCTTGCTGGATGTCTTTCCCGATGCCTGGCGCGACATGCCCGCGCCCGAACGCTTGCGCGACTTTGCCGGCTCGCTCTCGGGCCAGATCGCCGACCGCTACCGCGACCTTGCCGCGCTGGTGGAACGCCTGCAGCAAAAGGCCGAAAGCACATGAAGATCGCCGACCTGATCGCCCCGTTTTCCCCCGCCGAAGGTCCGCCGCCCCGCACGCTGGGCGCCTTCATGGTGTGGGGGCTCAAGGGATCGTGGCCCGTGCTTTGGGTCGCCACGGCGCTGTCGGCGGCGGCAGGGGTCAGCGAGGTGGTGTCGGCGATGATCCTGGGCGCGGTGATCGACGCGGCGAATGCCTCGGCGCGCGATGCGTTTTTCGGGGCGCATGCGCTGCTGCTGGCAGGGTTCGTGGCCTTCTACCTGCTGGCGCGGCCGATGATCTTTGCGCTTTCCTCGGCCGCGAACTCGGTGGTGATCGGACCCAACGTCATGCCGCTGGTGCTGTCGCGGCTGCACCGCTGGACGATGGGGCAGGCGGTGACGTTTTTCGACAACGACTTTGCCGGGCGGATCGCCACCAAGCAGATGCAGACCGCCCGCGCCATCACCGATGTCGCCACCGAGGTCATCAACACCGTCGCCTTTGCGCTGGCCTCGATCCTCGGGTCGGTCGTGTTCCTGCTGGCGATCGATGCCCGGGTCGCGCTGGCTCTGGCGGTGTGGCTGGGGGCCTATGTCGTGCTGATCCGGTTTTTCCTGCCGCGGGTGCGCAGCACCTCGGCGGCGCGGGCGGCGGCGCGGGCCAACGTGACCGGGCAGGTGGTCGATACCATCACCAACATCAAGACGGTCAAGCTGTTCGCCCATGCCGACCACGAAGACCGCGCCGCGCTGCGCTCGATGGGGCTATATCGTGAAAAGTCCATCGACTTCGGGGTGATCTCGGCCTGGTTCCGGCTGGCGCTGATGACGCTGGCCGGGGCGCTGCCGGTGCTGCTGATCGGCGGCACGCTGCTGTTGTGGCAACAGGGCACCGCGACCACCGGCGATGTGGCGGCAGCGGGCACCATCGCCATTCGCATCGCGCAGATGACCGGCTGGGTCAGCTTTACGCTGATGACCATCTACGCCAACGTCGGCGAGGTCGAAGACGGTATGCGCACCCTGACCCCGCCCCACGCCCTGACCGATGCGCCGGGCGCGACGCGGCTGGAACGGGTGCGCGGCGAGATCCGCTTCGATCATGTCGGCTTTGCCTATGGGCGGGATACGGGCGGGGTGCAGGATATTGACCTGACCATCCGCCCCGGCGAAAGGCTGGGCATCGTCGGGGCCTCGGGCGCGGGCAAATCCACGCTGGTCTCGCTGTTGTTGCGGCTTTACGACACCGAGCAGGGTGCCTTGCGGATCGACGGCCAGGACGTGCGCGGCGTCACGCAGGAATCGTTGCGCCGGCAGATCGCCATGGTCACGCAGGAAACCGCGATGTTCAACCGATCCGCCCGCGACAACATCCTGTATGGCCGCCCCGATGCCACCGAGGACGAAATCATCGCCGCAGCAAAAGCCGCCGAGGCGCACGATTTCATCCTGACCTTGCAGGATCACAAGGGTCGCAAGGGCTATGACGCCCATCTGGGCGAACGCGGGGTCAAGCTTTCGGGCGGGCAGCGGCAGCGCATCGCGTTGGCGCGCGCTTTTCTGAAGGATGCCCCCATCCTGGTGCTGGACGAGGCGACCAGCGACCTGGACAGCGAGGTCGAGGCCCAGATCCAGAGCGCCTTGACACGGGTGATGCAAGGCAAGACCGTGCTGGCCATCGCGCACCGGCTTTCGACCATTGCCGAGATGGACCGCATCGTGGTGATGGAAGCGGGGCGGATCGTGGAACAGGGCAGCCATGCCGAACTGCTGGCGGCCGGGGGGCTTTATGCCCGTTACTGGAACCGCCAGTCGGGCGGTTTCCTGGGGCTGGAGGAGGCCGCGCAATGACGCCTTGCGGCGCAGGACAGAAACGCAGGAACCCGGCATGGACGTAACGGTCGAGCGCCTTGGCCACCTGGGCGATGGCGTGGCGCGCGGCCCCGAGGGGCCGGTTTTCGTGCCTGGCGCATTGCCGGGCGAGGTGGTGGCAGGCACCCTGGCGGGCGACCGGCTGGAAGGCGCGCGGATCGTGACGCCTTCGCCGCATCGCCGCAAACCGCCTTGCGCCCATGCCCGCACCTGCGGCGGCTGCGCCTTGCAGCACGCCGACGATGCCTTCGTCGCCCGCTGGAAGCTGGAGGTGGTGCGCGCCGCGCTGGCGGGGCAAGGGCTGGCGGCCGAAGTGACCGGCCCTGCCACCTCGCCACCGCAGTCGCGGCGGCGGGCCACGCTGGCCGGGCGCCGCACCAAGGCCGGGGTCACGCTGGGGTTTCACATGCGCGGTGCCGATCAGCTGGTGGCGGTGCCGAACTGCCAGTTGCTGGCGCCGGGCCTCATGGCCGCCTTTCCGGCGCTGGAGGCGCTGGTCCGGGCCGGCGCCTCGCGCAAGGGGGAACTGGCGCTGACGGTCACCGAAACCGCAAGCGGCCCCGATGTGGCGGTCGCGGGCGGCAAACCGCTGGACGCCGCCTTGGTGCAAGACCTGGCGGCGCTGGCCGAAACCCACCGCCTGGCACGCCTGACCTGGGATGCGGAAGTGGTGGCGCTGCGGGCGCAACCGATGGTGTCCCTTGGCAAGGCCAGGGTGCCGCTGCCGCCGGGTGCCTTTCTGCAGGCGACCGCCGCCGGCGAAGCGGCCTTGCTGGCGGCGGTGCGCGAGGCGGTCGGCCCGGCGCGAAAGGTGGTGGACCTGTTTGCCGGATGCGGCACCTTTGCCTTGCCGCTGGCGGAAACCGCCGAGGTTCACGCCGTCGAAGGCGATGCGGCGCTGACCGCGGCGCTTGCCGCCGCGGCGCGGACGGCGCCGGGGCTGAAACCCGTAACGGTCGAAACCCGCGACCTGTTCCGCCGCCCCTTGCTGCCCGACGAATGTCGCTGCGAAGCCGTGGTGATCGACCCGCCGCGCGCCGGGGCCGAGGCGCAGGTGGCCGAGATCGCCCGCGCCCGGGTGCCGGTGGTGGCGATGGTGTCGTGCAACCCTGTCACCTTTGCCCGCGATGCCCGGGCCCTGGTCGCCGCCGGCTACCGGCTGGGCACGGTGCAGGTGGTGGACCAGTTCCGCTGGTCCACCCATGTCGAACTGGCGGCACGGTTTGCGTTGGGCTGAGCGCCCTCAGCCCGCCACGAAGGGCCGCAGCACCACGCCGGACGCCGTCAGCCGGGCGCGGAGGCCTTGCGCCATCGCCAGCGCCGCCGGTCCGTCGCCGTGCACGCAGATCGAATGGGCCTCCAGCCGGATCGGCGGGCCGCCATCAGCCACCGGCATCAACCCGCTGTCCAGAAACCGCAGCAGCCGGTCGCAGGCGGCGTCGGCATCGTGGATCATGGCACCGGGCTGGCTGCGCGGGACCAGCCGGCCATTGGGCAGGTAACCGCGATCGGCGAAGATTTCGGAAAAGACCGTAAGGCCCTCGGCGCGGGCGGCCTGTTCCAGCGCGGTGCCGGAGATTGCCAGCACGGCCAGCCCGCCGGGCAACGCGGCAACGGCCCGGGCGATTGCGCCTGCCACTTCTGCATCGTCGGCGGCCAGGTTGGCCAGCGCGCCATGCGGCTTGACATAGGCGACCCGCGCGCCCGCAAGCGCCGCCAGCCCTTGCAGCGCGCCGACCTGGGCCGCAACCATGCGCCCGATTTCGCCCGGCGCCATCGGAATGACCCGGCGCCCGAAACCGGCCCGATCCTGATAGCCGGGATGCGCCCCGACCGTGACCCCGCATTCCACCGCTCGGCGAAGCGTGGCGAACATCGTTTCGGGGTCGCCGGCATGGCCGCCGCAGGCGATGTTGGCGCTGGTCACCACCTGCAGCAAGGCGGCGTCTTCGCCCATGCTCCAGGGCCCATAGCCTTCGCCCAGATCGGAATTGAGGTCGATGGTCCGCATCCTGCCCCCCTTGCCTGTCCCTTGCCTTGTGCCGCAGGCAGCTTGCACCTTTGCCGTTTGGGCGGCAAGCTGGCGCCGACCGCCATGCAAGGGCCCGCCATGACCCAACGCCTGCCCCCTGGCCGCCGCGCCGACTATGCCGCCTTTCATGCCCACACCACGAGGTGGAACGACAACGACGTATACGGCCATCTGAACAACGTGGTGCATTACGCGCTGTTCGACAGCACCGTGAACGCCTGGCTGATCGCGCGCGGGCTTCTGGACCCGGCGCGGGGGGCGCAGATCGGGCTGGTGGCAGAAACCGGCTGCCGCTACCACGCCGAAATGGGCTACCCCGACCGGATCACCGCGGGCCTGCGGGTGGCGCGGCTGGGCGGGTCTTCGGTGCGCTACGAACTGGGTCTGTTTCGCAACGACGACGACCTTGCCGCGGCCGAGGGGTTTTTCGTCCATGTCTATGTCGATGCGGTCAGCCGCCGGCCGGCGCCGCTGGCCGAACCGCTGCGGGCCGCCTTGCAGACGCTGGTGCGGCCGGGCTGAGGCCTCAGACCTTGCGCCGCGCGGACAGCGTTTCGGTCGCGCGCATCTGCAGCGGCCCAAGCCCCCGTAACGCCCAGGCACCCAGCCCTGCGGCCAGAATCATCGCCCAGGCCAGCAGGCGCCGCATGCGGCCGCGCCGGCGGCTTTGCCGGGTCGGCAGATCGGGCAGTGCAATGACCGGGCGCAAGTCCAGCGCACGCTGCATCTGGCGGGCCGAACGCAGCACAGGGTTGCGCAGGTCCAGCGCCAGCGCCAGCCCCAGCGCGGCCATCAGGCTGCCGAACACGCCGAACACCATCATCTTGCGCCGGCCCGACGCCAGCGGATAGTCGGGCGGCAAGGCCGTTTCCAGCACCTGGAAACGCTCGGTCTGGCGTTCGCTGTCCAGCCGCTGGCTGGTTTCGGCCTCGGCACGGCGGCGATTGATGACCGAATACTGGTCCTGCAACTGCTGCAACCGGCGGGCAAAGGTGCCCAGCGTGGTTTCCACGTTGGGCGCGCGGTTCACGGCGGCCTCGACCTCGGCCCGGCGCGCCAGGGCCGCGCTGCGCTGGGTTTCCAACCCGGCGATCTGCGCCTGCAAGGCCGTGATCTGCCGTTGTTCGATGGCGCGCGGGCTGCCACCCGCCTGCAACGCCGCGAGTTCCTGCCGCAGGTCCAGCAATTGCAGGTCGAGATCGCGCAACGTGGCATCGAGCCGGCCGATTTCGTCGCGCCGGGCCTGGATGCCATCGGGCAAGGCATCGACATTGGCGTTCTTGAAGGCGGTGATTTCGGCCTCCAGCGCCGCGATGGCACTGCCCAGACGCGCATCCTCGGCTGCGTAGAACTCCAGCGTTTCGCGCACGCGCTCGGATTGCTTCTGCTCGGTCAGGTCAAGCACCCGCTGCGCCAGGTCGTTGGCGACATCCGCGGCCTTGTCGGGGTGGCTCAGCTGCACGACGATCAGCATGGCCGAAACCTGCTGTTCGCCGGCAAAGGGGTTGCCACCGGCACGCACGGTTTCGATGCGAATGGCCTTGCGCAGGGCCACGACGCGTTCGGTGGGCGTCATCGCCGGGGCGTCGGCAAAAAGCCCGTGGCGTTCGATCAGCGCCAGCATGTTGTCGCGGCTGGTCAATTCCTGTTCCAGCAGCTGCAACCGCTGGGCCGAGCGCGACACCGCATCGCCCGAAGCCGCCTCGGCGCTGACACGCGGCAGTTCCACCTGCAGGACCGCGGCGGTTTCATAGACCGGCCGGGTCTGCAGCACGACGAACAGCGTGGCCAGCGTGCCCGCCAGCACAACCGCCAGAATCGCCAGCGACTGGCGACGGACCAGCGCAATCACATCGGCAAGGGTCTGGATGTTACCCATCGCGGCGCCCTTTCGGGCGGGCGGCGGGGCTGTCTTCGGCACGGTTCAGCACCACGCCCAGAAGCTCGGTGCGGCCTTTCAGCAGCAATTCGCATTCGCGCACCTGGGCTGCGGTGGTGCGTGTGCCGTCGGCCACCAGCAGCAGGCCGTCGACCTCGGGCAGGAAGGCCAGCGCATCGTCGCATTCCAGCAAGGCGGGCAGGTCGTGGATCGCCACATCGGGCGACAGATCCTCGAGGATGGCCTCCAGCGCGGTGGCGGTGGCGGGTTCCTGCAACAGTTCGGCCGAATCCGGCTCGACCTGCCCGTTCAGGCCCAGCGCCAGCGTGCGCCCCAGGCGCAGGAAATGCGATTCCATCGGTTGCGCGCCGGTCAGCACATCGCGCAGACGGCCGGGGTTCGTCACGCCGAACAAGGCGGCCAGCCCCGGCGCGCGCAAGTTCATGTCGATCAGCACCGTGCGGCCCGAAGGGCGCCGGGCCAGCGAAAGGGCCAGGTTGGCCGCAACCGTGGTGGCGCCGCAGCCCCGGGTGGGGCTGGCAACCGCAACCCTTGTCCAGCCGCGTTCCTGAAGCGCCTGCAACAGGCGGGTGCGCAGGTGGTCGTACAACAGGCCAACGGGGTCTTCGCGGTGCGTGACGATCAGGTGCCCGGCCGCCGCATGGGCCGGATCGAGTTGCAACGCCGGAAGATCGGCCCAAAGCCGGTCGGGATCGTGCCGGATCGGCAGCAGCGCATGACGCAGCGCCGGGTCCGGCAGATCGGGCAGACCCGCGCGCGGCGCCACCCGCCCCTGGCCAAAGACCGACACCGCCCGGCTGCCCCCGGGTCTGTCGGGTTGGCCATGGGTGGTCATGCTTGTGCCCTCCAGGCCAAAGGCCTGCACCTCTGTTTCGAAAAGCGGTCCGGCAAGGGCCATCGCAAGAGCCTTTCCAAGGCAGCCGGCAAGCCGGCGGAGCAGCTGGCCGGGTTTGCGGCCATGCTCCGATACAACGCAAAACCATGACCATATTCGGGAAAAGCCAAGGCAACCCCGCGACCGGCCGCACCATCCGGGCCGAGACCCAGCGGTTTCAGCATAGCCGATTCGCTGCTCGACAAAAAGCCGTCGATCTGGAAACGATCTGGCGCGATGGTCAAAACCCCTTGAATGTCCTAGCCTTGCGCGGGGCGAAAGGCGGAGCCGGGCATGGCGGGCAACGGAAACGCAGAAACGGTGGATGCCGTGGTGATCGGGCGCAACGAAGGCGCCCGGCTGGCGGCCTGCCTGCAATCGCTGGCGGGGCAGGTGCGCCGGGTGATCTATGTGGACAGCGGTTCGACCGATGGGTCGGTGGCACTGGCCGAGGCCGCAGGGGCTGAGGTCGTCAGACTCGATACGCTTCGGCCCTTCACCGCAGCGCGGGCGCGCAACGCCGGGCTGGACGCGCTGGCCACCGATCCGCCGCGGTTCGTGCAGTTCGTCGATGGCGACTGCGCCGTGGACCCGGGCTGGATCGCGGCGGCGCTGGCGCATATGGCGGCGCATCCGCAGGCCGGTGTCGTCTGCGGGCGGCGGCGCGAGCGGTTTCCGGGTGCCTCGGTCTACAACCGGCTGGCCGATGCCGAATGGGATACGCCCGTGGGGCCGGCCGCGGCCTGCGGCGGCGATGCGCTGATGCGTCATGCCGCGGTGGCGGCTGCCGGCGGATACCGCCCCGACCTGATCGCCGGCGAGGAGCCCGAACTGTGCCTGCGCCTGCGCCGCGCCGGTTGGCAGATCTGGCGGATCGGCGCCGAGATGACGCTTCACGATGCGGCGATGACCCGCTTCGGCCAGTGGTGGTGGCGGACCAAACGCGCCGGCCACGCCTTTGCCGAAGGCGCGGCGCTGCACGGGGCCGGGCCCGAGCGGCACTGGGTCGCCGAAACGCGGCGGGCCTTGCTCTGGGGTCTTGCCCTGCCCACGGCGGCAGGGGTCGGCGCGCTGGTACTGCACCCGGCGGCCCTGCTGTTGCTGCTGGCCTGGCCCTTGCAGGTGGTGCGGCTGGCGCGACGCTGGGGCGGGGGGCGCCGCGGTTGGGAAAGGGCGGCCTTTACCGTTCTGGGCAAGCTGCCCGAGGCCCTGGGCGTGCTGGGCTACTGGACCGGGCGGTTGCGCGGGCGGCAGCGCGGGTTGATCGAATACAAGTAGCCCCGTCAGGGCGCCGCGCGGGGCCTTTGCGCCAGCGCCTTGGCCACCTCGGCCGGCAGGATCGCGGCGCAGGCGGCATAGCGCCCCGCCAACCGCCGCGGGTTCGACACCATGCGCCACAGCCATTCCAGCGCCAGCCGGCGCACCCAGACCGGCGCGCGCACCTGCGTTCCGGCCAGAAAATCGAGCCCTGCCCCGACCGAGACGAAGCCGACCCCGGGCGCCAGGCGCCGCCCGAGCGCCGCAAGCTGTTCCTGCCGCGGCGCCCCGAGCGCCAGGAAACACAGCCGGGCCCCGCTGGCCGCCACCTGGGCCAGCATTTCCTGCGCCTGCGGGCCTTCGGGGTCGAACCCCATCGGCGGCGCAAGGCAAAGCACGATCTGCAACCCCGGCACCGCGTGCCGCATATGCTTGGCCGCGGCCTGCAAGGTCGCGTCGGTGCTGCCCAGCAAGGCCACCGTCACCCCGCAGTCCGTCGCCAGCCGGGCCAGCGGCAGCACCAGTTCCGATCCGGGCACCAGCGCCACCGGCCGCCGCGCCAGGCGCGACAGCCAGACCACCGGGTTGCCATCCGCCACCACCAGATCCTGCGCGGCATAGGCCGAGCGGAAGACCGCCGACCGGCGCAACTTGACCAGGTGGTCAAGGTTCAGCGTCGCCAGCGCAAACCCCTGCCCTGCCCGCCAGCGCCCCGCCACCGCACCCAGCAGGCTGGCGCGGTCGGGCTGGTTCACCGTGATCGTGGTCTTTTCGATGCGGAACTGCACGGGGGCTTCCGGTTATGACGGCCACAGGATGCAGCCCCGGCTTGCCTTGATACAAGCGGAAAGCACAGCCCGCCTGACGGCGACACACCGTTTCCATCGGCGATTGCCCCTTGCCCGTCGCCTGCGGCAGCCGCACAGCAGGTCGCGCGCCCGGCCCCGTGCATGACAGGGCCAGCCGACCGTGGTAGCCTTTGGCCGCCGAAACCTTGGAACCCTGCATGGCCGCCAGCAGCACCGCCTATCTTGCTCTTGCGCTTTGGCCCATCGTGGTGGTGGTGCTGTTCCGGCGCATGACGGTGGAGCGGGCGCTGATCTGGTCGATCCTCGGCGGCTACCTGCTGTTGCCGCCGGTCGTGGCCATCGACCTGCCTGCGGTGCCGGCGCTGGACAAGATGTCGATTCCGGCGCTTTCGGCCTATCTGGTCGTCACGCTGATGCTGGGCATCCGGGTGCCGCTGAAGCCGGAAAGCGGCCTTGGTCGGGCGCTGCTGGCGGTTTTCGTGCTGACGCCCTTCGGCACGATCCTGACCAACCCGGAAGCCATCCCGGTCGCCCATCATGGCGCCTTGCCCGGCCTGAGGCTGTATGACGCCATCTCGATCATCGCGTTCCAGGCCTTTGTCATCCTGACCTTTGCCCTGGCGCGCAGCCTGCTGGCCAGCGCGGCGGCCTTGCGCGAAATCCTGCTGGCGCTGGTGATCGGCGGGTTGGCCTATTCGCTGCCGATGCTGGTGGAAATACGGCTGTCGCCGCAGATCAACGTCTGGATTTACGGCTTCTTCCAGCACTCGTTCGAACAGATGATGCGCGGCGACGGGTTCCGGCCCATCGTGTTCCTGTCGCACGGGCTGTGGGTGGCCTTTTTTGCCATGACAACCGTGCTGGCGGCCGTATCGCTGGCGCGCAGCGCCGCCCCGGCAGACCGGCCGCGGATGCTGGCGGCGGCCGGTTGGCTGTTCGTGATGCTGGTGCTGTGCAAATCGGCAGGCTCGCTGGTCTATGCCATCGTGCTTGTGCCGCTGGTCCTGCTGGCGGGCCAGCGGTGGATGTTTCGCGCCGCCGTTGCCATGGCGGTTCTGGCGCTGAGCTATCCGGTGCTGCGGTCGGCCGGCTACATCCCGGCCGACGACATGGTGGCCTTCGCGGCGCGCTACAGCGCCGAGCGCGCGCATTCGCTGGCCTACCGCTTTGCTAACGAGGCCATGCTGCTGGAACATGCGTTCCGCAAGCCCTGGTTCGGCTGGGGCGGATACGAGCGCAACCTGTTGCACGACCCGATCACCGGGCAGGTCGCCACCATCGCCGATGGTCGCTGGGTGATCGTGCTGGGCATGTTCGGCTGGGCCGGCTACATCGGCGAGTTCGGGTTGCTGGCCTTGCCGCTGTTCCTGCTGTGGCGCGAATCCCGGGCCCGCCGCACCGGCAGCCTGGCGGCGCCGCTGGGGGCGCTGGCGGTGATTCACGGCGTGAACATGGTGGACATGCTGCCCAATGCCACGCTGACCCCGCTGACCTGGCTGATTGCCGGGGCCCTGTTGGGCCATGCCGAGGCCCTGGCCGCCGAACGCCGCGGAAAGAACCGCAGGCCCAAGACGATTACGCCGCAGCCGCGCACCATTCTTTGATTGCAGGGCGCAACTGTGGCATCTGTCGTTAACTGTTAACGTCCTTAATTTGGCCAATGTCTTTGCGTAGCCCTGCCTCAGAGCCACTCAGGATTCGATGTGATGCCCGCCGTGACGATTGACAGCATTGTTTCCGAAACCGACATTGCCATTGTCGGCATGGCAGCACATTTGCCAGATGCTGAAACGGTTGCGGCCTATTGGGCGAACCTTCGCGCCGGAATCGAATCGATCCGCCACCTCAGCGCCGAGGAACTGCTGGCCAACGGCGAATTTCCTGCGCGGCTGCGGGCCAGGAATTATGTCCCGGCGACCGTGATGCTGGACCGTTTCGACCATTTCGATGCCGAGTTCTTCGGCCTGTCGCCGAAAGAGGCGGCGATCATGGACCCCCAGCACCGCCAGTTCCTGGAAGTGGCCTGGGAAGCGCTGGAAGATGCCGGCCACCCGCCCGAAACCTTCCCCGGTCGCGTCGGCGTCTATGCCGGCTGCGGCATGGGCAGCTATTTCTATTTCAACGTCTGCTCCAACCCCGATCTGGTCAGGAACACCGGGATGTTCCTGCTGCGGCACACGGGGAACGACAAGGATTTCCTGTCCACCCGGGTGAGCCATATCTTCGACCTCAAGGGGCCCAGCCTGAACATCCAGACCGCCTGTTCCACCAGCCTCGTGGCGGTGCACGTGGCGGCGCAGTCGCTGCTGAACGGCGAATGCGACATGGCGCTGGCAGGGGGTGTCACCATCGAGCTGCCGCACGGCCGCGGCTACATGTTCGAGGAAGGCGAAATCCTGTCGCCCGACGGGCATTGCCACGCCTTCGACCACCGCGCGCAAGGCACGGTGTTCGGCTCGGGTGCGGGCTGCGTGGTGCTGCGGCGGCTGAAGGATGCGATTGCCGATGGCGACCACATCTGGGCGGTGCTGAAAGGCAGCGCGATCAACAACGATGGTGCGGCCAAGGCGGGGTATCTGGCGCCTTCGGTCGATGGCCAGGCCAAGGCGGTGGCCGAGGCGCAGGCGGTGGCCGGCATCACTGCCGATACCGTGGGCTATGTCGAATGCCACGGCACCGGCACCTATCTGGGCGACCCGATCGAGGTGGCGGCACTGACGCAGGCCTTCCGTGAAACCACCGACAAGGTGGGCTTTGCCCGCATCGGTTCGGTGAAAACCAACATCGGGCATCTGGATACGGCGGCGGGGGTGGCCAGTCTGATCAAGGCGTCGCTGGCGCTGCACCACAAGGAAATCCCGCCCAGCCTGAACTACGAGGCGCCGAACCCCGCCATCGACTTCGACACCTCGCCCTTCCGGGTGAACGACCGGCTCTCGCCCTTTCCGGCGCTTGGCGCGCCGCGCCGGGCGGGGGTGAACAGCCTGGGTGTCGGCGGCACCAACGCCCATGCCGTGCTGGAGGAGGCGCCCCTTCGCCCGCCTTCGGGCGAAAGCGATTTTCCGTTCCAGATCCTGACGCTGTCGGCCCGCTCGCCCAAGGCGCTGGACGAAGCGTCCGCCCGGCTTGCCGCCCATCTGCGCGCCCATCCCGAACAGCCGCTGGCCGATGTGGCCTGGACGCTGCACAAGGGCCGCCGCGCGTTCGAGCGGCGCCGCGTGCTGGTCGCCGAAACGCACGAGGAGGCCGCCCGCCTGCTGGAAACCGGCGACCGGCACCGCGTGTTCACCCATACCCACTTGGGCGACACCCCCGAGGTGGTGTTCCTGTTCCCCGGTGGCGGGGCGCAGTATGCGGGCATGGCCCGCGACCTTTACGAAACCGAACCCGTGTTCCGCGACTGGATGGACCGCGGGCTGGCCCATCTGGCACCTAAGCTCGATTACGACCTGCGCGCACTGTGGCTGCCCGAACCGGGGGCCGAGGTTGCGGCGGCCGAGCGACTGAAGAAGCCATCGGTGCAACTGCCGCTGATCCTGATGACCGAATATGCGCTGGCGCAGTTGTGGATGAGCTGGGGGGTGCAGCCTGCCGCGCTGGTCGGGCATTCGATGGGCGAAAACACCGCTGCCTGCCTGGCCGGGGTGATGACCTTCGAGGATTGCATCGACCTTGTCCACCTGCGCGGGCAGTTGTTCGACACCATCGCACCGGGCGGGATGCTGTCGGTCCCGCTGTCCGAAGACGCGCTTCGCCGCGAAATGGGCGACAGTCTGGACATGGCCTCGGTCAATGCGCCGGAATTGTGCGTGGTCTCCGGCCCGCAGGCCGAGCTCGACCGGCTGGCGGCCAGGCTGGCGGCAAAAGGGGTCGAGGCGCAGCGCGTGCCGATCGACATTGCCGCGCACAGCCGGATGCTGGAGCCCATTCTGAAACGCTTCGGCGATGCCTTGCGGCGGATGCGGCTGAGCCCGCCGAAACTGCCGATCATCTCCAACCGCACCGGCAAGCCGCTGACCGCGCAGCAGGCGACCGACCCGGAATACTGGGTCTATCACCTGCGCGGCACGGTGATGTTCGCCGATTGCATCGCCCATCTGGCCGCCAGCCCGAACCGGGTGTTCCTGGAGGTCGGGCCGGGCAAGGCGCTGTCGTCGCTGGCGCAGGCCAATGGTGTGCCCGCGGGTCAGGTGCTGTCGTCCTTGCGGCATCCCGATCAGGCAGTGGCGGACGACATCCATTTCTTCGGCGTCTTTGCCCGGCTCTGGGCGCTGGGGGTGCCGGTGGACTGGGCGCCGATCTGGGGCGATGGCCCGCGCCACCGCGTGCCCTTGCCGACCTATCCGTTCCAGCGCAGCCGCTATTTCATCGAGCCCGGCGCAGGTCGTGTCGACGAGGCGCCTGCACCTGCCTGGCCCGAACGGGTCGAAGACATCGCGCAGTGGGGCTGGCGCCCGCACTGGCGCCCCCGTGCCGCGGAACCCGAGGTCGAGCCCGAGGATCTGGCACGGTCCACGCCGCGCACCTGGCTGGTGTTTGCCGATACGGTGGGTCTGGCGGCCCGCGTCGTCGCCCGTCTGCGCGCGGCCGGGCACCGGGTGGTCACCGTTGCCGCCGGCGACCGCTTTGCCCGAACCGGCGAAGATGCCTATGTCCTCAGCCCCGAACGCGGGCGCGAGGACTACGACCACCTGTTGCAGGATCTGGCGCAGCACGGCATCGCCCCGGCGCGGATCGCGCATTTCTGGCTGGTGACGGCAACCGAAACCTTCCGCCCCGGGTCCAGCTTTTTCCACCGCAATCTGGAACAGGGGTTCTGGTCGCTGCTGTTCCTCGGGCAGGCGCTGGCCGAGGAAAACCTGCCCCGGCCGCTGCACCTGACGGCCGTGACCACCGGCGCGGCGCGGGTCAAGGGCGAGGCGCTGCCCTACCCGGAAAAGGCCACCGTCCAGGGCCCCTTGCGCGTGATCGGCAAGGAAATCCCGGGGATCAGCGGCTCCAGCCTCGATCTGGTGCTGCCCGGCAAGGCAGGGCTGGATGCCCTGGCGGACCGGGTGCTGGAAGACCTGCTGTCCGACCCGGCCCCGGGCAGCTTTGCCTTGCGTGGCGACCGGCGCTTTGCCCTGACCCACCGGCCCGAGCCCTTGCCCCCCGCGCCCGCGCCCTTGCCGCAAGGCGCGGCGGTGCTGGTGACGGGCGGCTTCGGCGGCATCGGGCTGACGCTGGCCGAACGGCTGGTGCAAGACCACGGCGCGCGCATCGCCTTGCTGACGCGCACCGCCTTGCCCGACCGCGCACGCTGGCCCGACACGCTGCGCACCGATCCGGCCGGGCCGCTGGCCGCGCGCATCCGCGCCGTTCAGCATCTGGAATCGCTGGGTGCGCAGGTGATCGTCGTCGAAGGCGATGTCTGCAACGTCGAGGACATGCGCGCCGCCCGCGCCGCCTGCGAGGCGGCCTTTGGCCGGCTGGATGTGCTGATCCATGCGGCCGGCGTGGTGGCCGATGCGCCGCTGATGGCCAAGACCCCCGCCCAGGTCGAAGACGTGTTCGCCCCCAAGGTCCACGGCACGCAGGTGCTGGACAGTGTGTTCCCCGACGGGGCGCTGTCGCTGATCGTGGTCTTCGCCTCGACATCGACGGTCACGGCCCCGGCGGGGCAGGTCGATTACGTCGCCGCCAACGCGTTTCTCAACGCCTGGGCCGAAGGGCGCAGCGGCAAGACCCGGGTGTTGGCGCTGAACTGGGGCATCTGGTCCGATGTCGGGATGGCGGCCGAGGCGGTGCGCGGCCGCAAGCCTGCGCCGACCGCGCCGGCGAAAACCCCCATGCTCGACCTTGCCACCTGGGACGACCACGGCCGCCGCCTGTTCACCGCAAGCTGGGATGTGTCGCGCTGGTGGCTCGATGGCCACCGCACGCGGCAAGGGGCCGCGCTGATCCCGGGCACCGGGTATCTGGACCTGATCGCCCAGGCCCTGCGCGCGCATGGCGAAACCGGGCCGTTCGAATTGCGCGACCTGTATTTCTTCCGCCCGCTCGCGGTGGGCGATCACGACCGGCGCGATATCCGCCTGCGCCTGGTGCCGACCGAGTCGGGCTATGCGCTGGAGGTCCGGTCCGACACGTTGGTGGACGGGCGGCGCGGCTATCAGCTGAACGCGCAGGCCAGCGTCAGCTTCGGCAAGCCGCAGGCCCGCCGGATCGACCCGGCGGCGATAGCCGCGCGCTGTGGCCCGCCAACCACGGGCGAAGGTCTGCGCAGCCCGCAGGAAGACCACCTGACCTTTGGCCCGCGGTGGCGGGTGATCCGCTCGATGGCGTTCGGGGCGGCCGAGGGGCTGGCCCGTCTGGCGCTGCCGCTGGCCTACCGCCACGACATCGCCGACGGCCACCTGATCCACCCCGCGCTGATGGACCTGGCAACCGGCTGGGCCATGCCGCTGATCGCCGGGTATCGGCCCGATCACCTTTGGGTGCCGGTCAGCTATGCCCGGGTGCAGGTCTTGCGCCCGCTGCCGGCCGAGGTGTTCAGCCATGTGCGCAACGCGGCCGACAATCGCGCCGATGCGCCCTTTGCCCGCTTCGACATCACCCTGACCGATGCCGAGGGCAACGTCTGCATCGAGATCGAGGGTTTCCAGATTCGACGGCTCGATGCGGGGTTGGCGCTGGCTTCGCGCCCGGACCCGCGCGAGGTGGAGTTCGACGCCGAAGCCGACGACCGCAACCTGTCGCCGGCCGAGGAACGGTTGCGCCACAACCTTGCGCAAGGCATCCGTGCCGCCGAAGGCGCCGAGGCTTTTGTCCGCGCGCTGGCACTGGGCCAGTCGCCGCTGATCGTATCGTCCATGCCGCTGCCGGCGCTGGTCGAACAGGCGGCCGAGGTGCAGGCCGCAATCGAAGCCGACCCCGGCTTTGCCCGGCCCGAGCTCGACAGCGCCTATGTCGCACCGCGCAACGATATCGAGCGCATGCTGGTCGGGTTCTGGCAGGATCTGCTGGGCGTTTCGCAAGTGGGGGTCGAGGACAGCTTTTTCGACCTGGGCGGTCACAGCCTCATCGCGGTGCGGCTGTTTGCGATGATCCGCAAGACCTGGGCGGTGGATTTCCCCATCTCGGTGCTGTTCGAGGCGCCGACCATCGCCGCCTGCGCCGCGCTGATCGAGGCGCGCATCGGCCCGCAGGATGCCTTGGCCGATACCGCGCCGCAGGCACCCGCCCGGCGCTATACCCACCTGGTGCCGATGAACGCCGGCGACGGGTCGGGGCGGCTTCCGTTCTTTCTGGTGGCCGGCATGTTCGGCAATGTGCTGAACCTGCGCCACCTTGCGCAACTGATCGGGGCCGAACGGCCCTTCTACGGGTTGCAGGCACGCGGGCTTTACGGCGACCAGGCGCCGCACATGACCTTTGTCGAGGCGGCGCGCGACTATATTGCGGAAATGCGGCAGGTTCAGGCGCACGGGCCCTATCTGCTGGGCGGGTTTTCCGGCGGCGGTCTGATCGCCTGGGAAATCGCCCGCCAGCTGGAGGCAGCGGGCGAACAGGTGGCGCAGATCGTGCTGCTCGACACGCCCATTCCCTTGCGCCCGGAATTGACCCGTCAGGACAAGGCGTTGATCAAGCTGGCCGAGTTCAGGCGCAAGGGCCCGGCCTATGCCGCCGAATGGTGGCGCGCGCGCCGGGCCTGGAAACAGGCGCAAGGCCAGCCTGCCGCGCAGGCCGGCGACCACGAGCTGCACAACGCCGCGATCGAGGCCGCCTTTCGCGCCGCCTTGGCGGTTTACGACCTCAGGCCGTGGTCCGGCCCGGTCGCCCTGTTCCGCCCCCCGCTGGATCGGCACTGGCAGGTTTCGGGCGGCCGATGGGTCAGCGCGGCCAAGGAATACGTGTATCCCGACAACCAATGGTCAGCCTTCGCCCCGGGGCTCGAGGTGTTCGAGGTGCCGGGCGACCATGACAGCATGGTGCTGGAGCCCAACGTGCGGGTGCTGGCGGGGCGCATCCGCCGGCTGCTGGCCCGCTGCGACGAACGGGCAAGCCAGCGCGAGGCCGCGGAATGAGCGCCCGGGTGCTGACCGTGATCCTAAACTGGCGCACGGCAGACATGACGCTGCGCGCCACCGAGGCCGCGCTGGTGGCGATGCAGGGCATCGACGGCGCGATTACCGTGGTCGACAACGACAGCGGCGATGGGTCCGAGGCCGTGCTGCGCCGCGCGGTGGCCCAGCGCGGCTGGGACCGGGTGACGATCCTGCAGGCCGGGCGCAACGGCGGCTTCGGTGCCGGCAACAATGCCGGGATCCGCGCCGGCTTGCCGGGGGGTGCGGCGCCCGATTACATCTACATCCTCAACTCCGACGCCTTTCCGGCGCCCGATGCCATCCGGCTGCTGCTGGACCATCTGGAAACCCACCCCGAGGTCGGTTTTGCCGGCAGCTATATCCACGGGCTCGACGGCGATCCGCATACCACCTGCTTCCGCTTTCCCTCGATCTGGTCCGAGCTGGAAGGCGCCGCCCGCACCGGCCCGATCAGCCGCGCGCTGCGGCGCCATGTCGTGCCGATGGAGATTCCCGCCGCCGGCGTCATGCGGGTGGGCTGGCTGGCCGGATGCAGCCTGATGATGCGCCGCAGCGTGCTGGATCGTATCGGCCTGTTCGACGAAACGTTCTTTCTGTATTTCGAGGAAACCGACCTGTGCCTGCGCGCGGCCCGGGCCGGGTGGCCGACCGACTATGTGCGGGCCTCGGACGTGGCGCATATCGGGTCGGAAACCACCGGTATGAAGCGGTGGAAGCGCACGCCCCGTTACTGGTTCGACAGCCGCCGCCATTACTTCGTCAAGAACCACGGCCGGGCCTACTTCGCTGCTGCAACGCTGGCGCATCTGGCGGGCGGGGCGATCTGGCGGCTGCGCTGTGCGTTGGCGCGCCGCCCGGTGGGCGATCCGCCGCATTTCCTGCGCGACCTGTTGGTGCACAGTCTTTCGCCGCAAAGACCCTTTCACCCAGCCAAGGGGGCGCCCAGCCCCAGCCGGAGCCTGCCATGACCCTGACCGCCCTGTTCATCGGCAACGAATCCCTGCTGGTGCAATGCGCCGAAATCTGGCGCGCGCGCGG
This sequence comes from Gemmobacter sp., assembly GCF_046292685.1. GTDB lineage: Bacteria > Pseudomonadota > Alphaproteobacteria > Rhodobacterales > Rhodobacteraceae > Wagnerdoeblera. The sequence continues at coordinate 29,861 of NZ_JBKBQM010000001.1, forward strand.
GCATGGCATCGCGGCCGTCGTCACCCGCAGCCCCGAGGTGCGGCGCTGGGCCGAAGGGCTGGGCCTGCGCGTGGAACAGCAGGAACCCGGCCATGCCGGCCGGCTGGCCGATGCGCGCTACGACTGGCTGTTTTCCGTGGCCAACCTTTCGCTGGTGCCCGACGCGCTGCTGATGCAGGCCGGGCGCGGGGCGGTGAACTTTCACGACGGCCCCTTACCGCGCCATGCCGGGTTGAACGCGCCGGTCTGGGCGATTCTGGCGGGCGAGGTCGAACACGGCATCACCTGGCACCTGATCGGCGGCGGCATCGACGAAGGCGACATCCTGGAACAGCGGATGTTCCCCATCGCCCCGGGCGAAACCGCGCTGACGCTGAATACCAAGTGCTTCGAGGCCGCGATCGACAGTTTCCCGGCCCTGGTGGCGGGGCTGGAATCGGGCGCACCGGCCCGCCGGCGGCAGGATCTGGCCTTGCGCAGCTATCACGCCCGCGACGACCGACCCCGCGCCGCGGCCCGGCTGGACTTTGCCGAGCCGGCGCACCGTTTGCTGGCACTGGTGCAGGCGCTGGACCACGGGCCTTATGCCAATCCGCTGGCGCTGCCCAAGCTGCAGGCGGCGGATCGCCTGCTGGTGGTTTCGGCCGCCGAGGCGGCGTCGGGCACGGGTGCCCCCGGGCAGGTGCTGGCGGTGGACGAGGCCGGGCTGACCGTGGCCTGCGCGGGCGGCGCGGTCACGCTGCGCGGGCTGCGCACAATGGATGGCGCGGCCGTCTGCCCGAAAACCGTGGCGCAGGCAGGCGATATCCTGCCACCCCTGACCCAGGCGCAGGCGGCCGGCATCGACGCCGCGATTGCCGCCGTGGCCCCGGCCGAAACCGCCATCCGCCGCACCTTGCGCAGCTTTGCGCCTGCAAGGGTGCCGCTGGCCAAACCTGCCACCGCGCCCGATTGGCAGGCCTTGCCCCTGGCAGGCATCGACCCGGGCGCCGTGGCCGTCTGGGCTTGCGGGTTGACAGGCGTTGCGGCAACCGACCTTGCCTTGCACGATCCGCGCCTGCCCAAGGCACCCGGGCTCGTGACCCCCTGGGCCCCCCTGCGGCTGACCGCCGACCCGTCGGCAACCCCTGCCGAACATGCGCGCACCCAGGGCGCGGCGCTGGCGCGGCTGCGCCATGCCCCCGGGTTCGCCGCCGATCTGCCGTTGCGCGACCCCGGCATCGGGGCCGTTTCCCTGCCGCACGTCGCCTTGGCGATCCAGGGCGATGCGCCCTTGCCCGGCACCGTCATCACGCTGTGCGAAACCGCGTTCCTCTATGACGCCGCCCGCCTGCGGCCCGAGCATGCCCGCCTGCTGCACCAGCGCCTGATCGACGTGGCGCGCCGGCTGCCCTCGGCCGCCACGCTGGCCGACCTGCCGGCGCTGTCCGAGGCCGAGCTTGCCCTGACCGTGCAGGACTGGAACGCCACCGCCACCGATGTGCCCGACACCCCGGTCCATCGCCTGATCGAGGCGCAGGCCGCCCGCACCCCCGATGCGCCGGCCCTGGTGCACGAGGCGACCACGCTGACCTATGCGCAACTCAACGCCGCCGCCAACCGTGCCGCGCATGTGCTGCGCGACATGGGCGTCGGCCCCGGCACGCTGGTCGGGCTGGCCACGCGGCGCTCGTCGCTGCTGGTGATCGGGGCCTTGGGCATTCTGAAGGCGGGCGGTGCCTATGTGCCGATGGACCCGGCCTATCCGGCCGACCGCACGGCGCTTTACCTCGAAGACTCCGCAGCACCCGTGGTGGTGACCGAAACGGGCGTGGCCCTGCCGGGCAGCACAGCGCGCCTGAACCTCGACACCGACCCGCGGCTCGATCTGGCGCCGATCGGCAACCTCGACAGCGGCGCCGGGCCCGAGGATCTGGCCTACATGATCTACACCTCGGGCAGCACCGGGCGGCCCAAGGGCGTGATGATCGAACATCGCAACCTGTCCAACTTCCTCGTGGGCATGGATGCCCGCATCGGCCCCGAACCGGGCACATGGCTGGCCGTCACCTCGCTGTCGTTCGACATTTCGGTGCTGGAGCTGTTCTGGACCCTCGCGCGCGGCTTCAAGGTGGTGCTGATGGGCGATGCCGACCGGGCGCTGGTGTCGAACGGGGCGGCGGTCAGCGACCGCAAGATCGACTTTTCGCTGTATTACTGGGGCAACGACGATGGCGTGGGCCCGGCGAAATACGAACTGCTGCTGGAAGGCGCGCGGTTCGCCGACACCCACGGTTTCAAGGCGGTCTGGACGCCCGAGCGGCATTTCCACGCCTTTGGCGGACCTTACCCCAACCCTTCGGTCACCGGCGCCGCCGTCGCGGCCGTGACGCGCAACATCGAGGTGCGCGCCGGGTCCTGCGTGGCGCCGCTGCACCACCCGGCCCGCATCGCCGAAGAATGGGCCGTGATCGACAACCTGACCAACGGGCGCACCGCGCTTGGCATTGCCAGCGGCTGGCACCCCGAGGATTTCGTGCTACGACCCGAAAACACCCCGCCGAACAACAAGGCGGCAATGTTCGACACCATCGACAAGCTGCGCCGCCTGTGGCGCGGCGAGGCTGTGGCCTTTCCGATGGCCGATGGCCGCATGGTCGATATCGTCACCCAGCCGCGGCCGGTGTCGCGCGAACTGGGCCTGTGGGTGACCATCGCCGGCAACCCCGACACCTGGCGCGAGGCCGGCGAGATCGGGGCAAACGTGCTGACGCACCTGCTGGGCCAAAGCCTGGACGAGCTCGAAGGCAAGATCGCCCTCTACCACGACGCCTTGCGCAAGGCCGGGCGCAACCCGGCCGATCACACCGTCACGCTGATGCTGCACACCTTTGTCGCCCGCGACCGCGAGGCCGCGCGCCGCATTGCCCGCGAACCGATGAAGGCCTACCTGCGGTCGGCCGCCGGGCTGGTCAAGCAATACGCCTGGGCCTTTCCGGCCTTCAAGCGGCCCAACGGGGTGACCAACCCTTCGGACATCGACCTGCGCACACTCAGCCCCGAGGAAACCGAGGCGATCCTCGATTTCGCTTTCCAGCGCTATTTCGAGGATTCGGGCCTGTTCGGCACGGTCGAAGATTGCCTGGCCCGCATCGAACAGCTCAAGCGGCTGGGCATCGGCGAGGTGGCCTGCCTGATCGACTATGGCATTGCGCGCGAAACGGTGCTGGAGGGCCTGTACCCTCTGGCCGAGGTGCTGCGGCGCACCAATGCCGGCGCGCAGGTCGATGCGGGCGATTTCTCGATCGCCGCGCAGATTCTGCGGCATGGGGTGACGCATCTGCAATGCACCCCTTCGATGGCGCGCATGATCGCCATGAACGACGAGGCGCGCGCCGCCCTGGCCCGGGTGAAAACCCTGATGATCGGCGGCGAAGCCTTGCCCGGTACGCTGGTTGCCGACCTGAACCGCGCCACATCGGCCCGCATCCTGAACATGTATGGCCCGACGGAAACGACGATCTGGTCCACCACGGCGGTTGCCGGGCCTGACGAGGCAACGGTGACCATCGGCACCCCCATCGCCAACACGCAGGTCTATGTGCTGGACGAAGGGTTGAACCCTCGGCCCGTGGGTGTGGCCGGCGAATTGTGGATCGGCGGCGCCGGCGTGGCGCGCGGCTACTGGCAGCGGCCCGACCTCACGGCCGAACGCTTCCGCCCCGATCCGTTCCACGGCGGGCGCATGTATCGCACCGGCGACCTCGCGCGCTGGCGGCCCGATGGGCAGCTGGATTTCCTCGGCCGGGCCGACAATCAGGTCAAGCTGCGCGGCTACCGTATCGAACTGGGCGAGATCGAGGCCGTGGCCGAAACCTGCCCCGGGGTCCGGCAGGCGGTGGTCATCGCGCGCGAGGATGTTCCGGGCGACCTGCGCCTGGTGGCCTATGTCACCGGCGACACCTGGCTTGTGCCCGATGCGCTGCGCAGCCACATCGCCGCGCGCTTGCCCGACCATATGGTCCCTTCGCAGGTCGTGCGGCTCGATGCCTTTCCGCTGACGCCCAACCGCAAGATCGACCGCAAGGCCCTGCCGCCCCCCGCACAGGCCGCCCCCGCGCCGCAAGCCTTCGAGGCGCCGGCCGAAGGGGTCGAGGCGGTGATCGCCCAGGTCTGGCAAAGGGTGCTGAACGTGCCTTCGGTCGGGGCGCGCGACAACTTCTTTGCCTTGGGTGGCCATAGCCTGCTGGCGGTGCAGGCGCACCGCGAAATCCGCGCGGCACTGGGCACCAGCCGGCTCAGCATCACCGATATCTTCCGCTTTCCCACGCTGGCCGCCCTGGCCGCGCATCTGGACGAAGGCGGCAAGCCCGCCGACCCCGGCCCCGATACCGGCGAAACCGCCGAACGCGCCGCTCAGCGGGCCGAGGCGATGTCGGCACGGCGGGCCTTGCGTGCCCGGCGCGGCGGCTGATGCGGCGGCGGGTCGAACAGGCGGCCGCGGTCGCGCAGGCGCTGTTCCCGCCGGGCGCCGAGGTGGCGGCCTGCGCCATCGGAAAGGCGCCGCCGCCCTGGCCGTCCGAGGCGCCCGCGGTGGCCGCGGCAGTGCCTGCCCGCCAGGCGGAATTCGCGGCCGGGCGCGCGGCGGTGCGGGCGGCGCTGGATGCGCTGGGTCTGCCGCCGGTGGCGGTGCCGGTTGGCCCCACCCGCGCCCCGGCCTGGCCTGCGGGCATCGTGGGGTCCATCACCCATTCCGACGGGTTGGCCCTGGCGGTGCTGGCGCCGGCGCGGCAATGCGCGGGCCTTGGCTTCGATGCCGAACCCGACGCGCCGTTTCCGGCCGATCTGGTGGAGTCGGTCACCCGGCCCGAAGAACGCCGGTGGCTGGCCGCCCAGCCCGAGCCGCTGACCGCCGCCCGCATGATCTTTGTGGCCAAGGAAGCCGCCTACAAGTGCCAGTTTCCGGCCAGCCGCGCCGTGATCGGCTTTGATGCCTTGCGCATCGGCTTTGCCGGCAACGGGCGGGTCGAGGCGGTATTTGCCATTCCGGTGCCGCCCTTTGCCGTGGGCGACCGGCTGCATGGCCGGGTGACGCGGGGGGCCGGGCTGCTGATGGCGGGCTTCAGCCGCGCGGCCCAGGCAAGCCTTGCGTGATCAGATGCGACCTGTGGGCAAAGACCGCTTCGTCCTCGAAAGGCGCCCCGTCGGCGGCCGCGGCCTGCACCAGCTCGGCAAGCCGCGCGGGGTCGCGGGCCAGGGCGGCCACGGCGGCGGCCAGTGCCGCAGGGTCGCCCACCGGCACCAGCACGCCGCCGCCATGACCTGCGATCAGGTCGGCGGCAAAGGCGCCGCCGTAGCCCAGGATCGGGGTGCCGGAAACCAGCGCCTCGATCAGCACGCGCGGCGATTCCGGGGTCAGGTGGCAAAACACCAAGGCGTCCGCCTCGCGCAGTGCGGCCATGACCGCAGCCCGATCGGCCAGAAAGCCGGGCAGGCTCACCCGGTCGGCAAGGCCCAGGCGGTCGATTTCGGCCTGCAGGTCGGCAAGCTGCGCGCCGCCGCCATACCAGCGCGCCTGAAAGGCAACACCTGCCTGCGCCAGATGCCCCAGCACCGCCACCCAGTCCAGCGGCCCCTTCATCGGGTCGGCCCGGCCCACATAGACCAGCCGCAGCGGCGCATCGCCGCGGGCGATGCGGGCGACCTTGGCGGCAAGGTCCGCCGCGCTGATGTGATCGGCCCGTTTCAGGTGAATGTCGTGCACCAGCTCGGGCCGGGCGCAGAAGGGCGCATAGGCATCGAGGCATTCGCGCCCGTGAAACAGCCCCAGCGCCGCGTGACGGATGACATGGCGTTCCAGCGCCGCCATCGGGCGCCAGGTCAACCGCGCCCTGATCCGGGTGCGCCAGCGCGGGGCAGTGGTGGCCAGGCGGCGCGTGACCTCGCTTTCGACGCGGTCGGTCCAGACGGCATAGGGCTTGCCCATGCGGCGCGCCAGAATGGCCCCCACGGCGCCCCAGTCGCCGAACAGCCCGCCGATGGCAAAGGCCACGCGGTCGGCACGCGCGATGGCGCCCTTCAGCTGCCGGGCAACCTGCGGCAAGGCGCGCAAAAAGCGGTCGGCGCGCCAGGCCGACGGCAGCGGCACCAGCTCGATCCGGTCCAGATCGGGCCCCACGCGCGAAACCGGCACCCAGCTGGGCGGCGGGGCGCCGGTCTCGACCGGGATGGTCACGATCAGCCGCTGGAAATGCTGCGCCCACAACCGCAGGCCGTTGCAGGCCTGGTCTTCCAGCAGCCAGCCGCCATCCGGGGCGCGAAACAGCGGCACGGTCACATGGATCAGCAGGGTGCCGGGCGTGCGGCTTGCGGGGGCGCTCAAGGGTGTGGGCCTGTCGAGGGTGGCGGTTGGCGCAGCTTAGCGCCGGGCCACGGCGGGATGAAAGCCCAAAGCGGGCCCGTGCGGCGGAAAGGGATGCAAGGTTGGGAATGCAGCGTCGAATGATGATCTGGGGCGGGTTGGCAGCATTGGCCGCAGGCGGGGCGGCCCTGTGGGGCTGGCGCCGGTGGACGCGGGGCCCGGCGCTGCCGGCGCCACGGGCGCCGGTGGCGCTGGCCGATTACCGCGCGGCGCTGGCGCCGCTGGCCCCGCCCACAGGGCCGCTGCGAGTCTATCACCTCGGGCATTCCCTGGTGGGGCGCGACATGCCGGCGATGCTGGCGCAGATGGCCGGCCATGATTACGCCAGCCAGCTGGGCTGGGGCACGCCGCTGCGCGCCCATTGGGAAGACCGGGTCGAGATCACCGGCTTTGCGCAGGAAAACGCCCATCCGCATTTCCGCCCGGCGCACGAGGGGCTGCGATCGGGCGATTACGACGCCGTGGTCCTGACCGAGATGGTGGAATTGCGCGATGCGATCCGCTGGCATGCGGCCCCGGCCTATCTGGCGCGCTGGGTGCTGGAGGCGCAGGCGGGCAACCCCGACGCGCGCATCTACCTTTACGAAACCTGGCACCGGCTGGACGACCCCGCCGGCTGGATGGAGCGAATCAAGGCCGACCTGCCGGCCTTGTGGCTGGGCGAGCTGGCCCAGGGCGCGATGGCCTGGGGCGCGCCGGCGGTGCACCTGATCCCCGGCGGTCAGGTTCTGGCCGCCGCCGCGCGGGCCGCCGAGGCCGGGCAGGTGCCGGGCGTTTCGCGGCGCGAGGATTTCTTTGCCCGTAATCCCGACGGGTCGCAGGACATGATCCACCTGAGCGATCTTGGCGCCTGGCTGATTGCGCTGGTGCATTACGCGGTGCTCTATCACCGCTCGCCCGTCGGTCTGCCGGCCAAGGTGGCCCGCGCCGACGGCACGCCCGTGCAGGTCGCCCCCGAAACGGCCGCCGCCTTGCAGGCCCTGACCTGGGCCGTGGTGCGCGACACGCCCCATACCGGAGTTTCCGCATGACCCTGACCGCGCTGTTGGCCGATATCCTGTTCGTCGGGCATTCGCTGATCGGGCCGACCCTGCCGGGCATGGTCGAACGCGCGGCGGCTGCCCAGAACATCGAGTTGCGCGCCGAAGCGCAGATCATCAACGGCGCACCGCTGAAATGGGGCTGGGAAAACGCGCACACCGCGCAAGGCGTCGATGGCCGGGCGGCGCTGGACTCGGGCCGGTTCGAGCATCTGGTGCTGACCGAAGCGATACCGCTGAAGAACCACCTCGACTGGTCGGACAGCCACGGTTTTGCGCGCAAATGGGCCGATCTGGCGCGCGCGCGGCAACCGGGCGCCCGGGTCTGGATCTATGAAACCTGGCACAGCCTGGACAGCGGCAGCGGCCGCCCGGTGCCCTATGACGATCTGGGCCACCTGCCCTGGCGCCAGCGCCTTGCCGACGACTGGGCGAACTGGCGCGGGCTGGCGGCGGCGGCGGGCCCGGATGTGCAGGTGATCCCGGCAGGGCAGGCGATGGGCAAGCTGGCCGACGAAATCGGGCGCGGCACGGTGCCCGGCCTGTCGTCGATCCGCGATGTGTTCACCGATGACATCCACCCGAACGACCGCGGGTGGTATCTGGTGGCGATGGTGATGCACGCCGCCATCACCGGCCGCGATCCGCGCGGGCTGCCGGCGCGGCTGGTGCGGCAATGGCAAACCCGCGCCATCGTGACCGAGCCGATGGCCCGGCGCATGCAGGAAATCGCCTGGGAGGTGGTGCAAGCCCGCCGGACCGAGGCCGAGGCCGGCGCCCCGCCCCCGCGTCAGGCCGGCCCGCCCGGCGCCGGCGCCCCGGCCCCCAGCCCCCCGCCGGCGGCCGAGGCGCCGCCTGCCGCGCCGGTGCCGGATGCCGGCATCGCCGCGTTGGGTGGGGTCACGGCGCCGGGCATCGGCTTCGGGCTGGCCGAGGCATCCGACTGGTCGGTCGCGCAGCCCTTTCTGGACGTGATGAAGACGGCGCGGCCCTGGGTCGGGCATCTGCCCGGGCAATGGGGGGGATGGGGCCATGAAGAACTGGCCGCCGGCGGCTGGCTGGATGCCCAGGGTTGGCCGCGCGCCGTGCCGCCAGCGCTGACGGGCATTTCTACCCTGATCCTGACCGACCTGCCGGAAGATTCCGCCGGTGTGGCCGGCCGCTATGTCCTGACCCATGCCGGCCGGGGCGAACTGCGCGTCGAAGGGCGCGCCGCGGTGGTGCAGGCCGCGCCGGGGCGCGTGGTGTTCGACTATACGCCCGGGCAAGGCACCGTTCTGCTGACCATCGCCGCAACCGACCCCCAGGACCCGATCCGCGCCATCCGCGTGGTGCGCGAGGATCGGGCCGCGCTGCTGAACACCGGCGCCGTCTTCAACCCCGACTGGCTGGGGCGGCTTCAAGGCACGCGGCTGGTCCGCTTCATGGACTGGATGCGGACCACAGGCAGCAGCCTGTCGCGGCTGGAGGACAGGCCCCGGCCAGAGGACTACACCTGGGCCCTCTCCGGCGTGCCGATCGAGGTGATGGTCGATCTGGCCAACACCCTGCGCGCCGATCCGTGGTTCACCTTGCCGCATCTGGCCGAGGATGCGCTGGTCCGGCACTATGCCGAGGTCGTGCACGCCCGTCTTGCCCCCGGCCTGGTCGCGCATGTCGAATATTCTAACGAGGTGTGGAACCTCTCGTTCCCCCAGGCCCGCTGGGCCGAGGACATGGCCGCCGCGCGTTGGGGCATGCCGCACAAGTGGGTGCAGTATTACGCCTTGCGCGCGGCCGAGGTTGCCGGGCTCTGGGCCGAGGTGTTCGCCGATGCGCCGGACCGGCTGGTCCGGGTGATTGCCACGCAAACCGGCTGGAAAGGGCTGGAGGCCGATATCCTGACCGCCCCGCTGGTCATGGCCGAAGGGCGCCCGGCGCCCGCCACCGCCTTCGATGCCTATGCGATCACCGGCTATTTTGCCGGTGGCGTCGGCCAGCCGGAACACGAGGCGCTCTTGCGCGGCTGGCTTGCGGCCGGCGAGGCCGAGGCCACGGCCCGCGCGCTGGAAGACATGCGCGATGGCCGCCATTCCGGCAAGACCGCGGATTCGCTGGCGGGCCTGGTCGGCGACCTGTTTCCCTATCACGCCGCAGTTGCGCAGCGGCACGGCCTGAAGCTGATGATGTACGAAGGCGGCACGCATGTGCTGGCCATGGGCCCCATGCAGGACGACCCGGCAATCACCGGATTTCTGGAGCGGTTGAACTACGCCCCGGGGATGGGGCCGCTTTACCGCGACCTGGTCGCCGGGTGGCAGGCGGTGTCGGACGCGCCTTTCAACGCCTTTGTCGAGATCAAGCAACCCAGCCGCTGGGGCAGCTGGGGCGCCTTGCGGCACCTTGGCGACGATAACGCGCGCTGGCGGGCGCTGGCGCGGGGGGAATGATGCTGTCGGTGATCCTGCCCGCCACCAACGAGGAGGCCTGGATCGGCCCGTGCCTCGATGCGCTGCTGGCCTCGGACCCGCCGGGCGCGCCGGCCGAGGTGGTGGTGGTCGCCAACGGCTGCCGCGATGGCACAGCGGCGGCTGCGCGGGCGCGGGCTGGTGCAGCCGAGGCGGCCGGCTGGCGGCTGGTGGTGCTGGAGCTTGCGCAAGGCGGCAAGCTGCAGGCGCTGAACGCCGGCGACAAGGCGGCGCAAGGCGGGATCCGGGTCTACCTCGATGCCGATGTGCAGGTCGGGCCGGGCCTGATGGCGCAGATCGTGCAGGCGCTTGGCGTGCCGCAAGCCGCCTATGCCAGCGGCACGCCGGTGATCCCGCGGGCGGCCAGTGCGGTGACACGCGCCTATGCGCGGTTCTGGCAACGCCTGCCCTTTGCGCGCGCGCCCGCGCCGGGGTTCGGGCTGTTCGCAATGAATGCCGCGGGGCGGGCGCGCTGGGGCGACTGGCCGCAGATCATTTCCGACGACACGTTCGCCCGGCTGCATTTCGCCCCGCACGAACGCATCGGGCTGCCCGCCCCCTATAGCTGGCCGATGGTCGAAGGATTTGCCCGGCTGGTGCGGGTGCGCCGCCGGCAGGATGCCGGTGTGCGCGAACTGGCGGCCGGCTGGCCGCACCTTATGGCCAACGAAGGCAAGGCCAGGCTCGGCGGCGCGGCGCTGGCGCGGCTGGCGCTGGCCGACCCGTGGGGTTTTGCCGTTTATGCGGCGGTTTCGCTGGCCGTGCGGCTGCCGGCGCCGGCCAGCGCCGGTTGGGCGCGCGGGCGCTGACCGTTCAGCCCTTGCGGAAGGCGCCGATGAAAAAGCCGTCGATGCCGCCCTGATCGGCCCAGTGGTCGGGGCGAAGGCGCAACCCGCCGCCGCGCGCATCCCATGCGCCGGGCCAGCCCGCCACCGCCTTCTGGTCGCGCTGCAAGCCGGGGTGGCGCGCCAGCGCCGCGGCGAACTGGTCTTCGCCTTCGGCGGGCAGCAGCGAACAGGTGCAATAGACCAGCCGCCCGCCGGGTTTCAGCAGGCCCACCGCCCGGTCGATCAGCGCCGCCTGCAACGCGATCAGCCCTGGCAGGTCGCCTGGCCCCTTGACGAACGGCAGGTCAGGGTGGCGGCGGATCGTACCGGTGGCCGAACAGGGCGCGTCGAGCAGGATGGCGTCGAAGGCTGCGTCCGGTTGCCATTCCAGCGCATCGGCCACCACGCAAGCGGCCGCCAGCCCGCAGCGCGCCAGGTTTTCGCGCACCCGCGCCATGCGCTGCTCCGAAATGTCGAGCGCGGTAACCTCGGCCCCCGCGGCGGCCAGTTGCAGCGTCTTGCCGCCGGGGGCGGCGCACAGGTCGGCCACCCGTTCCCCGGGTTGCACGGCCAGCACCCGGGCCGGCACGGCCGCGGCGGCATCCTGCACCCACCAGGCACCGGCGTCATAGCCCGGCAAGGCCGAAACCTGCACCCCGGTCGCCAACCGCAGCGTGCCGCCCGGCATCACCCTTGCGCCAAGGGCTGCCGCCAGCGCCTCGGCCTCGGACGGGTGCTTGACGGTCAGGTCCAGGGGCGCGCCGGCCAGGTGCGCCGCCTCTATGGCCTTGACGGCCGCCTTGCCGAAGCGCTGCACCAGCGGGTTGCGCAGCCAAGCCGGCAGGCGCTGCACCGGCAGGTCCAGCGGGGCCGCCGACACCTTGCGCAGAACCGCGTTCACGAAACCGGCGGCCTGCGCCGCCCGCGTATCGCTGCGCGCCAGCGACACCGCCGAAGACACGATGCCATGCGCCTCGTCGGGGCGTTCGGCCAGCTCGGCCACTGCCAGCCGCAGGATGGCGCGCACCACCGGCGGCGGGGCCTTGCGCAAATGCGGGACCAGCACCGAATCGGCCGGTTCGACCCGGCGCAAGGCGGCCAGCGCCAGACGCTGCGCCCGGGCGCGGTCGGCCGGTTCCAGCGCGGACAGCCGGTCGTCGGCCAGGGCTTCGGACAGCATGCGCCGCGCCTCGGTCACCTCCAGCAGCAGCGTAACCGCCGCGCGCCGCGCCGCCAGAGCATCGGGCATGGCCTTTCCTTTCAGCTTGCACAACTCTCCCGCACCAGCGCGCAAGCCTGCGCCGCTTGTCGGATCGCGCTGGTGCGGTATATCACAGGGGCACGCTGCACAAGGCCGACCCGATGTCCGACGAAAAGCCCGCCACCGACCTGCCCCCCGCCGCCTTGCGCGCCCTGGCCGAAGCCGAGGAGCGGCGCCGCAAGGCAAACGCCCCGGCACTGCCGCCCGAACTCGGCGGGCGCGACGGGCCCGAGCCCGTGCGTTATGGCGATTGGGAAAAGAAAGGGCTGGCGATCGACTTCTGATCGCCCGTCGCTCAGATGCGGATGAAGGGCTGCGCCAGCCTCGGCAGGATCCCGGCAAAGCGCAGCGGCGCATCGGTGGCAGCCAGGCAGATGCAGTCTGCCCCGGCTTCGGCAACCGGCGTGTGCTCGACCGCCTGATCGGCGATTTCCACATCGCCCGGACCGAAACGGTCGGTTTCGTCGCGGAAAGCGCCTTGCAGAACCAGGGTCAGCTCGGTGCCGCGGTGGCCGTGGTCGGGCACAGCCTGGCCGGCGGGAATATACAGCAACCGTGCCGTGGCACCCTTGCCGGTGCGCAGCACCGCTTGCCGCACGCCCATGCCCACGGGACGCCAGCGGATCGCGCCGGGATCGGCGCCGACATAGGCGCGCAACGGCGCCGGAAAGACCGACCGCGGCGCCGGTGCAGGGCGCTGGCGCGGCGTGCGGGGGGTGCCGGCGATGCGGGCAAAGCACGCATCCAGGCTGTCATCGGCCATCGGCGCGCTGTCGCAACGGTCCAGCATCGCGCCACCGACGGCCTCGTAAGCCTCCAGCCGCACGCGGCATTCGTCGCACATCGACACATGCGCGGCGACGACCAACCCGAAGGCTTCGGGTAGCTGACCCGCGGCATGGGCCATCAGCAGAGAGTCGGAAAGATGGTGGCGGATGGTCATGTCTTGTTGCCTTCGGTCATCTGCTGGCGCAAACGGTCCAGCGCCAGCCGGATGCGGGATTTGATCGTTCCAAGCGGCAGGCCGGTCTGGTCGGCGATCTCGGTGTGAGAAAGCTCGCCGTAATAGGCCCGTTCGATCAACTCCCTTTGCTTGTCGGGCAGCAACGCCAAGGCGGCGCCCAGCCTTTCGGTTTCCTGTTGCAGGATCAGGGCCTCGTCCTGATCCGGTTCGGGTTCCGGCCCCCAGGGCAATTCCTCGGGGTCGGGGCGCACGCGGCGCGCCAAATCGATTCTGCGGTTGCGGGCGATGGTATAGACCCAGGTCGCCACGCTGGCCCGGGCAGGGTCGAACAGATGCGCCTTTTGCCACAGCGTCGCCATGACATCCTGCGCACAGTCCTCGGCCACTGCCGCGGGTGTGCCCGCCTTCATCAGGAAGCCCTTGACCCGAGGCGCAAAGTGCCGGAACAGCACGGCGAACGCCGCGCGGTCCTGATCGTCGCGCACCCGGACCAGAAGGTCCGCCCAATGTTGCGGCGAAGGTTCCGCCGCTGTCCGGTTTTCCACGCCCGCCTCTGCCTTGCGATCCGTCTTTCCTGCCGCGCGCCTACCATAGGCGCGCGTCGGGTTCGACGCATCGGGAAATTCGCTCGGGCGGGTTACCAGCATCATGTGGCAGATACGCGCGCCCCACCTTGCCGGATCACCGGATCGTGCATCTGAGGCGCATTTTTCGCACGTCAAGATCACTGTCAGAAAAATCTGACACCCATGACAGTCAATCTGGACAATCTTCTCGCGCCAGTGATCCGGCCGGGATATGCCGCCGTATACACTGCATCCAGAACGACGGAGCCCGCCTGATGCCCTTTGAGACACCGAACGCCGCCCCCCGCCGCATCGCCGTGATCGGGGGTGGCATTTCCGGCATGAGCGCCGCGCACATGCTGTCGCGCGGCAACTCGGTCGTGCTGTTCGAGGCCGAGGGGCGCCTGGGTGGCCATGCCCGCACCATCATCGCAGGCAAGCGCGGCGATCAGCCGGTGGATACCGGGTTCATCGTGTTCAACCGGGTGAACTATCCGCATCTGGTGCGTCTGTTCGAAAGCCTCGACGTGCCGATCGCCGACAGCGACATGAGCTTTGCCGCCAGCATCGACGGCGGCCGCATCGAATACGGGCTGCGCACGCTGAACGCCGTGTTCGCCCAGCGGCGCAACCTGGTGCGCCCGGCCTATCTGCGCATGATGCGCGATATCCTGACTTTCAACGCCCGGGCCGAGGCCGTGGCCGACGACCCGCAGATGACCATCCGCGAGTTCCTTGCCCGGCTGGGCACCGGGCCGTGGTTCCGCGATTACTACATCCTGCCGCTGTCGGGGGCGATCTGGTCGACCCCCACGCAAGGGATCCTGGATTTTCCGGCGCAGGCGATGATCCGGTTTTTCCGCAACCATGCGCTGCTGTCCACCAGCGGGCAGCACCAGTGGTATACCGTGCGCGGCGGGTCGATCCAGTATGTGACCCGACTGCGCAATGCGATGGTGCAGGCGGGGGTCGATATCCGGCTGGCCGCACCGGTGGTCGGGGTGCAGCGCGTGCCGGGCGGCGTGCTGGTGCGGGCGAAGGGCGGCGAGTGGGAACCCTTCGACGACGTGGTGTTCGGCACCCATTCCGACGACACGCTGGCCCTGCTGGCCGATGCCAGCCCCGCCGAACGCGCCGCCCTGGGGGCGGTGAAATACCAGCCGAACGAAGCCGTGCTGCATTGCGATGCCTCGGTCATGCCGAAACGGCGGCTGACCTGGGCCAGCTGGAACTATACCGAAGCCGCCGGCAAGACCGCCGACCGGATCGACCTGACCTACTGGATGAACTCGCTGCAACCGATCCCCAAGGACGACCCGCTGTTCGTCACGCTGAACGCCACGCAGCCGATCCGGCAGGATCTGATCTACGATACCGCCACCTTCCGCCACCCGGTCTATGATCTGGCGGCTCTGGCGGCGCAGGAACAGGTGCGGGCGATGAACGGCACCCGCAACACCTGGTTCTGCGGCGCCTGGATGAAGAACGGCTTTCACGAAGACGGCATCGCCAGCGCGGTTGATGTGGTCACGGCCCTGGTGACGCGCGAGGAACGGGTGGCGGCATGACCGTGCAGCATCTGGTCGGCGAAACGTTCCACGGCCGGAAGGGGGCGGTCGACAACCGCTTTCGCTATGGCGTGGACTACCTGCTGATCGACCCCGACAACCCCGGCCCGCTGCCGCGGCTGTTTTCGCGCAACCGCCGCAATCTGCTGCAACTTTCCGACGCCGATCACGGCGGCGCGCCGGGCCGGGGCCGCGGCACCGCCTGGGTGCGCGAGGTGCTGGCCGCCCACGGCCTGCCCGGCGCGGACCGCATCCTGCTCTTGGGGCAACCCCGGGTGCTGGGCCATGTGTTCAACCCGGTGTCGTTCTGGCTGTGCCACGACGCGACCGGCGCCTTGCGCGTGGCAATTGCCGAGGTTAGCAACACCTTCGGCGACCGGCACAGCTACCTATGCCACAACGACGACCTGTCGCCCATCACCCGGACCGACCACATCAAGGCGAGGAAGATCTTTCACGTCTCGCCGTTCCAGCCGGTCGAGGGGCAATACACCTTTCGCTTCGACATCCGGCCCGACCGTGTCGGGGTCTGGATCGATTACGAGACAGCGAAAGGCGGGCTATACGCCACGCTGACCGGCACGCTGCAACCGCTGACCAATCGCGGCATCCTGCGCGCCTGCCTGCGCCGGCCGTTCGGGTCGCGCCGGGTGCTGGCGCTGATCCACTGGCAGGCGCTGAAGCTGTTCCTGAAGGGCGCCAAATACCGCACCCGCATCGCTCCGCCGGCCGAGGAGGTGTCGCGGTGACCTATGCCTTGCCGCAAGACCGGGCGATGCCGCGCGGGGGCCTGGCCCCTTGGGCGCTGTTTTCCGGGCTGATCGCGGCGGCGGGGCTGCCGATCTACATTCACGCGCCCAAGGTCTATGCCGACGATTACGGGGTGCCCCTGGCCAGCCTGGGGGCAGCGCTGTTCGGCCTGCGTCTGCTGGATGTGGTGCAGGATCCGCTGCTGGGTTGGCTGGCGGAACGCACCCGGGCACGGCGCGGATGGATGGTGGCCGGCGCGGTGGCGCTGCTGGCGCTCAGCATGCTTGGGCTGTTTGCGGTGGTGCCCCCCGTCGCGCCGCTTGTTTGGTTCGCGTTGATGCTGACGGGGCTGTTTTCCGCCTTTTCGTTCCTGACCATCGCCTTTTATGCCGAAGGCGTGGCCAAGGCCGGCCGCATGGGCCCCGGCGGCCACCTGCGGTTGGCCGGCTGGCGCGAAACCGGGGCGCTGGTCGGCGTGTCGCTGGCGGCGGTGGCGCCGGTTGCCCTGGCCGGCGTGACGAATGCGCCCTTTGCCGGGTTTGCCTTGGGCTTTGCCGGCCTCGCGGTGTTGGCCGCCTGGGCCATGCGCAACGAATGGACCGGGGGCGGTGCCGCACCCACCGGCGGGCTGCGCCCGGTGTTGGCCGACCCGCTGGCCCGTCGGCTGCTGCTGATCGCGCTGGTGAATGCGGCGCCGGTTGCGGTGACCTCCACCCTGTTCCTGTTCTTTGTCGAAAGCCGCCTTGGCGCGCCGGGGTGGGAGGGGCCGCTGCTGCTGCTGTTCTTCCTTTCTGCCGCCGCCTCGGCCCCGGGCTGGACGCGGCTTGCCGCCCGCTTCGGCGAAAAGCGCGTGCTTCTGGCGGCGATGATGCTGGCCATTGTCACCTTTGCCTTTGCGGCCACGCTGGGCCGCGGCGACACGCTGGCCTTTGCGCTGATCTGCCTTGGCTCGGGCGCGGCGATGGGCGCGGACCTGACGCTGTTGCCCGCGCTGTTCGCCCGCCTGATGAGCGTGATTGCCCCGCAGGCGGCCGCGGGTTTCGGCCTGTGGTCGTTCGTGTCCAAGTTCGCGCTGGCCTTTGCGGCCGTCACGCTGCTGCCCTTGCTGCAGGCGGCAGGCTTTGCCGGGCCGGCCAGCCCGGACAGCGCCTTGCGCCTGCTTTCCACCCTTTACGCCCTTGTCCCCTGCGCGCTGAAGCTGATCGCCGTTGCGCTTCTTCTCGCCACCCCTGTGACGGAGGAAACCCCATGACCCCCACGCTAGCCCTGTTCCTGGGCTTCATCCTTGCGCTGGCGCTGATGGCCGCCCGCAGCCGGTTCGCCGGCTTCCTGTCGCAACGCCCCGAACACTTTCGCGGCAAGGGTCCGGTGCTGGACCTGCGCCGCCACCTGTCGGGCCCGATCCTGTGCGAAGGCGTGATCTACGGGCCGCTGGGCCGCGTGACCTCGCGTTTTGTCGCCGACATGCACGCTACCTGGGACGGATCGACCGGCACCATGACCGAGGATTTCCGCTATGACAGCGGATCGGTTCAGCACCGCGTCTGGACCCTGCGTGTGGGCAACGATGGCGTGGTGCATGCAACCGCGCCCGACGTCGAAGGCGAAGGAACCGGGCGGCTGGAAGGGCCCGCGCTGCGGCTGGACTATCGCATCCGC
Organism: Gemmobacter sp.; assembly: GCF_046292685.1. Classification (GTDB taxonomy): domain Bacteria; phylum Pseudomonadota; class Alphaproteobacteria; order Rhodobacterales; family Rhodobacteraceae; genus Wagnerdoeblera. The sequence continues at coordinate 47,343 of NZ_JBKBQM010000001.1, forward strand.
CTGCCCGAAGACGCCGGCGGCCACGTGCTGAACGTGACCGACTGGATGTATCTGATGGAAAACGGCACCATCATGAACCGCAGCCAGTTCCGAAAGTTCGGCATCAAGGTTGCCGAGCTGGTCGCCACCATGCGCCCGGTCGCGGCATGAGAGCCTGGGCCGGCAAGCGTTATTGGCTGGTGGGCGCCTCCGAAGGGTTGGGGCGGGCGCTGGCGCAGCGCATGGCGGCGGCGGGGGTGGATCTGGTGCTGTCGGCCCGCAATGCCGACCGGCTGGCCGAGGTGGCCGCCGCACTGCCGCGCAGCGCGCAGGTGGTGCCGCTGGATGTGGGCGACAGCGCCTCGGTCCGGGCGGCGGCGGCCGAGGTCGGCCCAGTCGATGGCGTGGTATGGCTGGCCGGGGTCTACTGGCCCATGACGGCAGCGGGCTGGAACCCCGATCAGGCCGAGGCGATGTGCGACATCAACCTGACCGGCTGCGCACGTGTGTTGGGGCAGGTGGTGCCCGGCATGGTGGCGCGCGGGGCGGGGCATGTCGTCATTACCGGGTCGCTGGCGGGGTTTCGCGGCCTGCCCGGTTCGGTCGGCTATGCCGCCTCCAAGGCCGGCTGCATGATGCTGGCCGAAAGCCTGCATGCCGACCTGCGCGGCACCGGGGTGTTGGTCCAGCAGGTCAACCCCGGCTTCATCCGCACCCGGCTGACCGCGCAGAACAGCTTCGACATGCCCTTCATCATGGAACCCGACGAAGCCGCACGGCGCATGTTCGAACACATGGGCACCGACCGTTTCAAGGTCAGCTTTCCGACCGGCTTTTCGCTGCTGTTCCGGCTGGGGCAGATGCTGCCCGACTGGGCCTGGTATCCGCTGTTTCCGCGCCGTTAAGGCGGGGGCGGGCGCGCGCCGGCGTGACTGCGCGCAACGGAATGACATATCTTGTCACTGCGCCAAGGATTGCAGGGCGGCGCGCGTTCCAGCATCGTGATGCGCATGGAAACCTCGGACGAAGCCCTTGCCCTTGCGGCCGCCCAAGGCGACCGGGCGGCCTTTGCCGCGCTGGTCTCGCGGCATTACGACCGCTTGCTCGGCTTTGCCTGGCGCCTGACCGGCACCCGCGCCGAGGCCGAGGATCTGGCGCAGGACATCTGCATCGCCTTGCCGCGCAAGCTGGCCGGCTGGCGGGCCGAGGCGCGGTTCACCACCTGGCTTTACCGGGTGGCGGTGAACGCGGCCCATGACCGCCGGCGCCGGCAGGCGGTGCGCGACCGTGCGGCCGCCGGCTGGGGCGACTGGGAACAGGCCCGGCAGGATGCGATGGCCGAGGATCGCGCCGCGCAGGATTGGCTGACACAGGCAATGGCACGCCTGCCCGAGGACTTGCGCGATACCGTGGCGATCGTGCTGGGCGAAGGGTTGACGCAGGCGCAGGCGGCCGAGGTGCTGGGCCTGTCCGAAGGCACCGTTGCCTGGCGCATGTCCGAAGTGAAGCGCCGCCTGCGGGCCGTGGCGGCAGAGGAGGCCAAGGCATGACCGCGCCCGACGATCTGGACCGCCTGCGCGATGCGCTGCAAGGGGGCGCCCCCCCGCCCGACCCGGCGGCCCGCGCCGAAGCCTTGCGCCGCGCGATGGAAAGTTTCGATGCGCGCCAAGACCTCGGCCGCGCCGTGCGTCAAGGCAGGAGCCGCTCGAAAGGGGCGGGAACCCTGGCCGGAGTGCGTGACATGCTGAACCGTCTGACCTCTCGTGCGGCGCTGGCCGCAACATCTTCGCTGGCTGTGGTGGCGATCGGTGCCTTTCTGGTGACGCGCCCACAGGCGCCGGCACCCGAAGCACCTCCGGTGGCCGCAACGGCGCCTGTGCCGGCACCAACGCCTGCCCCGGCACCAACGCCTGCCCCGGCTGCGCAACCGGCGGCCAAGGCAGCGCCCGAGGCCACGGCGCCCTTGCCGCCGCCGATGGCCGCGGCACCGATGGCGACCCTGTCCGACAACGCAGCTGTCGCCGGCGCTGCGGCCGTCGCCTCGATGCCGGCAGCCGATGCCGCGCGCCTTGCAGCGCCCGCGCCGGAACCGGGGGGCGACCGCTTTGCCGCCTTTGACCCGAACCCTCTCAAGGTCACCGCCGAGGCGCCGGTTTCGACCTTTTCGGTCGATGTCGATACGGCCTCGTGGCCCTGGGTGCGGGCATCGCTGAACCTGGGGCAGTTGCCGGACCCGGCCGCCGTGCGGCTGGAGGAGATGGTGAACTACTTCCCCTATGCCTATCCCGCCCCCGAGGCCGGCGCCGCACCGTTCCGCCCCGACATCGCGGTCATGCCGACGCCCTGGAACAGCGGCACCCGGCTGGTTCGGATTGCGTTGCAGGGGCGCCTGCCCGAACCCGTGACCCGCCCGCCGGTCAACCTCGTGTTTCTCATCGATACCTCGGGGTCGATGGCGGGGCCCGACCGGCTGGGCTTGCTGAAATACGCCTTCCGTCAGTTGCTGGGGCAACTGGGCGATGCCGACAAGGTGGCGATCGTTGCCTATGCCGGCAGCGCGGGCGAAGTGCTGGCCCCGACGCCTGCAACGGACCGGGCCACGATCCTGGCCGCGCTGGACAGCCTGAAGGCCGGCGGCAGCACCGCCGGCGGTGCAGGGCTGGATCTTGCTTATCGCCTGGCCGAGCGCATGGGCGGCAAGGGTGCGGTCAACCGGGTGGTGCTGGCCACCGATGGCGATTTCAACGTCGGCCCTTCGGACCCGGCCGCCCTGGCGGCCTATGTCGCGGAAAAACGCCAGAGCGGCATCTACCTTTCGGTCCTGGGCTTCGGGCGCGGCAATCTGGACGATGCCGTCATGCAGGCGCTGGCGCAGAACGGCAACGGCGTGGCCGCCTACATCGATACCGCCGCCGAGGCGCGCAAGGTGCTGGCCGATCAGGCCGGGGCCGCGCTGTTCCCGATTGCGAACGACGTCAAGGTGCAGGTCGAATGGAACCCGGCCGTGGTCGCCGAATACCGCCTGCTGGGCTACGAAACCCGGGGCCTCGCGCGCGAGGACTTTGCCGACGACAAGGTCGATGCCGGCGACATCGGCGCAGGCCATCAGGTGACGGCGCTTTACGAAATCACGCCGGTCGGCAGCCCCGCGCGGCTGACCGACCCGCTGCGCTATGGCACGCCCCCCGCAGGCGGGCCGCAGGACGAAGCCGGCTGGCTCAGGCTGCGCTACAAGGCCCCCGGCGAAACCGTCAGCGCGCTGATCGAGGCGCCGATCCCGGCCGATGTTGCCGACGCCGACGAAGACGCGCGCTTTGCCGCCGCCATCGCCGGCTTTGCGCAACTGCTGACCGGGGGCCGCTATCTGCAAGGCTGGACCTGGGATGAGGCGATTGCCCTGGCCGACGGGGCAAAGGGAACCGATCCCTTCGGCTACCGCGCCGAAGCCGTGCGCGTGATGCAGGTCGCGCGCGGGCTGGCGGTTCGCTAGGGATTTCCCTTTTGCGTGCGGCGCCCTAGATCGGTCGGCATTACCCCGGAGGATGCGCCATGCCCGACCGCTCGCCTGCCCCCCCTGCCGCGCTGGTCACCGGCGCAGCGCGTCGCCTTGGCGCGGCGATGGTGCGGCGGCTGGTGGCCGAAGGCTTTCGCGTGGCGCTGCATTGCAACGCCTCGCGCGACGAGGCGGATGCACTGGCGGCCGAACTGCGCGCGGGCGGCGGGGTGTGCGAAGTGGTGACCGGCGATCTGGCACACCGGGCCGAGGTCGAGGCGGTATGGGAGGCGGCGGTCGAGCGGGTCGGCCCCATCCGCCTGCTTGTCAACAATGCCTCGCTGTTTCGCAACGACGACATCATCGGTGCGGCCGAGGCCGATCTGGATGCGCATATGGCCGTCAACCTCAAGGCCCCCCTGTGGCTGACCGAGCGGCTGGCCAGCCAGCGCGACCTGCCGCCCGGGGCGCTGGTCGTGAACATGCTGGACAACAAGTGCTTTGCGCTGAACCCGGATTTCTTCACCTATACCCTGTCGAAAACCGCGCTGCACACCGCCACCACGATGTGCGCCATGCGGTTCGGCGGGCACCCGAGGGTGTGCGGCATCGCGCCCTCGATCACGCTGATTTCCGGCAAGCAAAGCCAGGAAAACTTCGAAAAGTCCGCCCGCATCAACCCGCTGGGGCGGCGCGTGACCCCGGACGATATCTGCGATGCGCTGATGCTGTTGTGGCGCGACCCGTCGCAGAACGGGCAGGTACTGGTGCTGGACGGCGGGCAGGTGCTTTGGCGGCTGGACCGCGACGTGGCGTTTCTGGTGAAGGAAGGGCTGGCCGATGGCTGAGTTTCTGGTCGAGGTGCACGAGCAGGAGGTGGCCATGGTCATCGGCCTGCACGACTTCGAAAAGGTCGCACCGCAAAGGGTGGTGATCTCGGTGCAGGTGCTGACGGCGGATGTGGCAGGCGATGCGGCGGGCTATGTCGATTACGATGCCATCGTCGGGCATATCCGCGCCCGCGCCGGCACCACCATCGAAACGCAAGAGGAACTGGTGCGCGGCATCCACGCCTTCGTGACCGGCCTGCCGCATGTGCAGGCCGCGCGGGTATCCTCGCGCAAGCCCGACATCTTTGCCGATTGTGCCTGGGTCGGCGTCAGCTACCCCGCCCGACCCATCGTCTGACCGCTCAGCCCGCAGCCAGCGGCAGGCGCTTTTCCACCACCCGCGCCAGGATCGAGGCGCCGACCGGCAGCACATCGGGGTCCAGCACGAAACCCGGGTTGTGCAGCGGCACGGTGCCGGCATGGCCCACGCGGCAATAGGCGCCCGGCACCACCTTCAGCATGTCGGCGAAATCCTCGGACCCGGTCGCGGGTTCCTCGGCGTCGCTGACGGCGTCATCGCCCACGATATCGCGCGCCGCGTCGAGGTAGGCGTCGGACAGCGCGGCATCGTTCACCAGCACGTCGAAGGCATTGCGCAGATCCACGGTGATTTCCACCCCGTGCGCCAGGGCATAGCCCGCGCAGATTTCCCGCATCCGCCGCGCGGCCATGTCGTAGACCGAGTCCTTGAAATACCGGATCGTGCCGGCCAGCGTGGCGGTTTCGGGCACCACGTTGTAGGCCGACCCGGTGTGCAACTGCGTGACCGACAGCACCAGCGTATCCAGCGGGTGCAGGTTACGGCTGTGGATGGTCTGAAGCTCTCCCACCAGCGATGCGGCGGCAACCAGCGGGTCGCGCCCGTTGTGCGGTTGCGCGGCATGGGCGCCCCGCCCCTTGATGGTGATGTCGAAAAACGCGGCCCCCGCCATTGCCGCGCCCTTGCAGATGCCGAAGGTGCCGGGCTGGCCGTTCGGGGAATTGTGCATCCCGTAGACCTCGTCGCACGGGAACCGCTCGAACAGGCCTTCGGCGATCATTCGGCGGGCGCCGCCCAGGCCTTCTTCGGCGGGCTGAAAGATCAGCACGGCGGTGCCGTCGAAGTCGCGGGTTTCGGCCAGGTGTTTGGCGGCGCCCAGCAGCATGGTGGTATGGGCATCGTGCCCGCAGGCGTGCATCTTGCCCGGCACGGTCGAGGCATGGGGCAGGCCCGTCGCCTCGGTGATCGGCAGCGCGTCCATGTCGGCGCGCAGGCCGATGCGCCGGTTGCCGCGCCCCTTGCCGCGGACCAGACCCACCACGCCGGTGCCGCCGATGCCTTCGTGCACCTCGTCCACGCCCCAGGCGCGCAGTTGCGCGGCCACGATGGCGGCGGTGCGCGTTTCCTCGAACCCCAGTTCGGGGTGGGCGTGCAGATCCTTGTAGATCGCGGTCAGCTCCGGGGCGATGGCGGCAACGGACGGCAGGATGGGCATGGCGGGCTCCGGTAATGGCGGGGGCATGCTGGCGCGCCCGGCCGGGATGTGCAAGCGCTGTCAGCCGTCGCTGCGGGCAAACAGCGCGGCCAGCGCGGCGGCGCTGGCGGTGATGTCGTGGCGGGCCAGAACGCGGGCGCGCCCGGCATCGCCCATCGCGGCCAGCCGGTCGGGCGGGGTGGCGGCCAGCGCCACCATGCCGTCGGCCAGCGCATCCGCATCGCCGGCCGGCAGCAGCCAGCCGGTTTGACCCGGCACCACCAGTTCCGGCACCCCGGCGATGGCGGTGGCCAGCACCGGGCGACCGGCGGCCATCGCCTCCATCACCACCATCGGCAAGCCCTCGGCAAAGCTGGGCAGCACAAGCGCATGGGCCGCGGCCAGTTCGGCGCGCACCCCCGCCTCGTCCAGCCAGCCGGTCAGGTGGACCCGATCGGCCAGGGCATGGCGCGCGATCTCGGCCTCGATCGCGCCGCGCAGTTCGCCATCGCCCACCAGCGTCAGGTGCAGGTCGGGCGCGCGCGGGGCGGCCAGCGCCAGCGCCTGCACCAGCAGCAGCATGCCCTTCTGTTCCGAAAAGCGCCCGATGGCGACCAGGCGGCCGGTGCCGGGCGGCAAAGGGGCGGGCTTGGCAAAGCGCAAAGGCTCGATCCCGCAGGGCACGACGTGCAGGCGCGGCCAGTCGGCCGCATCGGTCCAGCGCATCAGCTGGCTGCGGCCGAAGCTGGAAATTGCCACGGTGAATGCGGCCTGCCGGGCCTTGAGCCCCAGCGCCAGGGCGCGGGGGGCGTCGAACTCCTCAGGGCCATGCACGGTGAAGCTGTAGGGAATGCCGGACAGCACCCCGGCCAGCATGGCGACGGTGGCCGAGTTGGTGCCGAAATGCGCGTGGATGTGGTCGGCGCCGCCGATCCGGCCCGCAACCACGGCGGCCTCGGCCAGATAGATCAGGTGCCGCAAGGGCCCGCCGGTGCCCGGCACGCCGCCGCGCCCCGCGCGCCCACAGGCCCAGGCCAGCCGCAACGCCCGGGCCATACGCAGGGGGTGGCGCAAACCGGCCCGCAGCAAAGCGGCGCCCAGCGCCACGGGCCCCTGATCCAGCACGCGAAAGGTGCGCGCGGCCTCGGCCCTGTCGTCCGGGTCCACCAGCGGGGCGGCATCGGCGCGCATGGCCAGCCGTTGCACCTCGTGCCCTGCGGCCTCCAGCGCGCGGATCTCGCGGCGGATGAAGCTGTGCGAGGGGCGCGGATAGGTGTTGACGATATAGGCCAGCTTCATGGCGCCTCCGGGCAGGATGCGCCCTTATAGCCCGAGCACGGGGTAAAGCGACAGCACCAGTGCCGCCGCCATGCCGCGGTTGAACCAGCGCAGCGGCACCGGGTTGGCCAGCCAGCGGCGCAAGGCAACGCCCAGCACCGCCCAGGCCGACACGCAAGGCAGGTTCACCGCCCCGAACACCGCCGCCACCAGCAGCACCGTCGCCACATCCTGCCCGGGCGCATAGACGGCAACCGAGGTCAGCGCCATCGCCCAGGCCTTGGGGTTGACCCACTGGAAGCCCGCCGCCTGAAGAAAGCTCAGCGGCCTGCCGGCGGCGCCGCCTTCGGCCGACGGGGCGGCATCGGCGATCTTCCAGGCCAGCCACAGCATGTAGACGACCGACACGCCTTGCAACGCCACCCGCGCCGGTGGCCAGGCGGTGAACAGGCCCACCAGCCCCAACCCCACCAGCACGATCATCACCGTAAAGCCCATGCCAATGCCCAGCATGTGCGGCAAGGTCCGGCGGAACCCGAAGTTCACCCCCGACGCCAGCAGCATCATGTTGTTCGGCCCCGGCGAGGCCGAGGTGGCAAAGGCATAGACGGCAAGGGCGATCAGCGACTCGGCGTTCATCGCGCTCTTGGTGCCTTGCGTGGGCGGCAAAGGCCAGCCCCCTCGACACAAGGCGGACAATCGGCAAGATGGGGGCATGGCCCGCACCCTGCACCCGTTCCTGAACCACCCAAGCCCCACCGCCTTTGCCCATCGCGGCGGCAGCCTGGAGGCCGAGGAAAACACCATGCCGGCCTTCGAACACGCGGTGCGGCTCGGATACAGCCATGTCGAAATCGACGTGCACCTGACCGCCGATGGTGCCGTGGCGATCCACCACGACGCAACCTTGCAACGCATGTTCGGGGTCGATCGCGCGGTGGCCGATATGACGGTCGCTGACCTTGCGGGTATCCGCACGCAAGGCGGGGCGACCGTTCCCTTGCTGGCCGACCTGTTGCACAGCTTTCCACGTCTGTGCGTGAACATCGAGGCCAAGTCGGATGCCGTGGTCGGCCCGCTGGCCGAAGTGATACGGCGGGCGGATGCGCTGGACAGGGTCTGCATCGGGTCGTTCGCGCCGGCCCGCACGGCGGCGGCGCGGGCCGCGCTGGGTCCGGGGTTGTGCTGGTCGCCGGCGCATGCCGGGGTGGCGCGGCTTTGGGCCTGCGGTTGGGGGCTGCCGCTGCCTTGCGACTTTCCGGTGGTGCAGGTTCCGGTGGCCTGGCGCGGCATCCCCGTGGTCACCGCGCGCGTGGTCCGCGCGGCCCATGCCCGCGGCATCCTCGTGCAGGTCTGGACGGTGGACGACGAAGCCGAAATGACCCGCCTGCTGGACATGGGGGTGGATGCCCTGATGACCGACCGCCCGACGTTGCTGAAAGCCGTGCTGCAACGGCGCGGTCAGTGGCCCGGGGGCTGAAGGCTGCGTTATTGCCGCGGCAACAGGCCGGCAGGTTGCTCGACCTCGATTTCATAGTCCAGCGCGGCGCGGTCCAGCGCCGGCGTGGCGCGCTTGAAGGTGCAGATCAGTTCGCCGTCCTGCACCTCGACCGCCTGGATCAGGCAGGTCAGCATCATGCGCGCGCCTTCGTGAATCTCCACGAACCCGCGCAGGTGCGAAATCCGGTCGGCATCCACGGCAAAGCCGTCGTCCCACAGGCGCCGGATGGGAAACACCGCATCGCCCAGGTGCAAGGCCAGCCGCCGGCTGCGGGCGGACGACCGCTTGCGGGCCCGTTCCAGCCCTTCGCGCACTTCGGCAGGCAGATGTTCCAGCATGGAGGTTCCCCGTGATCCTGCCCTTCGACGTTGGGGCAGGCTTGCCGTTTTTCAAGTCAAATCCATGACATGCCAGAGACTTTTCGTGAAACTGCCCTTGCGGACACGCCGATTGTGCGGATTCGCAGGGTGGTCTGCGCCTCAGGCCCGGCTAGGCGCGCCGCGGACAAGCGCCTAGGTAACCTGCAACAGCAAAGGGGATCGGCGCGATGGGACAGTTGGTGAACGGGGTCTGGGACCCGGCCTGGTACGATACCGCCGCCACCGGCGGGCGATTCGAACGCACGGTAACCCGGTTTCGCAACTGGATCACCCCTGACGGCGGGCCGGGCCCGGACGGCGCCCGCGGGTTCAAGGCCGAAGCGGGGCGCTATCACCTTTATGTCTCCTACGCCTGCCCCTGGGCGCATCGCACGCTGATCTTCCGCACGCTCAAGGGGCTGCAAGGGCTGATCGACGTGTCGGTCGTGCACCCCGACATGCTGGCCGATGGCTGGACCTTTGCCACCGATTTCCCCGGCACCACCGGCGACAGGCTGCACGGCGCAGCCTTTCTGCGCGACGTTTATACCCGCGCCGTGCCCGACGTATCCGGCCGTGTCACCGTGCCCGTGCTGTGGGACAAGGCCACGGACACCATCGTGTCGAACGAAAGCGCCGAAATCATCCGCATGTTCAATTCGGCCTTCGACCATCTGACCGGCAACACCGCCGACTTCTGGCCCGAGTCGCTGCGCCCCGAAATCGACGCGGTGAACGACCGGGTCTATCACGGTTTCAACAACGGGGTGTATCGCGCCGGCTTTGCCACCAGCCAGGCCGCCTATGACGAGGCGGTGGCCGAAGTCTTTGCCACGCTGGACTGGCTGGAAGATCGTCTGGGCCGCGAACCTTTCCTGGTGGGCGGCGTCGTGACCGAGGCGGACTGGCGTCTGTTCACCACGCTGGTGCGCTTCGATACGGTCTATCACGGCCATTTCAAGTGCAACCGGGCCCGGCTGGTGGATTACCCGAACCTCTGGGCCTATACCCGGGCGCTCTGGCAGGTGCCGGGGGTGGCCGAAACCGTGCGGCAGGACCATATCGTGCAGCACTATCACTACAGCCACGATACGATCAATCCGTACCGGATCGTTCCCATCGGGCCGCACCCCGATTTCAGTGCACCGCATTCGCGCCCGGTGCCGCGCTTCTGACCGGGACAGGGCGGTTGCCGTGGTTGTCCACCCGCGCCGCCAGATCGGCGGGCTTGGCAGACGTGCCCGGGATCGTGCAGGCATTGCTGCACAACTGAAAGATCGAACCGTCGTGGAACATGCCGGTTGCGGTCACGACGATGATCTTTGCTTCGGGCTGGCGATAGCCGGCGTAAACCGGCACCGACGGCACCTTGCCATCGGCCAGATCGAGGCTGAGCACGATGACCCGGAACGCTTCGGCATCCATCAAGGCGATGGCCGTGCGGTTTGTCGATGCCAGGCGCACGGTCCAGCCCTGCCCGCCCGGCGCGGCAGCCCAGCTTCGGGCCCTGTCGGGATCGGCTTCGACGATCAGCACCTGCACCTTGCACCCTCGACCACACACCGGACAACACCTGCCCGCGCCGATGCGGGCGCCGCTGCCGGCCGAAAGCCGAAGGGTTTTTTGCACCCCGCTGCGATTTTCCGGTTGGATTTCAGCAAGATACAACCCATGCGCGACCAGCGCGGCCTTATCTCTCGCTCTGGACCTTGCCGCCCGGGTCGTCGATAAGCGGGCTTCGGAACACCGGAGCCGGAACCATGTCTGCCACCTTGCTGATTCCCGCCCTGCTGCTTGATGCGGCCTTTGGCGAACCGCGCTGGCTCTGGTCGCGCTGGCCGCATCCGGCGGTGCTGATGGGGCGGGCCGTGGCGGCGCTGGATTCGGCGTGGAACCACGGCCCGTCCCGGCGCCTGCGCGGGGTGGCCGCGGTGGCGGTTCTGGTGGCGGGCGCAGGTGCCCTGGGGCTGGGGCTCTCGTCGCTGCCCGGCGGGCCGGTGTGGGAAATCCTGCTGGCGGCGGTGCTGCTGGCGCAGCGCTCGCTGGCCGACCATGTGCAGGCAGTTGCCGATGCGCTGCGCCTGTCGCTGGCCGACGGGCGGCTGATGGTGGCGCGCATCGTCGGGCGCGATACGGCCGCGATGGACGAAGCCGCCGTCGCCCGCGCCGCCATCGAAAGCGCGGCCGAGAACCTGTCGGATGGCGTGGTCGCCCCGGCCTTCTGGTTTCTGGTGGCGGGTCTGCCGGGCATCCTGATCTACAAGGCCATCAACACCGCCGACAGCATGATCGGCCACCGCACACCACGGCACGAACAGTTCGGCTGGGCCGCGGCGCGGCTGGACGATGTGTTGAACCTGATCCCCGCGCGGCTGTCCGCGTTGCTGATCGCCGCTGCCGCCTGGCGGCCCGATGCCGCCGCCATCGTGCTGCGCGATGCGCCGCGGCACCGCTCGCCCAACGCCGGCTGGCCCGAGGCGGCGATGGCCGTGGCGCTGGGGGTGGCCGTGTCGGGCCCGCGCAGCTATGGCGGGGTGATGACCGACCAGCCCTTTGTGCACCCCGAAGGTCGCCGCGATGCCGGGCCGGCCGACATCGACGCCGCCGTGCGGCTGCTGTGGCGCGTCTGGGCGCTGATGCTGGCGCTGGTGGCGGTTGCCGCGGTTCTGGCCTGACTTGGCCCTTTTCCTGACGGGCAGGGCCGTTAAGCTGGCCGAAGTTCAGGAGTAGTCAGATGCGCCTTGCCTTGCCTGTGGCCCTTTGCCTTGCCGCGCCTGCCCTGGCCGATGTGCCCTGCGGTGGCCCCTTTCCCGCCTGGCTGGACGGGATCAGGGCCGAGGCCGTGGCGCAGGGTCACGCGCCGGACCAGGTGGCCCGGTTCTTTCGCACCGCCACCATCGACCCCAAGGTGCTGGCGGCAGACCGGGCCCAAGGCGTGTTCCGCAAGACCTTCACCGAATTCGCAGGCAGCCTCATCAGCAAGAACCGCCGCGAGACGGCCGCCGCCAAGAGCCGCGCGCACAAGGCGCTGTTCGACCGGGCCGAGGCGGAATACGGCGTCTCGCGCGGGGTTCTGCTGGCTTTCTGGGGGTTCGAAACCGATTTCGGCGGGTATCAGGGCAATTTCAACACGCTGAACGCGCTGCTCACGCTGGCGCACGATTGCCGCCGCCCCGGCCTGTTCCGCCCGCAGGTGCTGGCCACGCTGACGCTGTGGGAACGGGGCGAATTCGACCCCGCCACCACCACCGGCGCCTGGGCGGGGGAAATCGGCATGGTGCAAATGCTGCCGGCCGATATCGCAGCCCGCGGGGTCGATGGCGACGGCGACGGCAAGGTGCTGCTGAAAACCTCGGTCCCTGATGCCATCCTGTCGGGCGCGCGGATGCTGCGCGATCTGGGGTGGCGCGCGGGGCAGCCCTGGTTGCAGGAGGTGGTGCTGCCTGAAACGCTCGACTGGTCGCTGACCGGGGTGGACAAGGCCCTGCCGGGCGCCGAGTGGGCGGCACTGGGGGTCAGGGCGCGCAACGGGCAGCTCGCGGATCTTCCGGGTTCCATCCTGTTGCCGCAAGGGCGCAAGGGGCCGGCCTTCATCGCCTGGCCGAATTTCCATGTGCTGTTCGAATGGAACAAGAGCTTCGTCTACGTCACGACCGCCGCCTATTTTGCCACGCTGATCGAAGGTGCGCCGCCGTTCGACCCCGGCCGCCCCGAACCGGGGCTGGACCCCGAGCAGATAAAGGCCTTGCAAGCCAAACTCAGGGCGCGGGGGCATGACGTGGGCAAGGTGGATGGCATCCTGGGCGCGCTGACGCGGGTTGCCGTGCAAAAGGAACAGGCCCGCCTTGGCCTGCCCGCAGATGCCTGGCCCACGGCGGCGCTGCTGGGGCGGCTGTGATGGCGCGGGCACCGCGTTGGGGCGTGGCCACCACGGTGCAGGCCAGCCCGGCCCAGGTGGCCGCCTTTGCCGCCCACTACCTTGACCTTGGCGCGCATCGCATCTGGCTCCATTTCGACAACCCCGACGACCCGGCCGCCGACCTTCTTGCCGGGCGGGACGGCATCACCGTGACCCGCTGCGATGCCGCCTACTGGCAGGAGCTTTGCGGCAAGCGGCCCGATACCCATCAGGAACGCCAGATCAAGAACGTCACCCGCATCCTGCGCAAGGCACGGCTGGACTGGATCGGGCATTTCGACGTCGACGAATTCCTGCTGGCCGCCGTGCCGGTGGCCGAGGCGCTGGCCGACCTGCCCGCAGACCGCCTGATCCTGCGCGTCGAACCGTGGGAGGCGCTGCACGACCCTGCCTTGCCCGACGACATCTTCACCGCCCGCGCCTTTCGCCGCCAGCTGCCCGACGAATCCGCACATCTGGCCAGCCGGCTTTACGGCCGTTTCGGCCCGCTGCTGGACCGGGGGATGCTGTCGCACACGGTGGGCAAATGCTTTTTCCGCACCGGCGTCAAGGACATGGTCGGCCGCATCCACGGGGCGCGCATCCGGGGCGAGCCGGTGTTCGGCGGGCGGTTCCACCCCGATCTGGCCTTGCTGCATTTCCACGCGCAGGATCCGCTGTCGTGGAAGGGCCGGCTGGCCTATCGCCTGGAACGCGGCGCCTATCAGTATCGGCCCGACATGCAGCGCTGGCTGCTGGGGGCGACGCCCGACCAGGTCGATGCCTTCTACACCGCGATCCAGACCGCGCGGCCCGACCTGCTGCGCGACCTTGCAGCCCAAGGCCTGCTGCGCGAGGCCGATCTGGGGTTGCGGGCCAAGGTGGCGGCGCGTTTCCCGGACCTCGGCTGATCCTCTTGCGCCGCGGGCCCTCGCAAGGGCACTGTGCAAGGCACAGAAACCGGAGCCGCCATGACCCTTGCCGAAACCGCCCATGCCGCCTTGCGCCGCGACATCGTCTCGGGTGCGCTGGCACCGGGCATGCCCTTGCGGATGTCCCTGCTGTGCGACCGTTACGGCATGGGCATGTCGCCGGTGCGCGAGGCGCTGAACCGGCTGCACTCCGAAGGGCTGGTTGTCGCGCTGCCCCTGCGCGGCTTCATCGTGGCCCCCGTTTCGGCCGCGGACGTGACCGATACCACCGACACCCGCATCCTGATCGAATCCGAGGCGCTGCGCCGGTCGATCGCGGCGGGCAGGCCCGACTGGGCCGCCGGCGTGCGCGATACGCTGGCCGCGCTGCTGGAGGCCGCCGGGACCGAGGCCGATGCGCTGGAACGCCTGCACCACGCCTTTCACCGCGCGCTGGTGGCCGGCTGCGGGTCGCCGCGGCTGATGGACCTGTTCGAGCGGCTCTATTCCGAATCCGAACGCTACCGTTATCACGCCCTGACGGTCGAGGCCCGCGAAGGCAGCCGGGACCTGGCGGCCGAACATCGCGCCATCGCGCAGGCTGCCCTGGCGCGCGATACTTCGGGGGCGCTTGCGGCGCTGGAAACGCATTACCGGCGCACCGAAACCGTGCTGAAGGCGCGCCTGCCCGAACCGGCCCCGACCCCGCGCCGGCGCGTCAGGGCCGCAGGATCAACCGCCCCCGCGTAACCTCGCCTGCCGCCAGGCGGCGCTGCGCCTCGGCGGCCTGATCCAGCGGCAGCGCACCGGCGATCTGGGGGCGCAGGATGCCGCGCGCTGCCAGGCCCAGAACCTCGGCCACCGCTTGCGGATCGTCGGCGATCATCGCCCGGGTGACCCGAACGCCATGTTCGGCGCCGCGATCCGTGATCGGCGCCGCGGTCAGCCAGACCAGATGCCCGCCCTTGCGCAGCAGCGGATAGCAGGCATCGTGCACCGCCCCGCCCATCAGGTCGAACACCACGTCCTGCGGCGGAACGTCGGCCGGCCAGGGCCGGTCATATGCGATGGCGCGATGCGCCCCCAGCGATCGGACATAATCCATGTTTTCCGCCCGACAGGTCGCCGTCACCTCGGCGCCCAGATGCGCGCAAAGCTGCACCATCAGCCCGCCCACCGCCCCGGCGCCCGATTGCACCAGAACCCGCTGGCCGGGCTGCACCTGCGCGGTGCGCATCACCGCGATCCAGGCCGAAAGCCCGGAATTGATCAGCGCCGCCGCTTCGTCGAAGCGGACCGCATCCGGCAAGGGCAGGCACAGACGGGCATCGGCCGCGATGTGGCTGGCATAGGTGCCGGCCTGCCCGGCCGGCGGGGCCATCACCGCCACCCGGTCACCGGGGGCAAACCCCGAAACGCCGTCGCCGCAGGCCTCGACAACGCCGGCACCATCGCGGCCCGGAGTCTTGGGAAAGGTCAGGCTGAAATGCGCCGCCAGCAGGCCGGCCCGCAACTTCCAGTCCAGCGGCGCCACGCCGGCCGCGTGCAGGCGCACCAGAACCTGCCCGGGGCCGGGTTGGGGCATGGGCCGAGGCCCCACCGATATCACCTCGGGGCCGCCGTGGCGGTCGTAGGTTGCAGCCTGCGCGGTCCGGGTCATGGCGATCTCCTTTCGCGGCAGACTGAGCGGGGTTGCACGATCCTTCAAGCCTGAAATTGTTGCGCAAGCCCGGCAAGGATGCCCTTGAACCGTTCCAGCACCGGCGCGGCATCATCGGCCCGGTGCATCAGCGCCAGACCAAGCGACACGTTCAGCCCCTCGACATCCACGAACCGCACGCCATGCGGCGGCCGCCACATCTGGCAGGAATTGGCCACCGCCGCCCCGACCCCCGCGCTGACAAGCGCCAGGATTTCGGTTTCGGCCATCAGTTCGGCCACATAGCGCGGCGTAAAGCCGGCGGCGCGGAACCGCGCGTGCAGATCGTCGAAAAACCGCGGGCTGGCGCGGCGCTGAAACCCGACCAGCGGCATCGCGGCAAGGTCGGCCAGCGTCACGCGCTGATGCGGCCATTCCGCCGGCACCGCCAACACCGCCTTGTGCCGCACAAGGGGGGTGGCCGTCAGATCGTCGGCCGGCAGCGGGTTGTAGATCAGCGCGGCATCGAGCTGGCCTTGCCGCAGCGCGGCCAGCTGTTCGCCGGTGGGCATGGCCGCAAGCGTCAGGTCCACCTGCGGAAAGGCTGCGCGAAACGCGCGGATCGCGTCGGGCACCAACCCCTGCCACGCCACCGCCTCGATGAACCCCAGCCGCAAGGCGCCTTGCTGGCCGGCCGCGGCGGCCCGGGTGGCGGCAATCGCCCGCGCCAGATGGCCTTGCAGCCCCTTGCATTCGGCCAGGAACACCCGGCCCGCCTCGGTCAGGCGCACACCCCGCGGCAGGCGTTCGAACAGATCGACGCCCAGCTCCGCTTCCAGCAGCTTGACCTGCCGGCTGAGGGCCGGTTGCGCGATGTGCAGACGCTGCGCCGCGCGGCCGAAATGCTCGGCCTCCGCGATGGCAACAAAATAGTGAATCTGTCTCAGATCCATGCCGTTCGATAGCAAATCGTTATCGGTCGCGCAAACTCTTTGAATTGGAAAGACCGAAGATGGCGGCGTAGCCTGACCCTGGGGAACACAGTCGGGGGGACCGATGGCCGAGGTTGCGACACCGTATCAGGCACTCGCCACCGGCGCGGAAAAGGCGCCGGGCCACCCCTGCATTCTGGCGCCGGCCTCGGCCAGGCTGCCCTGGGCGCCCCATGGCTACTGCATCAGCTACGGCGACGCGCTGGCCGAAACCCACCGCCTGCGCGACGCCTACATTGCCGCCGGCTATGGCCGCGGGTCTCGGGTGGCGTTGCTGATGGGCAACCGGCCGGAGTTTATCCTGCACTGGATGGCGCTCAATGCCATCGGCGCCTCCGCCGTGCCGATCAACGGCGACACGCGCCCCGACGAGCTGCGCCACCAGATGACCGTCAGCCAGGCCGAATGCGTGATCGCCGCTCCGGGCTTCGAAACGCTGCTGGCGGCAGGCGTGCCGGATGGCGTGCCGGTGGCCGCCCCGGATGCGCCGATCCCTGCCGCGCCGGTCCGGCGCAGCGCCGAAGGCGGACACCCGGACGACGAAGCGGCCTTGCTGTTCACATCCGGCAGCACGGGCAAGCCCAAGGCCTGCATCCTGTCGAACCACTACTTCCTGAACGTGGCGCGCTGGTACACCACCATGCCCGGCATCGCCGCCATGACCCCGGGGCAAGAGGTATCGCTTACGCCGCTGCCGTTCTTTCACATGAACGCGCTGGGGTGCACCGTGGTGGGCATGTTGACCATCGGCGGCACCATCGTGCCGCTGGACCGCTTCCACCCCGACCGCTGGTGGGCGACCATTGCCGACAGCGGCGCCACCATCGTGCATTCGCTGGGGGTGATTCCGGCCATCCTGCTGCAACGCCCCCCCGGCCCCGACGACCGCCGCCACCGCGCGCGGTTCACCTTTGGCCCCGGGGTGGATGCGCAGCACCGGGTTGCCTTCGAATCCCGCTTCAACCTGCCCATCGTCGAAGGCTGGGCCATGACCGAAACCGGCGCCGGCGCCATTACCGATACGGCGGGCGTCGCCTATGACCCCGGCCGCCGCTGCATCGGGGTCGCCCGCGGCGACATGGAATGGCGCATCGTCGATGACGCAGGCCAGGACGTGCCGCCTGGCCAACCGGGCGAGCTGTGGTGCCGCACCCGCGGCCCCGACCCGCGGCGGGGGTTCTTTTCGGGCTATCTGGGCGACCCGGCCGCGACCGAGGCCGCCTGGGAAGGCGGCTGGTTCCACACCGGCGACATCATGTCGGTGGACGAGGCGGGCCGGTTCTATTTCGTCGATCGCAAGAAAAGCATCGTGCGCCGGTCGGGCGAAAACATCTCGGCGCTGGAGGTCGAGGCGGCACTGGCCGCCGACCCGGCCGTGCAGGCCGTGGCGGTGACCCCGGTGTCCGACCCGGTGCGCGACGAGGAGGTGTTTGCCTTTGTCGTGCCGGCAGGCGATGCGCCCGATGCCGAAACCCTGCTGGCCCGGGTGGGCGAGCGGCTGAGCTATCACAAGCTGCCCGGCTGGCTGGTGTTCACGGGTGCCTTGCCGGTCAGTTCCACCAACAAGCTGCAACGCGGCGAAATCCGTGCCCGGGCCGAAGCCGCGGTGGCAAACGGCGCAGCGCTGGACCTGCGCAAATTGAAAAGGAAACTGCGTCATGGCTGAGATGGTGCCGGAAAAGATCCTGTATCAGGCGACGATGACCGCGCACGGCGGGCGCGACGGGCGGGCAAGCGCACCCGACGGCAGCCTGTCGCTGACGCTGACGGTGCCCAAGGGCCTGGGCGGGCCGGGGGGCGATGGCACCAACCCCGAACAGCTGTTCGCCGCCGGCTATGCCGCCTGTTTCCTGGGCGCGGTCAAGCTGGTGGGCCGGCAACGCAAGATCGCCTTGCCCGAGGATACGGCGGTGACCGCCACCGTGGGCATCGGGCCGGTGGCCGTGGGTTATGCCCTGGCGGTGGAGCTTTCGGTTTCCTTGCCCGGCATCGACCCCGCGCTTGCGCAAGAGATCGTGGCAGGCGCGCACGAACGCTGCCCCTATTCGCACGCCACCCGCGGCAATGTCGCCGTGACGCTGACGGTGGTGTGACCCATGCCCACCCCGCGCGGGTATGACGGGGTGGTTCTGGCGGCGCCGGTGACGGTGCCCTACGCCCGCTTTTCCACGAAGCCGGCGCAATGGTGGGTGGGCAAGGCGCTGGCCGGGCTGGCTGCGGCCTCGGGCCTGGCGCATACCGATTTCGACGGGCTTTCGGTGGCAAGCTTCAGCCTCGCCCCCGACAGCGCCATCGGGTTGACGCAGCATTTCGGCCTGTCGCCCCGGTTTCTGGATTTCCTGCCCCTGGGCGGGGTGGCCGGGGTGGCGGCCTTGCGCCGGGCCGCGCGGGCGGTGCAGGCGGGCGATGCCGATGTGGTGGCGATGATCGCCGCCGACACCAATGCGCCGCAATCCTTCCGCCAGTCGCTGGAAAACTTCTCGCGCTTTTCGCAAGACGGGGTTTACCCCTATGGCGCAGGCGGGCCGAACGTCAGCTTTGCGCTGATCGCTGCGGCCTACATGGCCGAAACCGGGCTGACACGGGCGGATATCGGGCGGCTGGCAGTGGCGCAGCGGGCGAACGCCCTGCGCACGCCGCACGCGCTGATGAAAAAGCCGCTGAGCCTGGACGATTACCTTGCCGCGCGGCCCATCGCGCCGCCCATCCACCTGTTCGACTGCGTGATGCCCTGCGCCGGGGCCGAGGCGTTTCTGGTGCTGCGCGAGGAAACGGCGCGCGCGCAGGGCCTGCCCTTTGTCCGGCTGGCGGCCGCGATCGAGCGGCACAACGGCTTTCCCGCTGATCCGGTGATGCGGCGCGGCGGCTGGCAGCGCGATATCGGCACACTCTGGGCGATGGCGGGCTGCGCGCCGGAGGATATGGACCTGGTGCAGACCTATGACGATTACCCCGTCATCAGCGCGATGCAATTCGCCGACCTCGGGTTCTGCGCGCCGCAGGAGCTGCCGGATTTCCTGAAAGCGCATGACTTCACCGTGATCGGCGACCTGCCGCACAACACCAGCGGCGGGCAGCTTTCGGTCGGGCAGGCGGGCTGCGCAGGCGGACATCTGGGGCTGGTGGAATCGATCCGGCAGCTTCTGGGCACGGCAGGCGACCGGCAGGTTGCAGGCGCGCGGCGGGCGCTGGTGTCGGGCTTCGGGATGATCAACTTCGACCGCGGCCTGGGCTCGGGCGCGGTGGTGCTGGAGGGGGCAGGATGAGGGCCAGGAAGAACCCCCTGCACCGCACCCGCCGCCCGGCCCTGCCGCCGGGCGCCCGCAGCCGCGCCGCGCATCTGCTGACGGCGGCTGCGGCCGAAGGGCACTTTGCCCTGCCCTGCTGCACCGCCTGCGGGCGGTTCGCCTGGCCGATGCCAGAGCTGTGCCCGGCCTGTCTGGGCGACATTGCCCTTGTGCCCGCCCCGCAGGGCGCGCGCCTGTTGTCGGCCACCACGGCAGAGGTGCCCGCCGACAGCTATTTCCGCGAACGCGCGCCCTGGCGCGTGGGGCTGGTGCAGATGGACTGCGGGCCGCAGGCACTGGTGCATCTGTCGCCCGGGGCAAGCATGGGCGACACGCTGCGCCTGTCGCTTCTGCTGGACCGGGCCGGCAACGCCGTGCTGCACGCGGCCAGGGAGGGCGAGGATATGGCATCCGATCCGCAATGGCAGGAAATGGTCGCCGACCCGCGGGACCGCCGCGTGCTGATCACCGACGCCCGCCACATCGCGGCCCTGCCGCTGGCGCAGGCGCTGCTGAGCGCCGGGGCGGCGGGGGTTTACATGGGCGTCCCCGACCCGTGGAAACCGCTGACCGTCCGCGCGGCGCCGGAGGCAATGCCGGGCGTGCAGATGGTGGCGCTGGACGTGACATCGGACCGTTCGGTCCATGACCTCGCGGCCCAGATCGGCGGCAAGGTCGAAATCCTCATCAACACCGCCGATCTGCCCCGCCCCGGCGGCCTGATGGCCCCAGCCGCCACGGCCGAGGCCAAGGCCGCGATGGAAACGGTGGCCTTCGGCCTGATGCGGCTGGCGCGCGCCTTTGGCCCCGCCCTTGCGGCGCGCGGAGCCGATGGCGACCGGGGCGCGGTGGCTTGGGTCAACCTCCTGTCGGTCTTTGCCCATGCCCACCCGCCCGGCCTGGCCGGCTATGCCGCCGCCCATGCCGCCGCGCTGGCCTTTTCCCGTGCCTTGCGCGCCGATCTGGCGCAAGGGGGCGTGCGGTTGCTGACCGCCTTTGCCGGGCCGACCGATGATGCGTGGTTCCAGGGCTTTGCCCAGCCGAAAGTCACCGGCAAGGCGCTGGCCGATGGCATCGTCGCGGCCCTGCTGCGCGGGCAAGAGGAAGCCGTCATCGGCGATCTGGCCCGCGACCTGATGGACCGCCTGCGCGAAAACCCCAAGGGGGTGGAACGCGAGCTTGCCCAGGGGAGGTTGTGATGATCCTTTCGGCCTTCACATCGGCGCTGACTTCGGGGCGGGTGCAGGTCGTGGATCTGACCCAGACCCTGACCGAGGATTTCCCGACCATCGTCCTGCCGCCCGAGTTCGCCCAATCCGCCCCCGTGCGGATCGAACGGCTCAGCCGCTACGATGCCGCAGGCCCCGCGTGGTACTGGAACAACCTCAGCTTCGGCGAACATACCGGCACGCATTTCGATGCCCCCGCGCACTGGTTCACCGGGCGCGACCGGCCGCAGGGCACGGTGGATACGCTGCCGCCCGAACACATGATCGCGCCGGCCGTGGTCATCGACTGTTCGGCCGAGGCCGCCGCCGATGACGACCACCTGCTGACCCGCCCCGCGCTGGAGGCGTGGGAGGCCGCGCATGGCCGCATCCCGTCCGGCGCCTGGGTGCTGATGCGCACCGACTGGTCGCGGCGCAGCGGCGCGGCCTATGCCAACCTGCGCAGCGATGGCGCCCATACCCCGGGGCCTGATGCCGAGGCGATGCGCTGGCTGGTGCAGGACCGCGGAATCCTGGGGTTCGGAACCGAAACCATCGGCACCGATGCCGGGCAGGGGGGCGATTTCACGCCCCCCTACCCTGCGCACCATTACCTGCACGGCGCAGGCCGCTATGGCCTGCAATGCCTGACCAACCTGCACCTTTTGCCCCCCACCGGCGCGGTGCTGATCGCGGCGCCGCTGAAAGTGCACGAAGGCTCGGGCAGCCCCTTGCGCGTGCTGGCGCTGATCCCCGGAAAGGACACCCCATGAAGATCTGGTGGCAAAGCTTCATCGACGCATCGGCCAGCGCGGCCTACATGGCGCGGCTGTCGGACTACCTGAACGGCATCGCCAGCCCCGGCACCACGGTGCATGTGCACGGCCTGACGCCCCCCGACCGCGGCTTTTCCCGCCTGTCGGAGTTTCGCTGCGCCGTCCTGACCGTGGACAACGGGCTGGAGGCCGCGGCCCAGGGCTATGATGCCTTTGTCGTCGGTCATTTCCAGGAACCGGGGTTGATGGAGCTGAAATCGGCCCTGCCCATCCCCGTGGTCGGCACGGGCGAGGCGACCTTGCATCTGGCAGCCCAGATGGGGCGGCGGATCGGGCTTGTCTCGCTCGACGACATCTACCGCGACTGGCATCTGGAACAGGGCGATCTTTACGGCCTTGGCGGGCGGATTTCCCATGTGGCGGGGCTGAACGCGAACCCGTCGGATTTCTCGGCAGCCTTTGCAGGCGACACCGCGGCCAAGGACCGGATGATCGCGGCGTTCCGCACGGTGGCCGAACCGATGGTCGCCGGCGGCGCCGATGTGATCGTGCCGGCAGGCGTGTTGCCGGGGCTGCTGATCGCCGGCGAACACGGGCTGAAGGTGGGCCATGCGCCGGTGGTCAACTGCGCCGCCGTCGCGCTGATGCAGGCGGAAATGCAGGTGCGTCTGTTCCGGCTGAACGGGCTTGAACCGGCCGGCGGCGCCTATTGCGCCCGCGCGCCGCAAGTCGCCATCGACGATTTCCGCGCGCTGGTGGCACGGGGGCGGGGGGCATGACGCTGGCAGCCAGCCCTTCGGCGCAACTGGCGGCGGTGGCAGCAGCGCAAGGCGACCGGCCATTGTTCATCCTGCCGCAGGTGGTGGCCGACCTGTGGGGCGCAGGCCGCACGGAATGGACCTATGCCGAAACGCAGGCGCAGGTGCTGGCCTTGCGCGCGGCCTATGCCGCCGCTGGCTATGGCCCGGGGCACCGCGTCGCGCTGCTGCTGGAAAACCGGCCGGTGCATTTCCTGCACTGGCTGGCGCTGAACGGCCTGGGCGTCTCGGTCGTGCCGATGAACCCTGACGCGACGGCGGACGAGCTGCATTACCTGCTGACCCACTCCGGCGCCGTGCTGGCCGTGGCGCTGCCGCACCGGCTGGCGCAGGTGCAAGGGCATGGCGTGGCGGCGATGGCCGATGGCGATGCACCGCCGCCGGCACCGACCGCCCCCGGCCCCGGCCCTGCGCCGGGCGATGGGGAATGCGCGCTGATCTATACCTCGGGCACCACCGGGCGACCCAAGGGATGCATGCTGTCGGACCGCTATTTCATGGGCTGGGGCGCCTGGTATGCCGCGCAGCCCGCGCCGGTGACCTTGCGGCAAGGGCAGGAACGGTTGCTGACCCCGCTGCCCGCCTTTCACGTCAACGCGATGGGCAACAGCTTCATGGGGATGCTGGCCACGGGCGGCGCGCAGGTGATCGTCGATCGGTTCCACCCGCGCAGCTGGTGGGACATGGCGCGCGAAACGCAGGCCACCTGTTTCCATTATCTGGGTGTGATGCCGGCAATCCTGCTGGCCATTCCCGAAACCCCGCAAGACCGCGACCACGGCTTGCGCTTCGGGCTGGGCGGCGGGGTGCACCCCGACCATCACGCCGCCTTCGAATGCCGCTTCGGCGTGCCGCTGCTGGAAGGCTGGGCGATGACCGAAACCGGGGGCGCCTGCCTGCTGAGCGCGGTGCAGGAACCGCGCCACGTCGGCACCCGCTGCCTCGGCCGCCCCACGCGCCCCGGCCCGGCGATGGAGGTCCGGCTGGTGGACGATGCCGGGGCCGAGGTTGCCCAAGGCCAGCCCGGAGAACTGTGGGTGCGCGCCGCCGGCCCCGACCCGATGCGCGGGCTGTTTTCCGGCTACCTCAACGACCCGGCGGCCACCGCCGCCGTCACCGCGGGCGGCTGGCTGCACACCGGCGACATCATGGTGCAGGGCCCGGACGGTTCGCTGCACTTCATGGACCGGAAAAAGAACGTGATCCGCCGTTCCGGCGAAAACATCGCCGCGCTGGAGGTCGAAGGCGTGCTGAACGCGCATCCCCAGGTGGCACAAGCCGCTGTCGTGGCCACCGACGACCCCCTGCGCGGCGAGGAGGTTCTGGCCGTCATCGTGCCGCGCCCCGGCGCCGACGAACCGGCGCTGGCGCGGGCGCTGCTGGGCCACGCCGCCGAACGGCTGGCCTATTTCAAGGTGCCGGGTTTCGTGGTGTTCCGCGATGCGCTGCCCGTCACCTCGACCCAGAAGCTGCGCAAGGCCGATCTGGGCGACTTGGCCGAAAACCCGATGGCCGACCCGCGCGCCCATGACCTGCGCGCCGAAAAACAGGCGCTGCGTGCAATCCTTCGAACATGAAACATTGCTAGGGAGGGGAAAATACCGTATACAGAATACAAAGAACTGGCAGCCAAGCACTGACCGGCCCTGCCCGCCCCCGCGGGACACCACCACCAACACGGAGCACTCCATGAACAAGCTGAAATCGGTGGCCTTCGCCGCCATGCTGTCGGTGTTCGGCACTGCCGCCACCGCAGAAGACGTCATCAACGCTGTGCACTTCGCCCCCGGGCCCAGCGACTTCACCCAGGAATTCCTGCGCTTTGTCGCGGCCGTGAACGAACGCGGCAAGGGCGTGGTGCGCATCGACGTCAAGGGCGGGCCCGAAGTCATCCCCAACCCGCAGCTGGGCACCGCGCAGCAGAACGGGCTGATCGACATGATCCACACGCCCGCGGGCCTGTATCTGGAACTGGTGCCCGAAGGCGAGGTGCTTTCGGCCTCCAGCCTGCCGCCGGCCGAGGCCCGCAAGAACGGCGCCTGGGATCTGATCGACAGCATCTACCAGCAGAAAGGCAACGCCAAGCTGCTGGCGCACATGAACGCCTCGGCCGGGTTCCACATCTGGACGGTGAACGAGCCCAAGCTGACCGCCGACGGGATGCTGGACTTTTCCACCATCACCATCCGCGCGTCGCCGCTTTACAAGCAGCTGTTCGACAACCTGGGTGCGACGATGATCATCCAGCCCGCGCCCGAGGTCTATACCTCGCTGGAACGCGGCGTCATCAACGCCAACGCCTATCCGGTGCTGGGCTATGCCTCGTTCGGCTGGGACAAGTTCACGAAATACCGCGTCGATCCCAGCTACTTCCGCATGGACGTGCTGATCTCGATGAACAAGGATTCGTGGGAGGCCCTGTCGCCCGAGGCCAAGAAGATCGTCGGCGAAACCGCGGCCGAGTTCGAACAGAAGTCCTATGACGAAACCGCCGCCCTGGCCGCCAAACTGGCGCAGGAGATGGTCGACAAGGGGCAGAAGGTGGTCAGCATGACCGGCGCCGGCAAGGAAAAGTTCCTGGCGATGGCGGCCGAAGCCTCGTGGCAGCGGATGGAATCGCGCGACCCGACCCACATCGCCAAGCTGAAAGAGCTGTTCCAGTAACCTGACCGGACCGGGGCGCGCCCCCGGCCCGACCTCTCTGCCCGCCCGCACCCGGCGCCTTGCGCCGGCCATCGGGCCCCTGACCGGAACCCTGCCGATGAAAACCCTGTTCGACCTGTCGGGTCGGCTCTGCTGGCTGTTGGCCATCGCCGCGCGCCTGTTGATCGGTGCGCTGGTGCTGCTGGTGGTGGCCGATGTCGCCGTGCGCAATTCCGGGCTGCGCCCCCTGGCCTGGGCGGTGAACACCTCGGAATTCTTCCTGCTTTACATCACCTTCCTGTCGATGCCGTGGCTGGTGCGAAAGAAGGGGCACGTGTTCGTGGAATTCCTGCGCATCGCCTTGCCGCGCCAGGCCAAGCAGGTGCTGTCGCGGGTGGTTTACGTCGCCTGCATGGTGCTGTGCCTTTACATCGGCTGGGTCGCGCTGAACTCGATGTTGCTGGCGATCGAGCGGGGCACCTACGAGATGCGCACCTTCGACATCCCGAAATGGGTGGTCTTTGCGCCGATGGTGCTGGCCTTTGGCCTGTCGGCGCTGGAATGGCTGCGCTATGCGCTGGGATACGACGATTTCTACGACCGCGACCTGCTGGAAGTCGGGGGGCACTGACCGATGGACTGGCTTTATGCCTTTGCGGCGCTGATTTCCTCGATCCTGGTGCTGATGGGGTTGGGGCTGCCGGTGGCCTTTGCGTTCTTTGCCACCAACATCATGGGCATGTTGCTGGTCTTCGGGCCGGGCCGGTTCGACCGCGGCGTGACGCAGATGGTGGCGAACTTTTCCGAGGCGATCACCACCTATGCGCTGGCGCCCTTGCCGATGTTCCTGGTGATGGGCAGCCTGTTCTTCCGTTCGGGGCTGGGCGACCGGGTGATCCACGCGCTCGACCTGGCCATCGGCAACCTGCGCGGGCGGCTGTCCTATGTGACGCTGGGGTCGGGCGCCGTGTTCGCGGCGCTGTCGGGTTCGAGCCTGGCCAACGCCGGCATGATGGGCTCGATGATGGCGCCCGAAATGCTCAAGCGCAACTACAAGCCGCACATGGCCTTCGGGCCGATCCTGGGGGCCGGGTCGCTGGCGGTCATCATCCCGCCGTCGACGCTGGGGGTGCTGCTGGGGTCGCTGGCGCAGATCGACGTCGGCGCGCTCTTGATTGCCGGATTCATTCCCGGCCTGGTGCTGGTGTCGATGTTCGCCCTGCTGATCTGGGTTCAGACCGCGATCGACCCGGATGCCGCCCCGCAATATCCCGTCCCCACGGCAAGCGGTTGGGCCAAGTTCAGCGCGGTGGCGTCGAACATCCTGCCGATGGGGTTCCTGATCTTCTGCGTGGTGGGCACGATCATCCTGGGGATCGCCACGCCGACCGAAAGCGCGGGCCTTGGCTGCATGGGCGTGATCGCCCTGCTGCTGGTTTATCGCAAGTTCCGCTGGGCGGTGATCTGGCAGGCGCTGGACGATGCGATGAAGGTCACCGGGATGACCTTTCTCATCATCACCGCCTCCACCACCTTCAGCCAGATCTTTGCGTTCTCCGGGGCATCCAGCGGGTTCATCACGGCGATCACCAGCTTCGACATCGGGCCTTACGGCATCCTGGCGACGATGATCGTGGTGGTGCTGGTGCTGGGCATGTTCATGGACCAGGTGTCGATGATGCTCATCACCATTCCGCTGTTCATGCCGATCGCCAAGTCGTTCGGGTTCGATCCGGTGTGGTTCGGGCTGATCCTGCTGCTGGCCTATGAAATCGGCTTCACGACCCCGCCCTTCGGGATGCTGCTGTATGTGGCGCTGGGGTCGGCGCCCAAGGGCACCACGCTGCGCACCATGGCGGTGTCGGCTGCGCCCTATGTCGGCCTGACGCTGGTCCTGATCGGCACCATCGTCGCCTTTCCGCCGCTGGCGCTGTGGCTGCCCGGCATGATTGCGAGGTAGCCGCCGATGTCCTTTGCGCTGGTCCTGTTCCACGACAACGCGCCGGTGGCGGTGCCGGCGGCCGAGCTTGCCGCGCTGCGGGGGCTTCTGGCCCGGGTTCCGGCGCTGGAAGATGCGCTGATCTTCACCCCCGCCGCCGCGCGCGACAGCCATGTCGACGACGGCGCGCCGCCGCCGCTTGGCCTGCAGCTGCACTTTGCCCGGCTGGAGGCGCTGGAGGCCGCCTGCGCCCGCGATGGCGTCTTGCAGGGCCTGCCGGGGTTGCTGCCTTCGCTGGTCGGCGTGGGGGCGAATGCCCAGGCCTTCTGGCGGCGCACCTGGGCGGTGCCCGACCCCGTGCTGCACGCCGCGCCGGGGGCGCTGCCCTGTTCCTATGTCGTGCATTACCCCGGCCCGGCCGAGGATCCGAACGCCTGGCACGACCATTACATGACCGGGCACCCCCCGCTGTTCCAGCGCCTCCCCGGCATCCGCGGGATCGAGATCCTCACCCCTGTCGAGTGGGTCAGCCACCTGCCGATGGCCAAGGCGCAGAACCTGCAGCGCAACCGCGTGCTGTTCGACAGCCCCGAGGCGCTGACCGCCGCGCTGCAATCGCCTGTGCGGCACGAATTGCGGGCCGACTTTCACACCTTTCCGCCGTTCCGTGGTGGGAATTTCCACTATCCGATGTGGACCGACCGGGTGCGCCCATGACCGACGATGCCTTTGCCGTGCGGCGCGCGCCGCCTCTGGCGGTTCAAGTGACCAACGCCTTGCGCGCCATGCTGGCCGAGCCGGTGTTCGCGCCGGGCGCCCGGCTGGTGGAGGAGGATCTGGCACGCCGTCTTGCAGTCTCGCGCACCCCGGTGCGCGAGGCGCTGTTCCGCCTGGCGCAACTGGGCCTGGTCGATCAGCGCGATGCCGGGTTCTTCGTGCCGCAGCTGACCTTGCGCGACATCCACGAAATCTTTCAGATCCGCCGCCTGCTGGAACCTCAGGCCGTGGCCGACATCGCCGCCAACCGGCCCGATGCCGACATGCCCGCCTACCTTGCCGCGCGCGACCGCATGGTGGCCGCCACCACCCCCGACGAGGCCACCGCCGCCAACATCGCGTTCCGCGCGCTGTGGCTGTCGCGCATTCCCAACCAGCGCATGCAGCAGGTGCTGCGGCAATTCGACGATCAGGTCATCGTCGTGCGCCGCGCGACCCTGCGCCTGCCCGATGCGCCGGCGGTTGCCACGGCCGGCGTCGTCGCGCTGGTGGAATGCTTTGCCACCCGCGATGCCGCCGGCGCCCGCCGCGTGATGCAGGATTTCATCGATTCCGCGCTGGCCTGGTTCGAAACCGCGGTCAGCACCCCCGAAAACGCGCGCCCCGACCCGAAGGAAACCCCATGACCCCCCACCCCATGCACGGGCCCAACCTTTTCAAGCTGGGCGTGTTTTCGACCAATGCCGACGGCGGCCTGACCGTGACCAAGGTGCCCGAACGCTGGACGGCCGCCTGGCCGCAGATCGTGCAGGCGGCGCAGATCGCCGACCGGGCCGGCATCGACTTCTTTCTGCCCATCGCCCGCTGGAAGGGCTTCGAGGGCGAAACCAACGCCCGCCAGCATTCGTTCGAAACCTTCACCTTTGCCGCCGCCCTGGCCGGGGTCACCGAACGCATCGGGCTGTTTTCCACCGTGCATGTGCCGATGGTCCACCCGGTTTTTGCCGCCAAGGCCTGGGCGACCGTCGACCACGCTTCGAACGGGCGGGCCGGGCTGAACATCGTGGCCGGCTGGAACCCCGACGAATTCGGCATGTTCGGGCTGGAGCGGGTGGATGCCCCTTATGACCAGGCCGGCGAGTGGATCGAGATCATCGGCCGGCTCTACAGCGAAGCCGCGCCGTTCGATTACGACGGCCGCTTCTACAAGCTGCGCAAGGCCGCCACCGCGCCCAAGCCCTTGCGCGGGGTGCGCCCGCCGGTGCTGAACGCGGCCTTCTCGCCCCCCGGCCGGGCCTTTGCCGCGCAGCACGCCGATTTCCTGTTCACCACCTTCAAGAGCATCGAGGCCGGCCGCGACACCATCGAGGATGTGGCCCGCCGGTCGGAACAGACCGGGCGCAAGGTCGGGGTCTATACCACCACCCACGTCGTCTGCCGCCCCAGCCGCGCCGAGGCCGAGGACTATTACGAACACTACGCCGTCACGATGGCCGACAACGCCGCGCTGGACTACATGATGGGCACGCAGGCCGCCAATGCCTCGAACCACGACGCGGAAACCTATCGCCTGCGGCGCAAGTGGTTTGCCGGCGGCGCCGGAACCTATCCGCTGATCGGCACGCCGGACGACATTGCCGAACAGATGGTCGAAATGTCGCGCGCGGGCTTTGCCGGCACCACGGTCAGCTTCGTCAACTTCGTCAACGAACTGCCATTCTTCTGCGACGGCGTGTTGCCCTTGCTGCGCAAGGCGGGGTTGCGGGCATGATCGTCGAACGCCTGCTGGCCGAACTGGGCCCCGATATCGTGACCGCAGGGGACGACATCCCCGACCGCAACCGCAAGGACTGGTCCGGCCTGCCGCCGGTGCTGCCGCTGGCGCTGATCCGCCCGCGCAACACCGATCAGGTCGCCGCCGTGCTGCGCCTCTGCAACGCGCTCGGCACCCCGGTGGTGACGCAAGGGGGGCTTTCGGGGCTGTGCGGCGGGGCGCATCCGCTGGCGGGCGGTGTGGCCCTGTCGCTGGAACGGATGAACCGCGTGCTGTCGGTGGACCCGACCCAGGCCACCCTGACCGCCGAGGCCGGCTGCATCCTGCAAACCGCGCAGGCGGCAGCGGCCGATGCCGGCATGCTGCTGGCGGTGGATCTGGGCGGCCGCGGGTCTTGCACGCTGGGCGGCATCATCTCCACCAATGCGGGCGGCAACCAGGTGCTGCGCTATGGCATGACCCGGGATCACGTCCTGGGCCTGACGGCCGTGCTGGCCGACGGCACCGTGTTGCCGGCGATGAACCGGCTGCTGAAGAACAACGTGGGGCTCGACCTCAAGCAACTGTTCATCGGCGCCGAAGGCACGCTGGGCGTGGTGACCGAGGCGGTGTTCCGCCTGCACCCGCGCCCCACGCACAGTGCCACGGCCTTTGCCGGCCTGCCCGACAGTGCGGCGATGCTGGCGCTGCTGGCACGGGCGCGCGCCGCGCTTGGCCCGATGCTGACCTCGTTCGAGGTGATGTGGCCCAGCTTCTACGACGTCATGCAGGCCGGGTCGGGTGCGGCGCACCCGCTGACCGGGCGGCACGGCGTCTATGTCATCGTCGAGGCCGGCGGGTTCGACCCCGCCACCCGCGACCGGCTGGAATCGCTGCTGGCCGAGGCGATGGAGGCCGGCGTGGTCGAGGATGCCGTGATCGCCGCCAACCTGCGCGAGGAACGCGCGCTCTGGGCGGTGCGCGAGTCGGTTTCGCAATACCCGCGCATCCTGGGCCCGATCACGCCTTTCGACATCGGCATCCCGCTGGACCGCATGATCGCTGCCGTGGCCGCGCTGGAATCGCGCATCAAGGCGCGCTGGCCCGATGCCCAGACGCTCAGCTACGGCCACATGGGCGACAGCAACCTGCACCTCGTGGTCAACGTCCCCTCCTGCGGCGCCGCGCAGCCGACGAAGGAAATCAAAACCCTGGTCTACGACCTGACCCGCGATCTGGGCGGCACCGTATCGGCCGAACACGGGATCGGCACACTCAAGCGCGATGTGATGGGTCACAGCCGCTCGGCGGCGGAGCTGGCCACGATGCGCACGATCAAGGCCGCGCTGGACCCGCGCGGCATCCTGAACCCCGGAAAGGTCTTTGCATGACACCGCTGCGCCAGCGCATTCGCGCCGCCCACCGCGGCGAGGCCCCGGTGCTGCGCGGGCCGTTTCTTGCAGTGCCTTCGCCGATGGTGGTGGAAATCGCCTGCGGCTCGTTCCCCGATTTCGTCTGCATCGACATGGAACACGGGCCGATCGACCCTTCGACCGGCGAAGGCATGGTGCGGGCGGCTGCGGTGCATCGGGTCGCGGCCCTGGTCCGCGTGCCGGGGAACGATCCTGTGGCCATTGCGCAGGCGCTGGATTGGGGTGCCGCCGGCGTGCTGGTGCCGCGGGTGAACTCTGCCGCCGAGGCGCTGGCGGCGGTCGATGCCGCCCGCTACCCGCCCGAAGGCTCGCGCGGCGCAGGGCCGGGGCGGGCCGCCGGCTATGGCCGCGACATTCCGCGCTATCTGGACCGTGCGCGCGCCGAAACCGTGGTCGCCGTGCAGGTGGAAACCGTCGCCGGGCTGGAGGCCGCAGCCGAAATCGCCGCCGTGCCGGGGGTGGACCTCGTGTTCGTCGGGCCGGGCGACCTGGGCGTGGGGCTGGCGGCGGCAGCGCGCCCCGAAAGCGTGGCGCAGGCGGTGGACCGCATTCTTGCCGCCTGCGCGGGCGCAGGCTGCCCCGCCGGCATCTTTGCCATGTCGCGCGAGGGGCTGGCGCCCTTTGCCGGGCGCATCGCGCTGGGGATCGCGGGGTCGGATGCCTCGGTGCTGGTGGCCGGGTTCGACGCGGCCTTCGGCTCGGCCTAGGCCCGGCCGGGCGGCACGATGCCACCTGCCACCCAGGCATCGAAGGCCGCCAGCACCGCATCGGCAAAGGCGTCGTCGTTGATATGGGCATCGAGCTCGACCAGCCGGACATTGGCCGGGCAGCGCAGCCGGAGCTCCTCGCAGAACTCGGCCAGCGCGGCGGGGTCGGACAAGGGGCCGCCCGGCCTGTCCCATTCGTTGCAGCCTTGCACGGGCAGAAACAGCGTGACCGGCGCCTCGGCCAAGGCCAGCTTGTCGCAGATCGCACGCGCCACCTGCCGGCGCTGCGGCCCATCCAGCAGATAGCTGGAAATCAGCCGGTTGTGCGCGTGGCTCGGCTGGCCCCGGAAGGCGGCCGGGGGTTCGTGCCAGCCCACCACATCCAGCAGGTCATAGCAGCCCGGCGCCACCATCTGCGGAATCCCGCGGCGCCCGGCCGCGGTCATGCGGTCGGGGCCGGCGGAAATGGCCGATCCGAACAGATGGTTGGAAACCTCCTGCGGGGCGAAATCCATCACCGCGGCAAAGGCGCCCTGATCGGCCAGCGATTCGAACGCTCGCCCGCCCATGCCCGTGGCGTGGAACACCGCCACCTCGTAGCCGCGCGATTCGAGCGCCGGTTTCAAGCGGACCATATAGCGCAGGACCGTCTTGCCGAAGCTGGTCATGCCGATCAGCGGCCGGTCGCGGCGCGGCGGCTCCGCCGCCCGGGCGGCCCCCAGGACCGCGCCCGCCGCCTGGCTGAGCGACGCCTTGCAGACGGAGTTGAGCCCGTAAAGCCCGCCAGCCCACAGGATCATCTGCACATCCGCCGCCAGCCGTTCCGGCGGGATCATGGGCGAAAAGCTGACGGTCGAGACGATGTATTTCGGCACACCCAGCGGCAGGGCCGCGCACAGGTCCAGCGCCAGATCGGTGCCCATGCTGCCGCCCAGCACGATCACGCCGTCGAAACGCCCTTCTCGGTGCAACCGGGCGCACAAGGCAGCGGCACCGCGCGCCATCAGCTGCATCGCGGTGTTTTCGCTTTCAGCGGCGATCGCCTCGGCAATGCTGCCACCGCCGGCCGCGGCGACATCGTGCTTGGACCAGTCGGTCGGGGCCTGCGGATCGCCCAGAACGCTGACATCCATCGTCAGCGCCTGCCCGCCTTGCGCGCGGATCACCTGCGCCAGATAGGTGAGTTCGTCGTCTTTGGTGTCGTAGGTTCCGACGATCAGGATACGGTCGCCCATGCCTCGGCTCCGGTTCTGGCGGCCGGCGCCGGGGGCTTCGCGCCCCCGGACCCCCGCGGGATATTTGTCTCAAGGTGAAAGGATCAAAGCTGGATCCAGGCGGTTTTCAGATCGGTGTATTTTTCCAGCGCGTGCAACGACTTGTCATGCCCGTTGCCCGATTGCTTGACACCGCCCAGCGGCACGGTGACATCGGTGCCGCCATAGGTGTTGACGTGCACCACCCCGGCGCGCAAGGCGCGGATCATGCGGTGGGCGCGCGCCAGGCTGGCGGTCCAGACGCCGGCGGCAAGGCCGTAGTCGGTGGCATTGGCCAGGCGGATCGCCTCGTCCTCGGTGTCGAAGGGGGTTACGGCCAGCACGGGGCCGAACACCTCCTCGCGGAACAGGCGGTGGCCGGGGGCGACGCCGGCGACGATGGTCGGGTCCATGTAGAAACCGCCGGTTTCCGCCAGCGCGCGGGTGCCGCCCAGCACCACTTGCCCGCCTTCGGCCTGCGCATCGGCGACAAAGCGCAGGTTGCCCGCCAGCTGGGTTTCGGAATTGACGGCGCCGATCTGCGTGGACAGGTGCAACGGGTTGCCGGGGCGCATGGTCGCCGTTGCCGCGCAAAGGGCCGCGACAAAGGCGTCGTGGACGCTGCGTTCGACCAGCAGGCGCGACCCGGCCACGCAGACCTGCCCGGCATTGCGGAAGATCGCGGTGGCGGCGGCTTTCGCGGCAGCGGCAAGGTCGGGGGCGTCGGCAAAGACGATGTTGGGCGACTTGCCGCCCAGTTCCAGGTAGCAGCGTTTCAGGTTGGAGCGGGCCGAGTATTCCAGCAGTCGCCGCCCGGTGGCGCCCGAGCCGGTAAAGACCAGCACATCCACATCGGGCGACAGGGCCAGCGCCTCGCCCGTCACCCGCCCGGGGCCGGTGACCACGTTGAACACGCCGGGCGGCACGCCCGCCTCGATCGCAAGTTCCGCCAGCCGCAACAGGGTGAGCGAGGCGGTTTCCGCCGGTTTCAGCACCACCGAATTGCCCGCCGCCAGCGCCGGCGCGATTTTCCACGCGCCGATCATCAGGGGGAAGTTCCAGGGCACGATGGCGCCGACCACGCCCACGGCCTCGCGGTGGACAAGCCCCAGCACATTGGGCGCGGTGGGGGCGATTTCGCCGTAAACCTTGTCGATCGCCTCGGCGTAATAGCGGAAGGTGCCCGCGGCGCTGCCCGGTTCGGCCTTCAGCGCCATGAAGATTTCCGTGCCGTTGTCGCGCACGCCGAGCACCGCCAGTTCCAGGGCGTGCCGTTCGATCAGGTCGGCCAGCCGGTGCAACACCGCCTTGCGGGCAGCCGGGGCGGCGCGCGACCAGCGCCCGGCCTCGAAGGCTGCCCGGGCGTCGGCGGTGGCGCGGGCCACATCCTCGGGGCTGGCATTGGCAAGCGTGGTCAGGATGCGGCCGTCGATGGGCGAGATCACCGGGGTTTCGCCGCCCTGCCCCTCGACCCATGCGCCGCCGATCAGCAGGCGCCCTTTCGGAACGGGCTGCGCGGCAAGGCGGTCGATAGCGGCCTGATCCATGATTCCCTCTTTAACGGTTCAATATATGAACCACTGGTTCAAATATCTTGACGGCTCGGCCTGTCCCTGTCAAGCTGCCTGCATGAGCACCGTTGCAAAAGCCCTGGACCTGCTGAGCCTGTTCACCCGCGCCGAACCCCAGGCGGGGTTGTCGGAGCTTGCGCGGCGGGCGGGGCTGAACAAGGCCACCTGCCACCGGCTGCTGACCGACCTTGCCGCTGCGGGGCTGGTGGAACAGGTGGGGCCGGCGCGGGAATACCGGCTGGGGCCGGCGGTGCTGCGCCTGGCCGCCTTGCGGGAATCGGCGGTGCCGTTGCAGGCTGCGGCCCGCCCGGTGCTGGATGCGCTGGCCGAGGCAACGGGCGAAACCGCGCATCTGTCGGTGCTGGTGGCCGGGCGGTTGCAGGCGCTGGCCTTTGCCTATTCCACGCGCCACGCCACGCGGGTGATGATGTCGGATGCCGATGTGCTGCCGTTTCACGCCACCGCCTCGGGCCTTGCGGTGCTGGGCGCGCTGGACCCGGCCGCGCGCGAAACCGTGCTGGCAGCCCCCCTGCCTGCCCTGACGCCGCTGACCGTGACCGACCCGGCCGCCTTGCGCGGCCTCGCGGCTGCCGTGCGCGCCGAAGGCCATGCCGAAAGCATCGGCGGGCTGGAGCTGGAGGTGCATTCGCTGGCCGTGCCGCTGTTCGGCGCCGACGGCGCCTGCATGGGCGCGTTGGCGGTGGCAGCACCCCGCGCGCGGATGCAACCCGCCACCGTGCTGCCCGCGCTGATGCAGGCCGCCGCCCGCATCACCACCCATCTGGGCGGCCAACCGCCCGACGACATCGCCGCCCGCTGGCGCGCCGCGGCTTGAGGAGACGCCCATGAAAGACGCCAATTTCCTGAAAGCCAACAACGCCCGCAGCCTGTGGCACCCGATGACGGCACCGGCCGACAGCCTGGCCAACCCGCCGACGATCGTGGTGGAGGCGCATGGCACGCGCATCCGCGATATCGACGGGAAAGAAGTGGTGGATGGCGTCGGCGGGCTGTGGAACGTCAACCTCGGCTATTCCTGCCAGCCGGTGAAGGATGCCATCGCCGCCCAGCTGGACCGGCTGCCCTACTATTCGATCTTCCGCGGCACCTCGAACGATGCGGTGATCGAACTGGCCGAGGCCTTGCGCGAATTCTTCGCCCCCGACGGGCTGACCCGGGCGTTCTACACCTCGGGCGGGGGCGACAGCGTGGAAACCGCGCTGCGGCTGGCGCGGCAATACCACAAGATCCGCGGCGAGGCGGGGCGGGTGAAGTTCCTGTCGCTGAAAAAGGGCTACCACGGCACGCATTTCGGCGGGGCAAGCGTGAACGGCAACGCCAATTTCCGCACGATGTACGAACCCCTGCTGCCCGGCTGCTTTCACATTCCCGCGCCCTACACCTATCGCAACCCGTTCAACGAAAGCGACCCGGCGCGGCTGGCACAACTGTGCCTGGCGGCGCTGGAGGATGAAATCGCCTTTCAGGGCGCCGGCACCATCGCGGCCTTCATCATGGAGCCCGTGCTGGGCGCCGGCGGCGTGATTCCGCCGCACCCCAGCTTCATGCCCGGCGTGGCCGAGATCTGCCGCCGGAACGGCATCCTGCTGATCGCGGACGAGGTCATCACCGCCTTCGGCCGCACCGGCGCCTGGTCCGGCAGCCGGCTTTGGGGTGTGCAACCCGATTTCATGGCAACCGCCAAGGCCATCACCAACGGCTATTTCCCCTTTGGCGCGGTGATGATCGCCGAGCACGTGGCCCAGGTGTTCGAGCGCGACGAAAGCGGCAAGGCCGCCATCGGCCACGGCTACACCTATTCGGGTCACCCGGTGGGGGCTGCGGCGGCGGTGGCTTGCCTGACCGAGACGCAGCGGCTGAACGTGGTGGAAAACGCGGCGGCCCGGGGGGCGCAGCTCTGGGCCGGGATCAACCGGCTGAAGGACCGCTTCGAGGTCATCGGCGACGTGCGCGGGGGGCATGGGCTGATGCTGGCGCTGGAACTGGTGGCCGACCGTGCCAGCCGCAGGCCCGCCGACAAGGCGGTGCCCGCCCGGGTGCAGCAGGTGGCCTATAGTGCGGGGGCGATGGTGCGGGTTTCGGGGCCGAACATCATCCTGTCGCCGCCGCTGGTGCTGACCGAGGCGGATGCGCAGGTGATCCTGTCGGCACTGGAAACGGGATTTGCCGCGTTGTAGGCGGAAAGGCGAGGGGCGCTGCCCCTCTTGGCCTGCGGCCAATTCACCCCGGGATATTTGGGACAAGGTGAAGATGGGAAACGGCGGGATCGGACGCGCGCTTCTGGCAGTGCTGATGCTGGCGGTCTGGCCGGTGCTGGCGATGGCGCAGGGGGCTTGCGTGCCGGTTCAGGGCGGCACGGCGGCCGAGGCGCGGTTGCTGGACTGGGTGAACCGCACGCGCGCGGCCTATGGCGTGGCGGCGCTGGAACCCTCGGCCGCACTGCGGGCGGCGGCCTGGGCCCATGCCTGCGACATGGCGATGCACGGGTTTTTCGACCATCAGCGCCCGGGCGGGCCGGACCTGCGGGGACGAATCGCGGCGCAGGGCTATGCGATGCAGGCCGCGCACGAGAACCTCGCCTTCACCCGGCGGCTGGATGCCGGGGTGGTGGCGCAGATCTGGCAAGGGTCGCCGCCGCACCGGGAAGGGTTGCTGCGCGGCGATCTGCGCCACGCCGGCCTTGCGGTGGCCAAGGGCAGCGGCCGGCTGTGGTGGGTGTTGGTGATGGCGCGCTGAACGCAAGACGGGGTGCGGTTGCCCGCACCCCGCCGCGAAAGCCGGTTGGGGTCCGATCAGGCGTCGATCGGTTCGCTGACCGTCGCCTCGACCGTGCGGACATCGCCGCGGGCGATCTCGATCCGGCGGGGTTTCAGCGCTTCGGGCGTTTCGCGCACAAGGTCGATGTGCAGCATCCCGTGTTCGTGGATGGCGCCCGACACCTTGACATGATCGGCCAAGGCGAACTTGCGCTCGAAGGCGCGGGTGGCGATGCCGCGGTGCAGGTAGGTGCGTTCCACCGTTTCCGGCGCCTTGCGGGCGGTGATGTGCAGCGTGGTGTCCTTGACCTCGACGGCCAGATCCTCGGGCGCGAATCCGGCCACGGCGATCGAGATGCGGTAGCTGTTTTCGGCCGTCTTCTCGATGTTGTAGGGCGGGTAGGTGGGGGCAGCGTCGCCCACAAGGGCGCGGTCCATCAGGTCGGCGATGCGGTCGAAGCCGACGGTGGCGCGGTAGAGCGGGGCAAGATCGAAATTGCGCATGGCATCCTCATTCAGAGCGATGATGTGTGCCCTCCCCTTCGGGGCAAGGCGGGTTTGCCGGGCCCGTTGCGGCGCCCGGATAAAGGATAGCTGGGAATGCCCTGGCGCGATGTCAAGAGGCGGCGCGGGTGCGCGCCAGCAGGGGCCCATGCAGGCCGGGCGCCGCCGCGATCACCCCGGGCACCTGCGGATGCGCCGCGTTGAACTGCAGCGGCCCGCCGCGCGCATCGGTGACGATGGCGCCGGCACGCTCGGCGATCAGGCTGGCGGCGGCGATGTCCCATTCCCAGGCGTCGCGGAAGGTGACCATCGCGTCGTGCCGCCCTTCGGCCACCAGGCAGATGCGATAGGCCAGCGAAGGCCGGAAGCTGCGCCTGAGGTCGGGCACCCCGCCGGGCCAGTGCTGTGCGGCCATGTTGGGCGCCGTGGTCAGCACCCGGGCGCCGTCGGGCTCGGTGGCGGGGCTGGCGGTCAGCGGCTGGTCGTTCAGCGTGGCCCGGCCCTGGCTGTGGGCGGCATAAAGCCGCTTGAGCGCCGGCAGATAGACCACGCCCGCGCGCATCCGACCGGCCTCGGCGATGCCCAGCGCGATGGCAAAGGTATCCTGCCCTTCGATGAAGGCGCGGGTGCCGTCGATGGGGTCGACGATGAAGCACAGCGCGCGCTCCAGCCGGTCGGGGGTATCGGCGGTTTCCTCGGACAGCCAGCCGTAGCCGGGCCGGGCGTTGCGCAGCCGCTGCGCCAGCATGGCGTTGACGGCAAGATCGGCCTCGGTCACCGGGCCGGTGCCGTCGGACTTGTTCCAGGCCCTGGGGTGGCGCCGCCAGTAGCGCATGGCAACGGCGCCGGCCTCGCGCGCGGCGTCGGCCAGAAGCGCCAGGTCTTCAGCCGCCCGCAAGCGTCAGTCCTTCGACCAGCAGGCTGGGCACGACCGTGGACAGGTGCGGCCGCGCATCGTTGGCCGGGGTGATGCGGCGCAGCATGTCGCGCAGGTTGCCGGCGATGGTGCATTCGTTCACCGGCCAGGCGATTTCGCCGTTTTCCACCCAGAACCCGGCCGCCCCGCGCGAATAATCGCCGGTGGTCGGGTTGATCGTCGCCCCCAGCATCGAGGTGACCAGCAGCCCCGTGCCCATGTCGCGGATCAGGTCGGCGCGGCTGGCCGAGCCTTGCGTAAGCGCCACGTTGCCCGGGCTGGGGGCCGGCGGGCCGCCGGTGCCGCGGGCGGCGCTGGCGGTGCTGGGCAGGCCCAGCTTGCGCCCGGTGGCAAGGTCCAGCACCCAGGATTGCAACACCCCGTCCTGCACCAGCGCCCGGCGGGTGCACGGCAGACCTTCGCCGTCGAAGGGGCGGCTGGCCGAAATACGCGGGCGCAGCGGATCCTCGATCAGGTCCAGCCCCGGCGGCAGCACCGGGGTGCCCATCGCGTCGCGCAGCCAGCTGGCGCCGCGGGCAATGGCCGTGCCGTTGATCGCCCCCAGCAGGTGCCCGATCAGCGAATTGGCCACCCGTTCGTCATACAGCACCGGAAAGGCGCCTGTCGGCGGCTTGCGCGCGCCGGCTCGTGCCAGCGTGCGCTCGGCCGCCAGATGCCCGACGCTGGCCGGGTCGGGCAGGTCGGCCTGCCACAGGCGCGATTCCGCGGCCCAGTCGCGTTCCATCGCGCTGCCCGTGCCGGTGATCGCAACGCAGGACACCGAACGCGAGGTGCGCCCGTAGCCGCCCGAAAACCCGTTGGTCGCCGCCAGATGAAACGCCCGGCGCGCATAGCTGGCACTGGCGCTGTCCACCTGGGTGATGCCGGCGTGGCTGCGGGCCGCGGCCTCGGCGGCCAGCGCATCGGCCTGCAGGTCGGCCGGCGCGGGTTCGGGGGCGGGGTCGGCCAGTTCCAGCGCTGCCAGATCCCACCCTCGCGCCAGTTGCTCCGGCGCGGCCAGCCCGGCAAAGGGGTCTTCGGGCGCCTCGCGCGCCATCGCCACCGCGCGTTCGGCCAGCTCGGCCATCACCCGCTGCGACACGTCGCTGGCCGACACGCAGGCCTGCCGCCGCCCGATCAGCACGCGCAGGCCGATGTCCACGCCTTCGGACCGTTCCGCCTGTTCCAGTCGCCCGCCCCGCACGTCGATCGAGACCGACTGCCCTGCCACCGCCACCGCATCGGCGCTTTCCGCACCGGCCTTGCGGGCAATGTCCAGCATCGTCTGCGTCAGGCGTTCCAGGGCTGCGGAATCGAGGCGGGCATCTGTCATCGCAAGGGGGCCTTTCCATATGCCCCCCCGAGGTAACGCGCCGCCCCCCGGCTGTCCAGCCGCCGGGTTACTGGATGCGCTGGCCGTTGGCCAGGATCTGGCCTTCGGGGGTGATCTCCAGCTTCGAGGTCAGCGTATCGGGCCCCGCGCCGGGCCGGGCAAACATCGCCAGCATCGCGCGCACCAGCATCACCTGATCCGGCGGCACCACGCCCAGCGCCACCAGCCGGTCCAGCAGCGTGTTGCCGCCCGTCAGCGTCAGCTCGGCACTGCCCGCGGGGCGCGGCATGCCGCCGAAGGTTTCGGTATCGGTGTTGTCAAAGGCAAAGGCGCCGGTCCCGGTCAGGTCGGCGCCGGCCGCCTTCAGCTGCAAGGCGTTGATCGTGACGCTTTCGAACTGGCCGGGGGCGCCTTCGCCTTGCGCCTCGGGGCTGGTCAGGTCGTGGAACAGCTGCACCTTGCCGCTGGTGTCCAGCACCAGCGTGGCCGGGTCGCGCGGCAGGCTGGCGGCCGGATCCAGCATCGACCAGATCTCGTCCGGCAGGCCCAGGTCCACCAGCCGCAGCAGCAGCGCGAAATCGGCCGCGGTGTCGCTGCGGGTCAATGGCATCGTCAGGCCCATCGTGTATTCCCCGAGCGTGACGGTCAGCTGCGGAAACGGAATGTCCGACCCGGCCAGCGTCACTTCGGCGCCCGTGACCGTGCCGCGATAGGACAGGCCGGCCGGGTCCAGCCCGAATTCCACCCCGCTGCCGGCCGCGCGCCCTGCCACCGAACTGGTCTTGCCCTTGTCGTCGACGTCGAAGGCGAACTCGATGGGCCCGGTGCCATAGCTGCCCTTGCCGGTCAGGCCGGCGGTCATGGCCTGCGCCAGCGCCTGCGGCATCGCGCCCTGAAAGCTCGATTGCAGCGCCTCGGCGCCCAGCGACAGGTCGAAGGTGCCTTCGCCTTCGGGGTTTTCGGCCGAAACCGCCAGCTCCAGTGCCTCGGCCGACAGGTCCGAGGCCAGGCCCATCGGGTCGCCGGGCAGGGTGCGCGCCGATCCGGCCAGGCCGCGCAGCGTCACCGTCATGTCCAGCGGCATTTCCTTGCCATCGACCCTGGGGGCCGACATGCCGATGGTCAGCGCAGCGGCCGAGAAATCGTAGGTCAGCGCCTCGGGCGTGCCCGAGACGACGGCGGTGTAACCGTCCTGCTCCAGCGACAGCGCCATTTCCACCGGCTCGCTGTCGGGCTCGGTCACCGTCATGGTGATGTCGAAGGC
This sequence comes from Gemmobacter sp., assembly GCF_046292685.1. GTDB lineage: Bacteria > Pseudomonadota > Alphaproteobacteria > Rhodobacterales > Rhodobacteraceae > Wagnerdoeblera. The sequence goes on from NZ_JBKBQM010000001.1 coordinate 88,636, forward strand.
GGGCTCCAGCGTGATGTCCACCGTGCCGTCGCCCCGGTCGCGCAGCACGACCCGGCCCATCGGGGCGCGCATCGCGTGGGTTTCTGCCAACATGGTGGCCAGCACGCCGTCCAGCACCAGCCGGTTGCCATCGCGGCGTTCGGCGGTGGCGGTCAGCGTATAGCCCATGTCGCCGGCCAGCCCCTTCCACGCGGTCCAGACCTGTTCGGGGGTGACCTGCGCGGCAGCGGGCCCGGCCGCAAGGGTGGCGGCGAAGGCGGCAACAATGACAGGGCGCAAGGCGGGCATGACCGATCCTTTCGGGAAAATGCTTTGATCCAGCATCCTGCCTCGGCCGCGGGCGGTCAAGCCGGTTGCGGCGGCGCGGGGGCGGGCCTAACCTTGCCTGCGCATTCGACGAAGGGGAACGGGATGACGGAACTTTCCGGGCGGCTGGTGGCAATTACCGGCGCGGCGCGCGGCATCGGGGCGGCGGCGGCGCGGGCCTTTGCCGGGCAAGGGGCGCGGGTGGCGCTGATCTCGCGCGATGCGGCGCGGCTGGGCGCGCTGGCGGCCGAACTGGGGCCCGATGCGCTGGCGCTGCCGTGCGACGTGGCCGATGCGGCGGCGCTGGCGGCGGCGCTGGCCCGGGCCGAGGCCGCCTTCGGCCCGCTGGAGGTGCTGGTGAACAACGCCGGCGTGGTGGACCCCATCGCGCCCATCGCCACCGCCGACCCGGCCGCTTTCGCCCGCACGCTGGCGGTGAACGTGGCGGGCGTTTTCAACGGCATGCACGCGGCCTTGCCCGGCATGATCGCCCGCGGGCGCGGCACGATCCTGACCATCGGGTCGGGGGCGGCCTACAACCCGCTCGAAGGCTGGGCGGCCTATTGTTCCTCCAAGGCTGCGGCGCTGATGCTGACCCGCGCCGCGCATCTGGAGGCGGGCGGCGCCGGGGTTCGGGTGATCTCGCTGTCGCCGGGCACGGTGGCCACCGACATGCAGGCGCAGATCCGCGCCTCGGGCATCAACCCGGTCAGCCAGCTGGACTGGTCGGTGCATATCCCGCCCGAATGGCCGGCGCAGGCGCTGGTCTGGCTGTGCGGCCCGGGGGGCGAGGCTTACCGCGGTGGCGAATGTTCCCTGCGGGACGAGGCGGTGCGGCGCGCGGTGGGGCTGGTGGCATGATCCGGGTCGAAACCGAAGGCGGCCTCTGGGTGGTGACGCTGGACCGGCCGGAAAAGGCGAACTCGCTGACCGGGGCGATGCTGGCATCCTTGCGCGACGTGGCGCGCAGTGCGGCGGCCGACGGGGCGGCGGTGCTGGTGCTGACCGGGGCAGGCCACGTGTTTTCCGCCGGGGCCGACCTGGACGAGGCGCGGGCGGGGCTGGCGACCTCGGATCTGTGGGAGGAGGTTTCGGCCGCGATCGCCGAGTTTCCCGGCCTGACGGTGGCGGCGCTGAACGGCACGCTGGCCGGCGGGGCGATGGGCATGGTGCTGGCCTGCGACCTGCGGCTAGCGGTGCCGGGGGCGCGGTTCTTTTACCCGGTGATGCGGCTGGGCTTTCTGCCGCAACCGTCCGATCCGGGGCGGCTGGTGGCGCTGGTCGGGCCGGCGCGGGCGAAGATGATCCTGATGGGCGGGCAGAAGATCCCGGCCGACGAGGCGCTGGCCTGGGGGCTGGTGGACCGGCTGGTGCCGCCCGAGGCGCTGATGGCCAGCGTGCGCGAGGTGGCGGCCGACGTGCTGGCCGCCCGGACCGGGCATGCGGCGGCGATCAAGGCGATGATCCGGGGCTGAGCCGCCTTGCCTTCGGCCGCCCGGCAAGGTAGGCGCGCGGCGTTTGCCCGGCAGTGGCCCGGCGCAAGGCAACCCGGCAAGGAGGGGGCGAGGATGGCATCCGACGACAGGTTGATCGTGGCGCTGGACGTGCCGAACATTCTGGACGGGCTGGACCTGGCGCGCCGGATCGGCGATGCTGCGGGCTTTTACAAGATCGGGCTGGGGATGCTGACGGGCGGCGGGCTGGCGCTGGCCAACGAGCTGAAGCAGGAGCAGGGCAAGCGCATCTTTCTCGACCTCAAGCTGTTCGACATCGGGGCGACGGTGGAGGCGGCGGTGCGGGGGCTGGCGCAATACGAGCCCGATTTCCTGACCGTGCACGGCGACCCGCAGGTGGTGCGGGCGGCGGCGGCGGGCAAGGCGGGCAAGCCGACCCGGATCCTGGCCGTGACCATCCTGACCTCGCTGGACCGGGCCGACCTGGACGCCAACCTGATCCGGCCCGGCGACCTGCGCGAGATCGCGCTGGAACGGGCCGCCCGGGCGCTGGAGGCGGGCGCCGACGGCGTGATCGCCAGCCCGCAGGAAGCCGCCATGATCCGGGCCTTGCCGCAGGCGGCGGGCAAGCTGATCGTGACGCCGGGGGTGCGGCCTGCGGGGGCGGCGGCGGGCGACCAGAAGCGGGTGGCGACGCCGGCGCAGGCGGTGGCCGACGGGGCCGACCATATCGTGGTGGGTCGCCCGGTCTGGCAGGCCGCAGACCCGCGCGCGGCGGTGCTGGCGATCAATGCCGAGCTGGCCAACCCGCAGGCCCGGCACCCCAACCGCTGAGCCCCGCCCCGCCCGTCCCTGCGAGGGACAGGATCCCACCCCATGTTTTTCAATGGGTTGGCGGCGCGTTTTAACGAATGCGCAACCTTTGGCCCTGTCTGCCGCCGCCCGAACAACCGCCCCTGCCCGGTGGTGCAGGCCCCGGTGTGACGCCCCCGCGCCAGGGCGGGGGGTGCGGGGGGCAGAGCCCCCCGCCCGGCCCAAGGCCGGGGGGCGCCCCGCCGGGGCGCCGCACGGGTGCGGGAGCCTTCCGCTGCCCTGCCCTGACCTGCCCTGCGCAACGGCGGCGGCGGGCGAACGCCCGGCCCGGCCCGGCCCGCTCAGCGGCAGGAATTGCGGGCAAAGACGGTCTTGTCGTCCTGCTTGAGGATATAGCCCTGGCCGGCGGCGCCTTGCACGCCGCACCACAGCCGGCCTTCGCCATCCTCGGCGCAGAAGCCGGCATCGAGGCAGGTGCCCGGCTCGACGCGCCCCACGACCTGCGAGCCTTGCGTGGTGCCCTGGTCGCGCAGGTTCATGCGGGTCAGCACCTGAAGCTTGCCGCCTTCGGGCGGGCCGAGGTCGGCCTGATCCACACAGGCGCCTTCCTGCCCGGCGTAGACGAGGCAATCGCCCGGCGCGGGCACGGCGGCCAGCGGTTCGTCGGCCGCGGCCTCGGGGTCGTCCTCGATGGTCACGGGGGCCTCGCCGGTCAGAAGGCCGGTGCCCGGATCGGTGATGCCGCGCGGGCCCGAGCGGTGTTCCAGCCGCAAGGCGCCGCCGCCGCGCAGGGTGCCGGTGAACACCCCGTCGTCGCTGCGCGTGACCTGGCCCACCAGATCGACCCCGGACAGGGTGGAATAGAACACGATCACGGCGCCGTCCTCGTTCAGGGCATAGCCGGTGATGCGGCCGATGTCGGGGCCGCAATCGGCCTCGCCCCGATCGACGAAGAAGATGCCGTCATCCACCGCTTCGGGCAGAAAGGCCACCTCGCACCCGCCCGATTCGGCGATCAGCGACCAGCGGCCCGGTTCGGCGGCCGCCACGGCAGACGGAAGAAAGGCCAGCAAGGCCAAGGCGATAGCGCGCATCGAAACCCCCTTGAAGGCCGCGCCGGGGCGGCGCTTGCGCGCGCAGTGTCGCGGCGCTTGCCGGCGGGGTCAAGCGCGGGGCGGTTCAGTTGTCGTTGATGTCGCGCGTGATGACCTTGACCTGTCCGGCGCGGCGGCCCAGCAGGCGGCGCATCGCCGCCCAGGCCGCCAGCGACAGCGCCCCGAAGGCCGCCAGCGCCACCGGAAACGACCAGACCCAGCCCAGCGCCACCAGCGCCCCGGTGGCCACCGCGCCCAGCGCAAAGCCGAGGAACACATAGCCGGGGGCCAGCAGTTCCAGCACACCGATGGCCACGCCGGCGGCAACCCACATCCACCACGCCTGCCACATGGCCCTAGCGCCCCCGAAGCAGCTTGAACGCATCGCCGAAGGCGGCAACCGCATCGGCCGGCAGGATGATGGTCTGCTTGCCGGGGCCTTGCGCCACCGAGGCCAGCGCCTCGACCTGTTTCAGCGCGACCTGGTATTGCGCCGCCTCCAGCCCGTTTTCGCGGATCGCCTCGGCCACCACGCGGGTGGCGTAGGCCTCGGCATCGGCCTGGATGCGGCGGGCCTTGGCCACCTGTTCGGCGGCGTAAAGTTCGGCATCGGCGGCCAGTTCGACGGCGCGCTTCTTGCCTTCGGCCTCGGTCACCTGGGCGCGGCGGGCGCGTTCGGCGTTGAGCTGTTGCAGCATGGCGGCGCGGGTCGCCTCGTCGAGGTTGACGTCGAGGATTTCGGCGCGCGTCACCTCGATGCCCCAGTCGTCCACGACATTGGCCAGGCTTTCGCTGATGCGCGCGATGACGCGGCTGCGGTTCGACTGCACCTCGTCCAGTTCCATCGTGCCGATTTCGGCGCGCACGATGCCGGCGACGGTGGCGGCGATGGCGCCATCGACATCGCGGATGCGATAGACCGTCTTTTCCGGTTCGATGATGCGGTAGAACACCGAGGTTTCCACCTGCACCAGCACGTTGTCGGCGGTGATCGCATCCTGCCGGCTGGACGGCAGCTGGCGTTCGAGGATGGAGATCCGGTGCGCCACCGTGTCGATGAACGGCACGATCAGGTTGAGCCCCGGGCCCAGCACCGATTGCAGGCGGCCGAAGCGTTCGACCACGTACTTTTCCGATTGCGGCACCACGCGCACGCCGAGGAACACGGTGACGACCAGCAGCGCGGCCAGGGCAAGCCACACGATGTTGGCCCCGATGAAATCTTCCATGAGCAATTCCTTTCGGCTTTGCGCCAAGGTGCCGCAGGCCGGAGGATTTGAAAAGGGGTCAGGCCGGGTTGCGTTTCCAGACCGACCAGTTCAGCGCCGCGGCGATGCTGACCCAGGCGATGTAGGGCACGAACAGCGCCCCCGCGAGCCGGTCGTGCAGGAAGAAGGTGATGCCGGTGGCCGCGACCGCCAGCCACAAGAGCACGATCACCACAAAGCCCGCCTGCATGCGGCGCAGGCCGAAGAAGATCGGGGTCCAGAGCGTGTTGAGCGCGATCTGCACCGACCACAGCGCCAGCGCCTGCCCGGTGCCGGGCAGGGCCGCCACCCGCGCCCCGGCCCAGGACATGCACAGGTAAAGCACCGTCCAGGTCACCGGGAACACCCAGTCGGGCGGGGTCCAGGCCGGTTTCGCCAGGCTGCGATACCAGTCGCCGGGCTGGAACACGACGCCGGTGGTGGCGGCGGCACCGCAGGCGGCGAGGTAGGTCAGGAACAGGCCCCAGTCCATGTGTGCCCCTTTACCGGCTTCGTTTGAGATAGACGTAGAAGGCCCCCGACCCGCCGTGCCGCAGGTGCGCCTCGGCGATCTGGAGCACCGCGCCGCGCAGGGGCGGCAGCGCCAGCCAGTGCGGCACCTGGTGGCGCAGCGCGCCGAAGCGGGTGGGAATCGGGCCGCCGCGGTCGCGGTCCTTGCCCTTGCCGGTAATCACCAGCACCAGCCGCAGCCCGGCAGACTGGGCGTTGAGCACGAAGCGGATCAGCTCGGGGTGCGCCTCGGCCAGGGTCAGGCCGTGCAGGTCCAGCCGCGCCTCGGGCATCAGCTTGCCGCGGCGCATGGCCTTGTGGGTGGCGGCGTCCATCCGCAGGGGGTGGGCGGCGATCTGCTGGCCGATGGGGGGGGCGAGGTCGTGCCGCGCCGGCGGCTGCGGCGCGCGGGCGCCGATGCGAAAGGCCGGCAGGGGGGCCGGCGGGGCGGGTTCTGCGACCGGCGGCACGGGGGCGGGGGTCGCCGCCGGGGGGGCGGTCTCGGCCTGGCGGGCGCGCGGCGGGTGCAGCGGGCGGGCGGTGCGGGCGACCAGATCCCAGACTTCCTGTTCTTCGGGGTGCAGGCTGCGGCGGCGGGGCATGGGTCAGTCCCCGGCCAGGGCAAGCGCGGTGTCGATGGGCAGCAGCACCACCATGCGCCCGCCATCCTTCACGCGGCCCGCCGCCTCGCCCGCGGCAGCGCCGGTGCCGTAGAAGATGTCGGCCCGCTGCGCGCCCTTGATGGCGGTGCCGGTATCCTGGGCCACCATCAGCCGGCGCAGGGGGTCGGGCCCGTCCTTTTCCACCCAGACCGGCGCGCCCAGCGGCACGAAGGCCGGATCCACCGCGACCGAGCGCAAGGCAGTGACGCTGCGGCCCATCGCGCCGATGGGGCCCTTGTCGGGGGGCAGGTCGGGCAGCTTGCGGAAGAACACGAAAGACGGGTTGTGCTGCAACAGGCGCTGGCCTTCGGCACCGTTGCGCCGCACCCAGGCCTTGATGCCTTGCGCCGACACGGCATGCGGCGCCATCGCCCCGCGCCGCACCAGTTCGGCGCCGACCGAACGGTAGGGGTGGTTGTTCTTGGCGGCAAAGCCCAGCCGGATCGTGCGGCCATCCTGCAGGCGGATGCGCCCCGACCCCTGCACCTGCAGGAAGAACACCTCGACCGGATCGTCGAGCCAGACCAGCTCCAGCCCCCGCCCGCGCAACAACCCGCGCTGCTCGATCGTGGCGCGGCTGTGCCAGAGGCCGGTGCCGTCGAACTCGGGCGGGCGGGCATAGACCGGCCAGGCAAAGCGGGGCGTGCGCACCGCCGAACCCTGCAACTCGGGCTCGTAATAGCCGGTGAACAGCGCCGGCGGCTCGCCCACGACCACGGGGCGGAAGAACATCTCGAAAAAGGCGCGGGCATCGGCCACTTCGGCCGACAGCGCGCACAGCGGCCCCCATTCGGGGCCGCGCAGCTGGTCGCAGGTGTCGCGCCAGACGGCCAGTGCGGCGGCGTGGTCATCCTCGGCCCAGCCCGGCAGGTCGTCGAAACGCAAGGGGCCGGCCCCGGCCGCGCCGGCCATCAGACCCAGCGCCAGGGCAAGCCCGCGCCACATGTCATTCGCCGGTGGCGACCAGTTGCCAGTTCGGGTCGTCGGCCCCCATGCGGCGGGCGAAGGTCCAGACGTCGCGCTGGCGCCGGATCTCGGTCGGGCTGCCCTCGACCACCTCGCCCATGCGGTTGCGGATCACACTGGTCAGCTCGCCCACGAACCGCACGGTCAGCTCGGCCTCGCGGGTGTCGCGGTCGAAGGTGGCATCCTGCAAGGTCATCTCGCGCAGGCCGACGAACTTGGCCTCGACGCTCAGACCCTCCCTCTCGCGCGCGTCCACCACGGCCTGAAAGCTTTCGTAGACCTCCTTGGACAGCAGCGGCACGATGTCGTCGAGCTTGCCTTGCTCGAACGCCATCAGGATCCATTCGTAGGCGCCGCGCGCCCCGCCCAGGAACTCGGTCACCGAAAAGCCCGGCTCGGCCAGCTTCATCGCCGCCAGCGCCTTGGCGGCAGGGCTGCCGTCGGGGACATGGTCGGTGATGTCGCGGTCCTGCCCGCCTTCGATCACCTCGAAGTCGCGCTTGCGGGCGGCCGGGGCGGGCCCTTCCAGCGGTTGCGCCGGGCGTTCGAAACCGTCGCGCGTGCCCAGCACGTTCTTCAGCTTGACGATCAGGAATACGGCGATCGCGGCCAGGACCAGCAGTTGGATCAGGGACGAGCTCATGGGGCCTCGGGGTCAGGGGCCTGCCGGTGCCGACAGGGCGCATGGGGGGTTGGTTCTGCGAACCGTTGTCACCTATGTATGTGCAGGGGGCTGTCAAGTCCACCTCAGCCGACCGACCCTTGCCCGAAAGGCGCTGCCCGTGCCGATCTTTCTTGCCCTGCTGCTGATCCCGCTGATCGAGATCGCGCTGTTCGTCACCATCGGCAGCCGCATCGGGCTGTGGCCCACGCTGGGGCTGGTGCTGCTGACGGCCACGCTGGGCACGCTGCTGGTGCGCCGCCAGGGGCTGGCCACGCTGCGCGAAGTGCAGCGGTCGCTGAACGGGCTGGCCGATCCGGCCGCGCCGCTGGCGCATGGCGCGATGATCCTGCTGGCGGGGTTTTTGCTGATCACCCCGGGGTTCTTCACCGACACGCTGGGGTTCCTGCTGCTGGTGCCGGCGGTGCGGGCGGCGCTGATGCGGCGGATCGCCGCGCGGGTGGTGGTGATGGGCGCCGCGATGGGCGGCACCGCGGGCGGCTTTGCGCCCGGCCCGCGCTGGCCCGAGGCCCGCGACGACGTGATCGACGGCGAGGCCACCGAGATCGACCCCGCCGCAAGGCCGCTGCCGCGCCAGCCGCCTTCGGGCTGGACCCGCCCGCCGCAAGGCTGACGCATCCCGGACCCCTGGTTCATTTTCTGTCCGGAAATATCCCACGGGGGGGCCGGTCGGCCTGCAGGGCCGACCGGCGCGGGGGGTGTGAAACCCCCCGCTTGCGCCGCCGGCCGCGGGGGCACGGCTTGACTTCGGCGCCGCCGCGGCGTATCGGCGGTGCAATCCCGGAATGGCCGTGCCCTTCCGGTCCCTTGGCGCATGCCGGGATCGCCATCCACCAGCGCGTTGCGCCCGTGGGTGTCGCTGCCCATTGCGCCGCCCGTTTCGTGCCCGATGGAGGCCCCGATGTTCGAGAACCTGTCCGAACGCCTTGGCAGCGTCTTCGACCGCCTGTCCAAGCAGGGGGCCTTGTCCGAAAACGACGTGGCAACCGCGCTGCGCGAGGTGCGCACCGCGCTGCTGGAGGCCGACGTGTCGCTGCCGGTGGCGCGCGATTTCGTCAAGGCGGTGCAGAAAAAGGCGACGGGACAAGCGGTTACCAAATCGGTGACCCCCGGCCAGCAGGTCATCAAGATCGTCCATGACGAACTGGTGGCCATGCTTTCGGGCGACGGCCCGGCCGAACGGCTGAAGATCGACAACCCCCCCGCGCCGATCCTGATGGTGGGTCTGCAAGGCTCGGGCAAGACCACCACCTCGGGCAAGCTCGCGCGCCGGCTGAAGGAGCGCGAAGGCAAGAAGGTGCTGCTCGCCTCGCTCGACACGCAGCGCCCGGCGGCGATGGAACAGTTGCAGATCCTCGCAGCACAGGTCGGGGTGGATTTCCTGCCGATCGTCAAAGGCGAATCGGCGGTGCAGATCGCGCGGCGCGCCAGGCAGGCGGCCACGCTGGGCGGCTATGACGTCTATATCCTCGACACCGCGGGGCGGCTGCAGATCGACATCGCGCTGATGGAGGAGGTCGCGCAGGTGCGCGATGCCGTGGCCCCGCGCGAGACGCTGCTGGTCGTCGATGGTCTGACGGGCCAGGTCGCGGTGGAGGTGGCGCAGGAATTCGACGCCAAGGTCGGCATCACCGGCGTGGTGCTGACCCGGATGGATGGCGACGGCCGCGGCGGTGCGGCGCTGAGCATGCGCGCCGTCACCGGCAAGCCGATCCGCTTTGTCGGCCTGGGCGAGAAATCCGACGCGCTGGAGGCTTTCGACGCCGAGCGCGTGGCGGGCCGCATCCTCGGGATGGGCGATATCGTCGCGCTGGTGGAAAAGGCGCGCGAGACCTTCGAGGCCGAACAGGCCGAACGCATGGCCAGGCGCTTTGCCAAGGGTCTGTTCAACCTGAACGACATGAAGCTGCAGCTGGAACAGATGCTGAAGATGGGCGGCATGCAAAGCCTGATGGGCATGATGCCGGGCATGGGCAAGGCGGCGAAGGCGGCCGAGGAGGCGGGCTTCGACGACCGCATGCTGCGCCGGCAGATCGCGCTGATCCAGTCGATGACCAAAAAGGAACGCGCCAACCCCGACCTGCTGAATGCCAGCCGGAAGAAACGCATCGCCGCCGGCGCCGGGCTGGATGTGGCCGACCTGAACCGCCTGCTGAAGATGCACCGCCAGATGGCGGACATGATGAAGAAGATGGGCAAGGGCGGCATGGTCAAGGCCGCCATCAAGCAGATGATGGGCAAGGGCGGCATGCCCGACCCCGGCAAGATGACCCCCGACCAGCTGGCCGAACTGGGCCGCGGCATGAGCGAGGGGATGAAGCTGCCGGGTCTGGGCGGCGGCGGCCTGGGCGGGGGTCTGGGCGGACTGAAGCTGCCGGGCGGGCTGTCGGGCCTTGGCCTCGGGCGCAAGAAATGAACGCAGGCACGCATCCGCGGCTGGTCGGCACCCCGGTTCCGGAAACCGAACGGCTGCGGCTGCGCGCGCCGGTGGCCGCGGATTTCGAGCCCTATGCGGCCTTTGCGGCCTCGTCCCGGGCGGCCTTCGTGGGCGGCGGGGTGGGGCGCAACCTGGCCTGGCGGGGGTTCTGCCACCTGACCGGGCACTGGGTGCATCGCGACTACGGGGTGTTCGTGTTCTGCGACAAGGCCACCGATGCGCCGCTGGGCACCACGGGGCCGTTCTACCCCGAAGGCTGGCCCGAACCGGAAATCGCCTGGAGCGTCTGGCACCCGGGCGCCGAAGGCAAGGGCCTGGCGCACGAGGCGGCGCGCGCGGCGCGGGCCTGGGCTTATGACGTTCTGGGCTGGACCACGGCGATCAGCCTGATCGACCCGCACAACACCCGCAGCGCCGCGCTGGCGCGGCGGATGGGCTGCGTGCGGGACGGAACCTTTGTTCACGAACAATACGGCGCCACCGACATCTGGCGCCACCCCGCGGCCGCGGCCCTGGCCGACGGCGGAATGGAGGCTTGCGCATGACCCCGGACACCCCGACGACCGACGCCTCCATCCGCGCCGCCGCCCTGCTGCGCGAGCATCGCGCCAGCATCGACCGTCTGGATGCCATCCTGGTCTATACGCTGGCCGAGCGGTTCAAGCACACCCAGGCCGTGGGCCGGCTGAAGGCCGAGCACGCCTTGCCCCCCAGCGACCCCGCGCGCGAGGCGCGGCAGATCGAACGTCTGGAGCGGCTTTCGCAGGAAGCCGACCTGGACCCCGAATTCGCCCGGAAGTTCCTGGCGTTCATCATCTCGGAAGTCATCCGGCATCACGAGAAACTGCAGAAGTAAGCCGGAGTTCCGGCCCCTGAAAACCCAAGGAGAAGACCCATGTCCATGAAGATCCGTCTGGCCCGCGGCGGCAGCAAGAAGCGCCCGCACTATGCCATCGTCGCCGCCGACAGCCGCATGCCGCGCGACGGCCGTTTCCTGGAAAAGCTGGGGGTCTATGACCCGCTGCTGGCCAAGGACAACGAGAACCGCGTCAAGATGGACGTCGAGCGCGTGCAGCACTGGCTGAACCTCGGCGCCCAGCCGACCGACCGCGTCGCGCGGTTCCTGGAAGCCGCCGGCCTGCGCGCCAAGACCGAGCGCAACAACCCCAAGGCCGCCGTGCCGGGCAAGAAGGCCCAGGCCCGCGCTGCCGAAAAGGCCAAGAAGGCCGCCGCCGCGGAATGATCCGCCGCAGGCCCGCCCGGCACCGGGCGGGCCGTTTCCCCTTGCGCCCCGGAATCGGACCATGACCGAACGTGTCTGCGTCGGCGCCATTGCGGGCGCCTTCGGCGTGAAAGGCGAGGTGCGGCTGAAAAGCTTTACCGCCGACCCCACCGCCATCGCCGGCTATGCGCCGCTGTTCACCGAAGACGGCAAACGCAGCTTCGGCGTCACGCTGACCGGCGTGATTCCGAACGGGCTTTCGGCCCGGCTGACGGGCGTGCGCAGCCGCGAGGAGGCCGAGGCGCTGAAAGGCACGCAGCTGTTTGCCGACCGCGCCCGCCTGCCTGCGCTGGAGGACGACGAATTCTATCATGCCGACCTGATCGGCCTGAGCGTGCGCGACGCCGGCGGCACCGAGCTGGGCCGCGTGGTGTCGGTGCAGAACCACGGCGCCGGCGACATGATCGAGGTGATGGGGCCGGGCATGAAGCAATCGCTGATGCTGCCCTTTACCCGCGCCGTCGTGCCGACGGTGGATCTTGCCGGGCGCCGCCTGGTGGTGGACCTGCCCGAGGAAATCTGAGCCCCTGCCCTGCCCCGACCGGCGCCGCAGCCTGCGCGCCAAAGGCAGCAGGGATCAGCGCAGCGCGCGGCCCTTGATGATGGCGTCGGCGCCGAAGCGGGCGCGGATGCGGTCGGCCGCGCGTTCGGCGGCGGCGCGCTTGCCGGCGCCGGGGTCCAGCAGGTCGCCCGCCGGGTCGTGCCCGCTGGCCGGCGACAGGTCGGAAAGCCCCACCCCGATCAGCCGGAATGGCGCCTGCGGCTGTGCGGCCGCCAGCAGGGGTTCGGCCGCGCGCCAGATCGCATCGGCCAGTTGCGCCGGTTCGGCCAGCGCGCGGCGGCGGGTCAGGATGCGGTGGTCGGCCTGCTTGAGCTTGAGCGTGACGGTGCGGCCTTGCAGCCCGCGGGCCTTGGCGCGGTCGGCCACCTGTTCGGCCAGCCGCCACAGGTGGCCTTGCAGCAGGTCGGCATCCGACAGGTCGGCGTCGAAGGTGGTTTCGCGGGAAATCGACTTGGGCTGATCGTGCGGGGAAACCGGGCGGTCGTCCTGCCCGCGCGCCAGATGCCAAAGCCGCGCGCCCGAGGCGCCGAAGCGGGCGGCGAGGTCGGCCTTGTCCCAGGCGCGCAGGTCGGCCAGGCGGCGGATGCCGGCGCGTTCCAGCGCCTCTTGCGTGGCCAGGCCCACCCCCCACAGAAAGCGCACCGGCTTGTCGGCCAGAAAGGCCTCGGTCCCGGCGCGGCCGATCACCGAAAAGCCGCGCGGCTTGTCGAGGTCGGAGGCGATCTTGGCCAGGAACTTGTTGTGCGACAGCCCGACCGACAGCGAAATCCCCAGATCGGTTTCCACCCCGCGCGCCAGCCGCGCCAGCAGCACCGCCGGCGGTGCCCCGTGCAGCCGCTGCGTGCCCGTCAGGTCGAGGAACGCCTCGTCGAGGCTGAGGGGTTCCACCGCCGGGGTCAGCGCCTGCATCCGGTCGCGGATGGCGCGGCTGACCTCGGCATAAAGCGCCATGCGCGGCTTGACGACCACGGCCTGCGGGCAGCGGCGCAGCGCCTCGAACATCGGCATGGCGGAGCGCACGCCGTGGATGCGCGCGATGTAGCAGCAGGTGGAGACCACACCGCGCGTGCCGCCGCCGACGATCACCGGCTGGTCGCGCAAGGCGGGGTTTTCGCGCTTTTCCACGCTGGCATAGAAGGCGTCGCAATCGACATGGGCGATGGCCAGGTCGAACAGCTCGGCATCGGCCAGCACCCGCGGGCTGCGGCACGACGGGCAGCGCGGCGCCGGCGCGGCAAGGGGGGCAAGACAATCGCGGCAGAAGGCGGGCATGATGGGCACAGGATGCGCCTTTGGCCCGCCGCGGTCCACGGGGGGCGCGCCGGGGCGAGGGGAAATTCGAAAGGCCCGGGCATTGCTGCCCGGGCCCTTGGAAGTGGTGAGCCCGATAGGACTCGAACCTATGACCTACTGATTAAAAGTCAGCCGCTCTAACCAACTGAGCTACGGGCCCTCACCGAGGCGCTTCCTATGCGGAGTGCGCCGGGGGGTCAAGGGCCTGCCTTGGAAAAATGCACCGGGCACTGGCGAAAAAATCCGGGCAGGCGTATATGCCCCGGCATGGAAACGCATGCCGCCGCAGAGCCTGTCCGGTTTCTCAAGATGCACGGGCTGGGCAACGATTTCGTCGTGATCGACCGCCGCAAGGGCGGGGCGCCGGTGACGGCGGCGCTGGCGCGTGCGCTGGGCGACCGGCACCGGGGTGTGGGATTCGATCAGCTGGCCGAGGTGGTGGCCGATGATGCCGCCGATGCGGGGCTGGTGTTCTGGAACGCCGATGGCAGCCAGGCGGGCGCCTGCGGCAACGCCACGCGCTGCGTCGCGCGGCTGCTGATGGACGAAACCGGCAAGGCCGAGGTCACCATCCGCACCGTGCGCGGGGTGTTGCGCGCGGTGGATGCAGGCGGCGGGCTGACGGCGGTGAACATGGGCCCGCCCTTGCTGGAGGCGCCTGCGATCCCGCTGGCCCCCGGCGCCGACCCTGCACACCTGCCCTTGCCGGGCGATCCCATCGCGGTGGGCATGGGCAACCCGCATTGCGTGCTGTTCGTGGCGGATGCCGAATCGGTGGACGTGGCCCGCGAGGGCGCCGCACTGGAACGCCACCCGCTGTTCCCCGAAGGCACGAATGTGGAATTCGCCAGCCTGACCGCCCCCGACCGGCTGCGGATGCGGGTGTGGGAACGCGGCACGGGCATCACGCTGGCCTGCGGGTCGGGCACCTGCGCCACGGCGGTGGCCGCGCATCTGCGCGGGCTGACGGGGCGGCGCGTGACCGTGGATGTCGATGGCGGCACGCTGGACATCGACTGGCGCGACGATGGGGTCTGGATGACCGGGCCCACCGCGCTGGTGTTCCGGGGCGAGCTGGCGGCATGACCGCGCCGGTGTTCCACACGCTCGGCTGCCGGCTCAATGCCTATGAATCCGAAGCGATGAAGGGCCTGGCGGCCGCCGCCGGGGTGCAGGGGGCGCATGTGGTCAACACCTGCGCGGTGACGGCCGAGGCGGTGCGCAAGGCCCGGCAGGAAATCCGCCGCATCCGCCGCGAACACCCCGACGCGCCGATCATCGTGACGGGATGCGCGGCACAGGTGGAACCCGAAACCTTTGCCGCCATGCCCGAGGTGACGCGCGTCATCGGCAACACCGAAAAGATGCAGCCCGAAACCTGGGCCGGCCTGGTGCCCGACCTGATCGGGGCAACCGAACGGGTGCAGGTCAACGACATCATGGCGGTGCGCGAAACCGCCAGCCACCTGATCGACGGGTTCGGCCGCCACCGCGCCTATGTGCAGGTGCAGAACGGCTGCGACCACCGCTGCACCTTCTGCATCATCCCTTACGGCCGGGGCAATTCCCGGTCGGTCCCGGCGGGCGTGGTGGTGGATCAGATCAAGCGCCTGGTGGACAAGGGCTTTGCCGAGGTGGTGCTGACCGGGGTGGACCTGACCAGCTGGGGCGCCGACCTGCCCGCGCAACCCCGGCTGGGCGATCTGGTGCTGCGCATCCTGCGCCTGGTGCCCGACCTGCCGCGCCTGCGCATTTCCAGCATCGACAGCATCGAGGCAGACGAAAACCTGATGCAGGCCATCGCCTCGGAGCCGCGGCTGATGCCGCACCTGCACCTGAGCCTGCAACACGGCGACGACCTGATCCTGAAGCGGATGAAGCGCCGCCACAGCCGCGACGATGCCATCCGCTTTTGCCAAGACGCGCGCCGCCTGCGCCCCGACATCGTGTTCGGCGCCGACATCATCGCCGGCTTCCCGACCGAGACGGACGCGCATTTCGACAACTCGGTGAAACTGGTGCAGGACTGCGGCCTGACCTTTCTGCACGTCTTTCCCTTCAGCCCGCGCAAGGGCACCCCGGCGGCGCGGATGCCGCAACTGCCCGGGCCCCTCATCCGCGACCGCGCCGCCGCCTTGCGCGCGGTGGGCGAGGCCGCGCTGACCCGCCACCTGACCGCCCAGGTCGGGCGCACCCACCGCATCCTGACCGAATCCCCGCGCATGGGCCGCACCGAACAGTTCACCGAAGTCGCCTTTGCCACCGACCGGCCCGAAGGCGCCATCGTGACCGCAACGGTGACCGGGCAGGATGGCGGCGTGCTGCTGGCGCCCTGATCTGCATTTTCTGTCCCCGGGGGCGCCTGTCGGGTTCGACATCGGTCCGAGAAGCGCCAGGCGGCGGCGCAGCACCCCTGCTTTTGCCCCAAGCGCCCTTGCAATGCGCGGGCATCCTGCGTATATGGCTTGCAACAGCGGCGCCTCGGGGTCCACACCCGAAGCCCACCGGAAAAGCAACGGGCCGCCTGACGGCCCGTTTTTCGTTTTGGGGGAGCCCCCGTGACCGACACCATGTCCGACCTCATTGCCAGAACCGCCATCGACCGGCGGCTTGCCGGCATCGTTCAACCCACCATCGAGGCGATGGGCTACGAGCTGGTGCGCATCCGCCTGATGGGCGGCAAGACGCGCACCTTGCAGATCATGGCCGACCGGCCCGAAGGCGGCATCAACGTGGACGACTGCGCGCGGATCTCGACGGCCGTATCGGCCGTGCTGGACGTGGAAGACCCGATCGAGGACAATTACACGCTCGAGGTGTCCAGCCCCGGCATCGACCGGCCGCTGACGCGGTTGAAGGATTTCGACACCTGGAACGGTTACGAGGCGCGGGTGGAAACCGGCGAGCTGATCGACGGGCGGCGCCGGTTCAAGGGCATCCTGGCCGGCACCGAAGGCGACGAGATCCTCATCACCATCGAGGAAGGCGGCGAGGACGTGACCATCGGGCTGCGGTTCGAATGGCTGTCGGATGCCAAGCTGATCCTGACCGACGAGCTGATCGCGGAAATGCTGCGCCAGCGCAAGGAATCCGGGGCCTTCGACGGCGCCGACATCGACGAAGACGGGATCGAGGGGATCGAGACCGAAGACCATGACGACGACGAGGCGGAAGATCCCGCCGCGCCCGTGAAGCACTGACAGGAGGCCGCGATGGCAATCACCTCTGCCAACCAGCTTGAACTGCTGCAAACCGCCGATGCGGTGGCGCGGGAAAAGATGATCGACCCCGAACTGGTGATCCAGGCCATGGAAGACAGCCTGGCACGGGCCGCCAAGTCGCGCTACGGCGCCGACATGGACATCCGCGTCAAGATCGACCGCAAGACCGGCCGGGCCACCTTTGCCCGCGTGCGCACCGTGGTCGAGGACGAGGCGCTGGAAAACCACCACGCGCAGCTGACCGTCAAGCAGGCGAAGAACTATCTGCGCGACCCCAAGGTCGGCGACGAGATCGTCGACGAAGTGCCGCCGGTGGACCTGGGCCGCATCGCCGCGCAAAGCGCCAAACAGGTGATCCTGCAGAAGGTGCGCGAGGCCGAGCGCGACCGGCAATACGAGGAATTCAAGGACCGCGTCGGCACCATCATCAACGGCACCGTCAAGCGCGAGGAATACGGCAACATCATCGTCGATATCGGCCGGGGCGAAGGCATCCTGCGCCGCAACGACAAGATCGGCCGCGAAAGCTATCGCATCGGCGACCGTATCCGCGCCTATGTCAAGGATGTGCGCCGCGAGGCCCGCGGCCCGCAGGTGTTCCTCAGCCGCACCTCGCCCGAATTCATGATGGCGCTGTTCAAGATGGAAGTGCCCGAAATCTACGACGGCATCATCGAGATCAAGGCCTGCGCCCGCGACCCGGGCAGCCGCGCCAAGATCGCCGTCATCAGCTACGACAATTCGATCGACCCGGTGGGCGCCTGCGTGGGCATGCGCGGCAGCCGCGTGCAGGCGGTGGTGAACGAGCTGCAAGGCGAAAAGATCGACATCATCCCGTGGAACGCCGATGTGGCGACCTTCCTTGTCAACGCGCTGCAACCGGCCGAGGTGAGCAAGGTGGTGTTCGACGAGGACGCCAGCAAGATCGAGGTCGTGGTGCCGGACGAACAGCTTTCGCTGGCCATCGGGCGGCGCGGGCAGAACGTGCGCCTGGCCAGCCAGCTGACCGGCCTTGACATCGACATCCTGACCGAGGCCGACGAATCGGCCCGCCGCCAGGCCGAATTCGCCGAACGCACCAAGCTGTTCATGGACACGCTGGACGTGGACGAGATGATGGCGCAGCTGCTGGTGGCCGAAGGGTTCGCCAACCTCGAGGAAGTGGCCTACGTCGACATGGACGAGCTGCTGTCGATCGACGGGTTCGACGAATCGACCGCCGAGGAACTGCAGGCCCGCGCCCGCGACCATCTGGAAGAACAGGCCCGCAAGGCGCTGGAAGCCGCGCGCAAGCTGGGGGTGGAGGAAAGCCTCATCAACTTCGAGGGGCTGACGCCGCAGATGCTGGAGGCCCTGGGCAAGGAAGGCATCAAGACGCTGGAAGACTTTGCCACCTGCGCCGACTGGGAGCTTGCCGGCGGCTGGACCACCGAAAACGGCCAGCGCAAGAAGGACGACGGCATCCTGGAAAAGTTCGACATGTCGCTGGAAGAAGCGCAGAACCTGGTGATGACCGCCCGCGTCATGCTGGGCTGGGTCGATCCGACCGAGAATGAACCCGAGGCCGAATCGGCCGACGACGAGGAGGACGAGGCCTGATTTCGGGCCTCGGGCAATTCCCTTGACGCGCGGCGGCAGGCAGACCGACCAGGACGACCCCGAACGCAAGTGCATTGCGACCGGGGAAAGCCGGCCGAAACCGGGGTTGATCCGCTTTGCGATCAGCCCCGACGGCATGGTCGTGCCCGACCTGATGGGCAAGCTGCCGGGTCGCGGCGTTTATGTGGCCTCTGACCGGGCCGCGCTGGACAAGGCGGTGTCGAAAAACCTGTTTTCGCGCGCTGCGCGGCAGCAGGTGGCGGTGCCGCCCGACCTGGCCGCGATGGTCGAGGCCGGGCTGGCGCGGCGCGTGGTGGACCTGATCGCCCTGGCGCGCAAGGCCGGGCTGGCCGTGGCCGGGCTGGAAAAGGTCAAGGACTGGCTGGAAAAGGACAAGGCCCGGGTGCTGATCCAGGCCGAAGACGGGTCGGAGCGCGAAAGGGCGCGGTTGCGCCCGCCCGACGGACCCGAGAGCCTGGTGACCTGCCTGACGGCGCAGGAATTGGGTTTGGCTTTTGCCCGTGAACGTGCCATACACGCCGCGCTTGGCGCTGGTGGACTCACGGGACGTGTTGTAGAGGAAGCGGCAAGGCTGGCCGGGCTGCGCCGCGCAGCTGGCAAGCATGTTGGCGGCAGGACCGCCTTGAAGGATACGAAAGACGCATGAGCGATACTGACGGCAAGAAACCCCTCGGGCTGGGTGGCGGGACGCGTGGACCTGGCCAGGTGAAGCAGAGCTTCAGCCACGGGCGCACGAAGAGCGTCGCCGTAGAGGTCAAGCGCAAGCGCGTGGTGGTGCCGCAGAAGCCGGGCGTCGCCGGTGCCGCCGGCGGGGCATCGCCGCAGCCGCTGGGCGACCCCGCCAAGCGTCCGGCCGGGATCTCGGATGCCGAGATGGAGCGCCGCCTGGCGGCGCTGCGCGCAGCCAAGTCGCGCGAGGCCGAGGAGGCCGCCGCCCGCGCCGCCGAAGAAAAGGCGCGCGAGGAAGAACGCCAGCGCAAGCGCGAGGAAATCGAGGCGCGCGAACGCGAGGAACGCGCCGCCGAGGAAGCCGCCCGCCGCAAGGCCGAGGAGGAGGAGCGGCTGAAGGCCGAGGCCGAGGCCAAGGCCCGCCGCGAGGCCGAGATTGCCCGCCGCGCCGCGAATGCGCCGGCCAGGGTCGCCGCCGGCGCCGGCGCACCCGGCGCCGCGGCGCCGGTCGGCCCTGCCGACGAACGCACCAAGACCGCGCCCACCCCGCGCAAGACCGACCGCGAACGCGAACGCGAGGACCGCGAGCGTGCCGCCAAGGCCAAGGGCGGCGACGACAGCCGCCGCGCCGGCAAGCTGACGCTGACCGCCGCGCTGGATGGCGAAGGCGGCCGCACCCGGTCGCTGGCCGCGATGAAGCGCAAGCAGGAAAAGGCGCGCCAGAAGGCGATGGGCTTTGGCCACAAGCCCGAAAAGCAGGTGCGCGACGTGCAGCTGCCCGAAACCATCGTGGTGCAGGAACTGGCGAACCGCATGGCCGAACGCGCGGCCGATGTGGTCAAGTGCCTGATGAAGATGGGCATGATGGTCAGCATGAACCAGACCATCGACGCCGACACCGCCGAACTGGTGATCGAGGAATTCGGCCACCGCGCCGTGCGCGTGACCGATGCCGACGTGGAACAGGCCATCGACACGGTCGTGGACCGCGAAGAAGACCTGCGCCCGCGCCCCCCGATCGTGACCATCATGGGCCACGTCGACCACGGCAAGACCAGCCTGCTGGACGCGATCCGCAAGGCGAACGTGGTGGCCGGCGAAGCCGGCGGGATCACCCAGCACATCGGCGCCTATCAGGTGACCACGCCCAACGGGTCGCTGGTGACGTTCCTCGATACGCCCGGCCACGCGGCCTTTACCAGCATGCGCGCCCGCGGCGCACAGGTGACCGATATCGTGGTGCTGGTGGTGGCGGCCGATGACGCCGTGATGCCGCAGACGGTCGAGGCGATCAACCACGCCAAGGCGGCCAAGGTGCCGATGATCGTGGCGATCAACAAGATCGACAAATACGATGCGAACCCGCAGAAGGTGCGCACCGACCTGCTGCAATACGACGTCGTGGTCGAGGAAATGTCCGGCGACGTGCAGGATGTCGAGGTTTCGGCCAAGACCGGCCAGGGCCTGGACAACCTGCTGGAAGCCATTGCGCTGCAGGCGGAAATCCTGGAACTCAAGGCCAACCCCAACCGCGCGGCGATGGGCGCGGTGATCGAGGCCAAGCTGGATGTGGGCCGCGGCCCGGTGGCCACGGTGCTGGTGCAGCGCGGCACGCTGCGCAAGGGCGACATCTTTGTCGTCGGCGAAAAGTGGGGCAAGGTCCGCGCGCTGATCAACGACAAGGGCGAGACAATCGCCGAAGCCGGGCCCTCGGTTCCGGTCGAGGTGCTGGGCCTGAACGGCACGCCCGAAGCGGGCGACGTGCTGAACGTGGTGGAAACCGAAGCCCAGGCGCGCGAGATCGCCGCCTACCGCGAACAGGTCGCCAAGGACAAGCGCGCCGCCGCCGGCGCCGCCACCACGCTGGAACAGCTGATGGCCAAGGCCAAGGCCGACCAGTCGGTTGCGGAACTGCCGGTGCTGGTCAAGGCCGACGTGCAGGGCTCGGCCGAGGCCATCGTGCAGGCGCTGGAAAAGGTGGGCAACGACGAGGTGCGCGTGCGCGTGCTGCACTATGGCGTCGGCGCGATCACCGATTCGGATGTCGGCCTGGCCGAGGCCAGCGGGGCATCGGTGATCGGGTTCAACGTGCGCGCCAATGCCACGGCGCGGCAGGCGGCGCAGCAGAAGGGCGTCGAGATCCGGTATTATTCGATCATCTACGACCTGATCGACGACATCCGCAAGGCGGCCTCGGGCCTCTTGAAGGCCGAAGTGCGCGAGAACTTCATCGGCTATGCCAAGATCCTCGAGGTGTTCAAGATCACCGGCGTCGGCAACGTCGCGGGCTGTCTGGTGACCGAAGGCATCGCCCGCCGGTCTGCCGGGGTGCGCCTGCTGCGCGACAACGTGGTGATCCACGAAGGCACGCTGAAAACGCTCAAGCGCTTCAAGGACGAGGTCAAGGAAGTGCAGTCGGGCCAGGAATGCGGCATGGCCTTCGAGCGTTACGAGGATATCCGCCCGGGCGACGTGATCGAGATCTTCGAGCGCGAGACGGTGGAACGGTCGCTGGTGTAAGCGCCTCGACCCACGGTTGAAAAGGCCCCCGGACGCAGGTCCGGGGGCCTTTTTCCTTGGCGCCGGCGCCGACCGAATGTCTTGAACTGCAGCAACCGGAATGTGGAGTTTGCGCCAGATCAAATACGGTCGAAATGCGGCGGTTCAGTGTCGGCCCGACATCAACCCCAGGAGGTCATCATGGGAATCACGGGCTTGCCGACAACCGCGGGCAACGATCTTGTCATCGTCACCCCGCCGGGTCAGCATTCGGCCAACGGCGGAGGCGGGACCGACACGCTGCGCGTGGATTACCGCACGCTGACCACCAACATCGACTATCGCTATGTCGGTGGCGGCTGGTACACCTTTACCGACGATTTCGACAGCCGGATCGACCACATCAACTTCGAGCGCTACGAGTTGTGGTTCGGGTCGGGCGACGACGTGCTGCAAGGCGGCGGCCTGAATGACAGCCTGTCGGGCGGGGCAGGTAATGACGTCATCACCAGCGGCCTCGGCGCGGATTCGATCGACGGCGGCCTGGGCCACGACCGCTGGATCGGCGACTACGGCAGCCTGAACCTGGATGTGTCGCTGGTGCTGACCATCGGCAACACCTGGGCCAGCATCGCCGCCACCGGCGCGCAGATCCGGCGGATCGAGTCGGTTACCCTGACCACCGGGGTGGGCGCCGACCTGCTGGATACCCGCGCACAATCGGGCAACCACTGGTTCAGTTCCGGCGACGGCGACGACGTGTTCATCGTCAATGCGGGCCGGTCCACCTTCAACGGCGGCAACGGCTTCGACCGGCTGGAGGCGGATTTCAGCGCGGCAACCACCCGGGTGACGCAGGTCTACACCTCGGGCGGCTGGTATCGGCTGGCCGATGGCGCCGGGCGCCTTTCGGTGGATTTCATCAATGTCGAACAGTTCTGGCTGACCGGCGGCAGCGCCAGCGATTCGCTCTGGGGCGCGGCGGGCAACGACATGCTGTCGGGCAACGGCGGCAATGACTGGCTGAACGGCGGCGCCGGGCGCGATACCATTCACGGCGGCGACGGGGTGGATACCTGGCAGGCCGACCAGTCGGCACGCACGCTGGCAACCAACGTGAACCTGAACAGCCAGACCACCAACGTCGGCACGATCTCGGGCATCGAGGCGCTGCACATGACCGCGGGTCTGGGCAACGACAACCTGGTCGCCCATGCCGGCGCCTATAACGACTATATCTTCGGCAACGACGGCAACGACACGATCTCGACCGGCCAGGGCAAGGACAACGTGAACGGTGGCAACGGCACCGACACGCTGGTGATGGACTGGAGCGCGCAGACCGACCCGAGCGCGCATATCACGCATCGCTACACCTCGGGCGGCTGGTACCGCTATGCCGACAAGGCCGGGAACCGCGTCGACTACATCAACTTCGAACGCTACCGATTGACAGGTGGTGCCGGCAACGACTGGCTGGGTGGCGGCGCCGATGTGGACACGCTGATCGGCGGCGCCGGCAACGACACGCTGGCCAGCGACCAGGGCCGCGCCACCATCGACGGCGGGGCGGGCGACGACCTGTGGAATGCCAACCTGACCGCGCTGACCTTCAACTTCAACTTCAACGCGGCGGACAGCCAGACCACCAGCCAGATGACCGGCCGCAACTTCGACCTGCGCAACATCGAGCAGGTGGAGCTGTCGCTGGGCGCGGGCAACGACAGCATCAGCACCGCAGGCTACAACCTGAACGATGCGGTCTATGGCGGCGCCGGCGACGATTCGGTCAACCTGGGCACCGGGCGCGATCTGTTTCATGGCGGCGACGGCACCGACCTGCTCATCATCGACTATTCCGCCCAGACCGAAGCGGTGACCAACCGCTATACCTCGGGCGGCTGGTATCGCTATGCCGTGGGCGCCGACCGGCACTATGTCGACCACATCGCCGTCGAGCGGTTCGACGTGACGGGCGGCAGCGCCGATGACCTGCTGGACGGCGGCGGCCTGCACGATGTGCTGCGCGGCGGCGCGGGCGACGACGTGCTGAACAGCGCGCAAGGCACCGCGATCATCGATGGCGGCACGGGCAACGACCGCTGGGTGGCAGACCTGAGCGCCTTTACCCAGAACCTGGTGTTCAACGCCGCAGCCAGCCAGACCACGGCGCAGATGACGGGCCTGGGCTTTGGCGTGACCAACATCGAATCGGTGAACGTGGGCCTTGGGGCCGGGAACGACAACTTCAGCACCGCCGGTTACGCGATGGACGATACCGTCTATGGCGGCGGCGGCAACGACCAGATCGCGGTGGGCCTCGGGTTCGACGTGGTGCATGGCGGCGCCGGGACCGACCTGCTGATCCTCGACTATTCCTCGGCCACGTCGCAAGTGTCGCGCTGGTATACCTCGGGCGGCTGGTATCGCTATGGCGATGTCGACGGCACCATGGCCACGGACCACATCGACGTCGAGCGGTTCAACGTGACCGGCGGCAGCGGCGCCGATGCCCTGGACGGCGGCGGCCTTGCAGATACGCTGAGCGGCGGCGCCGGCGACGACATCCTGAACGGTGGAACCGGCGGCAACGACCGCATCTTTGGCGGCGACGGTTCGGATACCTGGATCATGGACCTGGGCGCCTCGACCCTGTCGCACAAACTGACGCTGGACGCGAACGGCAACGGCACGCTGACCAACAACGCCACCCAGGTCAACAGCATCGAAAACGTCCGACTGACCACCGGCGCCGGCAACGATACCATCGACCTGTCGCTCAGCACCGGCAACCACAGCATTGCCACCGGCAGCGGCAACGACGTGGTGAACCTGGGCCGCGGCCAGCAACACCGTGTGGACGGCGGCGCGAATGACGACCTGCTGATCGCCGATGCCTCGCAATCGGCCAGCGGCGTGAAGTCGATGTATGTCGGCGGTGGCTGGTATGCGCTGCGCGGCCTGCTGGGCTATGACATGCAGTACATCAACGTCGAACGGTTCGACCTGACCGGATCGGCCTTTGCCGACAACATGTTCGGCCACGGCGGGGCCGACACGCTGCGCGGCGGGGCCGGACGCGACATCCTGAACGGCGGCGACGGCAACGACGTGCTGTTCGGCGGGGCCGGGGCCGACCAGTTCTGGTTCGACACCTGGTCGGGCGGGGTCGGCGTGGACCTGATCGCCGATGGCGAATCGGGCGACCGGATCCGGTTGAACGCCATCAACATCAACAGCTTCTCTGCGGGCAACGGGTCGCAACTGGTGGGCGGGCAGGCGCAGATCCAGTCGGCCAACGGCGTCACATCGCTGTTCGTCGGGCTGGATGGCACGGCGGGCTACGACTTCCGCATCGACCTGACCGGAACCTTCGGCGTGGCCGATTTCCAGGTGGTGAACTCGGCCTTTACCGGCGCCGACTTCATCTTCCTGTAATCCGGCAGGGGGCCGCGCGGGTAAATCCGCGCGGCCCCTTGGCAATCAGAAGTTCGGCTCGACCCCCGGCAAGGCCACGGCGCGCATCAGGTCGCGCAATTCCTGCCGGGCGGCGACGTTGGAAATGTTCAGGCTGTCGACCCCGACATCGCGCAGGTCCAGCAGGGTCAGCCCGCGCGGGAACAGTTCGCGGAAGATGACGCGTTCGGAAAACCCGGGCACCACGCGAAAGCCGATGCGTTTCGACAGGTCTTCCAGCGCCTTTCCCACCTTTTTCTTGTTGTGCATCTGCTGCGCGCCCAGGCGGTTGCGCAGCACGATCCAGTCGATCGGGCGCAAACCCGCCTGCGCCCGCAGCTGCCGCGCCTGCCAGACCATTTCGGCATAGATCGAGGGGCCGAGGATCTTGCCCGTGTCGGGGTCGATCCGCGCCAGCAGGTCGAAATCGACAAAGCTGTCGTTCATCGGCGTGATGAGCGTATCGGCCAGGCTGTGCGCCAGCTGGCTGAGCCGGGTATGGCTGCCGGGGCAATCGATGACGATGAAGTCCGACACGGCATCGAGCGCCGCCACCGCTTCGGACAGCCGGTGGTCAAAGGTGTTCTCGCCGGGTTTCAGGCTGGCCGGGTCGGGTTCGGGCAGGTCGCGCAGGTCGGGCGTGGGCAAGGAAAGCCCCGACTTGCGGGCAAAGGCCACCCGGTTTTCGACATAGCGCCCGAAGGTGCGTTGCCGCAGGTCCAGGTCCAGCGCCCCGACCCGAAGGCCACCGCGGGCCAGCGCCGTTGCGACGTGCATGCAGGTGGTCGATTTGCCCGAACCGCCCTTTTCATTGCCGACAACGATGATATGCGCCATTGCCTGTCACTTTCACGACATTTGCGCCTTCATAGGCGCGGTGAGGCGCAAGGGGAAGTGGGAAGGCGCATGCAAAAGGCCCCGGATGTCTCCGGGGCCTTTCTTCCGTTCCGCCCTGGCGCTGGCTCAGAAGCCGAGGCCGGCGTATTTGTTCTTGAACTTCGAGACGCGACCGCCGGTGTCCATCAGCTTGGTCGAACCGCCGGTCCAGGCCGGATGCGCCAGCGGGTCGATATCCAGCGCCAGAACGTCGCCTTCCTTGCCCCAGGTCGAGCGGGTCTGATAGGTTGTGCCGTCGGTCATCTTGACGGTGATCATGTGATAGTCGGGGTGAATGCCGCTTTTCATCGGACCGCTCCTCACTCGCCTTTGGATTTGGTGTTCGAGATTTCCGCGATCCGGGCCGACTTGCCGCGGCGCGACCGGAGGTAATACAGCTTGGCGCGGCGCACGCGGCCACGGCGCACGACCTCGATGCTGTCGATGTTGGTGGAATACAGCGGGAACACGCGCTCCACGCCCTCGCCGAAGGAAATCTTGCGCACGGTGAAGCTGGCACCGATGCCGCCGCCGTTGCGGCTGATGCAGACGCCTTCATAGGCCTGCACGCGGGTGCGGTTGCCTTCCTTCACCTTGTAGCCGACGCGCACGGTGTCGCCGGCCTTGAAGTCGGGGATGGTCTTGCCAAGCGCAGCGATCTGCTCGGCTTCCAGCTGGGCGATGAGGTTCATCGCGGTTCCTTTCCTGACGCGCGGTTGATCCGCGGATGTGATGCCGCCCGAGAGCTTCTGTCTTCGACCGGGTCCGCCCGTGGCGCCCGCAGAAGGTCGTTCGTGCCTTATCCGGCTTGCCGCCGACCGGCACCTTGCCGAAGCAGGCAAGGCCAAGGTCAACAAGGCAAGGTCCGCCAGGCGAATCCCGCCTGCGAACCGCCGTGGTATAGGGGCAGCGGGCCGCGGGGTCAAGGCTTGCGCGGGCGCGCCTGCCATGCCGCCCACAGGTCGGGGCGGCGTTCGGCGGTGATGCGTTCGGCCTCGGCCTGGCGCCAGCGCGCCACCTCGGCATGGTTGCCCGACAAGAGCACGGGCGGAATCTCGCGCCCTTCCCAGACCGGCGGGCGGGTGTAGTGCGGATGCTCCAGCAAGCCGCCGGAAAAGCTTTCCTCCTCGGTCGAGGCGGCATTGCCCAGCACGCCGGGCAGCAGGCGCACGGTGGCGTCGATCATCGCCTGGGCCGCGATCTCGCCCCCGGTCATCACGAAATCGCCAAGGCTGACTTCCTGGATGGCAAAGCGGTCCAGCACGCGCTGGTCGACGCCTTCGAAGCGGCCGCAGACCAGCGTCACGCCGTCGGCCGCGGCCCAGGCCCGCGCGGTGGCCTGGTCGAACCGCGCGCCGCGCGGGCTGAGGTAGACCACCGGCCAGCGCGCCCGGTCGGGCGGCGCGCCGTGGCAGGCCACCTCCAGCGCCGCCGCCACCACATCGGCGCGCAACACCATGCCGGCGCCGCCGCCGGCCGGCGTATCGTCGACATTGCGGTGCCGCCCGATGCCGAAGTCGCGCAAGGGAATGGCGTCCAGCGCCCATAGCCCCTGGTCCAGCGCCTTGCCGGTCAGCGACAGGCCCAGCGTGCCGGGGAACGCCTCGGGGAACAGGGTGACGACGCGGGCGCGCCAGGCGCCCTTGACCACGCGGGGTTCCTCCATCAGGTCGCGCGGCCGCGCCGAAACCTGCACCGAAAACCGCCCGTGCGACCTGCCCTTGCCTTCGCCCGACACCGCGCCCTCCGCCCATTCACCTTGCAGAAATATCCCGCGGGGGTCCGGGGGTGCGAAACCCCCGGCCGGTGCCGCTGGCGCAGCGATACACCGCCCGGGCCTGTGTGACCAGCCCGCGCCCTATTCCGCAGCCAGCGCCGGACGCCCGATTCGGCGCCCGAGCTCGGCCAGATCGGCCACCACGGCCGACAGGCGTCGGCGCAGCAGTTCGAAGCCCGGCGCAGGGCGCACGACGGCTTCGTCCATGTAAAGGCTGCGGTCGATCTCGACCTGCACGACATGCTGGTCGATGGGCGGGCGCCCGTAGGCCTGGGTGATGTAGGCCCCGGCAAAGGGGCTGTTGCGCGCCACCACGAAACCTGCGCGCAGAAAGGCGGCCTCGACCCCGGCCATCACCTCGGGCGCGCAGGCCGCGCCGTGCCGGTCGCCCAGCACCACCTCGGGCACGCGGCGGCCGGGCCCGGCATGGGCCGCGATCGCCTCGTGCGGCATCGAATGGCAATCGACCAGCAGCACCGCGCCAAAGGTCTGGCGCGACCGCCGCAGCAGATCCTGCAACGCCTGATGATAGGGGTGCCAGCCGTGTTCCAGCCGCGCCTCGGCCTCGGCCCGCGAAAGGCGCTGCGGATGAATCACCTTGCCCCCCGCCACCACGCGGGGAATCACCCCCAGCCCCGAGGCGACCCGCGGGTTGAGCGACCCGCGCGGCACGCCCTCGATCAGCGCCGGGTCCAGCTCGTCGGGCGCGCGGTTCAGATCGACCCAGGCGCGCGGCGTGCGCGCGGCCAGCAGGGGCGCGCCGCATTTCGGCGCCGCGTCAAACAGCAGGTCGACAAACGCATCCTCGGACGAACGCAGCACATGCGCAGCCAGCGGGCTTTGCGCCACGAAATCGTCGGGGTAATCCCGCCCCGAATGCGGCGAGGCAAAGACCGTGGCGGTATCGTGCCGGCGCGGCAGGAACAGATCGTAGGGCGGGCGGGGCATCGGTCCTCCTTGCCGGACATGGTATAGGTGGAAATCCTGTCCTGTCGATGCCTTGGCATCGGATTCATCGGCCGGGTTTCGTGCCGGGGCGCACGATCCCCCCTTGAAGCCGGCGGCGACTCTGTCTATACGCCCATGCACCGCCGCGGCCCCGGCCTGTTTTCCTGCATGCGCAGGCGGCAGGACGGCAAGCGGAACGGGCGCGTAGCTCAGCGGTAGAGCACTACGTTGACATCGTAGGGGTCACAGGTTCGATCCCTGTCGCGCCCACCATCCACCGCCCGGAAACGGGCAGAACGCAACCCGAAGCGCGCACGCCGCGCCGCGAAGTCAGGAGAGCACCGATGAAGGTCGCAAACTCGCTCCGCTCGCTCAAGACGCGTCACCGCGATTGCCAGATCGTGCGCCGCAAGGGCCGGATCTACGTAATCAACAAGACGCAGAAGCGCTACAAGGCCCGTCAGGGCTGAGCCTTCCTGTAGCAGGCAATGCCAAAGGCCGCATCCCAGGATGCGGCCTTTGGCTTTTTCCGGCCTATCGCAGGCGCAGGTCGGCGTAATCGCCCTTGCCCTGATCGGCGGTAAAGCGCAGCGATTCCCCGCGCTTTTCGACCAGCTGGCAGTTGTCGCCCAGGTTCTCGTCGCCGAAGATCAGCGTGCGGCAGAAATAGCCGCCTTTCCACGACCAGGCCCCCGTGACCGGGCGCCCGAAGGCCCGGCCGCGGATGGTGCCGTCCGGGGCGACGTTCAGGGTGATGCCGAACCGGGTCAGCGCCCGGTCCTTGACCAGCGAGACGAAGGCATCGCGCGATTCGATCCGCTGGGTGTCGGCGACCCCGGGTTCGGCGATCAGGGCCAGGGCACCGGCGGCAAGAACAGGAAGGACACGCATGATGAAAGCACCTTTGGCAACACGTCCGCGGCAATATACGCGGCCGCGTAACAGACGGATCACCGGCGCCGGTCAGCCCCAGGTCACCTCGCCCAGAAAGATGTAGCCGGCCCCGTAGATCGTCTTGATGAGGCGGGGATTGCGCGGATCCTCGCGCAGCTTGGTGCGCAGCCGCGAGATGCGCACGTCCATCGCCCGGTCGAAGCTTTCGCCCGCCGCCCCGCCCAGGGTTTCCTGCATCTGCGCGCGCGAGATCAACCGCTTGGGGCTGTCGAGGAACATGCGCAGCACCTCGCCTTCGGCATGGCTGAACGGCGTTTCGCTGCCATCGTCGGCCACCAGGACATAGCGGTCGAACTCGGCCCGCCAGCCGTTGAACCGGGCGACCTGCGGCGCCTTGGGCGCGGCATCGCTGCGGCCCTTGCGCAGGCGGGCGCGGACGCGGGCCACCACCTCGGCGGGCTCGAACGGCTTGATGATATAGTCGTCGGCCCCCAGTTCCAGCCCGGTCACCCGGTCCTGCACCTGCGCGCGGCCCGAGATGATGATGATCGCCGCGCCCGATTCCAGCGCCAGCCGGTGCACCACGGCCAGACCGTCGCGGTCGGGCAGGCCCAGATCGACCAGGCAGACATCCGGCGTGGCGCGGTTCAGCGCCGCCTCGAATTCGGTGGCGCGGGCAAAGGTGGTCACGCGGTAGCCCGCTTCCTCCAGCGCATCGGCCAGCATCCGGCGGATCTCGGGCTCGTCATCCAGAATGGCAATGTGGCTCTGGCTCATGCGGCGGCTCCGGTCAATGGCAGGCGCGCCAGAAAGGCGGCCAGCGCAGGTGCGTCGAAGGGCTTGGACAGCACGGGAAAGCGCCGCTCGGCCGCGGCGCGGCGCGGGTCGCCGGGGGGCAGCGAGGTCATCAGCGCCAGCGGCACGGCGCAGCCCTGCCCGGCCAGGCGCTCGGCCAGCGCCACGCCGGTGGTCGGGCCCTGGAGGTTGATGTCCGACAGCACCAGCGTCAGGCCCGGCAAGTCCGCCAGCGGCTCGGCCTCGTCGGCGCTGGCGGCCTCGATCACCGCATGGCCCAGGCCGCGCAACATCTCGCGCACCGATTCGCGGATGGCGTCGCTGTCTTCGACCAGCAGCACGAGGCCGGGGGCGACCGGCACCGTCACCGGGCGCAGCGGCAGCCGCAGCGTGACCACGGCCCCCCCTTGCGGGCGGTTGGCCAGCCGCACCGACCCGCCGGCCAGCTTGACCTGATCGTAAACCATCGCCAGGCCCAGCCCCGAGCCCTCGCCGCCCTTGGTGGTAAAGAACGGGTCCAGCCCGCGCTCCAGCGCCTGCGGCGTAAAGCCCGGCCCGTCGTCCTCCACGGCGAATTCGGCCCAGGTGTCGCGCAGGGGCCGCGCGGTGACGCTGATCCGGCCTTCGCGCGGGCCGATCGCATCGCGCGCGTTCAGGATCAGGTTGACCAGCGCATCCTGCAAGGCGCCCGGGTCCAGCAGCACAGGGCCGTCGAAGCCCTCGATGCGGATGTCCAGCGCCACCCGGTCGCCCAACGCGGCACGGGCCAGGGTGCGCAGCTCGGCCCCGAAGGCGGTCAGGTCCACCGGCACCGGCCGCAGGTCGCGCCGCCCGGAAATCGAGGCGATCCGGTCCAGCAGCACCCCGCCGCGACGGGCAGCCGCCAGCGTGGCCGCCACCAGGTCGCCGGCCTCGGGCGGCATCGGCATGCGCTGCAGCCGGGTCTGCAACCCCATGATGATGGTCAGCAGATTGGCAAAGTCATGCGCCAGGCCGCTGGTCAGCTGGGCCGCCAGCTCGCGCTTGCGCGTCTGGGTCAACGCGGCGCGGGCCTGCGCCTCCTCGGTCACGTCCATCGACAGGATGTAGACGCCATTGATCGGCCCGTCCCCCACCCGGTCGGGGGTAAAGGCGCCGCGGATGCGCCGGCCGCTGTCGTCGTCGGTGAACTCCACCACGCTTGCCTCGCCGGCCAGGGCAAGCCGCAGGTTCGGCTCGATCTTGGCAAAGGTCGCCGGGCCCAGCGCCTCGCGCCCGGTCAGGCCCAGAATGTCCGACGGCCGCCCGGGCAGCACCGAGGTCAGCCGCCGGTTGGAATAGGTATAGCGCAGGTCGCGCCCGACATGGGCGATATGCGCCGGCATCATCTCGGTGGTCAGGCGGGTGCGCGCCTCCATCTCGGTCAACTCGCGCTTGGCTTCCTCCAGCGCGGTGTTGGTGGCGGCCAGCGCCCGGTTCGCCTTGGCCAGGCGTTCGGCATTGGCCAGCACCTCGCCCGACAGCTCCTCGGAGCGCGCGCGCAACAGACCCTCCTGCACCTTCACCTCGGTGATGTCGGTATAGACGGTCACCCACCCGCCTTGCGGCAAGGGCGCCCCCTCGACCGAAATCCACCGCCCGTTCGGGCGCTGACGCTCCATGTAATGCGGCACGAAGGCGCGGGCGGTATCCACCCGCACGCGCACCGCCTCCTCGGCATCGGCCACCGGCCCGTATTCGCCGCGCTGCACGAGATAGCGGATGGTCTCCTCGAAGCCGGCACCGGGCGCGACCAGCCAGTCGGGAAAGTCGAACATGTCCTGATAGCGCCGGTTGCACAACGCAAGCCGCAAGTCGCGGTCGAAGATCGACAGCGCCTGCTGGATCAGGTTCAACCCGGCCCGCGTCAGGCTGGCATGGGCATCCTCGCTCAGTGGCATCGGCCCCTCCCCAAGGCGCACCGCCCCCATTTTCTGTCCGAAAATATCCCGGGGGTCCGGGGGCAGCGCCCCCGGTCCCACCCGAACCGCCAGCGCCCCACCGAATACCTAGCACCGCCGGCGCAGCGCCGAAAACCCCCTGCCCGCGCCTGTTGCAATTCGTAAGGATTGCGAAAAAGTCAGGCAATCATTCGCCCCGATCCATCGGGGCAACCAGCAACGAAGGCGGGCAACGCCTCGACTTGGGCTTGCGCCGGACAACCGGCGAAGGGAGGAGACATCGTGGTCACGCAAACCCCGCCGTCCGGCGCACCGTCTTCCATTCCTGCGCTGCTGGCGCGCAACGCCCGCCAGCATGGCGGCCGGCCAGCCTATCGCGAAAAGGAATTCGGCATCTGGCAGACCTGGACCTGGGCGCAGACGGCCGAGGAAATCCGCAACATCGCCCGCGGCCTGATGATCCTGGGCATCGACCGGGGCGACCATGTGGCCATCATCGGGCGCAACCGCCCGGCGCTCTACTGGTCGATGGTGGCCGCACAGATGTGCGGGGCCATTCCGGTGCCGCTGTATCAGGATGCCGTGGCCGAGGAGATGGCCTATGTGCTGGATCACTGCGGCGCGCGGTTCGTGATTGCCGGCGACCAGGAACAGGTGGACAAGGTGCTGGAAATCCAGGACCGGCTGCCCGCGATCACCCACATCCTTTATCACGACAAGCGGGGGATGCGGAAATACGACCATGCGCATCTGAACTGGCTGCACGACGTGGCCGCCGAAGGCCGCGTCGGCCATCAGCGGGTGGATGCCGAGCTGGACGCCCGCATCGCCGAACTGGGCTGGGACCACACCTGCGTGATGCTTTACACCTCGGGCACCACCGGCAAGCCCAAGGGCGTGGTGCTTTCGAACCGCAACGTGATCGAGACGGCGAAGAACTCCAGCGAATTCGACAAGCTGCGCGCCGATGACGATATCCTGGCCTATCTGCCGATGGCCTGGGTGGGCGATTTCATCTTTTCGGTCGGGCAGGCCTACTGGACCGGGTTCTGCGTGAACTGCCCCGAATCCCCCAGCACCATGATGACCGACCTGCGGGAAATCGGGCCGACCTATTTCTTTGCCCCGCCGAGGGTGTTCGAAACGCAACTGACCTCGGTGATGATCCGCATGGAGGATGCGGGCCGGTTCAAGAAATGGCTGTTCGACACCTTCATGGCCCATGCCCGCAAGGTCGGCCCGGCGATTCTGGACGGCAAGCCGGTGTCCGGCCTCGACCGGCTGAAATACGCCCTGGGCGATCTGCTGGTCTATGGGCCGCTGAAGAACACGCTGGGCTTCAGCCGCATCCGCGTCGGCTATACCGCCGGCGAGGCGATCGGGCCCGAGATCTTCGATTTCTACCGCTCGCTGGGCATCAACCTGAAGCAGCTTTACGGCCAGACCGAAGCCACGGTGTTCATCACCCAGCAGCCCGACGGGCAGGTGCGCTCGGACACGGTGGGTGTGCCCAGCCCGGGGGTCGAGGTGCGCATCGCGGAATCGGGCGAGGTGTTCTATCGCAGCCCCGGCACCTTTGTCGAATATTACAAGAACCCGTCCAGCACCGCATCGACCAAGGATGCGCAAGGCTGGGTCGCCACCGGCGATGCCGGTTTCTTCGAGGAAGGCACCGGGCATCTGCGCATCATCGACCGGGCGAAGGACGTGGGCAAGATGGCCGACGGCAGCCTTTTCGCGCCGAAGTATGTGGAAAACAAGCTGAAGTTCTACCCCAACATCCTCGAGGCCGTGGTGTTCGGCGCCGGGCGCGACCGTTGCACCGCCTTCATCAACATCGACCTGACGGCGGTAGGCAACTGGGCGGAACGCAACAACATCGCCTATTCCAGCTATCAGGAACTGGCCGGCCACCCCAGGGTGCTGGATATGATCCAGCGCCATGTCGAGGAGGTGAACGCGAGCGTCGCGCAGGACAAGATGCTGTCGGGCTGCCAGATCCACCGCTTTCTGGTGCTGCACAAGGAACTGGATGCCGACGATGGCGAACTGACCCGCACCCGCAAGGTGCGCCGCAACATCATCGCCGAGAAATACGCCGACCTGATCGCGGCACTTTACGACGGGTCGCGCACCGTCAGCACCCGCACCGAAGTCACCTACGAGGACGGGCGCAAGGGCTATATCAGCGCCACGCTGGAGCTGCGCGATGCCAAGGTCGTCGGCACCCGCCCTGCCCGCAAGGAGGCCGCATGAACGCCCCCATCGACATGAAGAACCCCGAAGGCTGGATCACCCCGGACGGGCGCAGGATCGGCCCCGTGCTGATGGAGATGCGCAACATCACGCTGCGCTTCGGCGGGGTAAAGGCGATCACCGACATTTCCTTCGACATCCGCGAAGGCGAAATCCGCGCCATCATCGGCCCGAACGGTGCGGGCAAATCCTCGATGCTGAACGTCATTTCCGGCTTCTACGTCCCGCAGGAAGGCGAGGTCTGGTTCCGCGGCCAGAAGCGCCCGCCGATGAAGCCCTTCGAGGTGGCGCGCCAGGGCATCGCGCGCACGTTCCAGAACATCGCGCTGTTCGAAGGCATGACGGTGCTGGACAACATCATGACCGGGCGCCTGACCATGACCAGGGCAAGCTTTCTGGATCAGGCGATCTGGTGGGGCAAGGCCCAGCGCGAGGAAGACGAACACCGCGAGAAGGTCGAGAAGATCATCGACTTTCTCGAAATCCAGCACATCCGCAAGACGCCGGTGGGCCGCCTGCCTTATGGCTTGAAAAAGCGGGTGGAACTGGCGCGCGCGCTGGCGGCGGAACCCATGCTGCTGCTGCTGGACGAGCCGATGGCCGGCATGAACGTCGAGGAGAAGGAGGACATGTGCCGCTTCATCCTGGATGTGAACGACGAATTCGGCACCACCATCGCGCTGATCGAGCATGACATGGGCGTGGTGATGGACCTGTCCGACCGCGTCGTGGTGATGGACTACGGCAAGAAGATCGGCGACGGCCCGCCCGACGAAATCCGCAGCAACCAGGCGGTGATCGACGCCTATCTGGGGGTCAGCCATGACTGACCGGCCCCCGCAGGCCCCCTGCTCAGCGGGTGAAGAAGGCGTAGGTCGCCAGCGGCACCCGGCGCAGCATGGCAGCATAGTTGGCGGAATAGATCCCGTTCAACGGGTCGTGGATGCGGAATGTGGTTTCGCGCCCCGTTTCGTTGCGGGTGCCGCGCACACCGACCAGCACCACCCAGTGCCCGTCGGACCCCTGCCCTTGCAGGTAGCTGCCGGTGTTCCACAGGCATTGCATCATCACCGGCCCCATCGTCACCCGGGCGATGACCGCCGAGACCAGCCAGCACCGCGGCGGGTGCAGGTGCAGGCCGTGGATGCGGCCGAACTCGCGCTGTTCGGCGCCGCTGGCCGTTGCCTCGGACCCGTTGATGAGCGCGCCGGCCTGGTTGAGCAGCCGGGCGGGCGTGGCCAGACGGATTGCGGCCACCGTGCTGCCCTTCAGCATCGCCGCCGAGGCCGCCCAGCAGGTCGTGGGCGTGGGCTGGCTGAGGCAGGGCACGTTGTGCAGCACGGGCGGAAAGGCCTCTTGCCCATAAAGCGCGTTCTGGGTGCAGATGCCGGCAAGCCCGTCGATTTCCAGCCAGGCCTCGCGCTGAAACGCGCGCACCGCCTGATCGGTGGGGGCATCGAATCGGCCGTTGGGCGGCAGGTTGGGGCTGGGTGTCAGGGCGGCGTTCAAGGCCGCCGGCAGCCGGGCCACTTCGGGGCTGGTCGAGCCCGATCGCAGGACCATGGTCATGCGACGTCTCCTTTTGGCATCAATCGCGCCGAACGGAGCAGTCTGCGCGCCGACGGCGCGCGTGGCAGAAAATTCAAGCACTCGACGGGCCGAACCTACGCTACTCGCGTGCCGTCGGCAAATGCGCAGTTGAAGGAATTCGCCGATGCCTGATACCCTGCTTTTCGCCATCGAGGTCACGCTGAACGGTCTGATGGCCGGGGTGCTTTATGCCCTGGTCGCGCTGGGCTTCGTGCTGATCTTCAAGGCCAGCGGCATCTTCAACTATGCGCAAGGTGTGCTGG
The DNA here is from genome assembly GCF_046292685.1 of Gemmobacter sp. Taxonomy (GTDB): domain Bacteria; phylum Pseudomonadota; class Alphaproteobacteria; order Rhodobacterales; family Rhodobacteraceae; genus Wagnerdoeblera. The sequence goes on from NZ_JBKBQM010000001.1 coordinate 124,727, forward strand.
CCCTGTTTGCGGCGATGACGCTGGTCGGCATCCAGAACGGGCAGATCCCCTTTGCCCACCTCATCAACGCCGTGTTCGGCACCAACCTGCACAAGTTCGGCTGGACCGTTCCGGCGGTCCTGGCCATTGCGCTGACCGCGCTGGTGATGGTGGGGCTGGCGATCATCGTGGAACGCTACATCCTCAAGCATCTGGTCAACCAGGAACCGATCATCCTGTTCATGGCGACCATCGGCCTGGCCTATTTCCTGGAAGGCTTGGGCGACGTGATGTGGGGCGCCGACATCAAGAAGCTGGACGTGGGCATTCCGCAGGGCATGTCGGGGGCCATCGACGAGTTTACTTACAACCTGTTCGGCTACGGCTTCTTCATCGACCAGCTCGACATCGTGGCCACGGTGGTGGCGGTGATGCTGGTGGTCAGCCTGACGCTGTTTTCGCAGTATTCCAAGCAGGGCCGCGCCTTGCGCGCCGTGGCCGACGACCATCAGGCCGCGTTGTCGGTGGGCATCTCGTTGCGGTTCATCTGGGTGCTGACCTGGTCGATCGCCGGGTTCGTGGCGCTGGTCGCAGGCATCATGTGGGGGTCGAAGTCGGGGGTGCAGTTCTCGCTCAGCCTCATCGCGCTGAAGGCGTTGCCGGTGCTGATGCTGGGCGGTTTCACCTCGATCCCGGGGGCCATCGTCGGCGGGCTTATCATCGGGGTGGGCGAAAAGCTGTTCGAGTTCTTCATCGGCCCGATGATCGGGGGCGCCACGGAAAACTGGTTCGCCTATGTGCTGGCGCTGGTGTTCCTGGTGTTCCGCCCGCAGGGGCTGTTTGGCGAAAAGATCATCGAGAGGGTATGAGGATGACCCGGATCGTGACCTGCCCGGGCGTCGGCAGCGGGGGGTTTTCCACCCCCCGCACCCCCCGGAGGATATTTGGCCAAGGTGAAAGCCGCGCTGCGGCGCAACAAATTCTGCCTTGCGAATACAAGTTGACAGCCACCGCCTGCGACCGTTCTACTCTGCGACATCATGGCGCGCCTTGCGCCGGGCTCGGGGAGGAGTCGGGGGATGAAGAAGTTCTGGGCGATCGCCTGCACGCTGGGGTTCTCGGCGTTCTGGGTGTTCGGCGGGCTGTCGGTGCTGGCCTATGTGGACGGGCATCCGCTGTTCTGGATGGTGGCGGTGCTGTGCCTGCTGGGGCTGGCGCTTGGCGTGGTCGCGCGCCGGCAGGTGGTGGCGCTGACGCGCGACGTGCCGGTGGGCACGCGCGTGGTGCAGCAGGAGAACGCGCACGCCTGACGGCACGGCGCAACTTGAAGGACAGGGCGCAGGTTCCGGGCCGGAACCTTGCGCCCTTTTGCATGACCGGGGGGAGGGTCTGAGATGCTGTACCGCGAGGCCGGAGATTTCAAGACCAGCTACCGGGACGACAGCCAGACCTTTCCGATCCGGTTCGACCGGATCCGGTATTATGCGGTGCTGGCGGTGGCTTTCGGGATCATCCCGCTGATCATCAACGATTACTGGGCCAATGCGGTGTTCGTGCCCTTCCTGATCTATGCGATTGCTGCGATCGGGCTGAACATCCTGACCGGCTATTGCGGGCAGGTCAGCCTTGGCACGGGCGGGTTCATGGCGGTGGGGGCCTATGCCGTCTACAAGCTGATGACCGCGTTTCCCGAGGTCAACATCCTGATCCATGTGTTGCTGGCGGGGGGCATCACCGCCGGCGTGGGCGTGCTGTTCGGCCTGCCCTCCTTGCGGATCAAGGGGTTCTATCTTGCGGTGGCGACGCTGGCGGCGCAGTTCTTTCTGGTGTGGCTGTTCAACAAGGTGCCGTGGTTCTACAACTATTCCGCCTCGGGGCAGATCAGCGCGCCCGAACGCACGCTGTTCGGCATTGCCATCACCGGCGCGGGCACGGCGCCCTGGGCGAAATACCTGTTCTGCCTTGTGATCCTGTTCGCGCTGGCCTGGCTGGCGCGCAACCTGACGCGCGGCGCCCTGGGCCGGCAGTGGATGGCGATCCGCGACATGGACATCGCCGCCGAGATCATCGGGGTGAACCCGCTGCGCGCCAAGCTTTCGGCCTTTGCCGTATCGTCCTTCTTCATCGGGATCGCGGGGGCGCTGTTCTTTGCCGTCTACCTGGGCGCGGCCGAGGTGGGCGAAAGCTTTGGCATCCAGAAATCCTTTCTGGTTCTGTTCATGATCATCATCGGTGGTCTGGGCAGCATCTTCGGCAGCTTTGCCGGTGCGGCGTTTCTGGTGCTGCTGCCGGTGCTGCTGAAGAACGTGCTGGTGGGGCAGTTCGGCTGGCCCACCGACCTTGCGGCGCACATGGAACTGATGATCGTCGGTGCGCTGATCGTGATTTTCCTGATCGCCGAGCCGCATGGCATCAACCAGCTGTGGCGCGTGGCCAAGGAAAAGCTTCGGCTCTGGCCCTTCCCGCACTAGGGCCGGGCCGGCCAAGACCAAGAACCGGGCCCGCCCGGCGCAACTTCGCAACCCTTTGGGAGGAACCAAGGATGAAGATCAGATTTGCAGCACTGGTGGCAGCGGCGATTGCCGTTGGCACCCCGGTCCTGGCGCAGGACCTGCATTTTCCGTCGCTGAGCTATCGCACCGGGCCCTTCGCCGCGGGCGGTATCCCCTTTGCCGACGGCTATTCCGATTACCTGACGCTCATCAACGAGCGCGACGGCGGCATCGGCGGCGTGAAGATCCGCCAGACCGAATGCGAAACCGCCTACAACACCGAAAAGGGCGTGGAATGCTATGAGGCGATCAAGGGGCAGAACCCGCTGATCATCCAGCCGCTGTCCACCGGCATCACCTACCAGCTGATCCCCAAGGTCACCGCCGACGGGATCCCGCTGCACACGATGGGTTACGGGCGCACCAGCGCCAAGAACGGCACCGTGTTCAGCCATGTGTTCAACTATCCGGCGAACTACTGGGATGGCGCCTCCATCGCCATCAAGCACCTGCTGGACATCAACGGCGGCAAGCTGGACGGCAAGAAGATCACGCTGCTTTACCACAACTCGGCCTATGGCAAGGAACCGATCCGCACGCTGGAAGAACTTGCCAAGAAGCACGGTTATGCCCTGACGCTGCTGCCCGTGGACAGCCCCGGACAGGAGCAGAAATCTCAGTGGCTGCAGATCCGCCGCGACCGACCGGATTACGTGCTGATGTGGGGCTGGGGCGTGATGAACGCCGTGGCGATCCAGGAAGCCGCCAACATCCGCTTCCCGATGGAAAACTTCATCGGGGTCTGGTGGTCGGGTTCGGAAAACGACGTGCTGCCCGCTGGTGAAGGCGCGCATGGCTACAAGAGCCTGGCGATGCACGGCACCGGGATGGATTACCCCGTCTATGCCGACATGAAGAAATACGTGATCGACGCGGGCAAGGCCGCCGGCAACGGCGACCAGGTGGGCTCGGTGCTCTATTCGCGCGGCATGTATGCGGCGATGCTGGCGGTCGAGGCGGCGCGCAAGGCGCAGGAAATCCACAAGACCCCGAACATCACCCCGGCGATGATGCGCGACGGCATGGAGAACCTGGAGATCACCGAAGCGCGGATGGCCGAGCTGGGCCTGCCGAACTTCGGGCCCGCCTTCAAGGTGACCTGCGAAAACCACGGCGGCCCGGGCCTGGGTCTGGTGCAGCAGTGGGATGCCAAGGCGAAGAAGTGGAACCTGATCACCGACTGGATCCAGTCGGACAGCGAGGTGATCGACCCGCTGATCGTGGCCGACTCCGAGGCATTCGCCAAGGAAAACAACATCGCCAAGCGCTGCAACTGACCTGACGGCGGGGCCGGTCGCCCGGCCCCGCACCCCCACCGATCCCCGGAGAAGCCCCATGCTGGACGCAGCCCCGACCCGAGAGACCGTTCTGGAGGTCAACAACATCGAGGTGATCTACAACCACGTGATCCTCGTGCTGAAGGGGGTGAGCCTGACGGTGCCCAAGGGCGGCATCACCGCGCTGCTGGGCGGCAACGGGGCGGGCAAATCCACCACGCTCAAGGCGATTTCGGGGCTGCTGGCCTCGGAGCGCGGCGACGTGACCAAGGGCAGCATCCTGTATCGCGGGCAGAACACCGCCGCGATGAGCCCGGCCGACCTTGTGCGGATGGGCGTGATCCAAGTGATGGAAGGCCGGCACTGTTTCGAGCACCTGACGGTGGAGGAAAACCTGCTGACCGGCGCCTACACCCGCGCCAGCCGCGCCGAGGTGGCCCGCGATCTGGAGATGGTCTACACCTATTTCCCGCGCCTGAAGGAACGCCGCCGGTCGCAGGCGGGCTATACCTCGGGCGGCGAACAGCAGATGACCGCCATCGGACGCGCGCTGATGAGCCGGCCCGAAACCGTGCTGCTGGACGAGCCGAGCATGGGCCTTGCGCCGCAGCTGGTCGAACAGATCTTCGAGATCGTGCGCGAGGTGAACGAGAAGGAAGGCGTGACCTTTCTGCTGGCCGAACAGAACACCAACGTCGCCCTGCGCTATGCCCACACCGGCTACATCCTGGAATCGGGCCGCGTGGTGATGGAAGGCACGGCGCGCGACCTGCGCGAAAACCCGGACGTCAAGGAATTCTACCTGGGCATGTCGGACAAGGGGCGCAAGTCGTTCCGCGACGTGCGCAGCTATCGCCGCCGCAAGCGCTGGCTGGCATGAGAGGGGACAATGCCATGAGCCATTACGACGCTCTGGAAACACGCAGCCGCGACGAACGCGAGGCGGCGCAGCTTGCGGCGCTGAACGCGCAGATCGCCCGGGTTGCCGCGCATCCCGGGGCCTGCCAGATCGACGGCGCCCCCCTGCCGGACCTTGCCGCGCTCGCCCGCCTGCCGGTGCTGCGCAAGGCCGACCTGACGGGGCGGCAGAAGGCAGCCCCCCCCTTCGGCGGCATCGCGGTTCAGAACGTGGCGCAGGTGTTCCAGTCGCCGGGGCCGATCTACGAACCGGGCGGCGTGGGGCACGACTGGTGGCGGCTTGGCCGCTTTCTGCACGCCACGGGCATCGGGCGCAGCGATATCGTGCAGAACTGCTTTTCCTATCACCTGGTGCCCGCCGGCATGATGTTCGACAACGCCGCCCGCGCCGTGGGCGCCGTGGTGGTGCCTGCCGGCACCGGGCAGACCGAGTTGCAGGTGCGCGCTGCGGCGGATATCGGCAGCACCGCCTATGCCGGCACCCCGGATTTCCTGAAGGTGATCCTGGACAAGGCCGACGAGATGGGCGTGGCCTTGCGCATCGCCAAGGCGGCCGTTGGCGGGGGCGCGCTGTTCCCCAGCTTGCGCAAGGAATACGCCGACCGCGGCATCGCCTGCCGGCAATGCTATGCCACCGCCGATCTGGGCAACATCGCCTACGAATCCGACGCGCTGGACGGCATGATCCTGGACGAAGGCGTGATCGTGGAAATCGTCCGCCCCGGCACCGGCGATCCTGTGCCGGTGGGCGAGGTCGGCGAGGTCGTGGTGACGACCCTTAACCCCGATTACCCGCTGATCCGCTTTGCCACCGGCGATCTGTCGGCACTGATGCCGGGGCAAAGCCCTTGCGGGCGCACCAATGCGCGCATCAGGGGATGGATGGGCCGCGCCGACCAGACCACCAAGATCAAGGGCATGTTCGTGCGCCCCGAACAGGTGGCCGATTTCGTGGCCCGCCATACCGAAGTGTCACGGGCGCGCGTCATTGCCGAACGCCAGGGCGAGATGGACGTGATGACGGTGCAGGTGGAAACCCGCGCCTCGAACCCGGCGCTGTACGAAAGCAGCCTGCTGGACGTGCTGAAACTCAAGGGTCGGGTGGAGCTGGTGCCGCCCGGCAGCCTGCCCAACGACGGCAAGGTGATCGAGGACCGCCGCAGCTACGGCTGAGGCGGTCCGCCCGCCGCCGCGGCGCCCTGCCCCGCTGTCAGGGGTAGATGGCGATCGGCGTGCCGATGCGGACCATCGCGTAGATATCCTCGATCTCGCGGTCGGTCACCGCGATGCAGCCATCGGTCCAGTCCTGGCCCCGGCCGCGCAGGTTGTGCTTGCCGGCGCGACCGTGGATGAAGATGTCGCCCCCCGGCGACTTGCCTTGCGCCTGGGCAAAGGCGCGGTCCTGCGGGTTGGGATAGGAGATGCCCAGCGACAGGTGGAAGTTGCTGTTGGGGTTGCGGCGGTCGATGTAATACAGCCCCTCGGGGGTCTTGCTGTCGCCTTCGAACTGCTTGTGACCCTCGGGGTTGGCGCCAAGCCCGATGTCATAGGACTTCAGCACCTTGTCGTGGTGCAGCAGATACATCTTGCGCGCAGCCTTGTGCACCTCGATCCGGGTCACTTCGGGGCCGTTGTAGCTGCGGAACTTGGATGGCGCGCAGGACGCAAGCCCCACCGCCAGAACCACCAACATGCCCAGCCGGATCATCCACCGCATCGTCTGCCCCAGTCCCCGGGGTCGGACGCCCGGATGTTGTTGTCGCCTGCCCGCCGGGGTGTGCCCCGGTCAGCGTTTCCTACAGCAGCGCCAGCGCCGCCGCCATATCACATCGGCGTGTGCCGGGTCATCCGGCGCCGGCTTCGCCGACGCATTGGGCAATGCGTTCCAGCTGGTCGGACAACGGGTTGCTGCGGCGCCAGATCATGCCGACGGTGCGCCCGGGCCGCGGTTCGCCCAAGGGCACCACCGACACCGGGGCCGACCGCGTTTCGATCTCGACCGCCATCTGGGGGATCAGCGTCACACCGATGCCGGAGCCGACCATCTGCACCAGGGTTGAAAGCGAGCTGCCCTCCATCACCTCGCGGGCCACGCTGGGCGACAGCTTGCAGAAACTCAGCGCCTGATCGCGGAAACAGTGGCCTTCTTCCAGCAACAGCAGCCGCATCGTGCGCAGGGTCGTCGGGTCGGGCACGGGTTTGCCGGCATCTTCCAGCGGGCGGACCAGCACGAATTCCTCGTCGAACAGCGGGCGTTCGACCAGCGCGGGCTCCGACACCGGCAGGGCCACGATGGCGGTATCGAGCCGGCCTTCGGCAAGCTCGTCGATCAGCCGGCCGGTCACCGCCTCGCGCGGGCGCAGGTCCAGGCCGGGAAACCGGGCAGCCAGCCGCTTGATGATGCGCGGCAAGAGATAGGGCGCCACCGTGGGAATGACGCCCAGCCGCAACCGCCCGGCAAGAGGGCCGGCCGTGGCCCGGGCCAGGTCGCCCAGTTCGTCCACCGCCCGCAGGATATCGCGCACCCGCAGCGCAAAGGCCTCGCCCAGGCTGGTCAGGCGGATCTGCCGCGCCCCGCGTTCGACCAGCGCGGCGCCCAGCAAATCCTCCAGTTCCTTGATCTGCAGCGACAAGGCGGGTTGCGAAATGGCGCAGGCTTCGGCCGCACGCCCGAAATGGCCGTGGCTGGCCAGCGCATCGAAGTAGCGCAGGTGTTTCATCGACAATCCATTCATCAGAAAAACATATCGGTTACATTAGAAAATGCAAATTCTCATTATCGGCTGGCCATGCTAGAACGATTCCAGCCTGGGTATGCCCACCTTCGCGAGAGGGGCAGACCCGCTGCCACATGATGCAAGACGAGGAGCGAACGATGGACGGAAACGACATGAAAACCGGCAAGTGCCCGGTGCTGCATGGTGCGAACACCACAACTGGAACCGGCGTGATGGATTGGTGGCCCAAGGCGCTGAACCTCGACATCCTGCACCAGCACGACAGCAAGGTGAACCCGCTGAAGGGCTTCGACTATCGCAAGGCCGTCCGGACGCTGGATTTCGAGGCGCTGAAGGCCGATCTGGTCGCGCTGATGACCGACAGCCAGGATTGGTGGCCGGCCGACTGGGGCCATTACGGCGGCCTGATGATCCGCATGTCGTGGCACGCGGCGGGCACCTATCGCGTGGCCGATGGCCGCGGCGGCGCCGGCACCGGCAACCACCGCTTTGCCCCGCTGGCCAGCTGGCCCGACAACGCCAACCTCGACAAGGCGCGGCGGCTGCTGTGGCCGATCAAGAAGAAATACGGCAACAAGCTGAGCTGGGCCGACCTGATGGCCCTGGCCGGGACCATCGCCTATGAATCGATGGGGCTGAAGACCTATGGCTTCGCCTTCGGCCGCGAAGACATCTGGCACCCGGAAAAGGATGTCTACTGGGGCAGCGAAAAGGAATGGCTGGCCCCGGCCGAAAACCGCTATGCCGACATCAAGAACCCGGCCACGCTGGAAAACCCGCTTGCCGCGGTGCACATGGGCCTGATCTACGTGAACCCCGAAGGCGTGGACGGCAAGCCCGACCCGCTGCTGACCGCGCTGCATGTGCGCGAAACCTTCGCCCGCATGGCGATGAACGACGAGGAAACCGTGGCGCTGACCGCGGGCGGCCACACCGTCGGCAAGGCGCACGGCAACGGCAATGCGGCCAACCTCGGCCCGGCGCCCGAAGGTGCCGACATCTCGGAAATGGGCCTGGGCTGGATGAACCACACCACCCGTGGTATCGGGCGCAACACCGTGACCAGCGGCATCGAAGGCGCCTGGACCACGAACCCGATCCAGTGGGACAACGGCTATTTCGACCTTCTGTTCGGGTATGAATGGGAGCTGAAGAAGTCGCCCGCCGGCGCCTGGCAGTGGATGCCCATCGACATCAAGCCCGAACACATGGTGCCCGATGTCGAAGACCCCTCGATCAAGACCATGCCCATCATGACCGATGCGGACATGGCGATGAAGATGGACCCGATCTATCGCCAGATCTCGGAGCGGTTCCACAAGGATCCGGCCCATTTCTCCGAGGTGTTTGCCCGTGCCTGGTTCAAGCTGACCCACCGCGACATGGGCCCGCGCAGCCGCTACATCGGCCCCTGGGCGCCGCAGGAAGACCTTATCTGGCAAGACCCGGTTCCCGCCGGCACCACCGACTGGGACATCGGCGCGGCCAAGCGCGATATTGCCGCCAGCGGGCTTTCGGTGGCCGATCTGGTGGCGACGGCCTGGGATTCGGCGCGCACCTTCCGCGGCTCGGACCTGCGCGGCGGCGCCAATGGTGCCCGCATCCGGCTGGCCCCGCAGAAGGACTGGGAAGGCAACGAACCCGCCCGGCTGGCGCGCGTTCTGGCGGTGCTGGAGCCGATCGCGGCCAAGCGCGGCGCCTCGGTGGCCGACATCATCGTGCTGGCGGGCAACGTGGGGGTCGAGATGGCAGCCAAGGCCGCCGGCTTCGACATCGAGGTGCCCTTTGCGCCGGGTCGCGGCGATGCCACGGCCGAGCAGACCGATGCCGACAGCTTCAAGTGGCTGGAGCCGGTGGCCGACGGCTTCCGCAACTGGTTGAAGAAGGACTATGCCGTTTCCGCCGAAGAACTGCTGCTGGACCGCGCGCAGCTCATGGGCCTGACGGCGGCGGAAATGACCTGCCTTGTCGGCGGCATGCGGGTTCTGGGCACCAACCACGGCGGCACGAAACACGGCGTGTTCACCGACCGGGCCGGTGCGCTGACCACCGACTTCTTCACCACGCTGACCGACATGGCCTACAAGTGGGAACCGACCGGGGCGAACAGCTACAACATCGTGGACCGCAAGTCGGGCGCGGTAAAGCACACCGCCACCCGGGTTGACCTGGTGTTCGGCTCGAACTCGATCCTGCGCGCCTATGCCGAGGTCTATGCCCAGGACGACAACCGCGCCAAGTTCGTGAACGACTTCGTGGCGGCCTGGACCAAGGTGATGAACGCCGACCGCTTCGACCTTTCGGCCTGAGCCTTTGCGATCGACGGCTGCGGCCCCCCGAACGGGGGGCCGTCTCTATTCGGCCCCCGCCGCGCAAGGCGGCTTCAAAGCGTCGGCCATCAGCAGGAGATCGCGCAGACCGCAATTGCCTTGCACCAGATCGGCCAGGCTGACGGTATCGAGCTCTCGAAAGAACGCCTCGACCGCGCGGCGCAGGCAATCGCGCAGCCGGCACGGCCCCGCCAGGGGGCAGGTGTTCGTGGCCGGATCGAAGCATTCGGCAAACGGCGTGCCGCTTTCCAGCACCCGGAATACATGCCCGACCGAAATCTGCGCCATCGGCCGCGCCAGCCGCAAGCCGCCGGTGCGGCCGCGCAGCGTATCGACAAAGCCGTTTTCCTGCAGCACATGCACCACCTGCAACAGATGGTTCAGCGAGGCATTGCACTGCCGGGCGATTTCGGCGGTGCGCACGATGCGACCGTCGTTGACGGCGCAGAACATCAGCACGCGCGCGGCCAGATTGGTTCGGATCGTGAGGCGCATCAAAGTCTCATCGCTACGGCAACTTTGACACGATGCCAGAGCGGCCGCGCGCGGTATCTGATCTGAATCATGACTGCTGGGAATCCGGCCGGGAATCGTTTCTTGTGGCTGGCGGTTTTCAGCCCACCGGGGCGAGGACCGTTGCGCCTGTGCTGCAGCGCGCCGTTCAAGACAAGGCGGCGGCTTGCAAGGGCAGCCCCGCACCGCTAGATCAGATGCGCAGCCCGGCGCCTTGGCTCCGCGCGCAGGTGGCCGGGCCCCTCTGGCGAAAGTTGCGGTGCTTTCGCGATGTCGGCAACCTTTCCGTCCTCAGCCGCAAGGCATGACTCTCATGGCACATAGCGATGTTTCCCCGGCCGGAGGCATCCCGAAGCGCGGCACGCTGCACTATCTTCGCTGGGCCTTCGTGGCGACGGGCATCGGGTTGGCGCTGGGTGCCGTGCTGGGGTGGCAAACCACCGGCACGCTGGGCGGCACGGCCGCGATCTTTCTGATCTGCGCGGTTCTGGCGGTGCTGGAAATCAGCCTGTCGTTCGACAATGCCATCGTCAACGCCAACAAGCTGAAGGACATGACGCCCGCCTGGCAACAGCGGTTCCTGACCTGGGGCATCCTCATCGCCGTATTCGGCATGCGGATCGTGTTTCCGCTGCTGATCGTGGTGATTGCGGCCAAGGTCGGGCCCTGGACGGCGATGGTCATGGCCGCCAGCCAGCCAGAGGAATACGCGCGCATCATGCACGATGCCCACCTGCCCATTGCGGCTTTCGGCGGGACGTTCCTGATGATGGTGGCACTGTCGTTCTTCTTCGACCACGAAAAGGATATCCACTGGGTCGCCTGGCTGGAGGAAAAGGCCAGCGCCTATTCCTCGGTCAAGGGAATCGAGATTGCGCTGGTGCTGATCGTGATGCTGGTCTTTTCGCGCATCATCGGTGCCAGCGAAGACCCCCGGCTTGGCCCTGTAGCGGCCAACATCTTCTTTCATGCGGCAATCTGGGGCCTGCTGACCTTTCTGCTGGTCGAGGTGCTGGGCGGTGTGCTGGACCGCGGCCAGGAAGTTCTGACAGGGGCGGCCAAGGGCGGGCTCGGCGCCTTTCTCTATCTCGAGGTGCTGGACGCGAGCTTCAGCTTCGACGGGGTGATCGGGGCCTTCGCGCTCAGCCACAACCTGTTCGTCATCGCCATCGGCCTTGGCATCGGCGCGATGTATGTGCGCTCCATGACCATCATGCTGGTGGAAAAGGGGACGCTGGCGCAATACCGCTTTCTGGAACACGGCGCGTTCTATGCCATCCTGATCCTGTCGGTCATCATGTATGTGCAGACGCTGCTGCACATTCCCGAAGTCATCACCGGCCTTGGCGGTGCGGCGCTGATCGGCGTGTCGCTGTGGTCGTCGATCCGGTGGAGCCGGCGGAACCCCACCGCCTGAAGGCTTGGCGGTGGCGCCGGGCTGGCCTAGAACGGGCGGGCTGACCATATCGGGAACCCTGCCATGACCAACCCGCTTTATGACCGCCTGTTTGCCCCGCTGGCCGACCGCGACCGGGCGCTGCTGCATCTGGCCGATGGCAGCGCGATTTCGGGCGCGGCGTTTCTGGCGATGGTGCATAGGGCGGCGCATGCGCTGGTGGCCTGCGGCATCCGGCCCGGCGACCGGGTGGCGGTGCAGGTGGCAAAAACGCCGGCGGCGCTGGCGGTTTACGGTGCCGCGGTTGCCACCGGCGCGATCTTCCTGCCGCTGAACACCGCCTATACCGCGGCCGAGGTCGAATACTTCGTCGGCAACGCGACACCCGGGGTTCTGCTGGCCGACCCCAAGGCGGCCACGGCACTGGCCCCGGTGGCCGAGCGCCACGGCGCGCGGTTGCTGACGCTGGACACACAAGGCCAGGGCAGCTTTGCCGACCTCGCCGCCGCGCAGCCCGACCATTTCGCACCGGTGGCACGCGGCGCAGAGGATCTGGCCGCGTTCCTTTACACCTCGGGCACCACGGGGCGGTCGAAGGGCGCGATGCTGACGCAGGGCAACCTTTTGTCCAATGCCGAAACGCTGGCGCAAGCCTGGCGGTTCACCGCCGCCGACGTGCAGCTGCACGCGCTGCCGATCTTTCATACGCACGGGCTGTTCGTCGGCACCAACATCGCGCTGCTGACCGGGGGCGAGATGATCTTTCTGCCCGGCTTCGATCTGGACGCGATGCTGCGCCTGATGCCGCGCGCCACGACCATGATGGGGGTGCCGACCTTTTACACCCGGCTGCTGGACGACCCGCGTTTCACCCGCGAACTCGCCGCCCACATGCGGCTGTTCATTTCCGGCTCGGCGCCACTGCTGGCCGAAACGCATGCCGCCTTCGAGGCGCGCACCGGCCACCGGATTCTGGAACGCTATGGCATGACGGAAACCAACATGAACACCTCGAACCCTTACGAGGGCGAACGCCGGGCGGGCACCGTGGGCCCTGCCCTGCCCGGGATCGAAGTGATCGTGACCGACCCCGCCACCGGCACCCCGCTGCCGCAAGGCGAGATCGGCATGGTCGAGGTGCGCGGCCCGAACGTGTTCAAGGGCTACTGGCAGATGCCCGAAAAGACGCGCGAGGAATTGCGCGACAACGGGTTCTTCATCACCGGCGATCTCGGGCGCTTCGACGCCGACGGCTACCTGACCATCGTCGGGCGGCAGAAAGACCTGATCATCACCGGGGGTTACAACGTCTACCCCAAGGAGATCGAGCTGATCCTGGACGACCAGCCCGGCGTGCTGGAATCGGCGGTGGTCGGCGTGCCGCACCCGGACTTCGGCGAGGCGGTGCTGGCGGTGATCGTGCCGAAACCGGGCGAGGCGCCGGACCTGGCCGCGATCGGGGCGGCGCTCGCGGCGCAACTCGCGCGGTTCAAGCAGCCCAAGGCGCTGGTGCTGATGGATGCCCTGCCGCGCAACACCATGGGCAAGGTGCAAAAGAACGAACTGCGCGCCCTGCACGCCGCGCGGTTCCGCGCCTGAAGTCCGGCGACCGGATCAGGGCAGCAATCCCAGCCGCCCGGCCCGTTCCAGCAGCATTCGCACCGACGAAGGCTGCCAGCGGCTGCGCCCGCGCGGGGTGCGTTCGCGCATGGCCTCCAGCCGGTCGCAGATGGCCTGCAACGTGATCGAGGGGTCGGCCCCCTTGATCGCCGCCACCAGGGCCGGCAGGCGGTCGTCGGCCTCGACCCGGCGCGCCCGGCCCAGAACGGTTGCGGGCAGGAAGCCTTCGGACACATAGCGGTTCACGGCGCGCAGCAGCCGCGCCTGCGTCCAGGCCGGGCGACCGGCCGGCAGACCGGCGTTGACGATGCGCAACACATCTTCCCAGGCCATGTCGGGGCGCAGGCGGCGCACATGCGGCACCCAGTCTTCGGCGGTTTCGTTCAACCGCGCTACATAGCTGTCGGCCCGCGCGATGCGCACCTTGCGGATGGCCGCCGGGTCGCGCGCCCGCAAGCCCGGGTTGCCGCCGATCCGGCCTTGCGCCCGGGCCGACTTCAGCCCGGCCTGGGTGCGTTCGCGGATCAGCGCGCGTTCGAATTCGGCGGCGGCCCCCAGCACCTGCAAGGTGAACTTGCCTTGCGGGCTGGCCGTGTCGATCGGATCCTGCAAGGATCGGAAAAAGGCGCCTTTCGCCTCCAGCCGCTCGATGATTTCCAGCAGGTGCGACAAGGACCGTGCCAGCCGGTCGATGCGCACCACCAGCAGCGTGTCGCCACGGCGGATGCGGTCCAGCACCCGCGCCAGCACCGGGCGCGCGCGATTGCCGCCCGAGGCCTGTTCCTCATGAATCTCGGCGCAACCGGCGGCGCGCAGCGCCTCGGCCTGGGGCAAGGGCGTCTGGTCCTCGGTCGAAACGCGGGCGTAACCGATCAGCGCCACGAGTCCGGCTCAGTTGATGGCGCCGGGGCCGGGCGGCGGCTCGTTTTTCGGACGTTTCGGCACCGGCCCGTCGGAAAAGCTGTTCAGAACGAAATCCGGCGCGCTCTTGTTGTGCTGCGAAGGTGCCAGACGCCCAAGCCAGATGTCGGTGGCGGTGGCGCGGTCAAAGGCCATGACCCCTTGTTCGCGCCAGGCATTGGCACCCGCCTCGCGCACCGCCACGCGGGCGGCATCGTTGTTGAACTCGGTCACATACATCGACCGCAGCATCGCAAAGGGCGCATCCGCGATGGGCGCGTCAAAGCCCACGTCCAGCGCGATGCGGTTTTCGTCGACGCCAACCATGGTGACCGTGCCAGTGCCGCCGCGGGCAAAGTGCAGCGTGAACCGCCGCGCCGCCGGATCGAAGGCCACCTCGCGCAGGTTCACCACGGGGCGGCCGTCGAACTCCACCGGACCGACCAGAAACGAAGACCCGTAGGCCGTGTTGCGCATCGGCCGCGGCGCCAGCGGCCGGGCGCGCCAATACCCGTCCTGCGGATACAGCACCAGCACCTCCTCGGCGCCGTCGGTGCGCAGTTGCCAGACCTGAAGCAGGTGCAACCCTTCGTGCACCTTGTCGCCGATGCGCACGGTTGCCGTGGCCGGGCGCCAGAAGGTGGAATGGCGCCAGCCCACCACCCACATGTCGGGCTGTTCGTAAAGCGTTTCCCGCCCGGGCGGCGCGGGCGAGGCGAACACCGGATCGCCCGACATGTCGCAAGCCGTCCAGTCGGCTTCCCAGTTGTCGCGCATCCCCGGCGCCAGATACACCGGATGCGCTGCCTCGATGCGGAACGCACGGACACCGGGGTGCGAGAAGGACAGTGCCACGTTGTCCTTTTCGGCGCACAGCACGGGTTCGCTTTCGTTCACGACCTCGACCGCCAGACCGTCGAGCGACGCGGCATGGGCCGGCAGGGCCGCAAGGATGCAAAGGGCAACAAGAGCGGGACGAAGCGAAAACATGGGTCAACCTGTGGTTCGGGCGCGGCCGGATACTGCGCAGGCCGGCGCCCGGGCGCAAGGGGCACAGCAGGATGGGGGCACAGCAGGATGGGAATTGGCCCGACGCCGCCTGCCGTGACCCCCGATACCTCGTCCATCCGATGGCAGAGCCCGGCGCGCGGAAAGGACCGGAGATGACGCGATCGAAGCTCAGGGAAAATCGGATCATCGCGATCCTGCGAGAGGGAGGTCGGTTCCCGGCGGCTTCATGCGATCCTGCGCCGCGACGGCCATGTGATGAGCTGCAAGCGGACCCCAAGGCACTGCCCCACGAAGGGCCCGGCGGTGCGGCGCAGGCGGGCCGCAAGCGCGCCTTGGGCACCCGCGCGCCGCCGGTCACCGAAGCCGTGGCCAAAGCCCGCTGGTCGGCGGACGTCATGCTGGACCCGTTCGCCGACGGTTCCGGCCGCACCTTCAACGGCCGGATGCGCGTCGGGCAGTTGCGGGAATCGTTCAGACCGCAATCCGAAGCAATCTGTTGCATCCAGGCATCTGCTGAAACCTGGGGAAAGACCGGCACAATGCCGAAAACATGACTGATTTCAGAGGAAGGTGGCGGACCCGGAGCGATTCGAACGCCCGACCCCCAGATTCGTAGTCTGGTGCTCTATCCAGCTGAGCTACGGGTCCGATGCCGCGCTTCTAGCGGCGGGTTCGGGGCAATGCAAGGGCGAAAACGACGCGACGCGCGGTTCAACCGGCACCGGCGGCTGCCGGCAGCGTGATGAGAAATTCGGTGCCTTCCGCATCGCTGCGCCGCAGTTCCAGACGGCCGCCGTGGCCGCGCACCAGCTCGGCCGCGATGGCAAGGCCCAGTCCGGTGCCGCCTTTGCGGGCGCCACCCTGAAAGGCCGAAAACAGGTTCTCGCGCGCCTTGGGCGGCAGGCCCGGGCCGGTATCGCCGATGCGCAGCCACAGACCATCGGCATCCTCGCCGCCGCTGATCTCGATCTCGCCGTCCTTGCCGGTGGACTCGATCGCCTGGCGCGCGTTGCGGATGAGGTTCGACAGCACCCGGAAAAGCTGTTCGTGATCGGCCATCGCGGTCAGCCCTTCGGGCAGATCGACCAGCGCGGTCACCTTGCCGCCTGCGGTCAGGCCCTCGGCCTCCAGAACCTCCTCGACCAGCGGGTGCAAGGCCAGCGGCGCCAGCCGCGGCGGGGGTTCTTCGGCCTTGCCGAAGGCCAGTGTGGTTTCGCACAGGTTGATGGCACGGCTGATCGACGCCACCAGCTTGGGTGCCGCCCGCGCGACCGCCGGGTCGGCGCTGCCTTCCATGCGGTCAGCAAAGAGTTGCGCCGAAGCCAGGATGTTGCGCAGGTCGTGGCTGATCTTGGCCACCGCGCTGCCCAGCTGGGCGAGGCGTTCCTTCTGTCGCAAGGCGCCGGTCAGCTGGGTCTGCATGGCTTGCAGCGCCTCCTCGGCCTCGCGCAATTCGCGGATGCGGGCGGTGGGCCGGATCACGCGGCGGGCATCTTCGGGGGCGGCGGCATAGGCGGTCATGTGTTCCACCACCCGCGCGATCGGGCGCACCATCAGCTGCCGCACGGCCAGAAACAGCAGCAGCGCCGTTGCCGCCGAAATCGCCGCCGACAGCGCAAGGATGCGCAACCCGAAGTCCAGCAGTGCCGCGCGCAACGGTGCGCTTTCGGTCGTGATCTCGATCAGCAGGCCGGCATCGTTGGTCGGCGTGCCGATGATGCGGATCACCTCGTTGCCGCTGCCCAGCATCGCGGCCAGGGCATCGCGCACCAGATCCCAGACGGTTGCCTGCCGCAGGTCGTAGGTGGCCGCCACCGGCGACGGGATCGGCGACGACAACACAAGCTGGCGCACCTCGTCGCGGCGCAGCACCACGTTGAACACTTCGGCGTTGGCCAGCAACTCGGCCTCCAGCGCCTCGTCCACCGGCGCGTCGGTGGTCAGGCGGGCCAGGGCGGCCAGCTGCGCCTTTTCCAGCCGCAGCCGCATCCAGTCTTCGCGGAACTTGGCGACGGAGGGCAGAAAGATCAGGGCCTCCGCCAGCATGACGAAAACCACGGTCAGCGCCAGAAACCGCCCCGACAGCGTGTTCAGGATGATCCTCCGTCCCTCTGGTGCGCCCTGCCCGGCCAAAGCGCAGGAAGCGACATTTTTCGCATTCCTATCAAACCTGCACGTGCTGCAACAGCGAAAGCGGAACCGGCAGGCGGAATCGGCGAAAAAAGGCAGGCGCTGCGGTTGACTTGGCGGGTTCGGGCCGGTAGGAACCGGGCCTTGAACATGGCGGCTCTCGAATCCTTTTGGGGTGCGGGCCGCAGACGAATGGAGAGCCGCGATGAAACGCACCTACCAACCTTCCAAGCTGGTCCGCAAGCGGCGCCACGGCTTCCGCGCCCGCATGGCGACCAAGGGCGGCCGTCTGGTTCTGGCTGCGCGCCGTGCGCGGGGCCGCAAGAACCTCTGCGCCTGAGCTTCGGAACAGGGTCTTCGGGCCCTTGTTCGTTCTTCGGGTTCACCGGGTCTGAAAGGCGCCGCCTGCGGCGCCTTTTGTCGTTGCCGTGAGAAGCCTCGCATGAAGGTTCTGCAGCACCGCGCCGACTATCTGCGCACCGCCCAGGGGCGGCGGCAGGGCACGGCCGGGTTTCTGGTGCAGGCCCGGCCCCGCGACGACGGGTCGGACGCGCTGCGCGTGGGCTTTACCGCCTCGAAAAAGATCGGCAACGCGGTGATGCGCAACCGCGCCAAGCGGCGGCTGCGGGCGCTGGCACGCGAAATCCTGGTGCCGGGCGGCATGGCGGGTTGGGATTACGTGCTGGTCGCGCGGCCCGACGCCACGGTTTCCCGCGGGTTCGACGAACTGCGCGCCGATCTGCGCAGCGCCCTGGCCCGGTTGCATCAGGCCCGCCCGGCATGAGCCCGATGGCGCATCTGCTGGCCTTGCCGGTCCGGGCCTATCGCCTGCTGCTGAGCCCCTGGGTCGGCCACGGCTGCCGCTATCAGCCCACCTGTTCGGTCTATGCGCTGGAAGCGCTGGAGCGCCACGGCGCGCTGAAGGGCGGCTGGCTGGCGGCGCGGCGGCTGGCAAGCTGCCACCCCTGGGGCGGGCACGGCTACGATCCGGTGCCGGGCGCCGACCCCGAGCACGACGCCGGGCACCGGCACTGACTAAAGCGGCTTCTTGAACCCGATGTGGCTGGGCCGATAGCCCTCGCGCGCGTAAAAGGCATGCGCCCGGGCACGGTCGCGGTTGGTGGTCAGCTGGATCAGGCCGCAACCCGCAGCGCGGGCGCGCGCTTCGGCATCGGCCATCAGCGCAGCACCCAGGCCTTGCCCGCGCAGGTCGGCCGCAACCCGCACCGATTCCACCTGGGCCCGGCGCGTGGCCTGCAGCGAAAGGCCGGAAATGAAGGTCAGCTGATAGGTGGCCACCACCCGGCCCGCCAGTTCGCCGACGATCAGGTGGTTGCCCCCCTCGGCCTGCATGGCATCGAAGGCCGCGAGATAGGGGGCTGCGTCCCGGCCCTCGCGGGTGGCGCCCAGCGCATCGTCGGCCAACAGCGCCACCACCGCCGGCACATCGGCCCGCGTGGCAAGGCGCCAGACGATCACGCCGCCACCGCAGCGCGGCAAAAGGCGTCGATCCGCGCCGGATCCTTGACCCCCGGTGCCGACTCCACCCCGGACGAGACGTCCAGCTGCCGCGCACCCGTCAGGCGCAACGCCTCGGCCACGTTGTCGGGCGTCAGCCCACCGGCCAGCATCCAGGGGCAAGACCAACGGCGCCCGGCTATCAGACGCCAGTCGAAGGCCAGACCGTTGCCGCCGGGCAGGGCGGCGCCCTTGGGCGCCTTGGCATCGACCAGCAGCATGTCGGCCACCGCGCCGAAGTCCTCCAGCGCCGGCAGATCGGCCTCCGAACCCACGCCCACCGCCTTCATCACCGGCAAGCCGAACCGCGCCCGCACCTGCGCCACCCTATCGGGCGTTTCACGGCCGTGCAGTTGCAGGATATCGACCGGAACCTCGGCCAGAATGGCCTCCAGCAAGGCATCGTCGGCATCGACCGTCAGCGCCACCTTTGCAAGGCCGGGCGGAGCCTGCAGCGCCAGATCGCGTGCTTGCGCGATGGTCAGGTTGCGCGGCGACGGCGGAAAGAACACGAGGCCGGCATAGGCCGCGCCGGCCGCCGCCACCGCCGCCATGTCGGCAACAGTGCGCAGCCCGCAGACCTTGACGCGCACCGGGCCGCCCGCGCCGATGTCGCGGCCCCCGACCACCAGACGAAATGCCATCATCAACCTGCCTTGCGCGGGGGTTCCAGCAAGGCCAGAACGTCATCCTTGGGCGGGGGCGGGGCGGCACGCGCCACCTCGCGCGCCAGACGCTCGGCCTCGCGGGCATGGGCGGCAGCAGCAGCGCGGTGCTTGTGTTCGCGCAGCCATTCCCAGACGAAGCCGATCAGTAGTCCGGCGACGAGGCCGAGAAAGATGACGGCGAACAGCGGCAACTGTGCAGACCAGGAAAGGCCCGTCAGGGCTTCGAGATCCGGGGGCAGCAGCCGCACCACCACCGCATCGCGGTTGGCCAGGGCCACCACAACCAGACAGATCGCCAGCACGGCCAGCAGCAGATACCGCAGGTATTTCATCATTCGTCGTCGTCCGGTCCCGTGTCATGGCCGTTCAGCCGGTCGCGCAACAGCTTGCCGGTCTTGAAGAACGGCACGCGCTTCTGTTCCACCGCGACGGATTCGCCGGTGCGGGGGTTGCGCCCCACCCTTGCATCGCGCGACTTGACGGAAAATGCGCCGAAACCGCGCAGTTCCACCCGGTCGCCGCGCGCCAGCGCCGAGATGATTTCTTCGAACACCGTGTTCACGATCCGCTCGACATGACGCTGTGTCAGATGCGGATTCTCGTCCGCGATCTTCTGGATCAACTCAGACCTGATCATACAGTCCCCCCGCATGTTGCGATGCCCTGTTCCCGGGCCTGCGGCGACTATAGAAAGAAAATCCCTGCGCACAAACAGTATTGCACCCTTTGCGCAGGCCATGCGCGCGATGCTGCGCGCCAATGCGAAAACGGCCCCGCCGAGGCGGGGCCGTTTCCCGGGCAGGTTGCCCGACGGATCAGTTGCGGTCGCCGCGCAGGGCCGCACCCAGGATATCGCCCAGCGAGGCACCCGAATCAGACGAGCCATACTGCTCGACCGCTTCCTTCTCCTCGGCGATTTCGCGCGCCTTGATCGACAGGCCCAGACGGCGGGTCTTGGGGTCGATGTTGGTCACACGGGCATCGACCTTGTCGCCCACCTGAAAGCGCTCGGGGCGCTGGTCGGCACGGTCGCGCGCCAGATCGGAGCGGCGGATGAACGACTTGGCGCCGTTATATTCCACCTCGATCCCGCCATCCTCGATCGCCGAGACGGTCACGGTAATCACCGAACCGCGCTTCACGCCATCGACGGCATCGCTGAAGCTGTCGTCGCCCAGCGCCTTGATCGACAGCGAGATCCGCTCGCGCTCGACGTCCACTTCCGAAACGGCAGCCTTGACGATGTCGCCCTTGCGGTAGTTGGCAATGGCATCCTCGCCGCGCTGGTCCCAGCTGATGTCGCTGAGGTGGACCATGCCGTCGATGTCGCCTTCGAGGCCGATGAACAGACCGAATTCGGTGATGTTCTTGACTTCGCCTTCGATGACCGAGCCCGGCGGGTGCTGTTCGGCGAACACTTCCCACGGGTTGCGCATGACCTGCTTGAGGCCCAGCGACACGCGGCGCTTGGCGCTGTCGATTTCCAGCACCATGACGTCAACCTCCTGCGAGGTCGAGACGATCTTGCCGGGGTGCACGTTCTTCTTGGTCCAGGACATTTCCGAGACATGGACCAGACCTTCGACACCGGCTTCCAGCTCGACGAAGGCGCCGTAGTCGGTGATGTTGGTCACGCGGCCCTTGTGGACCGACCCGATCGGATAGGTGCGTTCCACGATATCCCACGGGTCGGTCTGGAGCTGCTTCATGCCCAGGCTGATGCGGTGGGTTTCCTTGTTGATCTTGACGACCTGAACCTTGACGGTTTCGCCGATCGACAGGATTTCCGAGGGGTGGTTGACGCGGCGCCAGGCCATGTCGGTCACGTGCAGCAGGCCATCGACGCCGCCGAGGTCAACGAAGGCACCGTATTCGGTGATGTTCTTGACCACGCCATCGACGATCTGGCCTTCGGCCAGCTTGCCGATGATCTCGGCGCGCTGTTCGGCGCGGCTTTCTTCCAGGATGGCGCGGCGCGACACCACGATGTTGCCGCGGCGGCGGTCCATCTTGAGGATCTGGAAGGGCTGCTTCATGCCCATCAGGGGGCCGGCATCGCGCACGGGGCGCACATCGACCTGGCTTCCGGGCAGGAAGGCCACGGCACCGCCCAGATCGACGGTGAACCCGCCCTTGACGCGGCCGAAGATGGCGCCTTCGACGCGCTCTTCCTTGGCATAGGCTTTTTCCAGCCGATCCCAGGCAGCTTCGCGCTTGGCCTTTTCACGGCTGATGACGGCTTCGCCGCGGGCATTTTCCACGCGGTCGAGATAGACCTCGACCTCGTCGCCGACCTTCACGTCGGGCGCTTCGCCGGGGTTTGCGAATTCCTTCAGGTCGATGCGGCCTTCCATCTTGTAGCCGACATCGATGATGGCCTGGCCCGCCTCGATGGCGATGACCTTGCCTTTGACAACCGAGCCTTCTTCGGGGGTGTCGAGTTCGAAGCTTTCGTTCAGGAGGGCTTCGAATTCCTCCATCGTCGGTTTAGCGCACATGCGGTTCAGTTTCCTTTGGTCTGTTTCACGGGCCAGGCGGTTGGCTCCGCCGGTCTGGTGGCATCGCGCGGGCGGACCAGCCGAGGCTTGAGTCGGTCGCGCGGGATGCGCGGCCTTTACAGCCTTGATGCCCGCGTGACAAGGCAAAGCCGCAACGCAGCCGCCATTGCGGCAGGGCTTGGCTTACTGTTAACAGAGCCTGACGGGTTTTTTCAGCAGGAGTCCGAAATGGCCGAAGAAAACGGCGCCACCCCGCAGGTGCGCATGAACATTGTGGCGCAGTATATCCGCGACCTGAGTTTCGAGAACGTGCTGGCGATGAAAGGCATCAACAGCGGCGAGGTGCAACCCGACATCCAGGTCCAGGTGGCGCTGGATGCCAGCAAACGCGCGGTCGAACACCAGTTCGAGGTGGTGCAGAAATACAAGATCACCGCCAAGAACAAGGTCGATGGCGAGACCATGTTCCTGATGGAGGTCGATTACGGCGGGATCTTCCACGTCGAGGGCGTGCCGGACGAACAGCTGCATCCCTTCCTGCTGATCGAATGCCCGCGGATGCTGTTCCCCTTCGTGCGCCGCATCGTGTCGGACATGACCCGCGACGGCGGCTTCCCGCCTTTGAACCTCGACCCGGTGGATTTCCTGGGCCTTTACCGCCAGGAACTGGCGCGCCGCGCCCAGGCCGGCAACGCCTGAGCCGGCACCCGGCCCGGCCGGCGCCGCAGCCGGCCGGCAGCCGCAGCATTGTTCAGGCCTTGCGGTTCCAGATCGCCGCCTCGCCCATCGCCGCGACAAAGGCGGCATGGGCCTCGGCCTCGGCCTCGGTCAGCCGGGGGGGCAGCGGGGCAGGGCGGGGCCGTGGGCGCCAGTCGGCATCGGGCACTGCCGCGCCGGTGCTGCGCGGGGCCGTGGGCGCCAGCACCAGGTCGGGCTGTCGGCCCCCGATCAGCTCCAGATAGACATCGGCCAGGATTTCGCTGTCGAGCAAGGCGCCGTGTTTCTCGCGCGCCGAATTGTCGACCCCGAAGCGGCGGCACAGCGCATCGAGCGATGCCGGTGCGCCGGGAAACCGCCGGCGCGCCAGGGCAAGCGTATCGGTCACCCTGTCCCACTCGAATTGGGCAAGGCCGATGCGGCCCAGTTCGAAGTTGAGGAACTTGATGTCGAAGGCCGCGTTGTGGATCACCAGCCGCGCATCGCCGACAAAGTCCAGAAAGGCCTGGCCGATGGCAGCAAACACAGGGTGCCCGCGCAGGAACTCCTCGGACAATCCGTGCACGGCAAAGGCTTCGGGCGGCATGTCGCGCTGCGGGTTGATGTATTGGTGATACACCCGCCCGGTCGGCATGTGGTTGTAAAGCTCGACCGCGCCGATTTCCACGATCCGGTGGCCTTCGGCGGGCTCCAGCCCGGTGGTTTCGGTATCGAGAACGATTTCACGCATGCGCTTGCCCCGCCCTGATCGCGTCGAGGATGGAGTGCACCGCCGCACGGGCGCTGTCCAGCGTGCCGGTATCGATCACCCAGGTCGCCCGGGCGCGCCGGTCGGCATCGGACATCTGGCGGGCAAGGATGCGGTCCAGGTCCTCGGCCGACATGGTGCCGCGGTCCAGCACGCGGGCGCGCTGCACCTCGGGCGGCACCGACACCACCGCGACCCCGTCGCAATGCCGCTCGTTGCCGCCCTCGAACAGCAGCGGAATGTCCAGCAGCACCACCGGGGCGGTCTGGCGGGCCAGAAACGCGGCGCGGTCGGCGGCAACCAGCGGGTGAACGATGGCCTCGATCCGCGGCAATGCGGCAGGGTCGGCGGCAATCCGGCGACGCAACGCGGCACGGTCGATCGCGCCGGCCTGCACCGCCTCGGGAAAGGCGGCCGCCAGCGGCGCCACGGCGGCACCGCCCGGGGCATAGAGCCGGTGCACCGCCGCATCGGCATCCCAGACCGGAACGCCGGCTTCGGCAAACATGGCTGCGGTCGTCGATTTGCCCATGCCGATGCCGCCGGTCAGGCCCAGCACGTAAGGCTTCATGCCGAAAGCACCGCCGCGCGGGTTTCGTCATCGACCGCAGGGCGCACACCGAACCAGCGTTCGAACCCGGGCACAGCCTGGTGCAGCAGCATCCCCAGACCGTCCACCGTCGTGCAGCCCATGTCGCGCGCCGCGCGCAGGAACGGCGTTTCCAGCGGGGTGTAGACGATATCGGTGACCAGGGCGCGCGGGCTCAGCCGATCCAGCGGCACCTTGAATTCGGATTTGCCGGTCATGCCCAGCGAGGTGGTGTTGACGACCGTTGCCGCCCCCTCGACCATCGCGGCGGCTTGCGTCCAGTCCACCACGGTGACCCGGGTGCCGAAATCGGTGCGCAGGGTTTCGGCGCGGGTGCGGGTGCGGTTTGCCAGCCGCACCTCGGGTGCGCCCGCCTCCAGCAAGGCGGAAACGATGGCCCGGGCGGCACCGCCGGCCCCGAACACCGCCGCCGGACCGGCCGAGGCAACCCAGTGCGGCGCGTTCTGGCGCAGGTTGTTGATGAAGCCGATGCCATCGGTGTTGTCGGCGTGCAGCTTGCCGTCCTTGCGGAAGATCAGCGTGTTGGCCGCACCGATCAGCGCGGCGCGGTCGGTGACGATATCGGCCAGCGCCAGCACGTTTTCCTTGTGCGGGATGGTGACGTTGCAGCCCACGAACCCGATCTTGGGCAGCATCTTCAGCGCCGCGGCCAGGTCGCCGGCGGCAATGTCCAGCGGCACATAGTGCCCCGCGATGCCATGCCGGCGCAGCCAGAAGCCATGCAGCGCCGGAGACCGCGAATGCGCGATCGGAGACCCGATGACGCCGGCCAGGGGAATCCGCGGATGCGCGGGCGCAGGTTGCATCGTCATGCGGCGCGTGCCCGCGCTTGTGCGCATTCGGGCTGCGCGAACAGCTGGTGGCTCATGGACATCCCCCCCGGAATGGCGCCCCTTCGGGCTGCGGAACCATGGTATAGCACGGTTGCGCCCCCGAACCGCCAGAGGGCTTGGCGCGGCGGCGAAAACTGTGCCCGTGTTGCATCAGCCCGGCGCGGCCAGCGCCTCGGCCACGGTAAAGCGGCTCTCGGGCAAGGGCGGCACGCGGCCGGGCAGGCTGGCCGCATGGTCGAGCAGCGCCTCGACCCGGCGCGGGTCGATCGCATCCCGGGCGGCAACCGGCCAATCCCACCAGCGCGAGGCAAGCAGGCGCTCGACCAGCGCGTCGGGAAACCGGCTGCGGATCACCCGCGCCGGCGCGCCGGCGACGATGGCATAAGGCGGAACATCGCGCGTGACCACCGACCGCGCCGCGACGATGCAGCCCGTGCCAAGCCGCACACCATGCGCCAGCAGAACCTCGTCGCCGATCCAGACATCCTCGCCGATCTCGACCGGGGGGCCGAGGGCACGGAACTCGGGGAAGTCCTCGCGCGCGCTGTCCCACTGCGCCGCCCGCCGGCGCCGATAGAACACCGGGCTGGAGGAAACCCAGCCGGTCGGGTGCGCATCGCCCATCACCTGCACCCCGGCCCCGATCGAACAGTAACGCCCGATCCGGGCGACATGCCCGAAATGGCTGCGGCTGTAACTGTAGGCGCCCATCGGCATGAAGGCGCCGGGAAGGTGCTGGGTATACCGCTCGAACCGGGCTGCGGCGCCTTGCAGCGGCACGGGGTCGCGCAGCCGCGGGTGAAAGGTGATCCGGTGGCTTTGCCACAGGGCTTGGGCGGCGGCCTGGTCGAACTGCATCAAGGCTGGCACAAGATTCCACGCCGATCTGGCGAAGTCGTTTCCAATTTTGACACTAACAGGCTGCTGAAGAAGTCAGCCCTCGACCCGGAGTTAGGAACATGATTCACCCTTTGCACGACAACGGTGGGGGTGATGATGCGCGGGACGGACGAGACGAGCGGGTCGCTGTTCAGC
>NZ_JBKBQM010000002.1:0-137802 GCF_046292685.1 Gemmobacter sp.
GTGCGGGGGCGCGGCAGGGGGCGGCGGCGTGGCGCCTTGGCGGGCAACCGGGACGGGTTGATGCTTGCCGGTGTCCGGGGCGGCGGGCGTCCGGGGGCGCTGCCCCCGGGCTCCCGGGATATTTGCGGCAAGGTGAAAGGGGGGCAGTGCGGTGGCGCGGCAGGGGGGCGGGGGCGTGGCGCCTTGGTGTGCGGGGGCGGGGGGCACGCGGGCCCGGGGAATCGTGGGGGCGGGGAAGGGCGTGGCGCAGCGGGCTGGTCCGGTGGCGGGCGGACTGCGACGAAGGGATGCCGGACGAGGCGCCGGCGGGTGCCGCCCGGCCCGAGCTTGCGCCGAGGTCG
The DNA here is from genome assembly GCF_046292685.1 of Gemmobacter sp. GTDB lineage: Bacteria > Pseudomonadota > Alphaproteobacteria > Rhodobacterales > Rhodobacteraceae > Wagnerdoeblera. Next base: position 342 of record NZ_JBKBQM010000002.1, read on the forward strand.
GCCGCGCAGGCGGTGTCGGGCCTGGACGCGCTGGCCCGCCGGCGGGCAAGGCCCGAGGCCGGCCTACATCTGCCCGCGCGTCGGTGCGCGGCGGATCGTGCCTGGCTGACCGGCCGATCTTTCGCCCTCGCGCGCGCCCCGGCGCGCGGCAGGGATTTCCGCCTGCGCCGCGCGGGCGGGATGAGGCCCCCGCCGTTCCATCGCCCCCTGCCACAGCTGCGGTGCTGCGGTTGGTTCGGGCGGATGCGAAGGGTTCACGATCGGGCGGAGGGCGTGCCGGGCTGCCGCTTTTGCGGCGGCGGGGGGCTGGCCGGGCCGGCGCGCGACCCGCCGATCCGCGACGGGGCGCGCGATGGGCCGAGGGGGGGCCGAGGCTCAGCGCAGGAAGGGCGCTGCCTTCATGCTGTCGGGCACCGGGGCGCCCAGACGGGTGAGAATCGTGGGGGCCAGGGCCAGCTGATCCAGCAGCGTATCCTTCGGGGGCCCTTCGGCCGGGCCGAAGTAGTAGAAGGCGAAATCCTGCTGCAACTCGCCCGTGCCGCCGTGGTGGCCGCGGGCATCCTGGCCGTGATCGGCGGTCACGATCACCTCGTAGCCCATCGCGCGCCATTTCGGGATGAAGGGCGCCAGCATCGCATCCATCGCATAGCAGGCGTGATCCATCTCGCGGCTGTCGTGGAAGAAGCGATGGCCCATGCTGTCGAGCGTGCAGGTGTGCAGGATGCCGTAGTTCAGGCCATGCCGGGCGCACAGCATGGTCAGCGTGGCGAACAGGTCCACGTCCGAAGGCGTCATCTGGTTGATGAGGTTGTAGCCCGTCATGGTGTGGAAACGGCCGTGGTTGATGCTGGGGCTGTCGGGCTCGTCGTATTCGATGTCGCGCACGAGGTCGAAGGGGGCGCGGTTGAAGAACTCGGACCAGAAGCTGTGGGTGACCGCCCCGGTGATGCCGCCGGCCTTGCGAACTTCGGAAAAGATGTCGGGCAGGCCGATGCGGAAGACGTTTTCGTTGCCGGTGCAGCCATGCACCTGCGGCGTCACCCCGGTGTGGATCGAGGCGTAGCAGGAGGCCGAGGTGGACGGCAGCACCGAGCGCATCCGCCAGACGCGCGCGTCGCCCGACTGCACCCAGCCTTCGAGATTGCCGAACAGGCGGCGCCAGTTGGCGTAAGGCACGCCGTCGAGGATGATGAGAAGCAGCTTGTTGTCCATGCGTGCGGTCCTGGTGGTTGCGGCGGACCGGGGGCGCTGCCCCCGGACCCCCGGGATATTTTCGGACAGAAAATGGGATCAGTTTCCGGCGCTTTCCATTTTCCGGGTGGCCAGCACCTGTTCCAGCCAGCCCAGCCGCATTTCGGGCACCGAGGACAGGAGCAGGTCGGTGTAGTCGTCGAACGGGGGCGCGAGCACCTGGGACCTGGGCCCGTAGCGCACCACGCGGCCGCGGTGCATCACCGCGATGCTGTCGGCGATGGCGCGCACCGTGGCCAGATCGTGGGTGATGAACAGGTAGGCCACGTTTTCGCGCGCCTGAAGGCCCAGCAGCAGTTTCAGGATGCCGTCGGCCACCAGCGGGTCGAGCGCGGAGGTCACCTCGTCGCAGATGATGAGTTTCGGCTTGGCCGCCAGGGCCCGGGCGATGCAGACGCGCTGTTTCTGGCCGCCCGAAAGCTCGGCCGGGTAGCGGTCGGCGTAGCCTTGCCCGAGTTCGATGGCATCGAGCAGTTCCTGCACCCGGGCGTCGCGGGCGGCGCCGCGAAGGCCGAAGTAGAACTCCAGCGGGCGGCCGATGATGGTGGCCACCGTCTGGCGCGGGTTCATCGCCACGTCGGCCATCTGGTAGATCATCTGCAATTCGCGCAGGTCGTCCTTGCTGCGGTCCTTCAGTGCCGGAGAAAGCTCGCGGCCGGCAAAGCGGATGCGCCCGCGCAGGGCCGGCAGGAGCCCGGTGATGACGCGCGCCAGTGTGGACTTGCCCGAGCCCGATTCCCCCACCACCGCCAGCGTCTGGCCCGGCGCGAGGTCGAGCGTGACGTTCGAGAGCACGTCGAAGGGCAAGCCGGGGTAGCGGGCCGTCACGGCCTCGACCTGCAGCACGGGGGCGGCGGGGGGCTTTTCGGCGTGCTCGATGCCGCGGACCGAGACCAGCGCCCGGGTGTAATCCTGCTGCGGGTGGTTGATGATCTGGTCGGTCGGGCCCTTTTCCACCATGCGGCCGTGGCGCAGCACGAGGATGTCGTCCGAAACCTGGGCCACCACGGCGAGGTCGTGGGTGATGTAGAGCGCGGCGACGCCGGTGTCGCGGATCGCCTCCTTGATGGCGGCGAGGACGTCGATCTGGGTGGTGACGTCGAGCGCGGTGGTGGGTTCGTCGAAGATGACAAGGTCGGGTTTGGGGCACAGCGCCATCGCCGTCATCGCGCGTTGCAGCTGCCCGCCCGAGACCTGGTGCGGGTAGCGGCGGCCGAAGTTTTCGGGGTCGGGCAGGCCCAGCTTGCGAAACAGCGCGACGGCGCGGGCCTCGGCCTCGGCGCGGGAGGCGAGGTTGTGGTGCAGCGTGGCCTCGATGACCTGCTCCATCAGGCGCTTGGCGGGGTTGAAGGCGGCGGCGGCGGACTGGGCGACATACGTCACCTCGCGCCCGCGAAGTTTGCGCCATTCGGCCGGGCCGGCGGTGCGGATGTCGCGGCCGTTGAGGCGGATTTCCCCGCCCGTCAGGCGCACGCCGCCGCGGCCCCAGGCCATGGCCGACAAGCCGATGGTGGATTTGCCCGCGCCCGATTCCCCGATCAGGCCCAGCACCTTGCCCTTTTGCAGGGTAAAGGACGCCTCGTGCACGATCACGATATCCTTGGGGGGCTCGCCGGGCGGGTAGGCGGTGGCCTCGATCCGGAGGCCGCGGATGTCGAGCAGGGTATCAGCCACCGCGGCCCCCTTTCAGGCTGGAGGTGCGGTTCAGCACCCAGTCGGCAACAAGGTTCACCGAAATCGCCAGCGTGGCGATGGCAAAGGCCGGGATCAGCGCGGCCGGGATGCCGTAGACGATGCCTTCCTTGTTTTCCTTCACGATGCCGCCCCAGTCGGCCAGCGGGGGCTGCACCCCGAGGCCGAGGAACGACAGGGTAGAGATGAACAGCACCATGAAGATGAAGCGCAGGCCCATTTCGGCGACCAGCGGCGAAAGCGCGTTGGGCAGGATCTCGCGGAAGATGATCCAGCCGCGGCCTTCGCCGCGCAGGCGGGCGGCCTCGACATAGTCCATCACGGTGATGTCCACCGCCACCGCGCGGGAAAGGCGGAAGACGCGCGTGGCGTCCAGCAGCCCCATCACCAGGATCAGCACCGGCAGCGTCACCGGCATGACCGACAGCACCACCAGCGCGAAGATCAGCGAGGGAATGGCCATCATCAGATCGACGAAGCGCGACAGTGCCTGATCCAGCCAGCCGCCCGCGACGGCGGCGGTAAAGCCCAGCACCGACCCGACCGAGAACGACAGCAGCGTGGCCGCGGTGGCGATGAAGATGGTGGTCTGCCCGCCAAAGATCATGCGGCTGAGCAGGTCGCGGCCGATGTTGTCGGTGCCCAGCCAATGGTCGGCCGAGACCGGATCCCACACCCCGCCGACGATTTCGGCCATGCCGTAAGGCGCGATCAGATCGGCGAAGATGGCGACGAGGAAGTAGAGCGCGGTGAAGAACAGGCCGATGGCGGCCGAGACGGGGATCCTCATTTCGGGTGCCTCAGCCGCGGGTTGGCCAGGATCGACAGCACGTCGGCCAACAGGTTCATCCCGATGTAGACGGCGGCGAAGACAAGCCCGCAGGCCTGCACCACCGGCACGTCGCGCTTGGAGACGTGATCGACCAGGTATTGCCCCATGCCGGGATAGACGAACACCACCTCGACCACCACGACGCCCACCACCAGATAGGCCAGGTTCAGCATGACGACGTTGATGACCGGCGCGATGGCGTTGGGAAAGGCATGGCGCGCGATGACGGCAAAGGCGCCGAGGCCCTTGAGCTCGGCGGTTTCGACATAGGCCGACTGCATCACGTTGAGGATCGCGGCCCGGGTCATGCGCATCATGTGGCCCAGGATGGTCAGGGCCAGCACCAGCACCGGCAAGGCGATGGCGTTGAGCTTTTCGCCAAGGCTCATGCTGTCATAGACGGTGGAGATCGACGGAAACACCCGGTATTGCACCGCCAGAAAGAACACCGCAATGTAGCCCAGCAGGAATTCGGGCACCGAAACGGTGGCCAGCGTGGCGCCGGAAATCAGCTTGTCGGGCCAGCGGCCCTGATAACGCACCGCCACCAGCCCCAAGAGGATCGCCAGCGGCACGGCGATGACGGCCGTCCAGAACGCGAGGAACAGCGTGTTCCACAGCCGCCCGCCCATCGCGGTGGCGATGTCGCGCCCGTTGGTCAGCGACTTGCCGAGGTCGCCTTGCAGCACGCCGCCCAGCCAGGTGAAATAGCGGCTGACCGCGGGTTCGTTCAGGCCCAGTTCGCGGCGCAGGTTTTCCAGCGCCTGCGGGGTGGCCGACTGGCCGAGGATGGATTGCGCCACATCCCCGGGCAGGATCTGGGTGCCCACGAAGATCAGCGCCGATGCCGCCCAAAGCAGCAGGAGGCCCAGCGCAACGCGCTGGGCAACCAGTTTCAGGATGGGATGCACGGGCCTAGCTCAGCCAGACCTTGAGGCCGGCGATGCCGCCCATCATCTCGCCGTTGGGGTCGGCCTCGAAGCCTTGCACGTTCGGCCCGTGGGCATCGATGAAGTCGTTGAACATCGGGCAGATCAGGCCGCCTTCGTCGTGCAGGATGCGGGCCATTTCGGCATACATCTCCTTGCGCTTGGGCGTATCCAGCTCGGCCCGCGCGGCCAGCAGCAGGCTGTCGAAGCGGTCGTTGAAGAACCGGGTGTCGTTCCAGTCGGCCTTGGAATAGTAGGCGGTGGAATACATCTGGTCCTGCACCGGGCGCCCGCCCCAGTAGGAGGCGCTGAAGGGCTGCTTGTTCCACACCTCGGACCAGTAGCCATCGCCGGGTTCGCGCTTGATTTCCAGCGGGATGCCGGCCTTGGCGGCCGATTGCTGGAACAGCTGCGCGGCATCGACCGCGCCGGGGAAGGCGACGTCCGAGGTGCGCAGCACGATCGGCGTGCCGTCGTGGCCCGACTTCTTGTAGTGGAAGGCGGCCTTTTCGGGGTCGTAGGTGCGCTGGGGGATGCTGTCGTCGAACAGCGGATAGGCGGCGTTGATCGGGATGTCGTTGCCGATGGTGCCGTAGCCGGCCAGGATCTTGTCCACCATCTCCTGCCGGTCGATGGCGTATTTCAGCGCAAGGCGCAGGTCGTTGTTGTCGAAGGGCGCGGTGTTGCAGTGCATGATGAACACATAGTGCCCGCGGCCGCCCGCGTTCCTGATCGACACGCCGGGGGCGCGCGCCAGCAGCCCGGCCGTGCGCGGTTCCACCCGGTTGACCATGTGGACCTGCCCCGATTGCAGCGCCGCCATGCGCGCGGTCGGGTCGTTGATGACCAGCACCTCGATCTGGTCGGCATGGCCGCGATTGGCGCCGTCCCAGTAGTTCGGGTTGCGTTCGAACACGTGGCGCACGCCGGGTTCGTCCACCTTCATCACATAGGCGCCCGAGAAGATCGGCGCGGCCGGGGCATCCTTGCCGCCGTTCGGCTGGATCATCAGGTGGTAGTCGGCCATCAGATAGGGCAGGTCGGCATTGGCGGTGGCCAGCGTGACGGCGACGTAATCGCCATCGACCTTCATCGATTCGATGCCCTTCATGATGCCCAGCGCGCCCGACTTGGCGTTTTCGTCGCTGTGGCGTTCCAGGGTGGCCAGCACATCGGCCGGGGTCAGATCCTTGCCGTTGTGGAAGGTGATGCCCTTGCGGATCCTGAACATCCAGGTCTTGGCGTCGGGGCTGCTTTCCACCGCCTCGGCGACGCGCATTTCCAGATCCCCGGCGGGCGTCACCTCGACCAGGGTTTCGGCGGCGGCGTTGAGGTTGAAATAGGGCACCTGCGACGCGGCCAGCGCCGGATCCATGCTGTTGGTGGATTCGCCGCCCTGAAGGCCGACCTTGAGGATGCCGCCCTTGACCGGGCCTGCCGCATGCACCGCACGCGCCAGCAGGGTGTTGGCCATCGCGGCCGTCAGGCCCAGCGCCCCCGCCCGGCCCAGAAAGGCCCGGCGGCTGTGCTTGCCCGCAACGGTGCGCGACAGAAGGTATTTCAGTTCGTCGTTCATGGGTCCGCTCCCTGTTTGGCCCTTGGCGGTGTTGCCCGCGCTTTTTGTTGACTTGTGAATCAATAACGCGGGATGGATCGTTCGGGCAAACCTTTTGTTGCCCGGTAACATCACAGTTTTCAGACGTATCGGCGCGGCACCTCGCGGGTGTCGCTGTCGCGGTGGATCACCTCGCCATTCGCGCGTGCCACGGTTTCTGCGTGGAATGCCAGGGTGGTGGCGGTGGCGGTCAGGCGGGTGACGGCCTCGGTTTCGGCCGACCAGCCGGGGCGGGCGAACTGCTGGTGCCAGCGGATTTCGGCGGTGGCCGACAGCGGGTCGTCGGGGTGGATGGTCCAGCGTTCCTGCGTGACGGCGCGGGTGCGCCAGAGGGTGTCGGCCTGGTCGCACCAGCCCGAATCGTCCTCGACCACGAGGCTGCGGCTGCCCGAGACCAGATCGTGTTCGATCCGCCGGGCGGCGCGGGCGCCCGTCACCGCGATACCGGCCGCCGGGGCGGCCTGCGGTGCCGGCGGGGTCCAGGACGCCAGCGCGGCGGGGTCGGCCACCGGCAGGGTCAGGCGGCCGGCGGTCAGCGTCAAGGCGCCGGCTTGGGGCGTGGGCCAGAGGAACGGCCAGTAGGCATTCGACAGCGCGAGGCGCAGGCGCGTGCCGGGCGCCAGCCGCACCGCGGCGAGGTCGAGCGCGATCTCCACCTCCTCCGCCTGCCCTGGCACCATCGGTTGCGGCGCGGCCCGGCTGGTGCGGTGGCACAGGTTCAGCATGCCATGCGCGATGCGCATGGACGCCCCATCCGGCAGCACCGCGTTCAGCCGCGCCACCACGAAGGCCAGCGGCGTATCGGCCGCCAGCGTCAGGCGCAGGCGCGCCCGCCCGGCCAGCACCAGCGGCGCCGCCAGCACTTCGCCATCGAAGCAGACCGACAGCGCGTCGTCGGCGCGCTGGTCGCCCGGCATCTCGCCCGCCAGCCCCATCGGGAAATATTCCCCCGCCGTCAGCCCCAGATGCTGGGGCGAGGCGATGGTGGCCGCCACTGGCCGCGGTGCCGCGGCCAGCGCAGTGCCGGCCAGATGCAGGGTGCGCCCTTCGGCCACCGGCCAGGCGGTTTGCACCCAATCCCCCGGCATCTGCGCCATGCAGGGGTCGGGCGGGGCCGCATCGCGCAGGAAAAGCCGCATCGCGGGGTCGGCCTCGGCCCCGTTCGGCTGGCCCTTCAACCAGCGGTCCCACCAGCGCGTGGCCAGTTGCAGGAACCCGATGGCCGGACCCGGCACGGCCTGATGAGCATACTGGTGCACCCAGGGGCCGCAGATGCCCTGCACCGGCACGGACAGGTTTTCCACCAGTTCCGACACGGTGTCGATGTAGCCGTCCATCCAGCCGCCCCAGACCTGAACGGGCACGGCGATGGCCGACCAGTCCTCGCAGACCGAACCGTGCTGCCAGTAGGCATCGCGTTGCTGATGCCCGGCCCAGAGCGGGGCAAGGTGCCGGTCGGCCTGCAGGCGCGCCAGCCATTCGGCCTGCCAGTCGGGGGTCAGCGCCGGATCCGGCGGGCGGGCGGAATAGCTGTGCATCACCGCCCCCCAGCCGAAGTTGCGCCCCATCAGGCAGCCGCCCTTGAAATGGATGTCGTCGGCAAAACGGTCGGTCGTGGCGCAGACCGAAACCACCGCGCGCAAGGCCGGCGGGCGCATCGCCGCCACCTGAAGGCAGTTGAAGCCGCCCCAGGACTTGCCCATCATCCCCACCGCGCCATCGCACCAGGGCTGAGCGGCGATCCAGGCGATGACATCGCAGGCGTCCTGCAGCTCTTGCGGGCTGTATTCGTCGCCCGGCACGCCGCGGCTTTGCCCGTGCCCGCGAATATCCACCCGCAGCGCCACATAGCCTTGCGCGGCGAACCACGGGTGCATGGCGGCATCGCGCGCCGCGGTGCCGTCGCGCCAGCGATAGGGGATGTATTCCAGAATCGCCGGATACCGCCCTGCCCCCGCCGGCCGCCAGACCTGCGCCGCCAGCCGCGTGCCATCGGGCAGCACGATGCCCACATCGGTTTCCCGGATCACCTCATGCATCCCCTGCCCCTCCGCTTCGCTTTGCCTGCCCATGCGTCGCATCCGGGCCAGACAGGCTGCGCCTCGCGCCGCAGCCTGCGGCGCAACCGACACCCCGAAAGGCCCTGCCATGACCAATCGCCCGAATTTTCTGATCCTGATGGTGGACCAGCTTGCCGGCACGCTGTTCCCCGACGGCCCGGCCGATTTCCTGCACGCGCCGAACCTGCGGCGGCTGGCGGCCCGGTCGGTAAGGTTCGCCAACACCTACACCGCCTCGCCGCTTTGCGCCCCGGCGCGGGCCAGCTTCATGTCGGGCCAGCTGCCCAGCCGGACGCGGGTTTACGACAACGCGGCCGAATTCGCCTCGGACATCCCGTGCTTTACCCACCACCTGCGCGCGGCTGGCTGGCACACCTGCCTGTCGGGCAAGATGCATTTCGTCGGCCCCGACCAGCTGCACGGGTTCGAGCAGCGGCTGACCACCGACATCTACCCCGCCGATTTCGGCTGGACCCCCGATTACCGCAAACCCGGCGAGCGGATCGACTGGTGGTATCACAACCTCGGGTCCGTCACCGGGGCGGGGGTGGCGGAAATCACCAACCAGCTGGAATACGACGATGACGTGGCCCATCAGGCCATCCAGAAGCTTTACGACCTGTCGCGCGGGGCCGACGACCGGCCCTGGTGCCTGACCGTCAGCTTCACCCACCCGCACGATCCCTTCGTGGCCCGGCGCAAATACTGGGATCTCTACGAAGGCGCCGCCGAACTGGAACCGCCCGAGGCGATTCCCTATGCCGACCACGACCCCCACGCCCGGCGCATCATCGACGCCTGCGACAGCGCCCGCTTCGACATCACCCCCGAGATGATCCGCCGCGCCCGCCGCGGCTATTTCGCCAACATCAGCTATGTCGACGACAAGATCGGAGAGATCCTCTCGGTGCTGGAGGCGACCCGGCAGGAGGCGGTGGTGATCTTCGTGTCCGACCACGGCGAATCCCTGGGCGAGCGTGGGCTGTGGTTCAAGATGACCTTCTTCGAACCCTCCGCCCGCGTGCCCCTGATGATCGCCGCCCCGGGGCTGGCCGCGCAGCGCATCGACACCCCCGTGTCCACCATCGACGTGACCCCCACGCTGTGCGACCTCGCTGGCGTGTCGATGGCAGACGTCAGCCCCTGGACCGATGGGCAGTCGCTGATCCCGCTGGCCAACGGCACCGGCAGCCGCGGGCCGGTGGCGATGGAATATGCCGCCGAAGGCTCCATCGCGCCGCTGGTGGCCTTGCGCGACGGGCGCTGGAAGCTGATCCGCTGCGCGGCCGACCCGGACCTGCTGTTCGATCTGGACACCGACCCGGGCGAACGGGTGAACCTTGCCCCCGACCCCGCCCATGCCGAAACGCTGGCCCGGCTGTCGGCGCTGATGGCGGCGCGCTGGAACCTTGCCGCCTACGATGCGGCGGTGCGCGAAAGCCAGGCGCGGCGCTGGGTCGTCTATCCCGCCTTGCGGCAAGGCGGCTATTACCCGTGGGATTTCCAGCCGCTGCGCGCGGCCTCGGAACGCTACATGCGCAACCACATGGACCTGAACGTGCTGGAGGAATCCAAACGCTTTCCCCGCGGCGAATAGGCGGGGGCGCTCCCGCACCCTTGCGCCGCCCGGACGGGCGGCACAAGGCCGCTGCCCGGGCGCCGCGCGTTCCGCGCGGCGTGCGCTCCGCGCGGGGGATATTTGAACAAGGTGAAAGCCACATCGCGCCGCACGAGCCGGCACCGGGTTTTCCTGTTTCACCTTGACCGAAATATCCTCGGGCGGGGTCCGGGGCGGGCAGACGGCCCGCCCCGGGCGCCCCGGGGGCGCGACCCCGGCGCGGCGCGGCCCCTCGACGGGGCCAAGCCGCGCCCCCTGCCCTGCGCCTACCGCCCCTTCCATACCGGATCGCGCTTTTCGGCAAAGGCCCGCGCGCCTTCCAGCTGATCCTCCGAGGCATAGAGCCGGTCCACGGTGGGGAAATGCCGCTTCGTGATCCGGTGCAGCGTGTCGAGGAACCCGCGCCCTTCGGCCTCGCGCACCACTTCCTTGATCGCAGCATAGACCAGCGGCGGACCGGATTCGAGCAACCGCGCCAGATCCCAGGCCTTGGCGAGCAGGTCGCCGGGTTCGGTGATCTCCTTCAGCAGCCCCCAGCGCAGCGCCTCCTCGGCGTCGAACCAGCGCCCCGTGAGCAGCAGGTCCATGGCGACGTGATAGGGAATGCGCTTGGGCAGCTTGATGGAGGCCGCATCCGCCACCGTGCCCGACCTGATTTCCGGCAAGGCAAAGGTGGCGTTGCGGCTGGCCAGGATCAGGTCGCAGGACAGCGCGAGTTCCAGCCCGCCGCCGCAGCAGATGCCGTTCACCGCGGCGATCACCGGCTTGTTGAGGTTCGGCAGCTCCTGCAAGCCGCCAAAGCCCCCCACGCCGTAATCGCCATCCACCGCATCCCCGGCGGCGGCGGCCTTCAGATCCCATCCGGGGCAAAAGAACTTGTCGCCCGCCGCCCGCAGGATCGCCACGCGCAAGGTCTCGTCGTCGCGGAAGTCGCGGAACACCAGCCCCATCGCCCGGCTGGTGGCAAGGTCGATGGCATTGGCCTTGGGCCGGTCCAGCGTCACCTCCAGCACGCCGCCTTCACGGCGGGTTCTGACCGGGCCTTCGGTCCGCATCGGCATGGTCATGGCGCATCCTCCTGCCAGATCACCGCATCGGCCGCCACGGCACCCTCATCGCGCGCCATCAGCGGGTTGATCTCCACTTCCTCCAGGCCGGCATCCGCAGCCAGCATCGCCTGCACGGCCAGCGCGGCCGCCACCACCGCCGGCACATCCGCCCGCGCCCGCCCGCGATAGCCATCGAGCAGCGGCCAAAGCCGCAACCGGTGCAAGGCGGCCTCGATCTCGGGCCCCGTCACCGGGCAGACCAGCGTCACCGTATCGGCCAGCAGCTCTGCCGTGACCCCGCCGAAGCCCAAGGTCAGCGTCGCGCCATAGACCGGGTCGCGCCGCACGCCCAGCAACAGCTCGGCCACGACGCCGGTCACCATCTCCTCGGCCAGATAGCCTTGCGCCCCCGGCATGGGGGCCTGCCCGTCGAGCGTGGCCAGCCCCAGCCGCACCGCCCCGGCCTCGGACTTGTGCGCAAACCCCAGACCCTTCAGCGCAAGCGGCGGGGTCAAGGCCGCCGCGGCCTGCGCCAGTGCGGCAAGGTCCGGCGCGCTGGCCCCGCGCGGCACCGCCACGCCCGCCGCCGCCAGCCGCGCCTTGGCCGCGGCCTCGTCCAGCATCCGCAGCGGGCGCGCGGGCCCCGGCGCCCAGGGCCGCCACCCGGCAAGCCCCCCCGGCGTCTGCGCCGCCCGGATGGCCCCCAGCGCGGTTTCCAGCCCCATCAGCGGCACCACGCCCCGCCCCAGCGTGGCGATCGCCCGCGCCTCGTCGAAGTTCTCGGGCAAGGAGGCCACCGGAAAGGCCGGCTTCCCCGTGGCCGCTGCCGCCGCCTCTATCGCCTGCAAGGCCGGCTCGAAGCTTTCGGGATCGCAGCGGTCCGGGCGCGGCGGGTCGATGAGGAAGACCCCCGCATCGTAGCCTGCCAGCATGGCGGTAAAGACCGCGGTGGTCTTCGGCCCGTCGCCCCAGATGAAGGTGTGGTAGTCGAGCGGGTTGGCTATCGTCACCAGCGGCCCCAGCACCGCCCCCAGCCGCGCGCGCTGCGCCTCGGAGGGCGGCGGGAAGTCGAGGCCGAAAGGCGCGGCCAGGTCGGCCACCAGCCCCGCCTCGCCCCCCGAACAGGACAGCGAACAGAGCCGACGCCCAAGCCCCGGCCCGTGGACATGCAGGATCTTCAGCGTCTCCAGCAATTCCGAAAGCGTGGCCACCTCGGCCACCCCTGCCTGCCGCAGGAAGGCGCTGGAGGCCGCCCCCCCGCCCGCCAGCGACGCGGTGTGCGAGGCCGCGGCACTGCGCGACGCCTCGGTCTTGCCCGACTTCACCGCGACGATCCCCTTGCCCGCCGCCCGCGCCGCTTCGGCCAGCGCGGCAAAGGCCGGGGCATCGGCGATGCCTTCGACGTAAAGCCCCAGCGCCGTCACCCGGTCATCGGCCAGCAGCGCGGCGCCCAGCTCGGCCAGCCCCACCTGCGCGGCATTGCCCAGACAGGCGACATAGGCCACCGGCAGCCCGCGCGCCTGCATCGTCAGGTTGATGACGATGTTCGAGGACTGCGACAGCAAGGCCACCCCCCGCGCCACCCGCCGCCCGCCGTGCTGGTCGGGCCACAGCAGCGCGCCATCGAGGTAATTGATGACCCCATAGCAGTTGGGGCCCAGGATCGGCATCGCCCCCGCCGCCGCGACCAGCCGCGCCTGCAACTCGGGCGCCCCGGCCTCGGTCCAGCCGGAGGCAAAGCAGATCGCCCCCCCGGCCCCCATCGCCGCCAGGTTTGCCACGACATCCAGCGTCGCATGGCGGTTGACCCCGATGAAGGTGGCGTCGGGGGCAAAGGGCAGGTCGGCAAGGCTCGGGCAGCAACGCACCCCGGCAATGGCGTCGCGCGTCGGATGCACCGGCCAGATCGGGCCGTCGAAGCCCATCTTGCGGCATTGCTCGATGACATTGACCGCCCAGCCGGAGCCCAGAACGGCAATGGAACGCGGGCGCAGCAGGCGCGACAGGTCACGCATGGCGCCGTGCCCTTGCGTGGCGCCGGGCCGAAGCGGCGACGGGGGGCTGTCTGCCCCCCGCGCAGGCGCAGGCGCCTGCTCCCCCCGAGGATATTTTTCGACAGAAAATGGAAACACCCCGCCCCTGCAAGAGGGACGAGGTGCCATTTCCTGTCACGGTCATCGGCGTCCCCGCCTGTACCGTGCCGCCAGAATGGCGCAGCGCGGTTAAGGCAAAGTTAACGGCAGAGTTGACGGAGGAGGCAAAAGCGTGCGGCCGGGGCATTTTCTGTCCTCGAATATCCTCGGGTGGGTCGAGGGAGGGCAGACGGCCCTCCCTCGCGGGGGATTGCCATGGGTTCGCCATCGGTTCGAGAACCAATGGCAATGGGGGCTGGCCCCCCGCTACCCCCCCACCGCCCGCAAGAGCTCGCGGCTGATGATGTGGCGCTGGATTTCCGAGGTGCCTTCCCAGATCCGTTCCACCCGCGCATCGCGCCAGATGCGTTCCAGCGGCAATTCGTCCATCAGCCCCATGCCGCCGTGGATCTGGATCGCCTCGTCGGCGATCATCGCCAGCGCCTCGGTCGCCTTCAGTTTCGCCATCGCCATGTCGGCATCGGTCACGCTGCCCCGGTCGAACTTCCATCCTGCCTCCCAGGTCAGCAGCTCGGCGGCCTTCAACTCCAGCGCCATGTCGGCCAGCTTGAACGACACGCCCTGGAACTTGCCGATGGTCTGGCCGAACTGCTGGCGTTCGGCGGCATAGGCGATGGCCAGGCGCAGCGCGCGGTCGGCGCGGCCAAGGCAGGTGGCGGCGACCTGCAGGCGCGTGGCGCCCAGCCACTGGTTGGCCACCTCGAAGCCCTTGTGCACCTCGCCCAGCACGTTTTCGGCCGGCACGCGGCATTCGTCGAACTCCAGCACCGCGTTGGAGTATCCACGGTGGCTGACGTTGCGATAGCCTTCGCGCACCGTAAAGCCGGGGGTGCCCTTGTCCACGAAAAACGCGGTGATGCGTTTCTTGGGGCCCTTGGCGGTCATCTCCTCGCCGGTGGCCATGAAGGCGATGGTGAAGCCGGCGATATCGGCGTGGCTGATGAAATGCTTGGTGCCGTTCAGCACCCAGTCCGACCCGTCGGGGCGCGCCGAGGCCTTCATCCCCCGCAGGTCGGACCCCGCACCGGGTTCGGTCATGGCGAGGCAATCCCAGGTCTCGCCGCGGATGCAGGGCATCAGGTAGCGTTCGCGCTGATCGGGCGTGCCCGCCAGCAGGATGTTGGAGGGGCGGGCCACGCAGGTCCAGTGCAAGGCATAGTTGGCCCGGCCCAGCTCGCGCTCGTAAAGCAGCCAGGACAGGGTATCGAGGCCCGCGCCCCCCACCTCCTCGGGCATGTTGGCGGCGTAAAGGCCGGCAGCCATCGCCTTGGCCTGCACATCGCGCACGATCTCCAGCGGCAGGTGGCCGGTGCGTTCGACTAGCGCTTCGTGGGGGTAAAGCTCGGCCTCCACGAAGGCGCGGGTGGTGTCGGCGATCATGCGCTGTTCGTCGGTCAGACCGAAGTGCATCACGCCCTCCGCTGGCCGACGTGGCGGCCGGCCCCTTCGGGCCGGGGCAGCGCGGCATGCGCCTGCGCAATCGGCATCAGCCGGGCCAGCACTGCGGGTGCGGCCGGGCAGGCGCGGCCTGCCTTCATGTCCACGTGCAGCAGCATCTGTTCCAGCGTGGCCACCGCCACACCGTCGCGCGCGATGGTGACGAAGACGTGCAGGCGCTTTTCATCTGCCGCCAGCACCTGCACCGATCCGGTCAGCCGGTCGCCCAGCTTCGCCTCGCCCTTGTGCAGGATATGGGTTTCGGCGGAATAGTAGCTGTGCCCGCCGGCCACGTAATCAAGCCCCGCCCCGATGTGGCGCAGGAAGGCATCGGTGGTTTCGGAACAGGCGAACAGGTAGCGGCTTTCGGTCATGTGGCCGTTGTAGTCGATCCAGCCGGGCAGCACCTGCATCCGCGCCATTTCCATCGGTGCGGCATGGTCGGGGCTGGGGTCGGGCATGGCGGCGCGGCGGCGGGCGTCGTGTTCGTTCAGCACGCGGCCCGCGCCCCAGTTGCGGTCCTTGAGCGCGCGCAGAAAGCCGATCAGGTTGGAATCGCGGATGCGTTCCAGCTCGCGGATGCTGTGGTGGCCGGACTGGGCGTCGGACTGGCCGGCGATCAGGTCCACCAGCGCATCGTTGAACTCGGGCACATCCGTCAGCCGGGTCCAGGGCCATTGCAGGCAAGGGCCGAACTGGGCCATGAAATGCTTCATCCCCGCTTCGCCGCCTGCGATGCGGTAGGTTTCGAACAGCCCCATCTGGCCCCAGCGCAGGCCGAAGCCCATGCGGATCGCCTCGTCGATTTCCTCGGTGGTGGCGATGCCGTCCTTGACCAGCCACAGCGCCTCGCGCCACACGGCTTCCAGAAAGCGGTCGGCGATATGGGCGTCGATCTCCTTGCGGATATGCAGCGGGAACATCCCGATTTCGCGCAGGGTCTGCTTGGCGGCCTCGATCAGGGTGGGGTCGTTGGCGGGGCTGGGCACCACCTCGGCCAGCGGCAACAGGTAGACCGGGTTGAAGGGGTGCGCCACGAAGATCGTGGCCGGGTTTGCCGCCCCTTGTTGCAATTCCGATGGCTTGAAGCCCGAAGTCGAGCTTCCGACCGGGGTTTGCGGCGCCACCTGCTGGATTTGTGCAAGCACGCGGTGCTTGAGGTCCAGCCGTTCGGAAACGCTTTCCTGCACGTAATCCGCGCCTTCGACCGCCTCGGTGATCGTGGCGGCAAAGCTCAGGCGCCCTTCGGCCGGCATCGGGCCATCCGACAGCGCGGGCAGCGCGGCGCGGGCGTTGGCCAGCACCTCGCCCACCTTGCGCGGGGCCTCCGGGTCGGGGTCGAAGACCGCGACATCCCAGCCGTTGAGCAGGAACCGCGCCGCCCAGCCCCCGCCGATGACGCCGCCGCCGATGATGGATGCCTTGCGTGCCATGAAACCTGCTCCTTTTCGCGTTCAGCGGGCCAGCGGCGCGCGCTTTTCCAGCTTCAGCCGCGCGCGCACCTCGGCCGGGGTGATGACCCGGGCACCGAGATTCTCGATGATCGTCACCGCCCGTTCCACGAGTTGCGCGTTGGTGGCCAGCACGCCCTTGTCGAGCCAGAGGTTATCCTCCAGCCCCACGCGCACGTTGCCCCCCGCCAGCACCGCCGCTGCCACGTAAGGCATCTGGTGGCGCCCGAGGCTGAAGGCCGACCAGTGCCAGTGCGCCGGCACGTTGTTCACCATCGCCAGAAAGGTGTTCAGGTCGTCCGGTGCGCCCCAGGGCACGCCCATGCACAGCTGCACCAGCACCGGATCGGGGATGATGCCTTCGTCCGCCAGTTGTCTGGCAAACCACAGATGGCCGGTGTCGAAGGCTTCGATCTCGATCCGCGTTCCGGCCTCGACCATGCGGCGGGCCATGTCGCGCAGCATTCCCGGCGTGTTGACCATGACGTAATCGGCCTCGGCAAAGTTCATCGTGCCGCAATCGAGCGTGCAGATCTCCGGCCGGCATTCCACCACATGGGCCACGCGCTCGGTGGCGCCGGCCATGTCGGATTTCTGGCTCATCCGGTTCATCGCCTCGGTGCCGTCGAACATCAGGTCGCCGCCCATGCCGGCGGTCAGGTTCAGCACCACGTCGGTGGCGCTGTCGCGGATGCGTTCGGTGACTTCGCGGTACAGCGCGGGGTCGCGGGCGGGCTTGCCGGTTTCGGGGTCGCGCACGTGGCAATGCACCACGGCGGCGCCGGCCCTGGCGGCGGCGATGGCGCTTTCGGCGATCTGCGCGGGCGAGCGCGGCACATGGGGCGAACGGTCCTGCGTGCCGCCCGATCCGGTCACGGCACAGGTGATGAAAACCTCGCGGTTCATGGTCAGCGGCATGGACTCCTCCCTCGATGCCGCCATGCTAGCAGGGTTGCGCGCGCCGATTTGGCCGGATACGCAATTTTCATGGCCGCAAGCGCAGACATCTTTGCCCCCTCGCCCGATCCGCTGACACTGGCGGTGCTGGTGCTGCCGCATGCCTCGATCCTGGAGGTGGCCTCGGTGCTGGACCCGATGCGCAACGCCAACCGCCAGCTGGGCCGGGCGGCGTTTCGCTGGCGGGTGGTGTCGCCCGACGGGGCGGCGGTGCCGCTGACCTGCGGGCTGAGCCTGCCCTCGGATGGCGGGGTGGCCGATGCCGAAGGCGCCGACGTGCTGGTGGTGGTGGCGGGCTACCGGCGGACCGAGGTGATGACGCGCGGCCTGATCGCGGCGATCGGGCGGATGGCCGGGCGGTTCCGCGCCGTCGTGGGGGTCGATGCCGGGCCCTGGCTGCTGGCGCGCGCCGGGTTGCTGGATGGGCACCGCGCCACCGTCCACTGGGAGGATCTGGAGGATTTCGCCGCCGCCCATCCGGGCATCGAGGTGGCGGGCGAACGCTTTGTCATTTCGGGCAACCGGGTCACGGTGGGCGGCGCGGCGCCGGCGGCCGATTTCATGCTGCACCTGATCCGGGCGCGCTGCGGGCCCGGGTTGGCGATGCAGGTGCAGCAATCTTTCCTGACCACGGCGCGCCCCGGTTCGGACCCGCAGGTCACCGGCCCGGCGCGCGAAAGCGCGCTGGCGCGCGATGGCCGGCTGGCCGCGGCCCTGGCGCGCATGGAGGCCCGGATCGACGCGCCCGAGCCGGTGGCCGCCACCGCCCGGGCCGTCGGCCTTTCGGTGCGCCGGCTGGAAGGTTTGTTCCGCGCCGAACTGGGGCACGGCCCGGCGGAATGGGGCCGCGAGCTGCGGCTTCAGGCCGCGCGGCGCATGATCGTCGATACCCGCCACCCGTTGCAGGAGGTGGCCTTGCGCACCGGCTTCGGCGCCCAGGCCGCGCTGAGCCGCGCCTTTCACCGCCGCTTCGGCCTGCCGCCTTCGGCCTTGCGCCGGACCGGCGCCGCCGCGCCGGGGCCCGCATGGCCGGGCGCCGCAAAACCGAAGGGCCCCCGCATGGCGGAGGCCCCGGTTCCGGGCAAGCCGGAAGGAATGGATGGTGGGCGATAACGGATTTGAACCGCTGACATCTTCGATGTGAACGAAGCGCTCTACCGCTGAGCTAATCGCCCGATGGCGGGGGGTTTACCCTCACTCCTCCGCAGGCGCAAGAGGGGGCGCGTCGTCTTTTTTCGCGCGACCGCCCTTGTTGATGCGCAGCGTCATCACGCCTTCCTTGGCGCCTTCCTTGGCCGGGCGGATCTTGCCGCGGCCCAGCGGCGGCAGCACGAAGCTTTCGCCGCGGGCCAGCGATTCGGCCAGCTCGACCAGCACGGCATCGACCACCGGCTTGGCCGCCACGCGACCGGCGCCCGAGCGGGCCACCACACGGGCCAGCAGTTCCCTGGTATTCAGCGTGCCGCCTTCGACCGGGCCGGTGATCGGCGCCGGGGCGGCCTTGGCGGCCTTGCCCTTGGCACCGGCACCCGCCGGCCGCGCGCCGCCGGCCTTGCCGGCCTTGGCACCCGCGGCCCGGGCAGCGCCCTTGCGGGCCCCCGCGGCCTTTGCGCCGGCGCCCTTGGCGCGGCCCTTGCCTGCCCCGGCCTTGGCGGGTGCTGCGGCAGTCGTCGTGGATTCGGTTTCTTCGGTCATGGCAAAGCCTTTCGATTGGAATTGCGCGCAGCATATCGCCTTGCCGCGCTGCAACAAGCCCCATTCAAGGGCACCGGCGGCCGGAAGCCGAAAGGGGGCACCCTTGCCGGATGCCCCCCCTCTGGTTTCAGTGCGCGGTCAGGCCTTCGCGGGCCGAGGCTTCGGCCTTGCGGGCCTGTGCGGCGGCTTCCTCGGCGGCCTCGTCCCATTCCACCGGCTCGGGCTGGCGCACCAGCGCGCGGGCCAGAACCTCGCGCACGTGGGTGACCGGCACGATGGTCAACCCCTGTTTGACGTTATCGGGGATGTCCGGCAGATCCTTGGCGTTTTCTTCCGGGATCAGCACCGTGGTGATGCCGCCCCGCAAGGCCGCCAGCAGCTTTTCCTTGAGACCCCCGATGGCCATGGCGTTGCCGCGCAACGACACCTCGCCGGTCATGGCAATGTCCTTGCGCACCGGAATGCCGGTCAGCACCGAGACGATGGCGGTCACCATCGCCAGCCCGGCCGAAGGGCCGTCCTTGGGCGTGGCGCCATCGGGCACGTGGACGTGGATATCCAGCGTGTCGAAGCGCGGCGGCTTGACCCCGATCTGCGGCGCGATCGAGCGCACGTAGCTGGAGGCCGCGTCGATCGATTCCTTCATCACGTCGCCCAGCTTGCCGGTGGTCTTCATCCGGCCCTTGCCCGGCAGCTTCAACGCCTCGATCTGCAACAGATCGCCGCCCACGGATGTCCAGGCAAGGCCGGTGACGACGCCCACCTGATCCTCCTTCTCGGCCAGGCCATAGCGATGGCGCCGCACGCCCAGCATGGATTCCAGCCGCTCGGGCGTCACCTCCACCGTCTTGCCCTTGGCCTTGACGATTTCGGTCACCGCCTTGCGCGCCAGCTTGGCGATTTCGCGTTCCAGGTTCCGCACGCCGGCTTCGCGGGTGTAATAGCGGATCACATCCGTCAGCGCCGCGTCGGTGATGGTGAACTCGCCCTTCTTCAGCCCATGCGCCGCCGTCTGCTTGGGGATCAGGTGCTGGCGGGCGATTTCGCGCTTTTCATCCTCGGTATAGCCGGCCAGAGGGATGATCTCCATCCGGTCCAGCAACGGACCCGGCATGTTGTAGCTGTTCGCCGTGGTGATGAACATCACGTTCGACAGGTCGTATTCGACCTCCAGATAGTGATCGACGAAGCTGCCGTTCTGTTCGGGGTCCAGCACCTCGAGCAGCGCGCTGGCCGGATCGCCGCGGAAGTCGTGACCCATCTTGTCGATTTCGTCCAGCAGGATCAGCGGGTTGGTCGTCTTGGCCTTTTTCATCGCCTGGATGATCTTGCCCGGCATCGACCCGATGTAGGTGCGCCGGTGGCCGCGGATTTCCGATTCGTCGCGCACCCCGCCCAGGGAGATGCGGATGAACTCGCGCCCCGTCGCCTTGGCGACCGACTTGCCGAGCGAGGTCTTGCCCACGCCGGGCGGACCGACGAGGCACAGGATCGGGCCCTTCAGCTTGGACGAACGGTTCTGCACCGCCAGGTATTCGACGATGCGTTCCTTGACCTTTTCCAGACCGTAGTGGTCGGCATCCAGCACCGCCTCGGCCTTGGCCAGATCCTTCTTGACCTTGGACTTCACGCCCCAGGGCACGCCCAGGATCCAGTCGAGGTAGTTGCGCACCACCGTCGCCTCGGCGCTCATCGGGCTCATGGTGCGCAGCTTCTTGATTTCGGCCTCGACCTTGTCGCGGGCTTCCCTGGACAGCTTCGTGTTCTTGGCGCGCTCTTCCAGCTCCTGAATCTCGTTCTGGCCATCCTCGCCGTCGCCCAGCTCCTTCTGGATGGCCTTCATCTGCTCGTTCAGGTAGTATTCGCGCTGCGTGCGCTCCATCTGGCTTTTCACGCGCGACTTGATCTTCTTTTCCACCTGCAGCACGGACATTTCGCCCTGCATGTGGCCATAGACCTGCTCCAGCCGCTCGCCCACGTCCAGGGTTTCCAGCAGCTTCTGCTTTTGCGCCACGGTGATGCCGAGGTGGCCCGCCACAAGGTCGGCCAGCCGCGGCGGATCGCGCGTTTCGGCCACGGCGGCCAGCGCCTCCTCGGGGATGTTCTTCTTGATCTTGGCGTAGCGCTCGAACTCCTCGGCCACGGTGCGCACCAGCGCCTCGACCGTGGGGGCATCGCCCGGCAGCTCGGTCAGGCGGGCGCATTCGGCCTCGAAGAAGCTGTCGTTGGGCAGGAAGCGGGTGATGCGCACGCGCGCGCGCCCTTCGACCAGCACCTTGACGGTGCCGTCGGGCAGCTTGAGCAGCTGCAGCACATTGGCGAGGACACCCACCTTGTAGATGCCATCGACCTTGGGGTCGTCCTGGGTGGGGTCGATCTGGGACGACAGCAGGATCTGCCGGTCCTCGGACATGACCTCTTCCAGCGCACGCACCGATTTCTCGCGCCCGACGAACAGCGGCACGATCATGTGCGGGAAAACCACGATGTCGCGCAGCGGCAGCACCGGGTAGCTGGGGGAAAGCGGTTCGTTCATCATGTTTCCTTCGCTGGCAGGAAGGCACCGGCCCCGAGCGATCCGGCAGCACCCGGCCTTCCCCTGTCAAGAAGCCATATGTGGCGCGGGCAAGGCCGGATTTCAACCTGCGCTTTTCGGCGGGCGAACGCCTGACGGAAAACGGCGTCGGGCGGGCGGGCTGCGGCGCCGGTCTCCGGGGTCAGGCTACCACAATCCGGTCAGGCCGCGCCATGCCAGCGCCCCCCGGCGGGCAAATTCGCTGGGGGCAAGCCGCCCGGCCGCCACCCGTTCGGGTTCGCGCACCGCAAGGCCCAGCACGGCCCCGGCCCAGGCCCCGGTCAGAAGGGCCGCAAGCGCGGCACGCGGCACCAGCCGGCGGCGGGCACGGGCAAAGGCGATGCGCCCGATGCCTTCCAGCGCCAGGTCGGAAACCGCGCCCGGGCCGGGGTCGGGCAAGGGCTGGCGTCCTTGCGCCATCAGCGCCGGCACCGCCTGCAACCAGGCCGCCAGCGCGGCCCCGGTGCCGAAACCGCGCACCACCGGCTCGGCCTGCGGATCGGCGCCCAGGGCCCGGGCGGCCAGCCACATCAGCGCGCCCCCTGTGGCGCCAAGGTGCGCCCACAGCGCATCGGCATCGGCAAAGGGCTCGGCCCAGACATCCCGCCGCCGCGCCTCGATCAGCCCGGCCAGCCCCTCGGCCGCCGCCGCATCGCCGCGCAGGAAACCGCAGGCCTCCAGCACCGGGTGCGGCGGCACGGTGCCGCCCTGGCCCAGCGCCTCCAGCGCATCGGCCCACCATTGCAGGCGCATTTCGCAGACCAGCGGTTCGGTGCTGGCCCAGGCCGCGCGGGCGATTTCCAGGTTGAGCGCATAGAGCGGGTAAAGCCGCGCCTGCGCCGCGTCGCTGGCCGCCCGGGCAACCGCGTGGCGGTCGGGGTCGCCTTGCGCAACCATCTGGACGCAATGGGTCAGGCTCATGCCGGCGCCACCCCGCTCAGGCGATAGCCGTAATCGCCGCCATGTGCGCGCCAAAGCGCGATTTCCGCCCGAAACGCGGCGATGACCGCCTGCAAGGCCGGGTCGGCGTCGGCCTCCAGCGCGGCCATGCGGGCCTCCACCGGGCCGTAATAGGCCGCCCAGGCGCTGGCCGGCAACCATTCGGCCTGCAGCTGCCGCCAGCCGGCACCGGCAATCGCGGCCTCCAGCGCCGCGGCATCGCCCATGCCGGGGTATTCCTCCGCCCAGAAGGCCCGCGCCGCGGCCGATGGCGCCGGGCTGCGCCAGCACAGTTCGGTAAAGGCCACCCGCCCGCCCGGCGCCAGCACGCCGCGCCAGGCCGCGAGGCAAGCGCCGAGCCCCGGCCCACAGACCGCGCCGCCCGACCAGATCAGCTCGAATGGCCCGCCGGGCGGCGCGCGCATGTCGGCCAGCTCGGCCTGCACGGTCGGAAAGGCGGCGCGGACATGCGCGACAAAGGGTTCCGCCAGGTCGACCGCCACCACCCGGCCCAGCGGCACCGCCGCCAGCAGCACCGGCAGGTCGGCCCCCCGCCCGCAACCGGCATCCAGCACCGCCGCATCGGGGCGCAACCCGGCCAGCACCCGCCCCAGCGCCGCCGGATCGGACGGCGCACACAGCGTCAGCCCGTCGAACAGGCGCAGGATCGCGCTCATGCCGCGCCGCCGTCGCGGATCAGCTTCCAGGTAATCGCGTCCAGCAGCGCGCTGAAGCTCGCGTCCACGATGTTCGCGCTGACCCCCACGGTGGACCAGCGCCGGCCCTGCCCGTCTTCGCTGTCGATGATGACGCGGGTGACCGCCTCGGTGCCGCCTTGGGTGATGCGCACCTTGAAATCGACCAGCTTCATGTCGGCGATGCTGGCCTGATACGGGCCAAGGTCCTTGGCCAGCGCCTTGGCCAGCGCGTTCACCGGGCCGCGGTCGGTGCCGGTCTCGTCCATCGACTCGGACACCGACAGCACCTTGCGGTCGCCGATCTTGACCACGACCACCGCCTCGGAAACCGAGACCATCCGGTCATAGCGGTTCTTGCGCCGCTCGACCGTCACCCGATACCGCTTCACCTCGAAGAACTGCGGCAACAGCCCCAGCTCGGCCCGCGCCAGCAACTCGAAGCTGGCCTGCGCGCCGTCATAGGCAAAGCCCTGGTCCTCGCGCTCCTTCACCACCTCCAGAATGCGCGCCAGCCGCGGGTCGCCGGCCGGCACCTCGATCCCGGCCGCAGCCAGCCGCGCGCGCAGGTTAGACTGCCCGGCCTGGTTGCTCATGGGAATGACGCGGGTGTTGCCGACCAGCGCGGGGTCGATATGCTCGTAGGTTGCGGGATCCTTCAGGATCGCGCTGGCGTGCAGCCCCGCCTTGTGGGCAAAGGCGCTGGCCCCCACATAAGGCGCCGCCCGGTTGGGCACCCGGTTCAGGATGTCGTCCAGCATCCGGCTGGTGCGCACAAGGCCCGCCAGCGCCGCGCGGCTCACCCCGGTTTCGAAGCGGCTGGCATAGGGCTCCTTCAACAGCAGCGTCGGGATCAGCGTGGTCAGGTTGGCGTTCCCGCACCGCTCGCCCAAGCCATTCAGCGTGCCCTGCACCTGCCGCACCCCGGCATCCACCGCCGCCAGAGACCCCGCCACCGCATTCCCGGTATCGTCGTGGCAATGGATGCCCAGCCGGTCGCCGGAAATGCCCGCCGCGATCACCGCGCGCACGATCCGCCCGATCTCCTCGGGCAGGGTGCCGCCGTTGGTGTCGCACAGCACGATCCAGCGCGCCCCCGCCTCATGTGCCGCCCGCAGGCACTCCAGCGCATAAGCGGGGTTGGCCTTGAACCCGTCGAAGAAATGCTCCGCGTCGAACAGCGCCTCGCGCCCTTGCGCGACCAGGTGGGCGACCGACTCGCGGATGCAGCCGAGGTTCTCCTCCAGCCCGATCCCCAGCGCGGTGGTCACGTGGAAATCATGCGCCTTGCCCACCAGACAGACCGCCGGGGTGCCCGCGTTCATCACCGCCGCCAGCACGTCGTCATTCGCGGCCGACCGCCCCGCCCGCTTGGTCATGCCGAAGGCGGTAAAGGTCGCCCGCGTCCGGGGCCGGGCGGCAAAGAAATCGCTGTCGGTCGGGTTCGCCCCCGGCCAGCCGCCTTCGATGTGATCGACCCCCAGCGCATCCAGCGCCTGTGCGATCTGCACCTTTTCGGACACCGAGAACTGCACGCCTTGCGTCTGCTGCCCGTCGCGCAGCGTGGTGTCGTACAGATACAGCCGCTCTTTCTGTCCCTCGGAGGGACAAGGCACCGACTCCTGCAAGATCAAGGACATGCGCGGCCTCTTTTACCTTTTGTCAACACATCGCCCCCTTCACCTTGACCGAAATATCCTCGGGGGGTGAACTGGCCGCAGGCCAGGAGGGGGGCAGACAGCCCCCCTTGCCGGCCGCCCCGCACGACGGCGGAAGCAAGGCCCGGGGCCCGAAGCCGCACCCCGGAACCCCGGCACAACGCCCGGCAAAGGGCGACCCCGCCCCGGACTTGATCCGGGGCCTCGGGGTGGGGGCGGGGGCCCCGGGTCGAGCCCGGGGCGGGGTCGGAGGGGGGACAGGTCATGCCAGCCCCTCCAGCCGCGCCGGGTCGAACCCCGGGCCGGGCACCAGCTCGACCCCGGATTTCGACATCCGCACCTCGACCCCTGCCGCCAGCAGGGCGGTTTTCAGCGCATCGACGGCGGCAAAGTCCTTGCTGGCCAGCGCCGCCGTGCGCAGCGCGGCCAGCCGCGCCGCGAGGCCCGACAGGTCGGCCGGCGGCGCCTCGGCGCCTTCCAGCAAGCCCAGGAATGCTGCCGAGGCGCGCAGCCCCGCCGCATCGCCGGCGGCTGCCAGCCCATGCAACGCCGCCAGCGCGCCCGCGGTGTTCAGGTCGTCGGCCAGCGCGGCCAGAACGGCGGGCGCGGGGCTTGGCGCGGGTTCGATGCCCGCGACAAGTCCACGCCACCGGCGCAGCACGCCTTCGGCCTCGCGCGCCTTCTCGGCCGTCCAGTCCATCGGCTTGCCGTAATGCGTCATCAGGAACACGTAGCGGATGACCTCGCCGGGCACGCCCTGATTCAGCAGATCGCGCACGGTAAAGAAGTTGCCCAGTGACTTGGACATCTTCCGCCCTTCGACCAGCAGCATCTCGTTGTGCAGCCAGGTGTGCGCAAAGCCCGTGGCGGGGTCGGGCGCGCCGTGGGCGCAGCAGCTTTGGGCGATTTCGTTTTCGTGATGCGGAAATTGCAGGTCGAGCCCCCCGGCGTGGATGTCGAAGGTGGCACCCAGCAGCGCGTCCGACATGGCCGAGCATTCGATATGCCAGCCGGGGCGCCCGCGGCCCCAGGGCGAGGGCCAGCCCGGCAACGCGTCGTCCGAGGGCTTCCACAGCACGAAGTCCATCGGGTCTTCCTTGAAGGGGGCGACCTCGACCCTGGCGCCGGCGATCATGTCATCGACCGACCGCCCCGACAACGCGCCATAGGCGGCAAAGCTGCGCACGCGGAACAGCACGTGGCCTTCGGCGGCATAGGCGTGGCCGCGGGCGATCAACCCTTCGATCATGGCGATCATCTGGGGGATGTAGTCGGTGGCCCGCGGCTCGTGGTCGGGGCGCAAGGCGCCCAGCGCGTCCATGTCGGCGTGATACCAGGCAATGGTTTCCTCGGTCCGCTCGCGGATCAGGGCCTCCAGCGGTTCGCTGCGCCCGGCGGCCTTGCGGCGCAGCGCCTCGGCGTTGATCTTGTCGTCCACGTCGGTGAAGTTGCGCACGTAAGTCACATGATCCGCGCCATAGACATGCCGCAACAGGCGGTAGAGCACATCGAACACCACTACGGGGCGCGCGTTGCCCAGATGCGCGCGATCATAGACGGTGGGGCCGCAGACATACATCCGCACGTTCGCCGGATCGATCGGCACGAAGTCCTGCACCTTGCGGGTCAGGGTGTTGCGCAGGCGGATCGGGGTCATGGCCAGTCCTTCCCTTGGCGGCTTCGCCGGGGCGGGATTACCAGTTTCGCTTTTCCGTGGGAACAGCTGGGACCGGCCCGCCTGACGATTGTCAGCCGGTCATGCAGCAGAGGCGGGTGATCGCACAGTCGGTCATGCGCGCGGCATAGCATGGCCGGCGGCGGCTTGCCAAGCCCGGGGGCCTGTCCCACACCTTGTGGGCCGGTCGGCACAAACGTGCAAATCTTGCGGCTGCGTGCGGCCCTGGCCCTTGCGAGTGCTGGCAAAGCGGCAAAAGCTGCACTAGTGTTGCGCCACCAGACCGGAGTGCGCCGCGCGTGGAAGTCCGCCACGAACCCCCCAGTGCCGAGACCATGTTCCGCTTGCGGGCGCCGCTGCACCTGGGCTTTCCCGACGGGCAGGCGGTGCGGATCGACGACTGGTCGCTGAAGGGCGTCTATACCGCCGAACTGGCCGGGCGCAACCTCGACGGGCTGATGCTGTCGGTGCCGTTCCAGGGGGTCGGGGTGTATTTCCCGGTGGAACTGGAACCCGGGACCGAGCCGAACGAATACCTGTTCCGCAACCTGACCGGGCGCCAGCGCGAAACGCTGGCGCTGTTCTACCGCAACCTGTTGTCGGGGCGGATGACCACGGCGGCCGACATGATCGTGGCGCTGGATACGCCGGTGGACCTGGTGCCGATGGGCGAGACCGAGGCCGAGCGCAAGGCCGGCGAGGCGCGCACCGTGCCGCGCCGGTCGCGGGTGCTGATGAACCTGGCCTATTACGGGGCGCTGTTCGCGCTGGTGGTCGGGTTCCTGGGCACCGTGGCCTGGAACCGCATCAGCAAGGTCGAGGTGCTGTCGGCGCATGTGGCCACCGCCACCAGCCAGATCATCGCGCCGGTGGCGGGCTATGTGCGCGAACTGGCGGTGCCGGCGGGGGCGCAGGTCGCCGAAGGCGATATCGTGGTGCGGCTGGACGACCAGGAGGCACTGCGCCTGCTGGCGCAGGCCGAGACCGCGGCGGCCGATGCCCGGCAGGCCGCCGCCGAGGCCGAGGCACGGCTGGCCGCGCATATGGCCGGGCGCGACGCCGCGCGGGCGGCGTTCCGCGGCGGGGTCGAACGGTTCGACCAGGGGGTATCGGTCAACCCCGGCGATTTCCACGACCTGCGCCAGAAGCTGGAAGCCGAGGTCGAGCAGACCCGGCGCGAGGCCGCCCGGCTGGAGGCGCGCGTGGTTTCGCTGCGCGAGCGGGCCGAGGCGACCGCGCTGACCGCGCCTTCGGCGGGCACGGTGGTGGACCATTACGTCCGCCCCTTCGACCTCGTGCGCGCCGGCGAGGCGCTGTCGCTGTTCGAGCCCGACGCCCCGCGCAGCATCGTGGCGCATCTGCCCGCCAGCGACGTGCTGAAGGTCTGGACGGGGATGCGCGCCGAAGTGACCTACATGGCGGACTCGCACGCCGTGATGCTGCCGGGCGAGGTGCGGCGGCTGACGGTGGACGGGCGCGGGGCGGATCAGCTGCTGGTCGCCTCGATCGTGGTGCCGGGGCTGGGCGTGGAAGACAGCCGGCGGCTGTTCGTCGAAGGGATGCCGGTGCGGGTGGTGCTGAGGCCGCAATACATCACCCGCTGGATGCAGGGCCTGTGGCCATGAGCGCAGGCCAGCAAGGCCATGTGCCCGAAGGCGACTACGCGCTGGAAAAGGAAATCGCCCGCCGCCTGCGCCGCCAGATCGCGCCGGCGCCGGTGGGCATGGCCAAGTATCCGCCGGGCTTCCTGATCCGGCTGGGGCTGCTGGTGGCGCTGCTGTGGGGCATCGCGGTGCTGCTGCCCAACCGCTTTGTCCACCCCGAAACGCTGCACATCACCGTGGCGCTGGGGGTGCTGGGGATCTGGCGGTTCGGCTGGTGGTTCAACCATGCCTTGCGCTCGGACGCCTGGCGGCGGGTGCACTGGCCGCCCAGGCGCGAGCTGGCGGCAAAGGTCTGGGCCAGCGGCTGGCGCCCGCGCCGGCTGCATGTGCAGATGACCACCTACAAGGAGGAACGCGCCATCACCCGGCTGGTGCTGGTGTCGATGCTGAGCCAGATCCGGCGCGAACGGGTGCCCACCAGCATCTGGATCGGCACCGGCAGCGCCGAGGACGAGCTGAACATCCGCGAGGTGGTGCAAACCCACGGCGCCGACATTGCCGACGACCTGGCCGAGGTGATCTTCGTGCGCCAGAACCAGCCGGGCAAGCGCATGGCGATCGGGCTGATCCTGCGCGGCATCAGCCGGCACGGGGTGGAGCCGGACGACCTGGTGATCTTCATGGACGGCGACGCGGTCTATGGCCCCGACGTGCTGGAAAAGACCCTGTCGATGTTCGGCGCCGACCCCGAGTTGCAGGCGCTGACCACCGACGAGGAGGTGATGTGTTTCGGCCCCGCCTGGATCGACAAGTGGCTGACCATGCGGTTCGCCCAACGCCGGCTGGCGATGGAAAGCCACGCAGTCAGCAACCGGGTGCTGACGCTGACGGGGCGCTTTTCGGTGTTTCGCGCCCGCCACATCATCGACCCGACGTTCATCCGCACCATCGAGGCCGACCACCTGGACCACTGGCTGTGGGGGCGGTTCCGCTTTCTGTCGGGCGACGACAAGAGCACCTGGTATCACCTGCTGAGCAAGCAGGCCAGGATGACCTATGTGCCCGACGCCTGCGTCTATACCATCGAGATCATCAAGGGGTCGGGCCTGCAGCGGATGGTGGAAAACTTTCGCCGCTGGTCGGGCAACATGCTGAGGAACGGCAGCCGCGCCATCGCGCTGGGGCCGGCGGTGGTGCCGCCCTTCATCTGGTGGTGCGTGGTGGACCAGCGCATCGCCATGTGGACGATGATGGTCAGCCCCATCCTGGCGATCTATGCCACGTTGCTGGACCCGCTTTACATCACCAATGTCGTGCTGTGGGTGGTGACCTCGCGGCTGTTCCTGTCGGCCTGGCTGTGGCGCTATGCCCGCGAACCCGATCTGGCCTGGCCGTTCATCCTGTATTTCAACCAGATCATCAACGCGGGCGTGAAGATCTACATGCTGTTCCACCTGGCCAAGCAGAAGTGGTTCAACCGCGGCGGCCAGACGGCGGGGGGGCGCAAGAGCCGCGCCGACGCCTGGCGCGAACGCATCGCGCTGTTCCAGCTGGTCACCTCGGTCGGGGCCTTCGTGACCTTTCTGGGCATCTATGCCGGGGTGCTGCCGCGCCCGTTCTAGGAGGGGCGCGGCAAGGGCGGCGGCCGTCAGGCGAACTGGATCGCGCCCCAGACATCGACCACCGACAGCGGGCCGAGGTCGGATTCCACGCCGATCGTCAGCGCGCCGATGGCGATCTGCACCGCGTCGCCCTGCTGGGTCATCGCGCCGGAAAGGAAGCTTGCCGCCGTCCAGCCCTTGTCGAGCAGGCGCAGGTTGGTCAGGTCGATCCGGTCGTGGCGCGCCTCGAAATCGGCGATGCGGTCGGTCCAGGCGCCGATGTCCTGCGTGCGCCAGACAAAGGTATCGGCCCCCTGCCCGCCGAACAGCACATCGCTGCCTTCGCCGCCGATCAGCGTGTCCGAGCCGGTGCCGCCTTGCAGCTGGTCGTCGCCGTGGCTGCCGTCGAGCCAGTCGTTGCCTTCGTCGCCCATCAAGAGGTCGTTGCCGCGCCCGCCGTAGAGGAAATCGAAGCCGCCGCCGCCGCTGACCGCATCGTCGCCTTCGCCGCCGTAAAGCGTGTCGTTCCCGGCCTGGCCCAGCAGCGTGTCGTTGCCGCTGTCGCCATGGAGCACGTCGATGCCGTCGCCGCCTTCGATCCAGTCGTTGCCGGTGCCGCCATAGGCGAGGTCGTCGCCGGTCTGGCCGAAGATGCGGTCGTCGCCATCGCCGCCGCGCAGCGTATCCTTGCCGGTGCCGCCTTCCAGCCAGTCGGCACCGGAACCGCCATCCAGCAGGTCGTCGCCATCGCCGCCGAACAGGGCATCGGCCTCGGACCCGCCGAACAGGCTGTCGGCCCCCACATCGCCCACCAGAGTATCGGCGCCCTGCCCGCCATACAGCGTATCGGCCCCGAGCCCGCCGAACAGCTGGTCGTCGCCCGTGCCGCCGTCGAGCATGTCGTTGCCATCGCCGCCGACCAGCTGATCGTTGCCCTTGTCGCCCCAGAGCTGGTCGGCCCCTTCGCCGCCGAACAGCATGTCGTCGCCTTCGCCGCCGTCGAGCGTGTCGTTGCCGACACCGCCGACCAGCTGGTCGTTGCCGCTGCGGCCCATCAGCCGGTCCTGGCCGGCGCCGCCGAACAGCGTGTCGTCGCCCGCACCGCCATCGAGGCTGTCGTTGCCGGCATCGCCGCGCAAGGCGTCGTTGCCGTCGTCGCCCGACAGCGTGTCGTTGCCGTCGCCGCCGATCAGCAGGTCGTCGCCGCTGCCGCCGAAGATCAGGTCGTGGCCGGCGCCGCCCGAGATGGTGTCATGGTCGAGCGGGGCCAGCGCGCGCAAGGTGGCGGCCAGCCGGGGTTCGGCAATGTCCACCAGGCCGCTGGTGCGGATGGTCACCGTGATCTGGCCGAAGTCGTTGGCGCGCCCGCGGCCTTCGTTGAAGCCCAGCGTGATCGAGCCATCGGCATTGACGGTGCCCAGCGCGCCAAAGCGGCCGGCGCCGTTCAGCGCGGCCCCTGCCGCGGGGTCGGCGGCGGCGTGCACCGAAGGCAGGCCGCCCGCGGTCTTGATCGCGGTGGCGCTGCCGTCGGCGGCAATGGCCCAGAGCGTGAGCGGCCCGGTGGAGGTGGCGGTGGCGACCTGGCCGCTGGCGGTGCGGAATTGCAGCGTGACGCCGGGGTCGTTCAGCAAGGCCGCGGTCTTGAACGCCATCGCCTGCGGCAACACGAAAAAGCCCAGGCGCGCGCCTTCGGGCACGGTGAGGTCGGCCGAGGCGGTGCCCTGGCCGCCGTTCGGGGCGGATTCCGACAGCAGGATGCGCACGCCGCTGATGCGGCCGTCGGAGCCGATGGTATAGGCGCCGATCGCGCTGGTCAGCGACTTGGTGCCGCTGGCAAGCGAAAGGCTGACGCCCGCGCTGCCGTCGCCGCGCGGGCCGGCCCCGCCATAGATCACGTCGTCGGCATCGGTGCCGAAGATCAGGTCGGGGCGAACGGTGCCGTGGATGATCGAACTCATGTGGTTTACCTGTGTCAGGGGCGGCATTGCAGGGCGGGGTTACCAGCCGATGCCGCACAAGGCGGGGGGCTGGTCGGCGCGGGACTTGAACAGGCGCACCACGTCGATCACGGGCTGCACCAGCGGGGCGACAACGCGGCGGTAAAGCTCGTTGGCGTGGGTGACGATCACCGCATCGGCGCCTTGCACCGCGGTTTCGGCATCGGGCGCCAGCATCCCGGCCAGTTGCGGCGCCAGGCGGCGCAGGCCGGGGGCAGCGTGCTGGACATAGGCCAGCTGCGATTCGATGCGGGTTTGCGCGGTGACGGCCGGGTCGTGGGCCACCACCTCGACCCCGGCTTCGGTCAGCGCGGCGATGACATCGAGGATCGGGCTTTCGCGCAGGTCGTCGGTGCCGGGCTTGAAGGCCAGCCCCAGCACGGCCACGCGGCGGGCGCCGGTGGCGCGCACCATCTCCAGCGCGGCGTCGATCTGGGTGCGGTTCGAGGGCCCAAGCGATTCGATCAGCGGCAGCGACACGCCGAGGTCGGCCGCAAGGTGGGTGACGGCGCGCACCTCCTTGGGCAGGCAGGAGCCGCCATAGGCGAAGCCGGGCTTGAGGTAATAGGGCGACAGGTTGAGCTTGGTGTCCTGCACGAAGATGTTCATCACCTCGTGGCTGTCCACGCCCAGGGGCTTGCAGAGGCGGCCGATCTCGTTGGCGAAGGTGACCTTGGTGGCGTGCCAGACGTTGTCGACGTATTTCACCATCTCGGCCACCTCGATCGAGGTGAGCAGGATGTTGGGATCGACCCGGTCGTAGATCCGCGCCAGCGTGGCGGCGGCGCGCGGGTCCGAGGCGCCGATCACGGTTTTCGGCGGCGCGTGGAAATCGGCGATGGCCACGCCTTCGCGCAGGAATTCGGGGTTGAAGCAGATGCCGAAGTCCTGGCCGGCGGTCTTGCCGCTGGCGGCCTCGATTTCCGGCACCATGACGCCCAGCGTGGTGCCCGGCGGGATCGAGCAGCGCATCACCACGACGTGGTAGCTGTCCTTGCCGGCCAGGGCCTGGCCGATGCCGCGGGCCGCGGCCAGGATGTGGCGCATGTCGCAGCCGCCGTCGGGCGCGGTGGGGGTGCCGACCGACACGAAGGTCACGTCGGTATCGCGCACCGCGGCCACGATGTCGTCGGTGGCGCTGACCAGCCCGTCGGCCACCCCTTGCGACAGCAGCGCGTCGAGCCCCGCCTCGTGCAGCGGCGCCTGGCCGGCGGCGATCTGCGCGATCTTGACCGGGTCCACGTCGACGCCGATCACCCGGTGCCCGAGCGAGGCGAGGCAGCCGGTGGAAACCGCCCCCACATAGCCCAGTCCGATCACCGAGATCGCCGCCCTGGCTTCGACCAGGGTAAAGGGCTCGAACCCCTTCGGCACGACATTCTGCAACATGGCCGGGTCTTTCTGACAGGTCCGACGAGGGCGGACATTGGTTACGCGACGGTTAACCAATGCCGGCCAATCGCGGCGGGATTCTGGCAGGGCCGGGGAATCTTCGCGGTGGAACAGGGCGGTTTGCGGCAGGAACCGCGCCACGGCAGGGCCGAAACGAAAACCCCCGGGGGCTGGCCCCCGAGGGTATCGCGCCCGCGCGGCGCCGGCCGCGCGCGGCCGTTACAGGATGAGGTCGCCCGCCACCACGGCCGCGCCGTTGATGAGCACGATCTCGAAATTGGCGATGCCGTTGCCGGTGGTATCGCCCGCCAGATAGCCCACCCCGCCCAGCGTGTAATAGCGCAGCTCGCCCGCCGTGTTGGAGAAGGCATTGGTGCCGATGAACACCAGGCTCGACGGATGCGCCGACAGGTCGATCTTGTCGGCGCCGGAGGTGAAGTCGAGGATGCGGTCCGAGGTGGCCCCCAGCCCGATTTCGGCGTTGGAGGCAAACACGAAGACATCGTTCCCGGCGCCGCCCGTCAGCGTATCGACCCCGAGGCCACCGTAAATGGTGTCGTTGGCGGCGCCGCCGTCGATCACGTCGTTGCCGTTGCCGCCATAGAGCACATCGTTGCCGTTGTCGCCGGACAGCGTGTCGAGCCCGGCGCCCCCAAAGAGCGTGTCGTTGCCGATGCCACCCGAAAGGGAGTCGTTGCCGTTGCCGCCGTCGAGACTGTCGGCACCGTTTTCGCCGTTCAGCGTGTCGGCGCCGATCCCGCCGTTCATCGTGTCGTTGCCGTTGCCGCCGCGCAGCAGGTTGTTGCCATCGTCGCCGGTGATGGAGTCGGCAAACCCGCTGCCCACCACGTTTTCGATCTCGGCCACTGTCAGCGAGAAGCCGCTGCCGACCGCGGACAGCCCGGCCAGATCGACAGTGACGCCGGCCACCACCGCCGAGAGATTCAGCGTGTCGGTGCCGGTGCCGCCCAGAACGGTCATCGCCCCGGCAAAATCGGCGTCGATGTGCAGCACATCGTTGGCACCGTCGCCTTGCATCTGCACCGCCCCGGCGCCGCTGTAGAGCGTATCGTTGCCGACCCCGCCATACAGCATGTCGGCCCCGCCGCCGCCGCGGATCACATCGGTGCCGGAACCGCCGAAGATGGTCTCGGCCCCGGCGCTGCCCTGGATGGTGTCGGCGCCGAAGCCCATGTAGAGCACCTCGATGCCCGTCATGCTGCGGTTGTTCGCGCCGACCGAATAGGTGCCCGCGCCCAGGTCGATGGTGTGGGCCTGGCCCAGCGCCTGCAGATCGACGGTATCGATCCCGTTGCCGCCGTGGAAGTGGTCGTAGCCCTCGCCGGCGAAGGCAACCATCAGGTCGTCGCCGTCTTCGCCGTGCAGCGTGTCCACGCCTTGCCCGCCATAGAGCGTGTCGTTGCCGGTGAAGCCCAGCAGAAGGTCGGCATCGCTGCCGCCGAACAGGATGTCATCGCCATCCCAGCCGTCGAGCGTGTCGACACCCGCACCGCCATAGACCGTGTCGTTGCCGCTGCTGGCAAACAGCGAATCGTTGTCGGCGCCGCCGTCCATGTCGTCGTTGCCGATGCCGCCATACATGATGTCGAGCCCGGCGCCGCCGGTCATGGTGTTGTTGCCGTCGCCGCCATAGAGGTAATCGTTGCCGTCGCCGCCCGACAGGTTGTCGTTGCCGATGCCGCCATACAGCGAATCGTCGCCCAGCCCGCCTGTCAGCGTGTCATTGCCGGTGCCGCCGTCGATATAGTCGTTGCCGTCGTCGCCGGCGAGGTTGTCGTTGCCGCCGCCGCCGTTGATGGTGTCGTCGCCGCCGCCGCCCGAGATGACGTTGTTGAATTCGCCGATCGCGGTCAGCGCGTTGGCCTGCGCATCGCCCACGATCCCGGCGCCGTGGCGGACGATGACGTTTTCGATGCCGGCGACGAAATCGCGGTTGTTGCCCTGATACAGGATGCGGCCCGCCGCCAGGTTCACCACCCAGTCGCCATTGATGCCGTTGGTGGTGTGCGTCCAGTCCAGCGTGTCGGTGCCGGCGCCGCCGTGCCAGTCCTTGAAGATGACGGAGCTGGTCCAGGATTGCTTGATCAGCGTGTCGTTGCCGTTGCCGCCATAGATGGAATCGGCGCCGGCGTAATCGTCGCCGTCATGCAGCAGGTCGTCGCCGTCGTCGCCCGAGACGAGGTCCACCCCGAACCCGCCATAGATCGTGTCGTTGCCGCCGCCGCCCTTCAGCGTGTCGTTGCCGGCCCCGCCGTCAAGCGTGTTGGCGAAGTCGCCCGTCGCCCAGATCGCGTTCGCACCGGAATCGCCGACCACGCCGGCGGCGTTCTGGACCCAGACGTTTTCGATGCCCTGCACCACGTCGCGCAGGAACAGGCCCGAAATCAGCCGGCCGGTAACCAGATTGATGATGTTGGACGAATTGGCGGTGGCATCTTCCCAGACCAGCCAGTCGGCGCCATTGCCGCCATACCAGCCTTCGTTGCTGCCGTTCGGCGTTTTCTTGTAAAGCCAATCGTTGCCGTCATCGCCGTAATACTGGCTGGCCGAGCCCACTGTGCCGCCATAGAGCGTGTCGTTGCCGCCGCCGCCTTCCAGCGTGTCGGTGCCGCCGCCGCCGGAGAGTTGGTCGTTGCCGAGGCCGCCATAGAGGTAATCGCCGCCCGCACCGCCATCCAGCGTGTCGTTGCCGTCGTCGCCGTAAAGCGTGTCGTTGCCGGTGCCGCCGGTCAGGCTGTCGTTGCCGCCACCGCCTTTCAGCGTGTCGGCACCCGCGCCGCCATCGGCGGTGTCGTTGCCGGCGTTCAGCGACATGAAATCGTGCCGCGAAGTGCCGATGACGTTTTCGCCGGCGGCCCCCCCGATGACCCACAGGAAGTCGGAGTTGTCGGCCCCCTGCACCCAGTCCTGCATGATCCAGCCGGACATGTCGAGGTAGGTGGTGCCGCTGTCTTCGAGGTAGATGAAAAGGTTGTCGTCGCTGCCGGCGTTGTTGTTGCCGTCGATGCGGGCGGTCGGGCCCAGCGCAACCGCCTGGGCGCCGGTGATGCGCACGGTTTTCACCGAGTTCTGGCCGTTGTTGTAGAACTCCAGCTCCTCGAAGCCGGTGATCGTGGCCGCCCGCAGGTCGAAGGTGCCGGCGCCGTTCACCTCGAACGTGTCGAGGCCGTTGCCGCCATAGAAGCCGGCGCCCGCCATCGTGGTCGAGGTATAGACCACCACCCGGTCGTCGCCGTCGTCGCCTTGCAGCGTGTCGACGCCCGAGCCGCCGAACAGGATGTCGTTGCCCGCGCCGCCCTTGAGGTAGTCGTTGCCGGCATCGCCCCACAGCGAGTCGTTGCCGCCGCCGCCCTTGATCGTGTCTCCGCCGTTGCCGCCGTAGATGGTATCGTTGCCGCCGCCACCGTAAAGGCTGTCGACCCCGGCGCCGCCATAGATGATGTCGTTGCCGTCGCCGCCGTCCAGCGTGTTGGCATACTGGTTGCCCGTCAGCGTGTCGTTGCCCCCGCCCGAGGTCGCGTTCTCGATGATGGTGCCGGCGGCCAGCATCATGTTCTTGGTCAGCCCGCCGACGCTGGAAAGGGTGGAGCGGGTGTTGGAGGCCGAGGTGACGGTCAGGTTGATGTCCTGGTTGACGTTGTAGTTCGAGAAATCGACCGTATCGATGCCGTCCGCATCGACGAGGGTAAAGGCGTTGGTCGCCGCCAGCGTGGCCAGCTGGTTGAACTGGCGGTTCACCGCGGCGGTGATGTTGGTGCCGACGCCATAGACCGTATCGCCGTTGAAGGCGTTGTTGATGCCGTAGCCCTGGCTGTTGTAAAGCGCGTTCAGCGCGATGAAGTCGGCCGCCGACGGGCCGATCAGCCGGGCATAGCTGTCGTCGGAAAACTCGGTGTTCTCGACCTGGTCCCAGTAGGACATGATCGATTGCGCCCAGCCGTCGTTGGCCCAGATGGCACTGTTGGCATAGGTGGGCGAGCCCTCCCCGGCGTTGTAGTTGCCCTGGTGGCCCAGGCCCAGCGCATGGCCGATTTCATGCAGGAAGGTCTGGTAGGTGTAGCCGTTGATGTCGGATTCGCCGCCTTGCCAGCCGGAGTTGACGTTGATGATCGAATGGTCGATCGCCCCGCCGGTGCCCGAATGCAGCTTGGCCGACTGGAACGCACCGGTCTGGTTGTCGATGAAGAAGAAGTCGACCGCCGTGCCCGTCGAGGTGGTTTCGACAAAGGTGATGCCCAGCAGTTCCGAATAGAAGGCAAAGGCATCGCGCACCATCTGCTGGCGCGCCGCCGTGATGCCGTTGGTGTCGGTGTAGGTGCCCGAGGCCACCGTGATGCCGCCCGAAGGCGTGCCGGTGACGTTCTAGTGCAGCGTGCCGTTGTTGGCGCCGGTGCCCGAATTCGTCACGTTATACCAGCGCGAGTTCCGGCCGGTGTCGGTCCAGTAGCCGACGCGAAGGTAGTCGGCCAGCGTGGTAAGCGAGGCCGCCGCCCCCGGTGCCGCGTCGGGATCGGCGTAATCCGCCGTCGCGCCGGCAGAGGCGCCGCCGCCGCCGCACATCGGGCAGCCGCAATCGCCGAAGCCGGTGTTCACGAAGCCCGAACTGGCCGGCGCGGCCTGAACGAACAGGCCTTCGGACCCGGTGGCGAAGGAGGCGAATTCGGTGGTGGCCTGGCCGAGGCTGACGCCCAGCGGGGCGTAGCTGCGCAGCGCAAGCGCCAGAAGTGCCGGTTCGGCCAGATCGTCGCTGCCGGCGCCGGCGGCGAGCGATTCGGTTTCGGACGAATCGGTCAGCGTCGATTCGCCTTCGGCCAGCGCCCGGGCCATGTCGTCCACCGGCATATCCTCGGGGGCCCCTGCCGACGTCGCGGCAGTGCCGGCAGATATCAATTCCGAAAGTGTTTCAGCGCCTTGCTCTAGATTCTTCGGAAACACGGTCATGGCGGTCCGTCCTTTGTTCAAATGTTCGGGTCTGACAGAACCCGGCTCTCGGCGGCGCTGGTCTCGGCCGGTAATTCAGCTTGATGAAACGGCAGCGTCGTGGTGCCGGGATTTGAACACGAAATTGTCAGAATCGCCAAATGCAAAGTCACCAAGGGCGGAAATCCCTACCCTGTTCGCCCGCCGGTTGACCCCGCGTCGCCGATGCGAGAGGCTGGCGCCACCCGCTTGCGAAAGTGCCCGACATGACCGCCCCGGACCCGGCCCGTTCGCCCCTGCTGCCTGCCGCCCCGCCGCAAGGCGACCTGGCGCTGTTCCGGCTCCGCTCGCCGCAACTGGCGCTGGCCACGCTGGTGCAGCTGAGCGCCGGCGCCCCGGCCTTTGCCAGCCAGCGCTTCGGCATCTGGACGCGGGTGCTGATCGGGCAGGTGAACCGCGGCGATTATCTGATCCTGGCGCAGGCCGGGCAGCCGGTGGGCTTTGCCGGCTGGTTCGCCGCGCGCAAGGCCGATGCCGAGGCCTGGCTGGAACGCGAGGTCGATATTCCCGTGGCCCCGGCGGGCGAGGCCGATTGCGCTGTGATGAACGCCTTCATGGCGCCTTCGCCCGAGGCGGCGCGGTATTTGCGCGAAGGGTTTCTGCGCCAGATCCCGACGCTGGCGACGATCTATGCCAAGCGCGTGAAGGATGGAAAGCGCCGCCTGGCCCGGGTGCCCAACCCGCGCTGCACGCGGCCCGCCCTATAGCGCCGGCCCGGGGTCGAGCCGGGAACCATCGGAAAACCGGGCATGGCGGAACCGGCGCAGGTCGTGGCCCGGGGCCTTGCCCGCCGCCATGTCGGCCAGCACGCGGCCCACGCCGGGGCCGATGCCGAAGCCGTGGCCGCTCATCCCCGTGGCGACGATCAGGCCGGGCAAGGCTGCGATCCGGTCGATCACCGGGACCACATCGGGCAGGGTGTCGATCATGCCGGCCCAGGCGGTGCGGATGCGCAAGGTGCCGGCTTGCGGAAAGGCCGCGCGCAGGGCGGCAAGCGCGCGGTCGAGGGCGCGGCGCGAGGGCGCGGGGGCAAGGATGCGGCACGCCTCGAACGGGCTGGCACCGGACCAGCGGCGCGGGGTGCGCCAGGCGTCGGGATAGCCGCGAGGCGCGGCCGCGCGAAAGGTGGTGGCGCGGAAGTCGCGCCGAAGCGAGCCGAGGTAGGGCCGCAGGCTGGCAAAGGCATCGGGGCCGATGAAGAAATCGTGCTCGCCCCCCGGCGCCACGGTCAGCCCGCCATCCGCGCGGGTGCGAAAGGCATAAGCCTCGTCCGACAGGTTGCCGGCGAACAGCCCCGGCACCGGGTCGGTCGCCACCACGGAGGCCAGCACCGACAGTTGGGGGATGCGCACCCCATGCGCGCCGAGGAACAGCCGCGACCAGGCCCCCGCCGCCACGATCGCCTGCGGCGCGCGGATGGTGCCCGCTTCGGTCACCACCCCGGCCACCTGCCCCGCCTGCACGTCCAGCGCGCGCACCGCGCAAGCTTCGCGGATCGCCACCCCCCGCGCCTGCGCCAGCCGCGCCAGCGCCGGCACCGCCGCCCAGGGCTCGGCCCGGTGGTCGGAGGCGGTCCAGAGCCCGCCGGCATAGGGCACCGCCGCACCGGGCAGCATCGCAGCCATTTCGGCGCGCGACAGCGCCCGGGTATCGACGCCATGCGCGCGGGCATGGGGCAACCAGGCCTCGTAGGCGGCCATCCTTGCCGGCGTGCGGGCGGCATAGAGCACGCCCGACCGCACGAGGCCCAGCGCGCCTTTGGTTTCGGCTTCAAACCCCTGCCAGTGGCGGATCGCCTCGATCACGATGGGCAGTTCGTCCGGGTCGCGGCCCTGCTGGCGGATCCAGCCCCAGTTGCGGCTGGACTGTTCGCCGGCAATGCGGCCCTTTTCGCACACCACCACCTTCAACCCGCGTTCGGCGGCAAACAGCGCGGCGCAAACCCCGATCACCCCGCCGCCGACGACGACCAGATCGCAGGCCGCCGGCAGCGGGTCGGCAAAGGCGATGGGCGCGGCCTCGGCGATGGGGAAGGTCACGCCTCCAGCGTCTCCAGCACGCCTTGCATGAAGGCCCAGCCGGCCTGGAACTGTTCGACCGACAGCCATTCGTCGGGCTGGTGCGCCTGGGCGATGTCGCCCGGGCCGCAGATCACGGTGGAATAGCCGCCCAGCACCTGGAACTGCCCGCCTTCGGTGCCGTAGCTGACGACGTGGTTGCCGTTGTCGCCGGTCAGGCGGCGGGCCAGGGCCTCGGCCGCGCCGTTTTCCTCGGGCGTCAGGGGCGGCACGCGGAAGAAACGATCCATCTGCAACTGCGTGCCGGGGTGAATCCTCTGCATCCCTTCGGTGATGCGCGCGCCTTCGGCAAGCGCGGCGGCGGCCCAGGCCTCGGGGTCTTCGCCGGGCACGACGCGCATTTCCAGCACGAAGCGGCAATCCCTGGCGGTGATGTTGTGCGCGGTGCCGCCTTCGATCATGCCGACATGCAGCGTGGTGAAGGGCGGCACGAAATCGGCCGCCAGCGGGTTCGGGGCCTTGGCGGCGTTTTCGGCGTTGCGCTCGTTGGCCCACTGGATCAGGCGGGCGCTTTCCATGATGGCGGAAACCCCGGTGTGCAGCAGCGAGGAATGCACCTCGTAGCCCTGCGCATGCACGCGAAATCCGACGCCGCCCTTGTGGCCTGTCACCACCTTCATCATCGACGGTTCGCCCACGATCACGGCCGCGGCCTTGGGCAGCGCGCCGACCATCGCATGCACCAGGTCGGCCACCGCCATGCAGCCCACCTCCTCGTCATAGGACAACGCCAGTTGCAGCGGCCGGTTCAGCGGGCGGCGCGCGCCTTCGACCAGCGCGGCGATGGCCAGCGCATCGAAGCCCTTCATGTCGCAGCAGCCGCGGCCATAAAGCCGCCCGTCCCGCTCGACCACCGTCCAGGGGTCGGTCGTCCAGGCCTGGCCATCGACGGGCACCACATCGGAATGCCCCGACAGGATGATGCCCCCATCCACCGCCGGCCCGACCTGCGCGTAAAGATGCGCCTTGGTGCCGCAGGGGCTGGGCACACGGGTGCTGGCGATGCCCTGGCTGGCCAGATAGCCCTGAACCCAGTCCACCAGCGGCAGGTTGGTGTCGCGGCTGACAGAGGGAAAGGCAACCAGACGGTCGAGGATTTCGCGCGGGGAAAGGGCGGTCATGGCGGCTCCTGTTGGCTGGTCGCAGGCTGGCCGGGCGGCGCAGCAAGGTCAAGGGCGCGCGCGCCGGGTTTTCAAGGTCGCACCCCATGCGCTATGGGGCGGAAAACCGGATGAAGGGGTGCTGGATGCCCGACGACCTGATCGCCCGCTGCGAAGACAAGGGCCTGCGCATGACCGACCAGCGCCGGGTGATCGCCCGCGTGATCGGCGCGGCCGAGGACCACCCGGATGTCGATACGCTGCACGCCCGCGCCGCCGCCATCGACCCGCGCATCTCCATCGCCACGGTCTATCGCACGGTCAAGCTGTTCGAAGAGGCCGGAATCCTCGACAAGCTGGAATTCGGCGATGGCCGCGCGCGCTACGAGGACAGCGCCCGCGACCACCACGACCACCTGATCGACCTGACCACCGGCGCGGTGATCGAGTTCGTCGACCCCGAGATCGAAGCCCTGCAAGACCGCATCGCGGCGCGGCTGGGCTACCGGCTGAAAGGCCACCGGCTGGAACTCTACGGCGTGCCGGTCAAGCCCGCCAAGGGGTGAGGCGCCCTGGCGCCGCTTGCACTTGTGCAATTTTTTCTAACGGTTGTCGCCAACGCTCGCGTCAATCTCTTACAAAACCCGACATCGCTTCACCTTGCCGAAATATCCCGGGGGGTAGGCGGCGGCGGGCGTCAGCCCGGCGCCGCCAGGGGGGCAGCGCCCCCCTTCCCGGTCGGTTCAGGGGGCAAGCAGTGCCCAGGTCACGCTGACCGACACGGCATATCCGACCTCGCCGCCGGCGATCGGCACCGCGGCCGCCTCCATCGCCGCCCCGGTGCGGAACATCGGGCGCGGATCGAGGCCGTTGCCCTGCTCGTTCATCTCCAGCACCGCGCCCAGCCGGGCGCCGGCGGCCTCGGCCATCATCCGGGCCTTGCGCCGCGCCTCGGCCACCGCCTGCACCCGCGCGGCGTCCAGCGCCGCGGCCGGGTCCGACAGGCCGAAGGACAGGCCGTTGAGGGTGTTGGCCCCATCCCCCACCGCCTGATCCAGCACCGCCCCCAGCCGGGACAGGTCGCGCACCCGGACGGTCAGCTGGTTCGACGCCTCGTAGCCCACCACGCGGGGCGGCTGGCCATCGCGCGAATAGTCCATCTGCGGCCCGAGTCCGAGGCCCGAGGTCTGAAGGTCGCGCTCGGCGATGCCGGCGGCCTTCAGCCGCGCCAGCACCCGGGCCAGCTGGGCGCTGTTTTCCGCCAGCGCCGCGGCGGCGGTGTCGGCCCGGGTCTGCACGCCCAAGCTGACGGTGGCCATGTCGGGCGCGGTTTCGGTCCGGCCTTCGCCGGTCACGGTGATCCGGGGCGCCGGCGCCTCGGCCCGGGCGGGCAGCGCGGCCAGGGGGGCAGCCAGCATCGCCGCCAGAATCGCCGCCGTGGTGAATCGCATCGCACATCTCCTTTTTCGTGCCGGTGACTGCCTTATGACGCAGCCCGACGCGGCAATCCTGGCGGATTTTCTTTCATTCGGCGATTTCCTGCTATAGGAAACCGGTGTTGCCGACCTCGGCCTGTTGCCTGCCCGGGCGACTCTGTAGAAGTGAATGCATGAAGCCTTCATTCGCCTTGACGCTCAGCCACGACAGCATCGGCCTGCTGCACCGCACGCCGAACGGCTGGCTTTCGATCGGATCCGTGGCGCTGGACGACCCCGACCTCGCCCAGGCGCTGGACTATCTGCGCGGCACGGCCCTGGGGCTGGAACCGCAGGGGTTCGCCACCAAGGTCGTGATCCCGAATTCCGAAATCCTCTACGACACCGTCCATGCCCCGGGCCCCAAGCCCGCGCAGCGCCGCGCCCAGATCGCCGCCGCGCTGGAGGGGCGCACGCCCTATGCGCTGGACGAGCTGGCCTTCGACTGGTCGGGCACCGGCGAATGGGTGCAGGTTGCCGTCGTCGCGCGCGAGACGCTGGCCGAGGCCGAGGCCTTTGCCACCGAGCATCGGTTCAACCCGGTTTCCTTCGTTGCCATCCCCGAACCGGGCGGCTTTGCGGCCGAGCCGTGGTTCGGCCAGACGGCGGCGGCGGCGGGGCTGCTGGCGCCAGGCGAAAAGGTGGTGCGCGATCAGGATCCGATGCGCGTGATCCAGCGCGTGCCGGCACGGTCCGCCGCCGCGGCGGCAACCGCCCCCGCCGCCGAGGACGGCGCAGCGGCGCACCCGGGCACTGCGCCGGCCGAGGCCGCAACCGGGCCCGCGGACCCGGCCGCGGACGTGACCCTTGCCCCCGCGCCCGCGCCTGCCGGCGAGGCAGCGCCGGAGTTGGCGCCTGAAATGGCGGCTGAAATGGCACCGGCGCCCGAAGCCGCGCCGGATGCGCCGGCCGAGCAGGCACCAGGCCCGGAACCTGCCGCGCCCGAACCCGCGCCGGGCGCGGTGACGGAACCGGCGCTGCCCGCGGCAGCGGCCGCCTCGGCCGAGGCCGGGCAGCCCGAGGCGGCTCCGCCCCCGGCCGAAACGGCGGCCGAGGGCGCCGGGCCGCCTGCCCTGCCCAAAAGACCGGCGCCCGGTCCCTTGCCCGCCCTGTCCGACGATGGCGACCAGACGCTGGCCTGGCCCGGAGAGGATGACGGCGCGGTGATGACCCGCGCACAGGCAGAGCTGGCCGCCTCGCTGGCGCCTCCGCCGGTGCCCTCCGAGCCGCTGCCAGGCCCCGGCGCGCGCCGCG
This sequence comes from Gemmobacter sp., assembly GCF_046292685.1. Taxonomy (GTDB): domain Bacteria; phylum Pseudomonadota; class Alphaproteobacteria; order Rhodobacterales; family Rhodobacteraceae; genus Wagnerdoeblera. The sequence continues at coordinate 44,125 of NZ_JBKBQM010000002.1, forward strand.
CCCCCGATCTGGCCGATCTGCCGCCGCCGATTTCGGCCCCGGTGCAGCGCGCGCTGGCCGCGGCGCGGGCCGGGCGCGAAGGCGGCACGGTGACCTCGGCCTCGGCCTCGGCGGCCGAAACTGGGGCCGCGCTCAGCGACAAGGTGCAGAAGGCCCTGGGCAAGGCCGCCAAGGGCGCCAAGGCCAAGGTCAAGCCTCCGGTCCAGCGCCCGGCGATGGCACCGCCGCCGCCGCCGCTGCCGCCTTCGGCCACGCAGCCGCAGGTGCCGCCCGCCAGATCCGAAGCCGAAAAGATGACCGTCTTCGGCGAACGTCGCGCCCCCGTGCGCGGCAAGCCGCGGTTCCTCGGGCTGATCCTGACCGGGGTCTTGCTGCTGATCCTGCTGGGGGTCGCGGTCTGGGCGGCCCTGATGCTGGAGCCCGAACAGCAGGGGGCCGATGGCGCCCCGGGGGCCGAGGTGGCGGTGCTGGCGCCGCCGGGTGCGCAGGCCGTTGCCCCGGGCCAGGCCGAGGCCCCGGCCACAGCGCCCCCGCCGGTGGCCGATCTGCCGCAGGACGAGGCCCTGCCGGAAGCCCCCCCGGTCGAGACGGCGGCGGCCGCAGAGCCCGAGCCCGTGGCCGCGGCGCCGGCCCCTGCGGAACCGGCCCCGGTTCTGGCCGAAGGCAGCCGCACCGTCGCCGAGGCCGCGCCGAGCGGCACACAGACGGTGTCGGGCGACTTCACCCTGCCGGGCACCGATCCGGCGCTGGCGGCGCCGGTTCAGGCGCGGCTTGCCGCCTTGCCGCCGGCCGGCGCCGACCGGGCGCCGACGGCCCCGGGCGCCTTGCCCGAGTTCGGGGCGCTGTATCGGTTCGATGCCGAGGGCAACATCCTGCCCACGCCGGATGGCGTGGTCACGCCCGACGGGGTGCGCCTTGTGGCGGCCCGCCCGGCGCGCGTGCCGCCGCCACGCCCGGCCGATGCGGCGCCGCCCGCCCCGGCCGCCGAACCGGGGGCAGACCCGGCGGCCGATGCCGCTGCCGCACCGCAAGCCGCCGCGGCGCCGGCCCCCGCCCCGGGGGCGATTGCCATTCTGCCTGCGCCGGGCGCACCGACGGCGCAGGATGCGGCCTTTGCCCCCGACACTGCCGCACCGCGCCGCCGGCCGCCGCAGCGCCCGGCCGGCCTGGCGCCGGCCGCTGCGCCCGAAGCCCCCGTGGCCGACGAAGGCGCCCTGCCCGGCCCCGCGGCCACCGGCTTTGCCAGCCGCCGCCCGCCGCCGCGCCCTGCGTCGGTGGTTGCCGCCGCCAAGGCCGACGAGGCCGAGCGCGCCCGGGCAGTGGCGGCGGCGGCCGCTGCGGCGGCGGCCAGCGCCTCGACCGCGCTTGCGGCCGAAGCCTCTGCCATGCCGGCCACGCGCCGCCCCGCCGCACGGCCCGAAGGCTTCGCCCGCAACGTGCAGGCTGCGGTGACCGCCGCCATCGCACCGCCGGTCGCCACCAGTCGCACCCGGCCGGCCGAGCCCGAACCCGAAGAGGTGGTGGCCACCGCCGCCGCCCCCGACCGGCGCAACATCAGCCCGCGCATCGGGGCGCACCCGGACGATCAGTTCGACGACGGCGAGCCCGACGCGCCGACCGTGGTGACGAATGCGCCCACGCCCGTGGCGGTTGCCCGGCAAGCCACGGTCACCGGGGCGCTCAATCTGGGCCGCACCAATCTGATCGGCGTGTTCGGCACCGCCAACGCCCGATATGCGCTGGTGCGCGAAAGCGGCGGGCGGCTGGTGCGGGTCAAGGTCGGCGACCGGGTGGACGGCGGGCGGGTGGTGGCGATCGGCGCCTCGGACCTCAGTTACCAACGCGGCGGCAACACGGTGCGGTTGACGATGCCGCGCGGCTGACCCGGTGCGCCTCTCTGTGCGCCTGCGCACAGCCAAGGCGCCATTGCACGGAATGGCCAAACCCCCGCGGCACCCCTAGCTATGACGGGCAATCCAGACCCCGGAGGGTTCCATGACCGTCAAGCTGACCATCGCCTTCTATTCCACCTACGGCACCAACCACCAGATGGCGGAAATCGCCGCTGCCGCCGCCACCGCCGCCGGCGCCGAAGTGCGCCTGCGCCGCATCGCCGAAACCGCCCCGGCCGAAGTCGTCGCCAGCCAGGACGCCTGGAAGGCGCAGGTCGAGCGCGCGGCGGGCATCCCGGCCGTCAGCGCCGATGACATGGAGTGGGCCAACGCCTATCTGTTCGTCACGCCGACCCGCTTCGGCTCGGCCCCGAGCCAGGTGCGCGCCTTCATCGACACGCTGGGCGGGCTGTGGTTCCAGGGCAAGCTGGCCAACAAGGCGATCAGCGCCATGACCAGCGCGCAGAACCCGCATGGCGGCCAGGAGGCCACGACGCTGGGGCTTTACACCACCTTCCTGCACTGGGGCGCGATCATCGTGGCGCCGGGCTTTACCGACCCGTCGATCTTTGCCGCCGGCGGCAACCCCTACGGCTACAGCCACACCCAGGGCAAGGAATTCGGCGATGCCGAAAAGGCCGCCATCAGCCACCAGGCCACCCGTCTGGTGCAGGTCGCGGCCAAGCTGGCCGCCTGAGCCCCGCAGGTTTTGCCACATGCCCCGGCCCGGTTCGCCCCGGCCGGGGCTTTTCCTTGCCGTTTTCCGACATTCGGCCCGGATCAGCCCGGCAGGGTCGCGGCGATGCGCCCCAGCAGCGCCGCCAGCGCCCCCGGCATGGCAAAGAAGGGCGAATGCGACGACGGCAGGTGGTGCAGGTGCCCGTCGGGCAGGCCTTGCGCCATCGTCAGCTGGTATTCGGGCGGTATGGCCCGGTCCTCGGTGCAGCGGATGTAGTGCTGCGGCACGGCGGCGGACCGCGGGGTCAGCGTCAGCGGGGTTTCCTGCGGCAGGATCGGCTGCGGCGTCAGATGCGCCAGCGCGTAATCCAGCGTGCCCGGCGGGCAATCGTGATAGAAGCGGTCTTCGGCCAGTGCCGGGTCGAAGGTGAAGCAGGCGCCCTCCACCCGGATCGCGGCGCGCAGGGGCTGGCGCGGGCCGGCGCGGCGCATGTCGGCCAGCGACAGGCCCGACACCGGGCGATAGGCGCAAAGGTAGACCAGACCGGCAACATGGCGCGCGTCGCGCTCGGCCGCGGCGGTGATCGGGTAGCCGCCCATCGAATGGCCGACCAGGATCGTCGGCGCGGACAGGCTGCCCGTGATGGCGCGGGCGTAATCGTCGAGCGTCACCGTTTCGCGCGGGGTGGGGTCGGCGCCGTGGCCCGGCAGGTCGATGGCCGCGGCCTCGTGGCCGAGCGCCTGCAACGCCGCAATCACGTCGCGCCAGCACCAGGCACCGTGGCAAGACCCGTGCACCAGCAGGAACCGGGCCATCAGTGCGCCCCGCAACCGCAGCCGGCCCCGTGGCCGACCCGGTGCAGAAACTGCGTCAGCCGTTCGGCATAGGCGGCCGGCGCCTCGACGCAAGGCAGGTGGCCGGCATCGCGGATGAGGTGAAACTCGGCGCCCTTGACCAGGTCGGCGGTCTCGCGCACGAGATCGGGCGGGGTGGCCCCGTCTTCCGAGCCGGCGATGGCCAGCGTGGGCAGCGTGAGGCCCGCGGTGGTGCTGTAGAAATCGGTGCCGGCGATGGCCGCGCAGCACCCGACATAGCCTTCGAGCGGGGTGCGCACCATCATGTTGCGCCAGGCGGAAAGCTCGGGCGTGGCGCGGAACGCCTTGGAAAACCAGCGCTCCATCACCGAGTCGCCCAGCGAGTCCAGCCCGCCGGCCCGGGCGGCGGCGATGCGCGCCTGCCACATCTCGGCCGTGCCGATCTTGGCGGCCGTGTTGGAGATCACCAGCGCACGCACCAGATCCAGCCGCTTGACCGCCAGCCCCTGCGCGATCATCCCGCCGATCGACAGGCCCACGAACACCGCATCGCGCAGCGAGAGCGCGTCCATCAGCCGCTCGGCATCGCGCACCAGCGCCCCCATCGCGTAGGGCCCCGGCGGGCAGTCCGACAGCCCGTGCCCGCGCTTGTCGTAGCGGATATAGCGGAAACCGGCCGGCAACAGCGGGATCACCTTGTCCCACAGGCGCAGGTCGGTGCCCAGCGAGTTGGCAAACACCACCGGCGCCCCATCAGGGTCGCCGTCCTGGCGCCAGTGCAGGCGGATGTCGCCCAGATCGCAGATGTTCATCTCGGTGCCCCCTGTCGCCGGTCGGCGCCAGTTCTGCCGGAAATCGCGCGCGGTGCAAGACCGCTGCCGCAGCGCAAAGGGGGGAACGCGAAAAATGCAAGGCATCGCGCGGGGGCGGCTTAACCCGAGGTTAACGCCGAAGCCGGAAACTTACGGCCGATGAGCAGGCGCCAGAAGGCCCGTTTCGCCTGTCCCGTCGCCCCGCCGCGGGGGCGGGCCGGCCTTTGCCCGGTGTTCTGCGATGACCGACCCCGCCTTGACGGATTCCGATCTGCTGCCCTTCGACGGCCCGGTGACGATGGCGCTGGCCGCGGCGCCTGCCCCCTTGCCGGGGGAAACGCCGTTCTGGTTTCTGCAAGGCGCGGGGGCAGGCGGGGTCGGGCTGGTGGCGGCCTGGGCGCTGGCGCTGGGGCGCGGTGTGCGCATCGGGGTGCTGGACAGCGGGGTCAACCTCGCACATGCGGATTTCAACCCGGTGCGTCTGGCGCTGGACGCGGGAACGGGCAGCATCACCGATCCGCATGGCACGCGGGTTGCCGGCCTGATCTCGGGCCGGATCGACAATGCGATCGGCGGCCTTGGCGGGGCGACCGGCGCCGAACTGCATGCCTCGCAACTGGATTTTTCCGCGCAGCCGGGTCCGGCCGCGGTGGCGCCGATGCTGCTGGGTCAGGCGGCGATGGACGTGTCGAACAACAGCTGGGGCTGGTCGCGCGCCTTTGGCGACAACTTTCGGCTGAATGCCTATCAGGGCGTGGCGCAGGCACTGGTCGAAGCGGCCGAGCAAGGCCGGGGCGGACTGGGCACCGTCTGGGTCTTTGCCGGCGGCAACGGGCGGCTGACGCTGAGCGGCCAGAACCACGGCGACGATTCCAATTTCCACAACCTGACGAATGCGCGCCAGACCATCGCGGTGGGGGCCACCGATGCGACGGGACGGGTGGCGTCGTTTTCCAGCCCGGGCACCAATCTGTTGCTGGTGGCCCCCGGGCAGGCGCTGGCCACGGCCGACGGGTTGTCGGCCGGGGCGGCGGGGCGCATCTGGGTCAGCGGCACGTCGTTTGCGGCGCCGCTGGTCAGCAGCACGGTCGCCCTGATGCTGGAGGTGAACCCGGGCCTCGGCTACCGCGACGTGCAGCAAATCCTGGCCATCACCGCCCGCCCCGTCGCGGGGGCGCCCGGAACGGCAAATGCGGGATACGCCGTCAACGGTGGCGGGTTGCAGCACAGCCGCGACGCCGGCTTCGGCCTGCTGGATGCCGAAGCCGCGGTGCGGCTGGCGCGCCACCATGCCGGCGGCGCCACGGCGGCGAACGAAGCGTCGGTCGTGGCGCTGGCCGATCTGACGGATGCCGACCCCGACCCGGCCGTATACCGCCTGACCTTCGCGGTCACGGCACCCGAAGGCGGGCTGCGGGTGGAATGGGCCGAGCTTGCGCTGACGCTGACGGATGCGAGCCTGCGCACCCTTTCGGTGGAGCTGATCTCTCCTTCCGGCACCCGGGCGCTGATTGCGCCGAACTTCACCGCCCTGGGCAACGGCACGCAACTGGCCTTCGATTTCACCAGTGCCGCCACCTGGGGCGAGGCGGCCGAAGGCACCTGGCATGTCGACTTGCGGCAGGCCAAGGCCGGGGCGGCGCCGACGGTGCAGGCGGCCGGGTTGCGGCTGTTCGGTGCCGCGGGCGGCGACGACGGGCAACGCTGGTTCACCGATGCCTGGGCCGCGCTGGCAAAGGCAGACCCGGGCCGGCAGACCATCGACCACAGCGCCGAGGCGCCGGGGCTGCTGAACTTTGCCGCCGCCCGCGGTGCGGTGCACCTGGATCTCGGCGCCGGCACCGGGTCGCTGGGCGGCGTGGGCTTTCAGCTGGCAAGCGCCTTCGACCGGGCCATCGGCGGGGCGGGGAACGATCGGCTGACCGGATCGACCGCCGCCGAAGCGCTGTGGGGCGATGACGGCCACGACATCCTGTCCGGCGGCGGCGGGGCCGACACGCTGCGGGGCGGCGCCGGGCGCGACACGCTGCAAGGGGGTGGCGGCAACGACCTGCTGGAAGGCGGCGCCGACGATGACCGCATCTATGGCCATGCGGGGCGCGACACGTTGATCGGCGGCGCGGGCCGCGATGTGATGACCGGCGGGCCGGGGGCGGATGTCTTTGTCTTTCGGCCCGGCGACGTGCCGACCGAGGGCGCGCCCGACCGGATCACCGACTTCGACCCCGGCTTCGACCGTCTGGACCTGAGCGCGCTGGAGGCCATGCCGCGCTACATCGGCACGGCGCGGCTGTCGGGCCAGGCCGGGGAATTCCGCCTGGCACCGGCGCTTGGCGCGCTGCAATTCGACCTGAACGGCGACGGCCTCATCGACCTGCGGGTCGATCTGACCGACATGGCAGCCTTTGCCGCCTTGGACCCGGCCGGATTGTTTCTGTAACGCGAATCACGGCCGCGGCAGGATTCAATCCCTGATAGCGCAAGCTGCCAGGTGAATATCCCCAGGATTGCAAGAATAACAAGTTATTGAGAAATAAGATTCTTCTATATCGCCTTCCCCTACGTCAGCTTGGCGCATTTTCATGGTTAACGGTCAGTTAACGTCTTTTCAAATCGTTATCGTGGCCTACCATAAAGCATAGGCTGGGTCATTTCTGCGAGCGAGACGGCAGGACATGCGCAACATTTTTGCGCACTGCTCGTTTGCGCTCTGGATTCAGCCAGGATTTTTTTGATTTGGGGACTGCTCATCATGGCGAATGTAAATCTCAGTGTTGTTGGACCGCTGGCAGGCGTGGGAGAGTTCGCCACGATCGGCGCGGCGTTGGCCTTTGCGGCCGCAAACCATGGCAGCGATGAGGTGACCATCACCATCGCCGCCGGCACCTATGCCGAAAACCTCAGCATCACCCAGGCCAACATCAGCCTGGTCGGCGCCAACGCCGGCATCGCGGCCGACGGGGTGCGCGGGGCGGAAACGATCATCGACGGCTACATGGTCGTCACCGGCAACGGCACCGGAATCGACGGGATCACGCTGGCCAATGGCGGCAACGTCTGGGGCTCGAACGTCGGCATCGTCTTGCAGGCCACCGGCGTCAGCATCGCCAACAGCATCTTCGACGGCAGCGGCCAGACCCACATCGCCATCGAGATGGCGCCGAACAGCACCGGATTCAGCGTCAGCGGCTCCAGCTTCAGCGGCTGGGCCAGCGGCATCTGGGTAAACCCGGGCGCAACCGGCCTGTCGGTCACCGGCAACACCTTCAGCAACAACGGCAACGGCATGAACATCGACGGTCCGGGCGTGACCGGCGATGTGTCGGGCAACAGCTTTGTCAGTTCGGTCGGCTCGCACATCGGCATGGGCCTGTGGTCGGCGGGCACCATCGACGCCAGCGCGCTGATCGGCAGCAACACCTTCAACGGCCCCAATTCGCAGGTGTCGCTGTATGGCACCGGCGGCGCGGATGTGCTGATCGGCACCGAAGGGCCGAACCGCCTGTTCGGTGGCGACGGCAACGACACGATCTACGCCGGCCCCGGCGACAGCGTTTACGGCGGCGGCGGCAACGACGAGCTGGTCCTGGATGCCGGCATGACGCCGGCGCAGGTGCTGGCCATGACCATCGAAGGGTTCGAGAAAGTCTCGATCGACAACGGCGGCAGCGGCGCGACCACCTGGATCGTGCTGGAAGGCCAGTCGATCCAGGCGGCGATCGACGCGGCGTCGGCGGGCGACACCATTCTGGTCGGCGACGGGACGTTCACGGAAAACGTGCTTGTCAACAAGTCGAACATCACCATCGTGTCGATGAACGGACGCGACGCCACCACCATCGCGGGCATCGAAGGCGCGGGCCGCCTTGGCGCGGTGCAGTTTGCCCCGGGCGTCACGGGCGTGACCTTGGGCGATACCGATCAGGGCTTTACCGTGATCGGGTTCGACAGCGCAAACCCCGGCCTCGAAGTTGCGGCGGTCTATTTCCAGGGCGCGCAGTCCGGCCACACGATTCGCGGCAATGACATCCGCGCCAACGGCGATGGCGGTCTGGTGAGCGAAGTCGTCAACAACTCGAACATCACAATCGACGGCAACATCTTTTCGGGTCAGACCTTTGTCGGGCCGAACCCGGCAGGCAACGGCTTTGGCGACCAGTTCACCCTGTTCAACGTGCCGCGGCAGCTGGTGGTCATCAACAGCGGGGCGGGGTCGACCGGGATCGTCTTCACCAACAATCAGGTCACCGGCACCGCCGGCGGGATCAACGGCGTGGGCCAGCCGCAAGGCAACACGCTGGTGACGATCGACGTGCCGAACTCCACCATTTCGGACAACGAGTTCACCGGCTTCACCAACCGCTTTGCCACGCAACTGCGCGCGCGCGGCAACGGCACGGAGATCGCCGACAACACCTTCGACCAGCCCGATGGCGGCAACAGCGGCATCTTCACCGGCACCGCCACCGGCCAGACCATTTCGGGCAACGAGTTCAACCTGAACGATGCGGGCAACCTGTTTGCCGGCACCGGCGGCGCCGACGTCATTTACGGCAACGGCGGGAATGACGAGCTCTCTGGCGGCGCCGGAAACGACACCATCGACGGCGGCAACGACAACGATGTGCTGCTCGGCGATGCGGGGGCGGATTCGCTTTCGGGCGGCGACGGCAACGACACCATCTATGGCGGTGATGGCGACGACATCATCGAAGGCGGTGCAGGCGCCGATGTGCTGTATGGCGGCAACGGCAACGATGTGATCCGCGCCGATCTGGATGATGTGGTGGATGGCGGTGCAGGCACCAACACCGTTGTCTTTGCCGCGGGCACCGACCCGGACGACATCTTTGCCATGACCACGCTGTCGAACGTGCAGTTGATCGTGATCGAGGGCACGGCGAACACGTTGTATGTCGCCGAAGGCATGTCGATCCAGGCCGCCATCGATGCCGCGAACCCCGGCGACACCATCATCGTCGGCCCCGGCACCTTTGCCGAGGCGCTTTCGATCAACAAGGAAATCCACATCGTCGGCGCCGGCAGCGGCAGCGACCCGGCCACGGCGACCATCATCGACCCGCCGGTCAACACCAGCTTCGGCGTGACCTTCTTTGGCCTGTCCGATGGTTCCAGCCTGAGCTCGGTTCGGGTGACGGGCGGCGCCACCGGCATCAGCCTGGAAGACGGCACCGGCGACCTGACCTTTACCGACGTGGCGGCGGTGGGCAACACGCTCTATGGCCTGAACTACCGCACCGGCGCCGGGCAGACCGTAGGCGAGGTCACGGTGATCGACTCGGTGTTCTCGGACAACGGCAGCGTCGGCCTGCGGTTGGCCAGCGGCGGCAGCCATGCGCATCTGTCGGTCAGCGGCAGCACGTTCACGGGCAACGGGGTGAGCGGGCTGAACACCCAGGGCAACACCCTGGCGTCGATTTCGGTGCTGGACAGCGCGTTCGCCAACAACGGCACCGCTGGCGGCAGCGGACACGGCGACCTGATCCTGTTCAGCTTCACCGGCGATGCGGTGCTGCAGAACCTGACCATCTCGAACGACGGGCGCGGGTCGAACGCGCTTCAGATCACCGGCATCACTTCGGGCAGCGGGGCGGAACCCGACCCGCGCAAGGCGGTGGTTCCGGTGGGAAGCGTCGTGGTCGACGGTGTCACCATCACGGGCACCTACGCCCGCGACGTGGTGCAGATCGGCCGCTTCACCGACCTGAACGGATTGAGCATCTCGGGCGTCGACGTGCAGGCGACCCAAGGCGCCGCCCCGGGCTGGGCGCAGGTTTCGTTCTTCAACGTCGGCGGTGACGTGGACCTGGCCGCCTATGGCCTGGCGAACGGGCTGCGCACCAACATCAACACCAACAACGGCGTCGATTTCGCCTCTGCCCCCGATGCCACCACGGGCGCAGTCCTGACGGGCGGCAGCGGCAACGACGGGCTGGTCGGCCATGTGCTGAACGACACGCTGGCGGGCGGCGACGGCAACGACACCCTGTCGGGAGGGGCCGGCAACGACAACCTGAACGGCGGTGCGGGCGACGACCTGATCCTGGCCGATGCCGGCAACGACACCATCGACGGCGGCGATGGCATCGACACGCTGGACATGGCGGCGGCCGGCAGCGGCGGGTCGTTCGTGGACCTGAACGCGGGCCTTGCCTTCTCGACCGCGACGGGGATCGACATGGTTTCGCGCGTCGAGAACGTGCGCGGGTCTTCGGGCAACGACGGGCTGTTCGGCGACGACAACGACAACACCTTCTTCGCCTCGGGCGGCACCGACGTGATCGACGGTCGCGGCGGGTCGGACACCTTCGATGCGTCGGCGGCCGGCACGGCGATGACCGTGAACCTGGCAACCGGGGTGGTGTCGGGCGCCCATGCCGCAACGCTGATCTCGGTCGAGAACGTCAGGACCGGGGCCGGCAACGACGCGATCACCGGATCGGCCGCGGACAACCGCATCGAGACGGGGGCCGGCAACGACACCATCATCGCCATCGGCGGCAACGACACCGTCGATGGCGGCGCGGGGATGGATACGGTGAGCTTCGCGGGCAACCGCGCGGATTACACCATCACCTGGGATGGCACCACCGCCACGGTCAGCAGCGGCGGCAGCACGGTGACGATCACCAACGCCGGGCGGCTGGACTTTGCCGACAAGGACGTGCTGCTGGTGGACGACGGTTCGGCCGAATTCGCCACCATCGGCGCGGCCATCACGGCCGCGGTGGACGGTGACGAGATCCTGGTGGCGGCGGGCACCTATGCCGAGACGCTGGCGATCACCAAGGGCGTCTCGATCTTTGGTGCCAACGCGGGGCTTGCGGGCAGCGATGCGGGCCGCGGTGCCGAAGCGATCATCGACGGCACGGTGACCATCGGGGCCGCCAGCGCCGTCACGATCGACGGGATGAAGTTCCTCAACAACAATGCGCTGCCGCGGGCAAAGGTCGACACCATCTTCGTCACCACGGCGGCGGGGCATGTCATCACCAACACCGTGTTCGAAAGCACGGTGGCGGGCGGGTCGGTCAACGATCAGGCGATCTACACCACGGTATTGACCTCGGGCGCGCTGAGCATCACCAACAACCTTTTCACCGGCGACAGCAGCTTTGGCACCGGCGACAAATACGGGACTGCGGCCTGGGGCCGTGGCATCTGGTCCAACGTCAACGGCGCCACGCTGGTGATTTCGGACAACGACTTCCAGAACACCCGCACCGGGATCACGCTGGAAGGTTACAACGATGCCAGCAGCACGGTGTCGGGCAACAGCTTCCTGAACGCGGGCACCGGCATCAGCGTCGGCATCCCCTCGGCAGGCACGTTTGCCGGGATCACCGGCAACAGCTTTGCCAACACCGACACCGACCTGAACCTGCAGAACCTGACCGCGAACCTGACCATCGACGTCGGCGGCACCACCAACAGCGCGCCTGACGTGATGGTGGTGCTGGGTGGCGCCGGCAACGATGCCATCGTCGGCACCGACGGCGCCGATGCGATTTCCGGGCGCGGCGGCAACGACACCGTCACCGGCGGCGCGGGCAACGACAGCATCAACGGCGAAGGCGGCAACGATACGGTGGTGCTGTCGGGGAATGCCACAGACTACACCTGGACGGGCACGGCGGCATCCTTTGTCATCGCCGATGACCGCGCGGGTTCGCCGGACGGCACCGATACGGTGGCGAATGTCGAGTTCGTGCAGTTCGCCGACATCACCTTGTCCACCGCCGCTCTGTTCGCCAACGTCAAGCTCTATGACGTGGACGGCAATCTGCTGGGTGGCTTTGCCACCATCCAGGATGCGGTGAATGCCGCCACCGGCGGTATCGGCGAAAGGATCGAGGTCGCGGCCGGCGCCTATGCCGAAAACGTCACGGTCAACAAGTCGGTCGCCATTCACGGCGCCAACGCGGGGGTTGCGCATGGCGGTGCCCGCGGGGCGGAATCGGTGCTGAACGGGTTGTTCGTGCTGGCAGCCGATGGCGTCACCATCGACGGTTTCTCGGTGAACGGTGGCGGCACCCAGGGGTCGGGCGTGCGCGGCAGCGGCAGCTTCGTGGCCGATGACATCACCATCGCCAACACCCTGTTCACCGGCCAGACCGGGCAGCCGATCCTCTATGGCTTCGGCCAAGGCGGCGCCGGTGCGACCAACTGGACCGTGACGGGCAACAAGGTGTCGGGGATCGCCGGCGCCAATGCCACGGCAATGGTGTTCTTCAACATCGACGGGCTGACGGTTTCCGACAACCTGATCGAACACGACGACACCGGGCTGGCCGGTCGGCGGGGCATCAACCTTGACGGCATCACCAACGGCACGATCAGCGGCAACACCCTGCGCTTCGGCGGCGTGGCCAACACAAGCTGGGGCATCCAGATCAGCATGTCGGACGGCGTCGCCGGCCCGCTGGCGATCACCGGCAATACGGTGTCGGATGTGGCCTCGGCCATCAGCCTGCTCAGCCAGCGGTCGGCCAGCGGGCTGGACATCACCGGCAACACGCTGAGCGGCACCAACGGCGTGGTGCTGAACACCGGCGGCGTTGCGCCTGTGGTGCCGGGTGTGACGATGTCGGACATCGAGGTGACCGGCAATACCATCACCGTCACCGGCTTTGCGGTGCGCCTGCGCGACCTGCACAACGGCGCGGCCAACGGGCCGGTGGTGTTCGACGGGGTGGATGTTTCGGGTAACACCATCGTCAGCGGCACGGTTCAGGCCGGTGGCACCGAAACCTTCACCGGAGGGGGGCGCCTGCTGAACGTCGCAGGAACCAATACCATCGAGGGCGCCGGCGGGAACGACGTGGTGCTGGTGGAAGGTTCGGGCACGGTGGCCGTTACCGGCGACGCAGGCGACGACCTGATGGTCTTTGGCGCGGGTGGCGGCAGCTTCGATGGCGGCGCCGGCACCGATACGGCCGATTTCAGCAACATCGCATCGGCCGTTGTCGTGGATCTGATGAACGGCAACGTCAGCAGCGGCACCAACGCGACGCTGACGGGTGTGGAAAACGTCATCGGGTCGGCCTTCGACGACATCATCCGCGGCGACAGCAACGCGAACCTGCTGCAAGGCGGCGACGGCAACGACACCATCGCGGCCAGCGGCGGCAACGACACGATGGATGGCGGCGACGGCATCGACACGGCGTCGTTCGGCGCCAGCACGGCGGCGGTCTTTGCCAACCTGGTGCTGAACACGGCCTTCGGGTCCGAGGTCGGCAACAACGTGCTGGTGTCGATCGAGAACCTGACGGGCGGTGCGGGCAACGATGCGCTGGTCGGCAATGCCGGCAACAACCGGCTTGACGGCGGCGCGGGCAACGACACGGTGACCGGGGGGGACGGCGACGACATCCTGGTGGCCGGAACCGGCATTGATGTGCTGTTCGGCGGAAACGGCAACGACACGGCGGTGTTCGCCGGGGACTGGGCTGGTTTCGACATCACCGAGTCGGGCGGCGTCTTTACCATCAGCCGGGACGGCAACGTTGCCACGGTCAGCGAGGTGGAGAACTTCATCTTCAACGGGGTGGAATACCTGGCCTCGGAGATCGTGAACTCGGCGCCCGACGACATTCTGTTTACCGATGGCGCTCCGTCGGTGGACGAGAACGCGGATGGCGCCGCCATCACCCGGCTGGATGCAACCGATCCGAACCCGGGCGATACGGTGACGCTGACCGTGGACGACTCGCGGTTCGAGATCGTGGCCGCGGTCGGGCCGGGGCTGCCGTGGCTGCTGAAGCTGAAGGCGGGCGAGACGCTGAACTACGAGGCCGAAGCCTCGGTCACGCTGAACATCGCCGCGACCGACTCCAAGGGCGCCACGCGGGTGGAGCAACTGGTGGTCACGGTGAACGACGTGAACGAGCCGCCGGAGCCGGGGCCGGGTCTGGGCACCTGGACGCCGAACGCGATCGAAGCCGGGTCGGTCGGGGCGCCGCTGTTCCCCGAAGCCGGGTTCACCGACCCCGATGGCGATGCGCTGACCTACGAGCTGCTCAGCGCACCGTCGCTGGGGCGGCTGTTGCTGAACGGGGTGCAGGTGCAGGTCGGCGATATCCTGTCGCAGGCCGATCTGGAGGCGATGGTCTACAACAGCCCGACGCCTGCCGGCCTTTATACCGCCACCTTTGCGGTATCGGACGGCGAGTTCATCCAGTCGCTGACGCTGAACCTGAACGTGACGCCCGGTGTGGACGCGGTCTACAACGGCACGTCGGGCAACGACACGCTGGACGGGGCGCTTGGCAAGGACACCCTCTATGGCTTTGCCGGCGATGACCTGATGAACGGCGGCGGCGGCAACGACCAGATGTTCGGCGGTGACGGCCGCGACACGATGTATGGCGGCTTCGGCTTCGACACGCTGGCCGGCGGCAACGGCAACGACCTGCTGTTCGGCGGGGCGGGCAACGACCGGCTGATCGGCGGCGGCGGCAACGACACCGCCACCGGCGGCGACGGGGCAGATTGGTTCCTGCTGTTCAACGTCGCCTCGGATATCGGCAAGTTCGCCCGGCTGAACATCACCGATTTCACCAGCGGGGAAGACAAGATCGACCTTCGGGTGTTCGGCGGCCTGACCTACATCGGTACCGCGGCGTTCAACGGCGCCGGGGGCCAGGTGCGCTATGCGGCGGCACAGGACCAGTTGGTGATCGACTGGAACGCCGACTCTGTGGCCGACTACCGGATCCAGTTGCAGACCGGCGCGGCCTTCGCGGTCGGCGACCTGCTGTTGTAAGGGCTGCGGCCGGGGGGGGACGACGCCCCCGGCATCGAAACGGAACGCCCCCGCAGGACATGCTGCGGGGGCGTTTTTTTGCCGGTGTCTGCCCGCGCTCAGTCCGGCAGCAGCGCCAGCGCCCTTTCGAACACCGGCCGGTCGACGTTGCCACCCGAGGCGACACAGACCACCGCTTCGCCTTGCAGCGCGTCGGGCCGGAACAGCGCCGCAGCCAGCGCGACCGCGCCCCCCGGCTCCAGCACGATCTTCAACCGCTGCCAGGCCAGCGCCATCGCGTGAAGCGCCTCGTCATCGGTCACGACAAGGCCCGGGCCTGCCAGCCGTTGCAGAATGGGAAAGGTCAGCCGCCCCGGCTCGGGCGTGACGATCGCATCGCAGATCGACCCGGCAAGCGCCGCGTTGCGCACCGGGTGGCCTGCGGCCAAAGACCGGGCGGTATCGTCGAACCCGGCCGGTTCGGCGGTGCGCACCCGCAGGCCGGACGCGCGCGATTCCAGCGCCAGCGCAATGCCGCTGGCAAGCCCCCCACCGCCGCAGCACACCAGCACATCGGCCTGGGTAACCCCCTGCTCGGCCGCCTGTGCGGCGATTTCCAGCCCCGTGGTGCCCTGGCCGGCGATCACCATCGCGTTGTCGAAAGGTTTGACGAGTGTCAGCCCGCGTTCTGCAGCCAACCGGGCGCCGATGGCGTCGCGGTCCTCGGTCGCGCGGTCGTAAAGCACCACCTCGGCCCCCAGGGCGCGGGTGTTGGCGATTTTCAGCGCCGGCGCATCGGCCGGCATGATGATGACCGAGGCCACCCCATGCAGCCGGGCCGCCAGCGCGACGCCCTGCGCGTGGTTGCCGCTGGAAAACGCGATCACGCCGCGCGCCCTTGTCGTCGGGTCCAGCGCCGACAGGGCCGACCAGGCGCCGCGGAACTTGAACGACCCGGTGTGTTGCAGGCACTCGGCCTTGACCAGCACCCGGCGGCCCGCGATCTCGTCCAGAAAGGGCGAGGAAAGCAGCGGGGTGACCCGGGCGTGGCCGGCAAGGCGGGTGGCGGCGGCTTCGATGGCGGCGATATCGGTCATGCGGATTGTCCCCTGATGGCGCGGGCAGGCTAGCCGCTGCCGGCGGCAAGGGCCAGATGCGTCAGGCCGCAAGCAGCGCCCGCGCCGCCGCCCGCGCGGCATCGGAAATGTGGTCGCCCGAAATCATCCGCGCCACTTCGTCCACCCGGTCGGGCTCGGCCAGCGGCACGACGGTGGACAGGGTCGTGTCGCCGACCACCCGCTTTTCCACCCGCCAGTGATGCGCGCCAAGCGCCGCGACCTGCGGGCTGTGCGTCACGACCAGCACCTGCGCGCCTTCGGCCAGCCGCCGCAACCGGCGGCCCACGGCATCGGCCGTTGCCCCGCCCACGCCGCGGTCGATCTCGTCGAAGATCAGCGTCAGCCCTTCGGTCCCTTGCGTCAGGCAGACCTTGAGCGCCAGCAGAAACCGGCTGAGTTCGCCGCCCGACGCGATGCGGTTCAGCGGCCCGGCCGGGGCGCCCGGGTTGGTGGCGACGGTGAAGGCAACCATGTCGGCGCCTTCGGGGCCGGGCGTATCGGGGGAAACATCGGTGCGAAAGCTGGCGCGCTCCATCTTCAACGGTGCCAGTTCGCCTGCCATTGCCGCATCCAGCCGTTCGGCGGCGGCGCGGCGCAAGGCCGTAAGGTCGGCGCAGGCCGCGGCATGGGCGGCGGCGGCCTCGGCTTCGGCACGGGCGAGCGCCGCCATGTCGCGGGTCGAGCCGTCGAGCGCCGCCAGCCGGTCGCGCAGCGTGCCGGCCAGGGCGCCCAGATCGTCGGGGGCGACGCCATGCTTGCGCGCCAGCGCCCGCAAGGCGAAAAGGCGTTCTTCCACCCGCTCGAGTTCGGCGGGGTCCATGTCCAGCGCCTCGAAGGCGCGCTCCACGCCGGCCTGGGCATCGGCCAGTTCGATGGCCGCGCGGGCCAGCGCCGCCAGCGGCGCATCCAGCCGACCTTCCAGCGCGGCGGCGGCACGGTCGGCCGCACCTTCCAGCCAGCGCTGCGCATCGCGCAGGGCGCCTTCGGCCCCTTGCATCGACAGCGCCTGCACCGCGCGCGCCACATCCTCGCGCACGCGGGCGGCGGCCTGCAAGGCGCGCCGGCGGGTATCGAGTGCGGCATCCTCGCCGGGCTCGGGGTTCAGCCGATCGAGCTCGGCCACGGCGTGGCGCAGGAAATCTTCTTCGGCCTGCAAGGCGGCGAGGCGGTCCTGCGCCTCGGCCCGGGCCTTGCGCGCGGCCGACAGCGCGCCCCAGGCGGCGCGCACGCGCGCCAGCAGCGGGGCGGACCCGGCGAACTGGTCCAGCAAGGCGCGGTGGCCGCGCGGGTCCAGCAGGCCGCGGTCGTCGTGCTGGCCGTGCAGCTCGACCAGGCCTTCGGACATGGCGCGCAGCAATTCCGCCCCCACCGGGCGGTCGTTGGCCCAGGCGCGGCGCCGGCCATCGGGGGAAACGGTGCGGCGCAGGATCAGGCCATCCTCGGCCTCGATCCCGGCATCCGCCAGCACGGCCCGCGCCGGGTGCCC
Source organism: Gemmobacter sp. (assembly GCF_046292685.1). Classification (GTDB taxonomy): domain Bacteria; phylum Pseudomonadota; class Alphaproteobacteria; order Rhodobacterales; family Rhodobacteraceae; genus Wagnerdoeblera. Next base: position 61,695 of record NZ_JBKBQM010000002.1, read on the forward strand.
GGGCGGCAGGTCGAATTCGGCCACGACCTCGCCTTGCGCGGCCCCCTGGCGCACCAGATCGGCCCGGCCGCGCCACCCCAGCACGAAGCCCAGACAATCCAGCAGGATCGACTTGCCCGCCCCGGTTTCGCCGGTCAGCACATTCAGGCCCGGCGCCCAGGACAGGGAAAGCCGGTCGATCAGCAGCATGTCCCGGATGTCGAGTTGCCGCAGCATGGCGTTACCTGCGCGCCTGCGGCCTCGCGCGGGGCGGGATGCCGAACCAGGCCGGGGTCACAGCCATTTGCCCTGGATCGACTGCCGCCAGACCGTGCGCAACCAGCCCTGGCTGCGCGCCTCGGGGTTGAGGCCCTTGCCGGTCAGCAGGCGGTAGCTGTCGTCATAGAAGGGCGAGCCCTTGAAGTTGTGTCCGAGGATCGCCGCTGCCGTCTGGGCGTCGTCGGTCAGACCCAGGGCCAGATAGCATTCGACCAGCCGGTGCAGCGCCTCGGGCGTGTGGGTGGTGGTCTGGAACTGTTCGACCACCACGCGGAAGCGGTTGATCGCCGCTGCATAATGCCCGCCACGCAGGTAGTAGCGGCCGATTTCCATTTCCTTGGCGGCCAGATGGTCGAAGGCCAGATCGAACTTCAGCATCGCCGACTTGGCATATTCGCTGTCGGGATACTGTTCGATCACCACGCGCAGGGCCTGCAGTGCCTGGAAGGTCAGCCCCTGGTCGCGGCCCACCTCGTCGATCTGGTCGTAATAGGAAATCGCAAGGATGTATTGCGCCCAGGCCGCATCCTCGTCGCCCGGGTAAAGGTCGAGATAGCGTTGCGCGGCGGCGCGGGCCTCTTCGTAGTTCTTGCGCTTGTGCTCGGCGAAGGCCTGCATCACGACGCTGCGCTTGGCCCATTCGGAATAGGGATACAGCCGTTCGACCTCGGCGAAATAGCGGCTTGCGGTGGGCTGGCGCGGGCTGGTTTCCAGCGCACGTTCGCCGAGGGCGAAGATATCCTTCGCCTCCATCGATTCGAGGTTGATCTGGCTTTCGCGGCTGGCGCAGCCGGTCAAGACCGCAACCACCAGAACCGCACCGATCAGCCTTGCGCGCTTGGCCCGCCCTGTCATCGTTCTGCCTGCTCCTGCGGGCGGTTGCCCCGGAAAGACCGGGGGCGGTCCTGCCCTGCCGCTGCTTCTGATGCGTTCCCTAGCACAGAAAAATCCGAGGCGCAAAACGCCTTTCGCCCGGCAGGGCCTGGTCAGGCGGCGGTTCGCGGCAGGTCGTCCGGCGTGACGCCGACCCCGGGCAGCTTGCAGCCCGATCCGCCGTCGCAATCCACCCAGGCCCAGGCGCCGGGGGTGGCGAACACCTGCCGCAGCAGGCGGTTGGTCAGCGCGTGGCCGGACTTGATGCCGGTATAGCGCCCCAGAACCGGCCCGCCGGCCAGCGCCAGATCGCCCAGGGCATCCAGCATCTTGTGGCGCACGGGTTCGTCCTGGTGCCGCAAGCCGCCGGGGCTGAGCACCTGTTCGCCCTGAACCACCACGGCGTTGTGCAGCGTGCCGCCCAGCGCCAGGCCGTTGGCGCGCATGAAATCCACGTCGGCCTGCCGGCAGAAGGTGCGGCTGTCGCTCAGCTCACGCACGAAGGTTCCGTTCGACAGGTTCAGCGCCTTTTCCTGCCGCCCGATCGCGGCATCGGCGAAGTCGATGGCAAAGCGCATTTCCATCGCGTCGGCGGGTTCCAGCCGGGCCACGGCCTCGCCTTCGCAGACATCGACGGCGCGCAGGATCTTCAGCGCGCGCACCGGGGCCGACTGGCGCATCACGCCAGCCGCCAGAAAGCCGCGCACGAAGGGCACGGCCGACCCGTCGAGAATCGGCACTTCGGGTCCGTCGATTTCGATCAGGGCGTTGTGGATGCCGCACCCGGCCACCGCGGCCATGACATGTTCCACCGTCGAGACGGTGGCGCCCTGCGCGTTGGCCAGCAAGGTGCACAGTTTCGAGGAAACCACCGCATCCCACCGCGCAGGGATGCGACCCTTGGCCGCCGGCAAGTCCGTTCGGACGAAGACGATGCCATGATCGACCGGCGCCGGGTTGACCACCAGCCGCGCCGGCGCACCGGAATGCAGGCCCACGCCTTCGAAGGCGACCGCCGAAATCAGGCTGTTCTGCACGTTACACCCCGTGTCTGCCGGATACCCGGCCCTTCATCCAGATGCGCCAGGCGCCAGGCCCGGATCATCACGCCATCGCCGCCCCCACGGCCAATCGCGCGATTTTTAGATAAGCGACCACCCCCGACACCGCAATTCACGCTTTGCAACGGAGTGTAACAGGCGTGCGGCAACCCGGAGTCTCCGAACAATGCCTTGATTTTCAAAAGAGAAAGGCCGGGCAGGCCCGGCCTTTGCAACAGTCGCGCGGCTTGGGCTCAGTTTGCCTGACGCCGCAGGAAGGCCGGAATTTCGATCCGGTCCTGTTCGTGATCCTGTTCGTCGTCATAGGCCGAATGCGCCGGCGGCTGCGGTTGCATGCGGGCCGGAGCGGCGCGTTCGGCCTGCGGCGCCGGGGCCGGGTCGCCGCCGCCGGCCATGCGACCGATCAGCGAGCCAAGGCCAAAGCGCGACCGCGCCGGTTCTTCGGCCCGCGGGGCGGGTTGCGGGGCCTGTGCTGCCGCGCGGGCCTGCGGCGAGGGCGTCTTGGCAACGGCATCGCGCAGGCGGGCCAGCGCCTCGGGCGAGGGCGTGCCGGCCGGGGCACGGCGCGGGGCCACGAACTCGGCCGCGTCGGCGTCGATCGCGGCCGGCGCAGGGCGGGCGGCGGGTTGTGCGGCGCGCGGCTGATAGGCAGGCGGCGGCACATCGGGCTCGGGCTGGCGTGCCGCCTGCGGCGAGGCCTCGAACAGGTCGGCGGCCGGTTGCGGCGGGGGCTGGTAAGCCGGCGGCGGCTGGAAGGCCGCCTGCGGTTGCGGGGCCGGTTGCGGCGCCGGGGTGGGCGGCACGAATTCGGCCTGCGGGCGCGGTGGCATCTGCGGTGCCGGGGCCGCCGGACGGGCCTGAATCGGGGCCGGGGCGGCGGCAGTCCGGGCGGTTGCGTCGATGCCGGTGGCCACGACCGACACGCGGATGCGGCCTTCCATCGTCGGGTCCAGCGTCGAGCCAACGATGATGTTGGCCTCGGGGTCGACCTTTTCGCGGATGATGTTCGCGGCCTCGTCCAGCTCGAACAGCGTCAGGTCATAGCCGCCGGTGATGTTGATAAGCACCCCCTTGGCGCCATGCAGGCTGATTTCATCGAGCAGCGGGTTGGCGATGGCCTTTTCTGCCGCCTGCACGGCACGGTTCGGCCCTTCGCCATCGCCGGTGCCCATCATGGCCTTGCCCATTTCGTCCATCACCGAGCGCACGTCGGCGAAGTCGAGGTTGATGAGCCCGGGCTTCACCATCAGGTCGGTCACGCCCTTGACGCCTTGATACAGCACGTCGTCGGCCATGGCGAAGGCTTCGGTGAAGGTGGTCTTTTCGTTCGCCAGCCGGAACAGGTTCTGGTTGGGGATGATGATGAGCGTATCGACAACCTTCTGCAGCGCCTCGACGCCTTCTTCGGCCTGACGCATCCGCTTGTTGCCCTCGAAGGCAAAGGGCTTGGTCACCACGCCCACGGTCAGCACGCCCATTTCGCGCGCCGCCTGGGCGATGATCGGTGCCGCGCCGGTGCCGGTGCCGCCGCCCATGCCGGCGGTGATGAAACACATGTGCGCGCCGGCAAGATGGTCGACGATCTGTTCGATCGATTCCTCGGCCGCGGCGGCCCCGATCTGCGGCTTGGCGCCGGCGCCCAGCCCCTCGGTCACCTTGGCGCCCAGCTGCACGCGATGCGGGGCGCGGCTTTGTGCCAGCGCCTGCGCATCGGTGTTGGCGACGACGAAATCAACGCCGTCGAGCTGCTGGTCGATCATGTTGTTGACCGCGTTGCCCCCGGCGCCGCCGACGCCGAAAACGGTGATGCGGGGCTTCAGATCGGCCCCCTCTTTCGCCATGATGAGATTCAACGCCATTTTCCTGCCGCCTGCCCTTGTTCTGGTCGTCCCCGCGTCAGCCCCTGCCCAGGTTCGCTGCGATTACAACCGATTCTATCCACAGCCCGAGTCGTCGTCACGCAAAAAACACCGTTTCGCCCCAAATATTGAGGCGATTCGCCATGCTCCGGCGGTATTTTGCCGCTCCATACGCCATGTGGTGGTCACCAGTTGTCGCGGAACCAGCGCAAGGCCCGCCGGAAGGACCGCACCGGATAGCGTTCGGCCGGAATTTCGAAATCCCACCATTCGTCCTGCGGATGCGCCGCAAACAGGCACAGGCCGACCACGCTGGCAAAATGCGCGCCAGCCACCGCCTGCGGCAAACCCTGCACGCGCAACGGGCGCCCCAGCCGCACCCGCTGACCCAGGATGCGCGCCGCCAACCCGTCGATGCCCGGAATCAGGCTGCCGCCGCCGGTCAGCACGATCTGCTGGCTGGGCAGGTGTTCGAAACCCGCCGCATCCAGCCGCAGGCGCACTTCCTCGAGAATCTCCTCGACCCGGGGGCGCATGATGCCGATCAGCTCGGTGCGGCTGACGCGGCGACGGTCCTTTTCCCAGTCGCCGGTGTCGGCAGAAAGCTCGATCATCTCGCGGTCGTCCATGCCGGTGGCATGCACCCCGCCGTGGAAGGTCTTGATGCGTTCCGCGAGGTTCAGCGGAATCTCCAGCCCCATCGCAATGTCGCGGCTGACCAGATCGCCGCCCATGCGCACCGCATCGGCGTAGATCATGTGCTTTTTCATGAAGATGGAAATGCCGGTCGCGCCGCCGCCCATGTCGATGCAGGCTGCGCCCAGTTCCTGTTCGTCTTCGACCAGGGCGGCAAGGCCCGCGACATAGGCCGAACTGGCGATGCCCGCCACCTCCAGATCGCAACGCTTGAGGCAATGCAGCAGGCATTCCACCGCCGCGCGTTCGACCGACAGCAGGTGCATGTCGCACGACAGGTTGTGCCCGATCTGCCCCCGCGGGTCGGCGAGGCCCGTGCGGTTGTCCAGGGCGAAGTTGACGGGCTGGGCGTGCAGCACCTCGCGCCCTTCGCCAAGGTCGGGCATCTCGCACGAGGCGAGCACATGGGCGATGTCCTGTTCGGTGACGACGCTGTCGGCCAGCCGGTGTTCGCCCGCCAGACCATAGCTGCGCGGTGCGGCCCCCGCAAAGCTGGCGATCACATGGTCCACCCGCGTTCCGGCGGCCTTTTGCGCCGACTGCACCACGGTGCGAATGGCGCGTTCGGCCTCTTGCAGGCCCTCGACCTCGCCGAAGCGGATGCCGCGCGAACGGGTGGTGGCGGCCCCGATCACCCGAAACTGCGACTGCCCGGCCATCGGGCCGACGCCATCCTCGGCGCGGAAACGGTCGGGCCCGTCGAAACGCAGGATCAGGCAGGCGATCTTGGTGGTGCCCACATCCAGCACGGCAATCACGCCGCGCTGCATGGCCGCCTTGCGCATCTGCCGCATCGCGCGCTGGGATTGGTAAAGATCGGTCATGGCACTCATCCTCCGGTCTGGGCAAGTCGGACTTGGCGCAGGGTTTCGGCGGCGTCGGGCGACAGCCGCAAGGTGGGTCGGCGATCGTGGCGCAGGTCCACCGCCATGATATCGCGGGCCAGGATGGATTCGGCCTGGTCCAGCGCCAGCAGGCGTTCCAGCGCGCGCACCGGGTTTTCCTGCGGCAAAAGGATGCGCTGGTCGCGGTCCAGCACCAGATCCCAACGGCGCTGGCCCAGGCGCACCAGCCCGCGCAGGCGCGGCACCAGCGGGCCGGCGGCCTGCACCAGGGCCAGCGCCTCGGGCGCGGCATCGGCCGCCCCTTGCCCGGCAATCAGCGGCAGGTCGCCGCGCAGGGACCGGGCGCCGATGCGCGCAACCTTGTGCCCGCCGGCATCCACCAGCCAGAGCCCGTCGGGGGCGCGCCAGACCAGCGCCGGGGCGCGTTCGGTGACCGTCACCTGCAGCACGCCGCCCGACACGATGCGCAAGTCGGCCCGCTCCACGGCGTCGAAGGTTTCCACCCGCGCGCGCGCCGCCTGCAGGTCGATGTCGAAGGACGACCGCGGCAGGTTCAGCGCCAGCCCGACGCGGATCGCCTCGGCCAGCACGGGCGAGGCACCTTCGATCGCCACAAGGTTGACCATGAATTCCGGCCGGTTCTGGAACTCGGACCGCAGGTCGGCATAGACGGCATGGATCGCGCCGCGCCGGCCCTCGTCGGCCAGATAGAGCGCCACGCTGCCGGCCATCAGCGCCAGCGGCAGCACAAAGCGCACGGTCAGCCGGAACAGCGGGGTCAGCCACAGGCGCTGCCAGCGGTAGGCCCAGCGCGAGGGCGCCGGGTCGCGGCGGGTGGCGGCGGGGGCTCTCAGCGGTCGCACGAGGCATCCTCCACCAGCCAGCGGCACAGCTCGGGAAAGCTGATGCCGCAATGCGCCGCCTGTTCGGGCGCCAGCGACGTCGGCGTCATGCCCGGCTGGGTGTTGGTTTCCAGCAGGATCAGGCCGGCCAGGCCGCGGGGCGCGTCCCAGCGGAAATCGGTGCGGCTCAGCCCCCGGCACCCCAGTGCCGCATGGGCGCGCACCGCCATATCCAGACAGGCCGCGGTGATATCGGCGGGCAGATCGGCCGGCACCACGTGCCGGCTGCCGCCCGGCTTGTATTTTGCGTCATAGTCATACCAGCCGTCGGTCAGAATCTCGGTTACGCAAAGCGCCCGGTCGCCCAGCACCGACACGGTCAGTTCGCGCCCCGGCGCATAGGTTTCGACCATGACGGTCTGCGGCATGTCGGCCGCCAGGCGCGGCGCGTTCGAACCGGGGGGCACGATATAGACCCCGACCGACGACCCTTCGTTGAAGGGCTTGACCACATAGGGCGGCGGCAGCACATGCCCGGCCGAAACCGCCTCGCGCGGGGCCAGCACGCTGTGCACCACGGGCAGGCCGTGGGCGCGATAGACCTCCTTGGTGCGCTGCTTGTCCATCGCCAGCGCCGAGGCCAGAACCCCCGAATGCGTGTAAGGAACGCGCAGCCATTCCAGCAGGCCCTGGACACAGCCGTCTTCGCCCCAGCGGCCGTGCAAGGCGTTGAACACGACGTCGGGGCGGATGTCGGACAGGCGCGCAGCCAGATCGGGGCCGGCATCGACCTCGACCACCTGGAAACCTGCCGCGCGCAAGGCGTTGGCGCATTCGCGCCCCGACGACAGCGACACCTCCCGCTCGGCGGAAGGCCCCCCCATCAATACAGCCACCTTGGCGGGTGTTCTGCCCGAACCGCCTGCCATCTTCTGCCTCGTGGGGCGCTGCGCCCCTTATGGTTGTGCGGGCTTTACCGCCCGTTGCACGGCGCCGGTTCGCCGACGCGCATGATTTCCCACTGTAGCGAAATTCCCGAGGTCTGCAAAACCTTTTCTCGCACCGATTCGCCCAGCGATTCGAGATCGGCGGCCGTGGCGCCCCCGGTGTTGATGAGGAAATTCGCGTGCTTGTCCGACATGCGGGCACCGCCCAGCTGCGCGCCCTGCATCCCGGCATCCTGGATCAGCTTCCACGCCTTCAGCTCGTGCGTGTCATCGGCCCGGCCGGTGCTGGAAAACCCTGCCGGGTTGCGAAAGGTGGACCCGGCGCTGCGGTCGCGCACCGGCTGGCTGGCATCGCGCCGGGCGATCTGGTCGGCCATGCGGGCGGCAAGTGCGGCCGGGTCGCCGGCGGGGGCGCGAAAGGTCGCCTGCACGATCACCGTCCCCTCGGGCAGGTCCGACTGGCGATAGCGCAAGTCCAGCGCCGCCGCCGGCAGGGTTTCCACCGCGCCGGCGCGGGTCACCACGCGCACGCTTTCCAGCACATCGGCAACATACGCCCCATAGCACCCGGCGTTCATCCGCACCGCGCCGCCGATGGTGCCGGGAATGGTGCGCAGGAAGGTCAGGTCGCGCCCCGCTGCCGCCGCCGTTTGCGCCACCCGCGCATCCAGCGCCGCCGCCCCGGCGATCACCCGGTCGCCTTCGACCGCGACATCGGCAAAGCCCTTGCCCAGCCGCACCACCACCGCGCGCAGGCCGCCGTCCCGCACGATCAGGTTGCTGCCCACCCCCATCGGAAACACCGGCAGAGCCGGGTCCAGCGCGGCCAGAAACGCGCACAGGTCGGCCTCGTCGGCCGGCAGGAACAGCGCATCCGCCGGCCCGCCGACGCGCAGCCAGGTCAGGTCGGACAGCGGGCGGTGAAGGGTCAACGTGCCGCGGGGGGTGGGATAGGTCGTCATGCGCCGTTCCTACCGCTGCAACAAGGGCCGGGCAAGGGCGAGGCCGGCGGGCCTCATGGGAAATGGCCGGCGTTGGCGCGGGCTACCGCCCCTCGAACCCCGGCGCGCGCTTTTCGAGAAAGGCCATGACGCCTTCGCGGAAGTCGCGGGTGCGGCCCAGTTCGCCTTGCAGGCGCGCCTCGACCCCGAGCTGGGTCAGATAGTCGTTGCCGGCCGAGGCGCGCAGCGCCTCCTTGATGGCGCGAAAGGCGGCGGTCGGGCCGGTGGCGATGTGGCGGGCGCGGGCCTGCCAGTGCGCGGCGAAGCGGTCGTCGGGCACGGCTTCCCAGATCATGCCCCAGTCGGCGGCTTGCCGGGCCGGGATCTTTTCGGCAAACAGCGCCGCCCCCATCGCCCGTGGCCAGCCCACCTGGCGCGGCAAGGCCCAGGTGCCGCCGGCATCGGGCATCAGCCCGATGCGGGTGAAGGCCTGCAGGAACACGACCGACTCGGCTGCGATGACCACATCGGCGGCCAGCGCCAGGTTGGCACCGGCCCCCGCCGCGGCACCATTCACCGCCGCGAGGACCGGCACCGGGCATTCGACGATGGCTTGCAGCATGGGTTCGTATTCGTCGCGCAGAATGCGTTCCAGGTCGATATCGCCCAGGTTGCCTTCGCCGCCCAGATCCTGCCCGGAACAGAAGGCCCGACCCGCCCCCGTCAGCACCACGACCCGGGCCGAAGCCGCCGTCGCCTGCTGCACGGCATCGCGCAGTTCCGCCCGCATCGTGGCGTTCAGCGCATTCATCACCTCGGGCCGGTTGAGCGTGATGGTCGCCTGACCCTCGGTCAGATCGTAGTCGATGGTCCGATAGGTCATGCCTGCCCCCTGCCCCAGTGCCGCGCGGCCATCCTAGCGCGGACGATACCGCCCGAAACCCCGGACCTCGCGTCAGTCGCGCAGGATTTCGGCGAGGCGGCGCTTTTCCTCGTCGCTCAGTGCGTCGGCCGGGGCGCCCGCGGCCATCTGGCGACGCCGCAGATACAGCCCTGCCGCGACCAGGCCCAGCACCAGCATCGCCGGACCCGCCACCCACAGGATCAGGTTCGACCCGGTGGCCAGAGGGCGCAACAGCACGTATTCGCCGTAACGGTCCACGACAAAGGCCAGCACCTCCTGGTTGCTGTCGCCCTGCACCAGGCGTTCCCGCACCAGCAGGCGCAGGTCGCGCGCCAGATCGGCGTTGGATTCGTCGATGCTTTCGTTGCGACAGACCAGGCAGCGCAGGTCGCGGGAAATCTCGCGCGCGCGGGCTTCCAGCGCCGGGTCGGCCAGCACCTCGTCGGGCTGCACCGCCGCGGCCGGCAACGCGGCCAGCGCCAGCAGCAGCGCCAGGACGCCGGCCCGGATCATTCCGCCGGCACCCCTTGCGCCGGGCTGCGCCGCGCCCCCGCCGCGATGCGGTAACGCCGGTCGGACAGGCTGATGAGCCCGCCCAGCGCCATGATGATGCACCCGCCCCACAACCAGTTGGCAAAGGGCTTGATGTAGCTGCGCACCGCCCAGGCGCCGTTCTCCTGCGGGTCGCCGATCACCAGATAGACATCGCGCCAGAAGCCATAGTCGATGGCGGCCTCGGTGGTGGGCATCCCGGCGGCGGGGTAGATGCGCTTTTCCGGGGTCAGGGTAAAGCTGCGCGCGCCGTCCTGCACCGCCATCTCGGCCATGGTCGAGCGGTAGTTGGGCCCCTGCACCTCGCGCACGTCGTTCAGGGTGATGCGATAGCCCGCAACCTCGAACGTCTCGCCGATCTTGACCACGCGGATATCCTCGACCGCCCAGGCCGTCAGCCCGGCCACTGCAAAGATGGTGACGCCAAGCCCCGAATGCGCCGTTGCCTTGCCCCAGTCGGCGCGCGGCAGGCGCGTCAGGCGGCTCAGCCGCCCGGCCAGGGCCCCGCGCCCGGTGCGCGCCCAAAGGTCGGCCGCCGCGCCAAGCACCACCCAAAGCCCCAGCGCCAGCCCCACCGGCCCCAGCGCCGACTGCCCTGTCTGCATGGCAAAGGTCAGCGCCCCGCCGGCCACCGAAAGCGCCAGCACGCCCCAGAGCGGCTGCATGGCCCGGCCCAGGTCGGCCCGCTTCCACGGCAGCACGGCGCCCAGCGGCAGCAACATCGCCAGCGCCACCACAAAAGGCGTGAACGCTGCATCAAAGAACGGCGGGCCGACCGAAAGCTTGCGGTCCCAAAGCATTTCGGCCACCAGCGGCCAGATGGTGCCGATGAACACCACGAACGACGATACCGCCAGCAGCACATTGTTCAGCACCAGCGCGGATTCGCGGCTGACGGTGGAAAACACGCCCTTCGCCTCCATCGCGCCGGCACGGGCAGCAAACAGTGTCAACGCGCCGCCCACGAAGACCGCAAAGATCAGCAGGACGAACACGCCCCGCTCGGGGTCGTTGGCAAAGGCATGCACCGAGGTGATGATCCCCGAGCGCACGATGAACGTGCCGATCAGCGAAAACCCGAAGGCCAGGATCGCCAGCAGGATCGTCCAGCTTTTCAGCGCCTCGCGCTTTTCCACCACGATGGCGCTGTGCAGCAGCGCCGCCGCGATCAGCCAGGGCATGAAGCTGGCATTCTCCACCGGATCCCAGAACCAGAAACCGCCCCAGCCCAGTTCGTAATAGGCCCACCACGACCCCAGCGCGATGCCGATGGTCAGGAACACCCAGGCCGCCAGCGTCCAGGGCCGCACCCAGCGCGCCCAGGCCGCATCGACCCGGCCTTCGATCAGTGCTGCCACTGCAAAGGAAAACGCCATGCTGAGGCCGACATAGCCGAGGTAAAGGAACGGCGGGTGGAAGGCGAGGCCGGGGTCTTGCAGCAGCGGGTTCAGATCCTGCCCGTCCATCGGCGGCACGGGCATACGCTCGAACGGGTTGGAGGTGAAGATCATGAAGGCCAGGAACGCCACCCCGATCGAGCCTTGCACCGCAATCACCCGCGCCTTCAGCGCCGCCGGCAGGTTGCCGCCGAACCAGCTGGCGCAGGCGCCGAACAGCGCAAGGATCAGCACCCACAGCAGCAACGATCCTTCGTGGTTCCCCCAGACGCCGGAGATCTTGTAGATCATCGGCTTGAGCGTGTGCGAGTTGCTGACCACCAGTGCCACCGAAAAGTCCGAGGTGACAAAGGCATGGGTCAGCGCCGCAAAGGCAAAGCCCACAAGAAGCAATTGCGTGGTGGCGGCCGGGTCGGCCACCGCCATCCAGCCGGACCAGCCCTTTTGCGCGCCCACCAGCGGCACGATGGTCTGGATCAGCGCCACTGCCAGCGCCAGCGAAAGTGCGAAGTGTCCGAGTTCGGTTATCATGGCGGCGACTATAGCCCCGCACCCTCGTGCCGCCAATGCCCTGCGCGCCGATGTCGCGCTTGCGTGAACCGGCGCGGCGGTGGGGGGGCGCGCCTTGTTCCGGGCGCCCTCTTGCGCAAGCTCGCCCGCTGCCCATAACCTGCGGTTCCGGGCGGAGCCCCCGCGCGGGCCGGGGCCACCGGCGCAAGGCCGCCGAAGGAGACCGAGGATTGGGCAAGGACTGGCTCGTGCAACCTGCCGCCGAACTGGGCCGCGGCATCGGCGACGGCAGCATCCACGCCGTGGAACTGGTCGAGGCGTTTCTGGACGCCATCGACCGCGCGCCCGAGGCCGCGCGCATCTATGCCCGCACCACCCCCAGCCGCGCCCGCGCCGAAGCGATGGCGGCGCATGGCCGCGCGCGGGCCGGGTTGCGGCGCGGGCCGCTGGACGGGGTGCCGGTCAGCTGGAAGGATTTGTTCGACACCGCCGGTGTGGCCACCGAGGCAGGCTCGGCCCTGCTGCGCGGGCGCACGCCCACCCGCGATGCGCCGGTGCTGGAAAAGGCGACCCGCGCCGGGCTCGTGTGCCTGGGCAAGACCCACATGTCGGAACTGGCCTTTTCCGGGCTGGGGTTGAACCCGGTCACGGCGACGCCGCCTTGCATCAACGACCCGGCGGCGGTGCCGGGCGGGTCGTCCTCGGGGGCTGCGGCCTCGGTCGCCTTCGGGCTGGCGGCGGCGGCGGTCGGGTCGGACACCGGCGGATCGGTGCGCATTCCTTCGGCCTGGAACGACCTCGTGGGCCTGAAAACCACGCATGGCCGCCTGCCGCTGGCCGGGGTGGTGCCGCTGTGCGAACGGTTCGATACCGTCGGGCCCTTGTGCCGCACGGTCGAGGATTGCGCGCTGATGCTGGCCGCGCTGGAGGGCAGGCAGCCGCCCGACCTGGCCGGTGCCAGCCTTTCGGGCGCCCGGATCGCGGTGCTGGAAACCGTAGCGCTGGACGATGTGCGCGCCGCGCCTGCCCGCGGCTTTGACGATGCGCTGGCGCGCCTGGGCCGCGCCGGGGCCCGGATCGAACGCATCGCGGTTCCCGAAGTGGCCGAGGCCATGAGCCTGGCCGGCCTGTTGTTCACCGCCGAAGCCTGGGGCATCTGGCGCGACACCATCGAAACCGCGCCGGAACGGATGTTTCCGCGCATCCTGGAACGCTTTCGTTCCGGGGCCGGGGCCTCGGCGGCCGATTACGTGGCCGGTTGGCGGCGGCTGGAGGCGATCCGCGGCATCTGGCGCGCGGCGGTTGCGGGGTTCGATGCGGTTGCGCTGCCGACCTCGCCCATCCTGCCGCCCGACCGCGAGCGGCTGATGACCGACAGCGACTATTACGTCAGCGAAAACCTGCTGGCCTTGCGCAACACCCGCATCGGCAACCTCATGGACGGCTGCGGCCTGAGCCTGCCCACGGCCGAACCGTCCTGCGGGTTGATGCTGCTGGGCGCGCCCCTGGCCGAAGAACGCCTGCTGCGCCTGGGCAAGGCGGCCGAAGCGGCCTTGCGCTGAACGCGGCAGGGGGCCCTTGCAACCACCCCGGCGCTGCGCCACATCTGGCCCTCGCGCCCGCAGCCGAAGGACACCGCTCATGGCCCTGCCCGTCAAGGACCAGTTGAAATACTGGGGCATTGCAACGGTGGGGTTCCTTGTGGTGCTGTGGGCGCTGGGGGGGGTGATCCTGCCCTTTGTCGTCGGCGGCGCCGTGGCCTATTTCCTCGATCCGGTGGCCGACCGGCTGGAACGCATGGGCCTGGGGCGAGCTGCGGCAACCACGCTGATTTCGCTGGCCGCTCTGCTGATCGCGGTGGCGCTGGTGCTGGCGGTGATTCCCACGCTGATCAACCAGTTGACGGCGCTGGTGAACGCCACGCCGGATATCGTCAAGCGGCTGCAGGGCTTTTTGCTGGAACGCTTTCCCGAACTGTCCGACGAAACCTCGACCGTGCGCCAATCGCTGGCGCAGGTGGGCGAAACGGTGCGCGCCAAGGGGATGGAGCTGGCCAATACCCTGATCGGCGGGGCCATCGGGGTGCTGGATGCGGTGCTGTTCATCGTGGTGGTGCCGGTGGTGGCGTTCTACCTGCTGCTGGACTGGGACAGGATGGTCGCGCGCATCGACGAGATGCTGCCGCGCGATCATGCGCCGGTGATCCGCCAGTTGGCTGCCGACATCGACAGGGTGCTGGCCGCCTTCGTGCGCGGGCAGTTGTCGGTTTGCCTGGCGATGGGGATTTATTACGCCGTCACGCTGGCCGCGGCCGGGCTGCAATTCGGCCTGGTGGTCGGCGCCATCGCGGGGGCCATCACCTTTATCCCTTATGTCGGCGCGCTGGTGGGCGGGGCGCTGGCCATCGGGCTGGCGCTGTTCCAGTTCTGGGGCGACTGGGTTTCCATCGGCATCGTCGCGGCGATCTTTGCGCTTGGCCAGTTTCTGGAAGGCAATGTCATCACGCCGCGGCTGGTGGGCAACTCGGTGGGCCTGCACCCGGTGTGGCTGCTGTTCGCACTGTCGGCCTTCGGCAGCGTGTTCGGCTTTGTCGGCATGCTGGTGGCGGTGCCGGTTGCCGCCTCGATCGGCGTTCTGGTGCGGTTCTTTGCCGGGCAGTATACCGGCAGCCTGCTGTATCGCGGGCGCGAAGGCCGTGCGGCGAACCTGCCCCGGGAACCGGATTCCGACGCATGAGCCGCCAGTTGACCCTTGACCTGCCGCTGCGCGAGGCGCGGGGCCGGGCCGATTACCTGGTCGCCCCCGGCAATGCGCAGGCGCTGGCGGCGCTGGATGCCTGGGCGGGCTGGCCGGGGGGCAAGGCCGTGCTGGTCGCCCCCGAAGGTGCCGGCAAGACGCATCTGGCCCATGTCTGGGCCGCAGACGCCGGCGCGCAGGTGATCGACGCGGCTGGGCTTGCCGGCGCCGACCTGCCCGACCTCGCGCGGACCGGTCTTGCGGTCGAGGATGCCGACCGCGCCCGGGGGCCGGGCTGGGAAACCGCGCTGTTTCACCTGCACAACCTGCTGGCCGAACGCCGGTTGCCGCTGCTGGTTACCGCGCGCCAGCCGCCGCGCGACTGGGGCCTGGCCTTGCCCGACCTTGCCAGCCGGTTGCAGGCGGCAACGCTGATCCGGCTGGACCCGCCCGACGACACGCTGCTGCGCGCGGTCATGGTCAAGCAGTTTGCCGATCGCCAGCTTGCCGTGGCGCCGCAGGTGATCGACTATCTGCTGCCGCGGATGACCCGGTCGCTGGCCGCCGCGCGCGAGATCGTGGCCGCACTCGATGCGCGGGCCCTGGCCGAAGGCCGCCCGGTCACCCGCCAGATGGCCGCCGAATGGTTCGAAGGCCCGGGGCTGTTCGACGACGACTGACCCGTTGCGCCGCGCCCGCAAGCGGCGTCATATGGCGGTTACCTTTCAGCCCCATGCAGGCGCCATGACCCAGGCCGATTTCCTTTCCGCCCCCTTCCCTGCCCCCGTCGAACTGCCCGCAGACGAAATCTCGGGCCCGCGGCGGTTCTTCAACCGCGAACTCAGCTGGCTCGCCTTCAACTGGCGCGTGCTGGACGAGGCGGCGAACCCGCGCGTGCCCTTGCTGGAGCGGTTGCGGTTCCTGTCGATCTCGGCCACCAACCTGGACGAATTCTACACCGTCCGCGTGGCGGGGCTGCGCCAGCTTGCCCGCTCGGGCAAGGGCCTGCCTTCGGAAGACGGGCGCACCCCGGCCGAACAGCTGGCCCGGATCAACGCCGATGCGCGCGACCTGATGGCGACGCAGCAAAAGACGTTCAAGACCCTGACCCGCATCATGGACGCGGCCGGAATCTCGATCCTGACCCGGGCGCGGCTGACCCAGGGCGACCGCACCTATCTGCGCGACCACTTTCTGGCCCAGGTGTTCCCGGTGCTGTCGCCGCTGGCCATCGACCCGGCGCACCCCTTCCCCTTCATTCCCAACACCGGCTTCTCGCTGGCGCTGGAGCTGGAGCGCAGCAGCGACAAGCGCAAGTTGCAGGCGCTGCTGCCGATTCCGGCGCAGATTTCCCGTTTCGTGCCCTTGCCGGAAAAGGACGGCACCCGCCGGTTCCTGCCGCTGGAAGACTTGCTGCTGCTGAACCTGTCCAGCCTGTTCCCCGGCTACGACGAGATCGGGCACTGCGCGTTCCGCGTGCTGCGCGACAGCGACCTGGAGGTCGAGGACGAGGCCGAAGACCTGGTGCGCGAGTTCGAAACCGCGCTGAAGCGGCGTCGCCGGGGCGAGGTGATCCGGCTGAAGTTCACCGCCGGGGCGCCGCCGGCGCTGAAATCGCTCATCATGGGCGAACTGGGCGTGTCCGAGGACGAGGTGGTCGAGGTCAAGGGCATGCTGGGCATCGCCGACCTCAAGGAACTGGTGCTGCCGTCGCGCCCCGATCTGCTGTGGCCGCCCTTCACGCCGCGGGTGCCCGAACGGGTCACCGACCACGATGGCGACATCTTTGCCGCCATCCGGCAAAAGGACATGCTGCTGCACCACCCTTACGAGACGTTCGACCAGGTCATCGGGTTCCTGCAACAGGCCGCCCGCGACCCCGATGTGCTGGCCATCAAGCAGACGCTGTATCGCACCTCCTACAACAGCCCGATCGTGGACGCGCTGTGCGAGGCGGCCGAGGCCGGCAAGTCGGTCACCGCGCTGGTCGAGCTGAAGGCCCGCTTCGACGAGGCGTCGAACATCCGCCAGTCGCGCCGGCTGGAGCGCGCGGGCGCGCATGTCGTCTACGGCTTCATCCGCTACAAGACCCACGCCAAGATCAGCACCGTGGTGCGCCGCGAAGGCGACCAGCTGGTGACCTACACGCATTTCGGCACCGGCAACTACCACCCGATCACCGCGCGCATCTATACCGACCTGTCGCTGTTCACCTGCGACCCCGCGCTGGGGCGCGATGCGACCAAGGTCTTCAACTATCTGTCGGGTTATGCCCAGCCCGAGGGGCTGGAAAACCTTGCGATCTCGCCGCTTACGCTCAAGCCGCGCCTGCTTGGGCTGATCGCCGCCGAGGCCGAGCACGCCCGCCACGGCCGCAAGGCGGAAATCTGGGCCAAGATGAACAGCCTGATCGACCCCGAGGTGATCGACGCGCTTTATGCCGCCAGTCAGGCGGGGGTGAAGATCAGCCTGGTTGTCCGTGGCATCTGCGGGTTGCGCCCGGGCGTGAAGGGGCTGTCGGAAAACATCCGCGTCAAGTCGATCGTCGGGCGGTTTCTGGAACACAGCCGCATCGTGTGCTTCGGCAGCGGGCATGGGCTGCCGTCGAAACAGGCGCGGGTGTTCATCAGTTCGGCCGACTGGATGGGGCGCAACCTCAACCGCCGGGTGGAAACGCTGGTCGAGATCCTCAATCCCACGGTCAAGGCACAGATCGAAAGCCAGATCATGGCGGCGAATCTGGCGGACGAGGCGCAAAGCTGGGTGCTGAGCCCCGACGGGCGCTATCTGCGCGAACTGGACGCCACCGATGGCAAGCTGTTTTCCTGCCACCGGTTCTTCATGGAAAACCCCTCGCTTTCGGGGCGCGGCAGCGCCGGCGCCGCCGATGTGCCGCGCCTCGCGCATTCCTGGGATTGACGCGGCCGCAGCAGGCGCCCCACTCTGGGCGCAAACCCATGCTTGCCTCTGCATCTGTTCCCGACTAACCGCGGGGCCGGCGGGGGTGGCGCCCCCCGGCCCAGCCGCAGCCCAGTGGGACACTTCATGAGCGACGATTTCGAGCCCTTCGGCCGCCCCCTGTTCGAAGACCCCTCTGCCCGCGCGCTCAGCCGGGTCGGGGTGGTGGACGTGGGCTCGAACTCGGTGCGGATGGTGGTGTTCGATGGGGCAGCGCGCAGCCCGGCCTATTTCTACAACGAAAAGATCATGGCCGGCCTGGGCAAGGGGCTGGCCGAAACCGGGCGGCTGAACCCGCAAGGCCGCATCCGGGCGCTGGCCGCGCTGAAACGCTTTGCGCTGCTGGCCGAAGGCATGAAGATTTCGCCGATGACGGTCGTGGCCACCGCCGCCACGCGCGAGGCCGAGGATGGCCCCGACTTCCAGGCCGAGGTGGAACGCGAAACCGGCCTGAAGCTGTGGGTGATCGACGGCGACGAGGAAGCACGGCTTTCGGCGCAAGGGGTGCTGCTGGGCTGGCCGGATGCGGCCGGAATCGTCTGCGACATCGGCGGCAATTCGATGGAACTTGCGCGGATCGGCAAGGGCCAGGTCGGCAAGCGGGTTTCCACCCCCTTGGGACCGTTCCGGTTGCAGCAGGTCACCGGCAGCGCCGAGGACCGCCGCAAGCTGATCGAGCGCGTGCTGCGCAAGGCCGCCGCAACGGTCGAGCCCGAAGGCCTGCGCGTCTATCTGGTCGGCGGCAGCTGGCGCGTCATCGCCCGGCTGGACATGGAGCGGCGCGGCTATCCGCTGACCGTGCTGCACGAATACCGCATGACGCCCAAGAACGTGCTGGAAACGATCGACTGGATCGGGCGCAACGACCTGAGCGCCTTGCGGGCCCGCACCGGCACTTCGGCCGAACGCATGGACCTGGTGCCGCTGGCCTGCGAGGTGCTGGGCGCCATGGTGCGGCTGTTCAAGCCGAAGGAAATCGACGTGTCCTCCTACGGCATCCGCGAGGGGCTGCTGTACGAACAGATGCCCCAGCGCCTGCGCGAACGCGACCCGCTGATCGAGGCCGCGCGCATGGCCGAAGCCACGCAAGCGCGCATCCCCGGCTTCGGCAAGAAGCTGTTCGCGTTTCTTTCGCCCCTGTTCAAGGATGCCAGCCCCGACCGGCTGCGGCTGATCAAGGCAGCCTGCCTGCTGCACGATACCACCTGGCGCGCGCATCCCGATTACCGGGCCGAGGTCTGCTTCGACAATGCGACGCGCGCGAACCTGGGGGGGCTCGACCACCCCGGGCGGGTGTTCCTGGGGCTGGCGCTGTTGCACCGCTACAAGAACAGCCGGGCGGGGTCGCGGTTCGAGGCGATGTTCCGCCTGCTCGACGAAGACCAGCTGCGCGAGGCCGAGGTGCTGGGCAAGGCGATGCGCTTTGGCGCCATGTTCGCGCTTGGCGACCCGTCCGAGGCCGGGTCGCTGCGCTGGAACCCGCGCAAGCGGGTGCTGGAACTGGCGCTGACCCCCAAGGGCCAGGCCCTGTTCGCCGAGGTGGCGCAGGCGCGCTTTGCCGCCTTGGCCCAGGCTATGAGGGCCACGCCGCAGATCGTGGCGCAAGCCCCGGCGGCTTGACACGGATCAAGGCGCCGACTGGTTTGCACCGCCAGAAACGGGATGTCGAAAGAAGAAGGAGCGCGACATGTCCAACACCCCTCACCTGCTGGCCGACGAGTTCCCGACCCAGGTGGTGCGGCTGCAGATGCTGCAGGATGCGAACACCCATTTCGCCCGTATCTGCAAGGAATACGACGAGGTAAACCGCGCCGTGCACCGGGCGGAAACCCGTGTCGACGTGATGTCGGAAGAAGACGAACAGAAACTGCGCCGCGAACGCGCCCGGCTGAAGGACGAAATCGCCCGGATGCTGGCCGGCTGACCGGCGGGCCTGCGGCGCGAAATGCAAGGGCCCCCGGCGCTGCCGGGGGCCCTTGTCGCATTTCAGGCGCTGGCCGGGCGCAAGGCGCCCGCCGCGCGCGCCGGCCGGGTGCGGCGGCTCGCATACCGCGCCATCCCGAAACCTTCGGTATCGATCTGCGGCGCGCGCCCCGACATCATGTCGGCCAGCACCGCGCCCGAACCGGCGGCCATCGTCCAGCCCAGCGTGCCGTGGCCGGTGTTGGTCCACAGGTTGGCCAGCGGGGTTGCGCCTACTATCGGGGTGCCATCCGGGGTCATCGGCCGCAGGCCGGTCCAGAAGCTTGCCGACGCCAGGTCGCCTGCGCCGCCGAACAGCTCGCCCACCGACTTTTCCAGCGTCGCACGACGGCGCGGGTTCAGCGACAGATCGAACCCGGCGATCTCTGCCAGACCGCCCACGCGGATCCGGTCGCCGAGGCGGGTGATGGCCACCTTGTAGGTTTCGTCCATCACGGTCGAAACCGGCGCCCGCGCGGCATCGACGATCGGAAGGGTGATCGAATAACCCTTCACCGGCTCCACCGGCAGGCGCAGGCCCAGCCCTGCCACCAGCCTGGGCGACAGCGACCCCAGCGCCAGCACATAGGCATCTGCCACCATCACCCCTTCGGTCGTTTCCACCCCGGTCACGCGGCCCATGCTGGCACCCAGGCCGGTGATGCCGACGCCGTAGCGGAAGGTCACCCCCATCGCTGCGGCGCGGTCGGCCAGCGCATTGGTGAACTTGAAGCAGTCGCCGGTTTCGTCGCCCGGCAGGCGCAGGCCACCGGCGATGCGGTCGGCGGCTGCGGCCAGCCCGGGTTCGGCGGCGATGCAGCCGGCGCGGTCCAGCACCTCGAACGGCACGCCGTCGGCCTTCAGCACGGCAATGTCCTTTTCGGCCGCAGCCACCTGGGCTTCGGTGCGGAACAGTTGCAGCGTGCCTTGCTGGCGTTCGTCAAAGCGCACGCCGGTTTCGCGGCGCAGGTCGGTCAGGCAATCGCGGCTGTATTCGGCCAGCCGCACCATGCGGCTCTTGTTGCGCTGGTAGGCCGGGGTGGTGCAGTTCGACAGCATCTCGGCCAGCCAGCGCAGGCGGCCGGGGTTCAGCGTCGGGTGCAGCACCAGCGGCGCGTGGCGCTGGAACGCCCATTTCAGCGCCTTCAGCGGAATGCCCGGCGCCGCCCAGGGCGCCGAATAGCCGGGGCTGATTTCGCCTGCATTGGCAAAGCTGGTTTCCAGCGCAGGCCCCGGCTGGCGGTCGATGACCGTCACCTCATGCCCGGCGCGGGCCAGATACCACGCCTGCGTGACCCCGATGACCCCAGCCCCCAGAACGATGATGCGCATGTGCCCGTGCTCCTGTTCGCGTTGCACGGGTTTTAGCTGCGCCGGGCCGAGATTTCTTCGCGATTTCAGGCGCCGAAAGCGCGCATACTCGAAGTTCTTTGCGCGATATCAGCCTTAGCCCGCATATTCCGGCGGACCATAGGGTTTGGGCGCAACAGTCTTCGGCGAATCGAGCTGGCAATAGGCCTGTTCGCGCGTCCAGGCGGCGATCT
This sequence comes from Gemmobacter sp., assembly GCF_046292685.1. Classification (GTDB taxonomy): domain Bacteria; phylum Pseudomonadota; class Alphaproteobacteria; order Rhodobacterales; family Rhodobacteraceae; genus Wagnerdoeblera. The sequence goes on from NZ_JBKBQM010000002.1 coordinate 82,580, forward strand.
CGGCCAGCTTGCTGCGGTTGCGCATCGGGCCCCAGTCGGCCGCCAACCCGCCCCATCCGCCGGGCCCACCGGCAACCACGCCCGTCGCCTCGACCTGTTCCGATGCGATGTTGACCGCACAGGCCAGGTTCGAGGCGCCGTCATACAGCGCCCCGGCATCGCAGCCATAGGCGCGCGCCGTGCCCGGGGCGATCTGCAGCAGGCCGCGATATTTGCCGCCTTCGCCCTTGGCCCGCGGGTTCCAGGTGCTTTCGTGCTCGGCAAGCGCCGAGAACAGCCCGACCCAGAAGGCGCGACGGTCGGCTTCGTTCGCCTTGGTATAGGCCGGGCAGAAGGTGGCGATGTCGGCGGGCACGCTTTGCACCAGACGCTTTCCCGTGCCTTTCAGGGCAACCAGCGTGGCCTGCGTCCAGGCACCGGCTTCGGGGCGGTGGTCCCAGCGGGCGACGGGCACTTCGGCCAGCGCGGGCGAAACGGCAAGAAACCCGAGGGTCAGGGCGGCAGGCAGCAAGCGGGTGACAGAGGTCATCAATCCGGTCCGATGGCACCGGACCCGAGTGTCCGGCCCGCAAGGGCTGCCTTGCAGGATGGCGGTCTGGCAACCCGCCCCCCTGCCACAGGCCGGATTCGGGCGGAAAGCCGCCGGTTTGGTCCCGAAATGACCCTTGCAAGGCCCGATTTTCGCCGCCGGGCGCGGCCAGGATGCCAAGACCAGCACCAAGAAAGACAAGCGCAATGACCTACGTTGCCGATTCCGTCCCGCCAATTCCGCGCGCCAGGCGCCCCTTTCTTCGCATGATTGCCGGGCTGCTGAAGGCCACGGCCAACCCGCGCGCCGCGTCGCAGCCCATGCTTGCGCCGCCGTCCAGCGGCCCGGCGGTCGAGGCGCTGGTCGATGCCGATGTCGCGCGCATGGCGCAGTTCGGCTCCTGGTCGGCGCTGCGCGACGACCTGCGCGCCAGGGCCGAACCGAACCGCAGAAACAGCGCCTGATCCCGGAGCACCGCCATGACCGACGCCGCCCCCTCACGCCTGAAACTGCCCGCCCATACGCTGCGGCTGTCGCTTCCGGTCGGGCAACTGGCGCAAGGCGGGCTGCACCTGGTGCGCAAGCTGGGGTTGGGCGCGCCCTCGGACCGCCGCCTGCGCACGGCGCTGGACCTGCCGGTGCTGGACAGGGCGCCCGCCGACCTGACGGCGGCCGCCGTGGCAGCCGAGGTCGGCGCCATGACCGGCACAGGCGACTGGTCGGGCGTGCACGCGCTGATCCACGAGTGGGACATGACGCGCGCCGCCACCCCGCAGGGCGCGCGCAAGGCCCGGATCGCGGCACATGCGTTGATCGGCGCCGAAGCCGCAGAAGCCTTTGCCGCCCGTGCAGCGGCAGCCCCGCAAGACCCGGTTGCCGCCGCGCTGGCCGCGCTTGCGCTTCTGCGCGGCGGGCACGATCCCGAACAGGCGGCGCGCTGGATCGACCCGTTCGAGCCGGCGGCCATGGCCTCGCCGCTGCTGGCCGAGGCGCATTACCGCCTGGCCCGGGCCTGGCCGCAAGGCGGGCACGACCTCGACGACGCCCACGACGACTGGGCCGACCTCGACCCGGCCGATGCCGCCGTCTGGGAAACCCACGCCGCCCAGCTGATCCGGTCGTCCGAGGGCGATCTTGCCCCCCTGGCGGCAGCGGCCGAGCGTGCAGAGTGGCAAACCGAACGCTGGCTGGGCAAGGGCGGCTATGCGCTGTTCCTGCTGCCGGTGTTGCCTGCCGCCCCGGCGGTGTGGAACCGCATCGACCCCGAACGTCTTGCCGCTGCCATGCTGGATCTGGCGCGACACCGCCACAAGGATCAGGGCGCGGTCAACCGGATCGCGGCCGACTGGGCCCGCCTTGGCGAAACGGCACCCGCGCCGCTGCGGCCGCTGCTGCGCACCAGTTACCGGCAGCTGCTGGAAGAATGCCTCAACACCCTGGTTCCTGCCGCCTGGGATCTGCCCGAAGCGCAGGCCCGGCGGCGGATCGCCGAGGCGTTCCTGCCCGAGTTGCGCATCGGGGCCTGCCTGCGCGCCACCCCGGCCGGGCTGCGGCTGTGCGACCCGAGCGCGGCCTGACAAGCATCTTGAAGCCCCGCGCCCCAGCGACTAGGAACGGCTGACGCCGTCTTGCGGGGAACCCGATGCTTGATCTGACCTTCCAGCCGCCGAAAGCCAAAGTCATCGCCGGGGCGAAAGCCGACTGGGAACTGGTGATCGGCATGGAGATCCACGCGCAGGTGTCGTCGAACGCCAAGCTGTTTTCCGGCGCCTCGACCGCGTTCGGGGCCGAGCCGAACTCGAACGTGGCCTTCGTCGATGCCGCGATGCCGGGGATGCTGCCGGTCATCAACGAATTCTGCGTCGAACAGGCGGTGCGCACGGGGCTGGGGCTGAAGGCGCGCATCAACCTGATGTCGGCCTTCGACCGCAAGAACTATTTCTACCCCGACCTGCCGCAAGGCTACCAGATCAGCCAGCTTTACCACCCGATCGTGGGCGAAGGCGAAGTGATCGTCGAGATGGGCCCCGGCATCGCGCGCCGGGTGCGGATCGAACGCATCCATCTGGAACAGGACGCGGGCAAGTCGATTCACGACATGGACCCGAACCTGTCCTTTGTCGATTTCAACCGCACCGGCGTCGCGCTGATGGAAATTGTCAGCCGCCCCGACATCCGCGGCCCCGAGGAAGCGGCGGCCTATGTGGCCAAGCTGCGCCAGATCCTGCGCTATCTGGGCACCTGCGACGGCAACATGCAGAACGGCAACCTGCGGGCCGACGTGAACGTGTCGGTCTGCCGGCCCGGCGCCTACGAAAGCTATCAGGAAACGCAGGATTTCAGCCACCTCGGCACGCGCTGCGAGATCAAGAACATGAACTCCATGCGCTTCATCCAGCAGGCCATCGAATACGAGGCGCGCCGCCAGATCGCCATTCTGGAAGACGGCGGCGAAGTGGTGCAGGAAACCCGCCTTTACGACCCCGACAAGGGCGAAACGCGTTCGATGCGATCCAAGGAGGAAGCGCACGATTACCGCTACTTCCCCGACCCCGACCTTCTGCCGCTGGAGATCGATCAGGCCTGGGTCGATGACATCGCCGCCCGGATGCCCGAACTGCCCGACGCCAAGAAGGCGCGGTTCATGGGCGACTACGGCCTGACCGACTATGACGCCAGCGTACTGACCGCCGAACAGGACGCCGCCGACTATTTCGACGCGGTGGCCCGCGGGCGCGATGGCAAGCAGGCGGCAAACTGGGTCATCAACGAGCTGTTCGGCCGGCTGAACAAGGAAGGCCGCGGCATCGCCGACAGCCCGGTTTCGGCGGCGCAACTCGGCGGGTTGCTGGACCTGCTGGCCGATCAGACCATCTCGGGCAAGATCGCCAAGGATCTGTTCGAGGTCCTCTGGACCGAAGGCGGCGACCCGGCCGCCATCGTCGAGGCGCGCGGGATGAAGCAGGTCACCGATACCGGCGCCATCGAGGCCGCGGTGGACGAGATCATCGCCGCCAACCCCGCGCAGGTCGAAAAGGCCAAGGCCAACGCCAAGCTGGCCGGCTGGTTCGTGGGCCAGGTGATGAAGGCGACGGGCGGCAAGGCCAACCCGGCCGCGGTCAATGACCTGGTGATGCGGAAGCTGGGGCTGTAAGCCCCGGCGCAGGGCCGCAAGACCCGCGTACCAGCAACCGGCAGGCCAGCTCGATGCGCCGCGCCGGCGTGGCGCCGGCCGTCAGCAGGTCGCGCAGCAGATCGACGGCAGCGGCGCCGATATGCTTCATCGGCATTTCCACGGCACTCAGCGGCGGGCTGGCAAAGGCGCCTTGCGCCAAGCCGTCCATCCCCATCACCGACATGTCCGCCGGCACGCGCAAGCCCAGTGCGGCCAGCGCCTGCAAGGCCCCCAGGGCCAGACTGTCGCCGGTGGCCAGCACCGCGGTAAAATCACGCCCCCCGGCCCTGATCCGGTCGGTCAGGGCGGCGGCCGCAAGTTCGGGCAGCCAATCCGCGACCTCGACCACCAGCGACGGGTCGAAGCCCCCCATGCGGTCGCGCCAGCCTTCCATCCGCCGTTCGATGGTGCGCCGCCCCGGACGGGTCAGCAACAGGATGCGCTGGTGGCCCAGGCGCATCAGATGGTCGGTGGCCAGGGCCGCCGCGGCGCGGTTGCTGGGGGCGACCGACGAAAGCTGCATGGCCGGATCGTCGCCGTTGACCAGCACCACCGGCTTGCCGAACCCGCGCGCCGCCGCCAGCAGCTCGGGCGAATCGAGCGTCAGCAGCAACACGCCGGCCACGCGGGCATCGGCCGCCTGTTGCGCCAGGGCCAGCCGCTCGGCCGCGCTGCCGTCATGGGCAAGGGTCACCACCTCGGCGCGCAGCAGGCGGGCGCGTTCCTCGATGCCTTGCATGACGTTCAGGGTGAACTGGCTGCGCGCATAATCCTGCAAGGCAGCCGGGCTTGCCACCACCAGCAGGTGCTGACCGGCGAGGGTCGAAGGCAGGGCATAGCGGAACTCCTGCGCCTTTTTCTGGATCCGCTCGGCCAGATCGGCGCGCACCCCGCCCGCCCCCGACAAGGCGCGCGACACGGTGGCCACCGAAACGCCGCAAGCCTCGGCCAGATCCTCCAGCCGGATGCGGCGGGTGGCCTTGTTGCGTTTGCCGGGGGGCGAGGCGCGCATGGCAGGCTCCGTGTTTGCAAGAATTTTACAGATTGCGCAAATTTTTTGCAACCGCATTGTCAAAGGCCAGACATCGCGTTGCCCTTGGGGGGATCATGCAACCGCAAGCCGACCTGATCCGGCAAAAGCTGGGCCAACTGGTTCAGGGCCTGACCGCGCTGCGCCACGACGGGCGGTTTCACGAACCGAACCTCGACGGAACGGCCGGCGACTACATCAGCTTCGACAGCTGGGAATGGCCGCAAGGCGTGGGGCTTTACGGCCTGGCGCAACTGTGGCGCCGGCACCGCGACCCGGCCCTGCTGGCGCTGCTGGAAGGCTGGTATGCCCGGCATCTGGACCGCGGGCTGCCGGGGCTGAACATCAACACCACCGCGCCGATGCTGGCCTTGTCGATGATCTGGGCCGAAACGCGCGATCCGCGCTGGCAACCCGCGCTGGATGCCTGGGCAAACCGGCTGATGACCGAAGCCCCGCGCACCGAAGAAGGCGGTTTTCAGCACGACGTTTCCGACAAGGTGAACCCGGGCGAGCTGTGGGACGACACGCTGTTCATGGCCGGCCTGTTTCTGGCGCGCTATGGCCAGGCTTCGGGCCGCGCCGAACTGGTGGACGAAGCGATCCGGCAGTTTCTGGTGCACACCCGCTATCTGTCGGACCCGGAAACCGGGCTGTGGTTCCACGGCTGGACCTTCGAAGGCCGCCACAACTTTGCCCGCGCCCGATGGGCGCGCGGCAATGCCTGGGTCACCGCCTGCATCCTCGATCTGTTCGAAACCGGGGTGCTGCCGGGCGGGGTGCAGATGTATCTGCAAGGCGTGCTGGAATCGCAGGTGCGCGCCCTGCTGGGCTTGCAGACCGCCAGCGGCGCCTGGCGCACGCTGCTGGACGACCCGACCAGCTACGAGGAAATCAGCGCCACTGCTGGCTTTGCCTATGGGCTGCTCAAGGCGGCGCGTCAGGGTATCGGCGGGGCCGACTGGGCGGCGGCCGGATGGCGCGCCCTGGCCGCGGTGCTGGCCAACATCGACGCCAGCGGCACGGTGCAGAACGTCAGCTACGGCACGCGCATGGGGCACGATCTGCAATTCTACCGCGACATCCCGCTGCAACCCACCGGCTACGGTCAGGCGCTGGCGATCCTGTGCCTGGTCGAGGCCGAGGGCCAGCTGGCCGTGCAGGAGGCCGCCTGATGGACATGCGCCATGGCGTGAACCCTCTGGATTACCGCACCTGGGATACCGACCGGATGCGGGCCGAATTTCTGGTGCAAGGCGCCTTTGGCGGCGGCCTGCGGCTGACCTATACGCATATCGACCGCATGATCGTCGGGGCCGCGGTGCCCGGGGCGGCGCCGCTGACCCTCGGTTCGGGCGCCGATGTCGGCACGCCGCATTTCTTCGATGCGCGCGAGGCCGGGGTGGCGAACCTTGGCGCGCCGGGGACGGTCACGGTGGACGGCACCGCCTTTCGGCTTGAAAACCGCGATATCCTTTATGTCGGGCGCGGGGCGCGGTCGGTGACGTTTGCCAGCGACACGCCCGAGGCGCCGGCGCGGTTCTACCTCAACTCCGTGCCGGCCGGGGCCGAACATCCGCACCGGCTGATCCGCCGGGCCGAGGCCAAGCCGCTGCATCTGGGCGAGGCGCGCAACTCCAACATCCGCACCCTGCGCATGTATATCCACCCCGAAGTGGCGCCCTCGTGCCTGCTGCTGATGGGCATTACCGACATGGTCGAAGAGTCGGTCTGGAACACGATGCCGCCCCATGTGCACGACCGGCGGATGGAGGCCTACTGCTATTTCGATCTGGCGCCCGAGGACCGGGTCGTCAAGCTGGTGGGCACCCCCGAGCACACGCGCAGCCTGATCGTGGCCGATGGCGACATCGTGCTGTCGCCGGCCTGGTCGATCCACATGGGCGCGGGCACCGGGCCATATGCCTTTGTCTGGGGCATGACCGGGGAAAATCAGGCCTACACCGACGTGATGCCGGTGCCGGTGGCGCAACTTCGATAGGTTTTCGAACATGAGCGGCTTTCTGTCTCATCCTCTGATCCCCGGTGCCGCGCTTGGCTACTGGCGCGTGGGGGCCACCGCGCAGGCGCGCTACGACCTGCCCGACATGGCGATGCAGGGCGAGATGGACCCCTTTTTCTTCCTGACCAAGGACAAGAATTTCATCCCGCACGAATACCCCTGCCGCACGCAGTTTGCCGCCGAGCGGCGCGGCCGGCGCCCGGAGGCTGCCGGCGAATTCCAGCCGGTGCGCAACTGGCTGCCTTTCGGATCGTCCCGGCTGGACCTGTCGGGGTTCTGGTTCCGGCCGACGCAGCTGGGCACCTGGGCGGAATGCGTGATCCGGGCCGAAGCGGCCGGTGCGGCCCGTCTGGCCTTGCGCACCTGCGGCGGTGCAGTGCTGTGGGTGAACGGCGCCGAAGCCGGCTGGATGGCCCCCTACAGGCGCAACGCCGAATCGGTGGCCGAATTCGACGTGACCTTGCAGGCCGGCGACAACACGATCCGGCTGTGGTTCGACGACCTGGCCGAGCGGGATGCGCGTTATTACGTGCAGCTCGACTGGCTGTCGGGGCCGGCGGCCAGCGCAGGCATTCCGGTGGCGTGCAGCACCGATCTGGCCCGGGCGGTCGAAACCGCACTGGCCACCATGCACTTCGACGCGCCTGCCTATACGGGCGGAGAGGTGGCGCTGGTGCTGCCGCACCCGATTCCGGCTGCGGTGGACGTATCGGTGCGGGTCGAGGGCGATTTCATGTCGCACCACCCCGCAGCGCTGACCCGCCACCTGCCCGCAATGGGGCAGCGGCTGGTGATCGACCGGGCCGAAAACCTGCCGGGCGACTTTCGCCACTTCATCACCACCCTGTCGGCGCAGGGCTTTGCCGCCACCCGCACCTTCGGGGTCGAGGTCTGCGACGCCGCGGCTCAGGGCCCTGCCCCGGCCGACCCTGCCGCCCGCATCGCCGAGGCGCTGGACTGGGTCGCCGAACGCGGCGAGCCCGATACCGTGGCAGCACTGGCGCGCCTTGCGCTGGGTCGGGGCGACGCGCGCACCGAAGCGATGATCGACGCCACATTGCCGGCGATCGAGGATTGCTGGGATTGCGCCGATTTCGCGCTGGTGCCGCTGCTGTGGGGCCGGATCCGTTTCGGGCAGCTGCTGTCCGACCGGCTGCGGGCGCGGATCGACGCGGCGATCCTCGGCTATCGCTACTGGATGGACGAACCCGGCAACGATGTGCAGTGGTATTTCAGCGAAAACCATGCGCTGCTGTTTCACACCTCGGCCTATCTGGCGGGCAACCTGCTGCCCGATGCGACCTTTGCCCGTTCCGGGCGCAAGGGGGCGGAACAGGCGGCGGTGGGGCGCGCGCGCGTGCGCGCCTGGCTGGACCATTTCGAGGCCTGGGAGATGGCCGAGTTCAATTCGGCCCCCTATTTCCCCATCGACCTCAAGGGCTTGACGGCGCTGTTCGCCCTGGCCCCCGATGCCGATATCCGCGACCGCGCCGGCCGCAGCATCGGGCGGCTGCTGGAGCATGTCGCCAATTCCTGCCACCACGGCATTCTGACCGCAGCGCAGGGGCGCAGCTACGAGCATACGCTGCGCGCAGGTCGCACGCTGGAACTGTCGGCGATCACGCGGATGCTGTGGGGGCTGGGCCGGTTCGGGGCGCGGTTCCACTGCGTGCCCGGGCTGGCGCTGGCGATCCGCGACCACGGGTTGCAGCCCGACCCGGCGCTGGCGGCGCGCGCAAGCCTGGACGCGGGCGAACAGGAATGGGCCTTTGCCCAAGGCGAAAACCGTTTTGCCGCACTCTACCATGCCAAGACGCCGGCCTGGGCGATGGGGTCGGCCGCGGGCTATCGCTGGTTCGACTGGGGCTATCAGGAAACGCTGATCCACGCGCGGCTGGGCCGCAACCCCGACGCCCAGGTCTGGATCAACCAGCCGGGCGAGGTGATCCATTCCGGCTATGGGCGCCCGTCCTACTGGGGCGGCTCGGCCAGCATTCCGCGGGTGCAGCAGTATCGCGGGCTGGCCGTGGTGTGGTTCGATGGCCAGCCCGAACAGCCCGACTTCACCCATGCCTGGTTTCCCGCGCCGGCTTTCGACGACCTGCGCCTGTCGGGCGACCTGGCGGCGGCGCGTTCCGGCGACGGCGCGTTGCTGATCCGGGCCAGCGCCCCGCTGGAGCGCGTGACCGAAGGCCCCGCCGCCGGATGCGAGCTGCGCTTGCCAGGCCGCCACGGCTGGTGGCTGCTGCGCACCGGCCGGGCCGAGACGCTGGACGCATTTGTCGCCCGACATGCCGCCTTGACGCTGGCGGGAACCGGACCGCACGCTATGCTGACGGTCGAAGACCCGGACTACGGCACGGTCACCTTTCACCCCGACGGCCGCGTCGAGGCCGAAGGCAGGGTGATCGACCCCAAGGCATTCACCGTCGAAGGAGAGCGGCGGCTGAAGCACGACTGATCCCCGCAGCACGGGGGCACGACAGAGGAGGAGGAAACGATGACCAGATACACGATGGGGCTGGCGCTGGCCGCCAGCCTGATGGCCTCGACGGCGCTGGCAGGCGACGTGCGGATGATGTGGTATTCCGACGGCGTCGAAGGCGAGGTGATGAAAGACCTCGTGGCCCGCTTCAAGGCGGAAAACCCCGGGATCAACCTGATCCTCGACGAGGTCGCCTACAAGGTGGTGCAGGAACAGCTGCAAATCCAGCTGGAAGCCGGCGAAGGGCCCGACATTGCCCGGGTCACCAACATCAAGACGCTGGCCCCGCACTGGCTGGACCTGACGCCCTATCTGGCCGACCCCGCTTACTGGCGCACCAATTTCGGCGCCCATGCCGACTGGATGCGGGTTGACGGATCGGATGCCATCACCGGCTTCATGACCCAGCTGACGCTGACCGGCGGCTTTGCCAACGCGACCCTGTTCGAACAGGCCGGCGTGGCCTTGCCCGGCAAGGGCGCCACCTGGGACGACTGGGTGAACGCCGCCGACCAGGTCGCCAAGTCGCAAGGCACCGCCGCGGCCTTTGCCATCGACCGTTCCGGCCACCGCATTTCGGGCCCGAACGTCAGCTATGGCGCCAACTACATCGGTGCCGACGGCAAGCCCGCCCCGGTGGACGACGGGGTCAAGACCTTTGCCGGCAAGCTGGTGAACTGGGTGGCCGAAGGCAAGATGCTGAAGGACACCTGGGTTGCGGCCTCGGGTTCCACCTACCGCGCCGCCGCGGACGACTTCATCAACGCGCAGATCCCGTTCTATTATTCGGGTTCGTGGCAGATCGCCAACCTTTCGACCAAGATCGGCGATGGCTTCGACTGGGTGGCCACGGGCTCGCCCTGCGGCACCGCGGGCTGTTCGGGCCTGGCCGGCGGCGCGGCGCTGGTGGCGGTGAAATACACCAAGAACCCCGCCGAGGTCGCCAAGGTGATGGAATTCTTCGCCCGCGAGGACATCGTGAAGGAGTTTTCCGAGCGCACCCTGTTCCTGCCGGCCCATGCGGCGGTGGCGGCCAAGGGCGGGCTGAACTGGCAGACCCAGGACAAGAACGTCGGCGCGGCGCTGGATGCCTTTGTCGCGGCCTCGGCCGACATCCTGCCCGGGGCGGCGGCGTTGCCGGCGTGGAAATGGGCCTCGGCCTATTACGGCGCGATGGTGAACCGCATCAGCCAGGTGATGGCAGGCGAGCTGAAGCTGGACGAGGCCTTTGCCAAGATCGACAGCGACATCGCCGAACAGGTCGCGGCGGCGAAGTAAGGCGATGGCATCCTTTGGTGCATGGGCGGGGGCCGTGGTCACGGCCCCCTTGCGGGGTATCGCGCAGCTGCTGGATGCGCCCTTGCGCCTCTGGCAACGCCTGGCCGGGCAATCCGGCATGGTGGCGTTCTTCCTGCTGCCGAACATGGCGGTCTTCGGCATCTTCGTGCTGGTGCCGCTGGGGCTGAACATCGCCTATTCGCTGACCACGGGCGGCGCGCTGTTCCTGGCCGACCGGCAGTTCGTGGGCCTTGGCCAGTATCAACGTCTGCTGACCTGCCAGGACTACACCGACATCCTGACCTGCCAGGAAGACCAGTTCTGGACCGCGCTGTCCAACACCGCGCTGTTTGTCGTGGTGCAGGTGGCCGCGCTGATCGTGCTGGCCACCGCAACCGCGCTGATCCTGAACCGCGAACTGCGCGCGCGCAGTTTCTGGCGCGCGGTGTTCTTCTTTCCGGTCCTGCTGTCGCCGGTGGTGGTGGGGTTGATCTGGCGCTGGATCCTCGACCGCAACGGCGTGCTGAACGCAGGCCTTGTGGCCGTGGGGCTAGACCCGGTCAACTGGCTGCTGGACCGCAACTTTGCCTTTGCCGCCGCCGTGGGGGTCACGATCTGGGCGCATCTGGGCTTTTTCGCGCTGATCCTGCTGGCGGGGCTGCAAGCCATTCCGCGCGACCTGTACGAGGCGGCGGAAATGGATGGCACGCGACCCGCGCGCGTGTTCTGGCGCATCACCCTGCCCTTGCTGATGCCCAACATGCTGGTGGTCATCGTGCTGGCGCTGATCCGCGCGGTGCAGGTCTTTGACGAAGCCTATGTGCTGACGGGCGGCGGCCCGGGCACGGCCACTCTGTTCCTGACGCAATACATCTACGAAGTCGGCTTCGCTTCGCTGCTCAAGAACCCGGGCCTGGCGGCGGCGGCCTCGATTTTGATGGGCGGTGTGCTGGTGGTGCTGACGCTGCTGCAACTGGCGCTCGGGCGGCGCAACGAACGAAAGGCGAAGATGAAATGAGCAGCCTTGCCGCCTTTCTGACCCGCCGCCGCGGCGGCGCCCGCTGGGACTGGACCGATGCGGTCACCTTTCTGTGGCTGGCGGCGGGCGTGTTCATCATGTTCGGGCCAGCGCTGTGGCTGGTGCTGTCGTCGCTGAAATCGCCGGCGCAACTGTCGGAGTTTCCGCCCACGCTGCTGCCTTACGAGGCACGGACCGCCGAGGTGCCGGGCTATGACCGGCCCCTGCCGCTGTTCGTGGTGACCGACGAAGCCGGCACCCGCACCCTGGCCGAGGTGCGCCGCGTCGGCACCGTGGCGCAGATGGTCGACCCCGAGAACCCGGCCGAGATCGTGCGGGTGAACATCGCCAACCGCACGCCCGACCGGGCGGTGGGCGCCAGCTGGGGCAACTACCTTGACCCGTTCCTGCGCTTCGACTTTCTGCGCTATACACAGAACTCGGTGTTCGTCACCGTGGTGGCCACGCTGATTACGCTCTTGACCAACTCCATGGCGGCCTTTGCCTTGTCGAAATACAGTTTCCGGGGCCGCAACGCGGTGATGCTGCTGATCGTGGCGACGCTGATGATTCCGCTGTCGGTGATTCTCGTGCCGCTTTATTCCATCGTGGCGGGGGTGGGGTTGATGAACAGCCTGTGGGGGGTGATCCTGCCCACGGTGGCCACCCCGACCGGCGTTTTCCTGCTGCGGCAATACATGCTGACCATCCCGGACGAGCTGCTGGAGGCCGCGCGCATGGACCACGCGAGCGAATGGCAGATCTATTGGCGCATCGTGCTGCCGCTGACCGCGCCGGCGCTGGCGGTGCTGGCGATCTTTTCGGTGGTCTGGCGCTGGAACGATTTCCTGTGGCCGCTGATCGTGCTGAGCCGGCAGGAAGTATATACCCTGCAGGTCGGCCTGAATGCCTATGCCGGCGAGCTGAACGTGCAGTGGCATTACCTGCTGGCCATGACCGTCATCACCATGATCCCGGTGGTTCTGGTCTTCGTGTTCCTGCAACGGTTCATCACGGCGGGCATCGCCGGAACCGGCCTGAAATAAGGGAGGGCCGCATGGGCCGCATCGTTCTGAAGGATATCCGCAAGTCCTATGGCGCGGTAGACGTGCTCAAGGGCATCGACCTCGACATCCGCGAAGGCGAGCTGGTGGTGTTCGTCGGGCCTTCGGGCTGCGGCAAGTCCACGCTGCTGCGCATGATCGCGGGGCTCGACCGGCCCACCTCTGGCGCCATCGAGATCGACGGCGCGGACGTGACGCAACGCTCGGCGGCCGACCGGGGCCTTGCGATGGTGTTTCAAAGCTATGCGCTGTATCCGCACATGACGGTGCGGGCCAACATGGCCTTCGGCTTGCAGAATACCCGCATGCCCAAGGCCGAAATCGACGCCCGTATCGCCGAAGCCGCGCGGATGCTGGAAATCGAGCCGCTGCTGGACCGCCGCCCCGGGCAGTTGTCGGGCGGCCAGCGCCAGCGCGTGGCCATCGGGCGGGCCATCGTGCGGCGCCCGACCGCCTTTTTGCTGGACGAGCCGCTTTCGAACCTCGATGCCGAGCTGCGGGTCAGCATGCGGGCCGAGCTTTCGGCGTTGCACGACCGGCTGAAGGCCACCATGATCCACGTCACCCACGATCAGGTCGAGGCGATGACGATGGCCGACCGCATTGTGGTGCTGCGCTCGGGCAAGGTGGAACAGGTGGATACGCCGCTCAACCTGTACAACCGGCCGGGCAACCTGTTCGTCGCGGGCTTCATCGGTGCGCCGGGAATGAACCTGTGGGCGGGCAGCGCAGCCCCCGGCGGGTTTGCGGTGCAAGGCGGGCCGGTGCTGCCGGTGGCTGCCCCCGCGGGGGCCGCCACGGTGGGCCTGCGCCCGCAACATCTGGTTCTGGACCCGGTGGGCCCGATGGCGGCAAAGGTCGCGCTGGTCGAGGCGCTGGGGGCCGAAAGCGTGATCCATGCCGGGCTCGATGGCGGGGCGCCCTTGCTGGCGGTGTTGCCGGGCCAACCCGGGTTGGTGCGCGGCGATACAGTGCGGCTCGGGTTCGACCCGGCGCATCTGCACTGGTTCGACGCGCAGGGCCTGCGAATCGGCGGCTGAGGCGTCTCAGGCCAGTTCGGCTGCCAGAAAATCCAGCACGGCGGCGCGCATCGCCGCGGTTTCGCGGTGGCCTTCGTCGGGTTCGCGGTGCACCTGCAAGGTGCCGCCAGCGCGGCGATAGGCAGCGCGCAGTTGGGCAAGGGCCGGGGCCGTCGCCTCGGGCGGGGTCAGCGGGTCGCGGTCGCCCAGGCCTGCGAACTGCGCCCGCGGCGCCACCAACCCGGCGATGCGCCCGTTCGGCGCGATGCGCAACAGGCCGGGAACGGTCAGGTAAGGCCCATGCAGATCATGCGCGCCCGACGCGATCAGCGCGGCGAAATCGGCCAGGCAGCATTCGTGCGCCAGGGCCCGGACGCGCAGGTCGGCCGCCGCCAGCCAGTAGCCCAGCGTCGCCCCCATCGAGATGCCGAAGACGCCCAGCCGGTCGGCCCGCACCGCGGGCTGCGCCGCCAGCCAGCCAAGGGCCCAGGCGTTTTCGCCCAGCATCTGCCCGGCCAGGCTGCGCCCGTGCCACAACGCCGCCTTGGCGGCCGCGCATTCGTTCGCCACACCGTCGGCCGCCTTCAGCCGCGCCCCGAAGCCTGGCATGTCGAGACACAGGCTGGCAATGCCGCGCGCGGCCAGCGCGGGGCCGATCGGCCCTTGCAAGGCCGGTCGGCCCTTCAGCAGCTCGTCGGCCCCGATGGCATGGCGGTTGCCATGCGCATGGATCACCAGCACGGCCGGCACCGGCGCCGCCCCCTCGGGGCGCAGCCAGATGCCGCGCACCGGCTCGCCCGAGGCGCTGCGAAAGGCCAGTTGCACCGCCACGGTTCCGGCCGGCGCCGGCAAGGCGGTGGCCGCGCCCGGGCATTCGGTCAGGGGGTGCAAGTCCAGTTCGAACAGGCGCCGAAGCCGGGCGCGCAGGCGGGTCGAAGACGGTTGCATGCGGCCCCCGATTGGCGCGGCCCATTGCCAGCCGCCCAGGCAGGGTGGCGAAAATGGCCGGGCAACACAAGCCTTTCGCCGGAACGGGCAGGCGCGTCTGGCGCCACGCGGAGCGCGAAAATGTGCGAATCGGCGAAAATCGCGCTTATTCGATCAAGCTTTATTGACAGAACGACCGAAATCGCGTGTTATCGGCACCGGATCGACGAGGCACCCATGAACACCCCCACCCCTGCGCCCCCGGGCGCGATTTCCGACCTGTTCGTCATCGGCGGCGGAATCAACGGTTGCGGCATTGCCCGCGATGCCGCTGGGCGCGGGCTGTCGGTGGTGCTGGCCGAACAGGGCGATCTGGCGCAAGGCACCTCCAGCGCCTCGACCAAGCTGTTCCACGGCGGCTTGCGGTATCTGGAGTATTTCGAGTTCCGCCTTGTGCGCGAGGCGCTGGAAGAACGCGAAACCCTGCTGGTCGCCATGCCGCACATCAGCTGGCCGATGCGCTTCGTGCTGCCGCTTTCGCCCGACATGCGGTTCGACAACGACACGCCTACCGCCCGCCTGCTGGGGCGGCTGATGCCGTGGATGCGCGGGCGCCGCCCCGACTGGCTGATCCGGCTGGGGCTGTTTCTCTACGACCATATGGGCGGGCGGCGCATTCTGCCCGGCACCCGCACGCTGGACCTGACGCGCGATGCGGCCGGCAAGGCGTTGCAACCGCGGTTCCGCAAGGCGTTCGAATATTCGGATGCCTGGGTGCAGGACAGCCGCCTTGTGGTGCTGAACGCCCGCGATGCCGCCGCACGAGGCGCGCGCATTCTGACGCGGGCGCGGGTGGTGGCGGCAACGCGCACCGGCGACCACTGGACGGTCACGGTTCAGCGCAACGGCACAACCGAAACGCACCGTGCGCGGGCGCTGGTGAATGCCGCAGGGCCTTGGGTGGAATCGGTGTTGCGCAACGTGACGCGCGTGAACTCGGGCGACGGGGTGCGGCTGGTGCGCGGCTCGCACATCGTGGTGCGGCGGATGTTCGACCACGACCGCTGCTATTTCCTGCAAGGCTCCGATGGCCGCATCATCTTTGCCATCCCCTACGAGCAGGATTTCACCCTGATCGGCACCACCGATCAGGACCACCGCGGAGAACCCGGCCAGGTCGCCTGCACCGACGCCGAGCGGGATTACCTGCTGGCCTTTGCCAACCGCTATTTCGCCCGCGCCTTGACGGCAGACGATGTGGTCTGGACCTATTCCGGCGTCCGGCCGCTGTATGACGATGGCGCAAGTTCCGCCACCGCCGCCACGCGCGATTACGTGCTGCGGCTGGATGAAAACGGCCCCCCGCTGCTGAACGTGTTTGGCGGCAAGATCACCACCTACCGCCGCCTTGCCGAAAGCGCGCTTGCGCGGCTTGCGCCGCATTTCCCGCAGGCGCGCGGGGCCTGGACCGCGCGCGTGGCCTTGCCGGGCGGCGATTTTCCGCATGACGGCGTGCCGGCACTGGTGGCACGGATCGAGGCGCGCTACCCCTTTCTGCCGGCCGGGGCGGCCGCGCGGTTGGTGCGCCACTACGGCACGGAGAGCTTCGATATTCTGGGCGACGCCACGGGTCCGGCCGACCTTGGCCCCGACTTCGGCGCCGGGCTGACCGGGGCCGAAGTGCGCTGGCTGATGACGCACGAATGGGCGCGCACCGCCGAAGATGTGGTCTGGCGCCGCACCCGCTCCGGGCTGCGCCTGACGCCCGATCAGATCGCGGCGCTCGACCGCTGGATGCAGGCGCAGGCCCTGGCGGCCTGACGCAGGCCCCCTTGCACCCGACGCCTGCACGGGAAAAGTTGCGGGCATCCGTCAGCTTGTCCGGGGAACCCATGCGCCATATCCTTGCCATCGACCAGGGCACCACCTCCAGCCGGGCGATCCTGTTCGACGCCGCCTTGCGCCCGCTGGCCACCGAACAGCGCGAGTTCCCGCAATCCTACCCCGCGCCCGGCTGGGTCGAACACGATCCGGCGCATCTGTGGGGCACGGTCCGCGACTGTGTGACCGGCGTGCTGTCCCGGGCCGGCATCGCTGCGGTGCAGGTGGCGGCCATCGGCATCACCAACCAGCGCGAAACCACCCTGATCTGGGATCGCGCCACCGGCGCCCCGCTGCACCCGGCGATCGTCTGGCAGGACCGGCGCACCGCCGACACCTGCGCGGCCTTGCGCGCCGGCGGGCACGAACCGGCAATCACCGAACGCACGGGGCTGCTGCTCGACCCCTATTTCAGCGCGACCAAGGCGGCGTGGATCCTCGACCACGTGCCGGGCGCCCGGGCGCGCGCCGAACGCGGCGAACTTGCCTTTGGCACCGTTGATACCTGGCTGATCTGGAACCTGACCGGCGGCCGGGTTCATGCCACCGACGCCACCAACGCCGCGCGCACCATGCTGTTCGATATCGGCGCCGGGGCCTGGGATGCTGGCCTGTGCGACCTGCTGCGCGTGCCTCTGGCGATGCTGCCTCAGGTGCGCGATTGCGCAGCCGATTTCGGCACCACCGACCCGGCGCTGTTCGGGGCCGCCATCCCGATCTGCGGGGTGGCCGGCGACCAGCAGGCCGCGACGATGGGCCAGGCCTGTTTCAGCCCCGGCATGATGAAATCGACCTATGGCACGGGGTGCTTTGCCTTGCTCAACACCGGGTCGGACCGGGTGGCATCGCGCAACCGCTTGCTGACGACCATTGCCTATCAACTTGGCGGGCGGCGCACCTATGCGCTGGAAGGGTCGATCTTCATCGCCGGCGCGGTGGTGCAATGGCTGCGCGACGGGTTGGGCGTGATCGAAAGCGCCGCCCAGACGCAAGCCCTGGCCGAGCAGGCCGACCCGGCGCAACAGGTCGTGCTGGTGCCGGCGTTCACCGGCCTCGGGGCGCCCTGGTGGAACCCAGAGGCGCGCGGCGCCGTGTTCGGCCTGACGCGCAACACCGGCCCGAAGGAACTGGCGCGGGCGGCGCTGGAAAGCGTGGGCCACCAGACCCGCGACCTGCTGGACGCGATGCGCGCCGACTGGGGCACCGCCCCCGAAGGCGTGCTCAGGGTCGATGGCGGCATGACCGGCAGCGACTGGACGATGCAGTTTCTGGCCGACATCCTGGGCGCGCCGGTGGACCGCCCGCAGGTCACCGAAACCACCGCGCTGGGTGCGGCATGGCTGGCCGGGTTCCAGGCCGGGCTTTGCCCGGGTCCCGAAGGCTTTGCCGAGGCCTGGGCGCTGGAGCGACGCTTTGCCCCGCAGATGGCGCCGGAGCGGCGCGAGGCCGCCCATGCGCGCTGGCGGCGTGCCGTGGCCGCCACACTGTCGGTCTGATCCCGCGCCCGATCCGCGCAGCGCACAATTCCGCCGCCCGGCCCCTTGTCGCCTGCGCGCGCGCGCCCCATGTGCGCGCAGCGACAGACCCGGACCCCGGAAGGAACGACTCTTGGACTATGTGCTGCTGATTGCCGGATTTATCGGATTGTTTCTGGGCGGCGATGCGCTGGTGCGCGGCGCCGCGGGGCTGGCCCGAAGATTGGGCATCCCGCCGCTGGTCATCGGCCTGACCATCGTGGGGTTCGGCACTTCGACGCCCGAGTTGCTGGTTTCGGTGGATGCGGCCATGCGGGGGGTGCCCGACATTGCCGTCGGCAACGTGGTCGGGTCGAACATCGGGAACATCCTGCTGATCGCCGGGCTTTCGGCACTGATCTACCCGATCCGCATCGTGGGCGACACGCTGCGCCGCGATACGGCGGTGATGATGGCGGCGACGCTTGCGCTGGTGCCGCTGTTCTGGCTCGGCAGCATGGGCCGGTTGTCGGGCGGCCTGCTGGTGGCGGCGCTTGCGACCTACCTTTACATCGCGTTCCGGCAAGGCGGCAACGACCACGAAGACACCGGCACCACGGCGGTTCCGCCGGCCTGGGTATCGGTTCTGTGGCTGGTGGGCGGTATCGTGGTGCTGATGTTCGGCGCCCAGGCGCTGGTCGAAGGCGCTGTCAACATCGCCCGCCGCTTCGGCGTCTCGGAGGCGTTCATCGGCTTGTCGGTCGTGGCGGTCGGCACCTCGTTGCCAGAACTGGCAACCTCGGTCATCGCGGCGATCAAGCGCCAGTCGGAAATCGCCATCGGCAACATCGTCGGCTCCAACATCTTCAACATCCTCGGCATCCTCGGCCTGACGGCGGTGATTTCGCCGATTCCGGTGGCCGACCGTTTCATCGGGTTCGATCTGCCGGTGATGCTGGCCGCCTCGCTGGTGCTGACCGCGTTTCTGGTGTTGCGCCCGGTGATCGGGCGGGTCTCGGGCGGGCTGATGCTGGCGGCCTATGCTGCCTACCTGTGGGGGGCGCAGGCGATTTAGCGCCGCTCGCGCCCGGCCGGGTCGAAGATCGCTTGCGCTTCGGCCCGCCCCTTGGCCGTCAGGATCAGCGCATCGCCCTGTCGCTGGATCAAGCCGCGGTCCAGCCCGTGCAGGATGACCGAGGCCGCCTGTTTAGGCGTCCAGTGCAGGTGGGCCGAAAGTGCCGCCCCGGTGCATTCGATGCGCGCCTCGGGGCCGTCCTCGTGGGTGTGCAGGTGCGCCACCATCGTGCGAGCGGCGCGGTCGGCCGCCTCGGACTGGCGCCGGCGCCAGCGCGCCAGCACCCCGCGCTGCGGCGCCGCCAGCAAGGCCAGCGCGAACATGGCCCCGGCGCAAACCGCCATCATGCCGCCGATGGAGACATCCAGCGCAAAGGCCAGCGTCTGCCCCGCCGCAGCGGCCAGCAGCGCAACCCCCATCGCCAACCCCAGCGCGCGGGCCGGCCGGTCGGTCAGGAACAGCGCGGTGGCCGAAGGCACGATGGCAAAGGCGATGAACAGGATCGCCCCCACCGCGTCGAAACTGGCCACCGCCGTCACCGAGGTCAGCACCAGCAGGGCCTGATGCAGCGCCCCCGGCGCCAGCCCGAGCGCCGCGGCCAGCGCAGGGTCGAAGCTGCCCAGTTTCAGTTCCTTCCAGAATGCCGCGACGAAGGCGGCGTTGACCAGCGCCACCAGGGCCAGCGTCAGCACAGCCACCGGCACCTCGACCCCGGCCACATGCTGCGTCTCCAGCCAGACAAACCCGATTTCGCCCAGCAGGACGGTATCGACATCGACATGCACGTCGCGGGCATGCAGGTTGATGAGCAGAACGCCGGCCGCGAAAAGGGCCGGGAACACCAGCCCGATCGCCGCGTCCGAGGCCACCAGCCGGGACCGTTGCAGCATCCCCGTCAGGCTGACGGTCGCCACGCCGGCAAGGGCAGCGCCCAGCAACTGCACCGGCCCGGCGGTGGCGCCGGTCAGCATCCACACCAGCACGATGCCCAGCACGATGGAATGGGCGACCGCATCGGTCAGCATGGCGGTGCCGCGCAGCACCAGGAACAGGCCCAGCGGCGCCGCAGCGACCCCCACGAGAGCGCCGGTCAGCCAGATGGCGACAAGCGGTTCGGCCAGCATCACGCCCGCCCTCCGTCATTCGGTGCCGGCGCGTCGTGCGCCCCGGCCTCGGCTTGCCCCTTGCGGGTCAGCACCCAATGCCGGGTGGTTTCCGGCGGGTGCGACACCTCGGAGACCAGGCCTTCGGCTTGCAGACGATCCAGCGTGCGCGCGGTGGCGGTGCCGTGGGCCGCGTCGATCATGCCGGCCTCGGCGCGATAGTGCGGGTCGCCGTGCGCCCGGCCGAGCGCCGCCAACGTCGACAGAACCCGGGTGCCTTCCAGCTGCGCGGCCAGGCGCCGGTCGCGCAGCACACGCCAGACCGCGCCGCGCCCCGGTGCCAGCGCCAGCGACACGGCGGCGATGGCCGTGGCGATCAGCACCACCACCGGCCCTGTCGCAAGCCCGCGTGCGCCCGCCGAAATCACGGCGCCGCCCACCCCGGCCAGCACGCCGAAAACGGCGGCCAGCACCGTCATCGGCCACAGCCGCACCACCCAGGCCCGGGCGGCCACCGCCGGCGCAATCAGCATGGCGGTCATCAGCACGACGCCGACCATCTGCAAGCCCACGACAATCGCCATCGCCATCAGCAGCGTCAGCATGGCCTCGACCGCCGCCACCGGCACGCCGAGGGCGCGGGCATAGTCGCGGTCGAAGCACACAAGCTTGATCCACGGCCAGCCGGCCGCGACGGCCCCCACCGCCAGCAGGCCCACCAGCGCCATGACCTGCACATCGGCCAGCAGCATCGCCGCCGCTTGCCCGAACAGAAACGCCGAAAGCCCCGCCGCCCCGGCCCCGCCGGTCGCCTGCACGTGGCTGAGCAACACGACCCCGCCGGCAAACCAGACCGACAGCACGATCCCCAGCGCCGCATCGGACTTCAGCCGGGTAAACCGGCCGATGGCCAGCACCGACAGCGCCGCCAGGGCCCCGGCGACCAGCGCCCCGGTCATCAGCGCCGGCAAGGCCCGGCCCGCCACCAGATACCCCAGGCACAGGCCGGGCAAGGCGGCATGGGCCAGCACATCGCCCATCAGGCTCTGGCGGCGCAGCACCGCAAAGCTGCCCAGCACCCCGCCCGTCGCCCCCAGCACCGCAGCACCTGCCGCGACGACGCCAATCGTATGGTCAAGCCCGGTCAACCGCGCCCCCCGATGCAACCGGGCAAGGCCGCAGGCCGTGCATTCGCGGATTGCGGTTCCCCGCAAGCAGCTTGCCGGCCGGCCCGATCCGGCAACGGGCGGGCGCAGACGGCGGGTGTCACGCCGCGCCCCCGATCAGGGCGACGCGGCCGCCATAGGCGCGGCGCAGGTTTTCGGGCGTGTAGACCTCGGCAACCGGCCCTTGCGCAATCACCCGCACGTTCAGCATCACCAGCCAGTCGAAATACTTCTGCACCGTCTGAAGGTCGTGGTGCACGACGATCACCGTGCGGCCCTGGTCGCGCAGGCGCTGCAACAGCGCCACGATGGCCGCTTCGGTCACCGCATCGACCCCGGCCATCGGTTCGTCAAGGATATACAGGTCGGGCTCCTGCACCAGCGCCCGGGCGATGAACACCCGCTGCTGCTGCCCCCCCGACAGGTCGGCAATCTGACGCCCTGCGAAATCGGCCATGTCCACCGACGCCAGCGCCGCCAGCGCCTGCGCCCGCGCCGCACGCCCCGGCCGGCGCAACCAGCCAAGCCGGCCGTAAAGCCCCATCTCTACCACATCGAGCGCGGTGGCGGGAAAATCCCAATCCACCGTCGAGCGCTGCGGCACATAGCCGACCCTGCCCCGCGCCTTGGCATAAGGCAGGCCGAAGAACCGCACATGCCCCGCGGTCGGCTGCACCAGCCCCAGCGCGGCTTTCAGCAGGGTCGATTTTCCCGCGCCGTTCGGCCCCACCACAGCGCACATCACCCCCGGCGGCACATCGAGGTCGATGTCCCACAGCACCGGCGCGTTGCGATAGGCAACGGTCAGATCCTCGACATGCAAGGCGATGTGCGGCTCGTGCAAGGCGTCCGGGCTCATGGCGCCACCTTGTGCCGTTCGGCCCAGGGGCGCAAGGCCTCGGGCCAGGGGGCGGCGGTGCCGCCCAACGCCGCGACGATGGCGCGCACGTTCCAGCGGATCATGCCGATGTAGGTGCCTTCGGGGGTGCCTTCGGCCCCCATCGCATCCGAGAACAGCGACGCGCCAAGGTCGGCCCTTCCGCCAGCGGCCTGCACAGCCTCCAGCATCGCCTGGATGCTGCGCGGGTTGATCGTGCTTTCGACGAACACGGCCGGGACGCCGGCGGCCACGACCTCGGCCGCAACCGCGCGGATATCCGCGACGCTGGCTTCGGATTCGGTGGAAAACCCCTGGATCGCCAGCTGCCGCAAGCCATAGGCGCGCGCGAAATAACCAAAGGCATCATGCGCCGTGACCAGCACCCGGGCATGTTCGGGGATGCTGGCGAGGGATTCGGCCGCCCAGGCGTGCAACGCGGCAAGTTCGGCCTGCAACTCCGCCGCACGGCTGTCCAGATCGGCCTGGCAGGCCGGACGGGCCCGGGCCAGTTCCGCCGCGATCGTCGGCACCAGGCGCGACCACAGCGACACGTCCATCCACAGATGCGGGTCGGGGGCACCATCGGCGCCGAGCAGCTCGGCCGGGGGAATGGCCACCTCGCCCAAGGCAGCCACCTGACGGTCGCGGGCCAGACGCGCCAGCACGCTGCCAAGGCGCCCCTCCAGGTTCAGGCCAAGGTGAAACACCACCTGCGCCTCTTGCAGACGCCCGATGTCGGAGGCGCGCGGCTGAAACAGATGCGGGTCGTTTCCGGGGCCGATCAGAACCTTGACCTCGGCGCAGTCGCCGCCCACCCGGCCCGCAAGGTCGCCGATCATGCCGACCGTCGCCAGAACCCGGACCGGCTCGGCCAAGGCGCCGGCCGCCGTCAAGACCAGCGACACCAGACCCGCTGCAATCGCGCCACGCATCCGACACGTCCTCCTGACCTGCAAGTGATAATCATTCGCAGGAAATAGGCAAGAGACGGGGCATGACAAGCACAGGGTTGTGCAAGACCGCCGGCCACCGGGCCGGGGCCGTGTGCAGATACGGTCAGAGAGTGGGGTGCAGACGCCCTAGCGCCGGCGGCGGGGCTGCGCGGCAACCGGCACAGGAACCGGAACGGCATGCTGCCGCAACCCGCCACGCGGGGTATCGTCGGTGTCGGCCATGGCCATGATTGCGATGGCGAACTGAACCCCGGCAAACACACTGCCCGAGAACAAGAAGATCATCGCACCGGCAAGCCAGCCCGACCCGGATTCGAGCATCAGGTGCCGCAACCCCGCAACGTCCAGCGCGAGCAAGCCCCCGAGGAACAGTGCCGAAAGGCCGAAGCCAATGGCGACGCTGCGGATGTACAGGCGAACAAGCTTCGGCATGTCGATTCTCCCATCGTGCAAGTGATAGATTAGCGCCCATTCCGCCAAGGTCCAGCGCCGCATTGCCGCATCCCGCTGTATAGGTGGACTCTCGCCGGGCCGGCAGGGTGGCGCAGGCTCAGCCCCCCAGCAGCAGCCGCGCCAGAACGGGCGCCAGCACCGCCGTCAAAATCGCCGACAGGCCCATCCCCACCGCGGCAAAGGCTCCGGCGGTTTCGTGCACCTGCACCGCACGCGCCACCCCGATGCCATGCGCCGCCACCCCGACCGCCAGCCCGCGCGCGCGCCAGTCGCGCAGGCGCAGCGCGTTCAGCAGCGGCGTAGCCACGATGGCCCCCATCACCCCGGTCAGGATGACCAGCACCGCCGTCAGCGTGGGCGAGCCGCCGATGGCCTCGGAAACCCCCAGCGCCACCGGCGCCGTCGCCGATTTGGGCACCATCGACAGCAGCACCGCCCGGTCTACCCCCAGGGCGTGCCCGATCCAGACCACCGAGACGACCGAAACGCAGACACCGGCGACCACCGCCCCCAGCATCGGCACCGCCGCGCGGCGCAACCGGCCCCATTGCGCATGCAGCGGCACCGCCAGCGCCACGGTCGCCGGACCAAGCATGAAGTGCACGAACTGCGCGCCTTCGAAGTAAACCAGATAAGGGGTGCGCGTGGCCCAAAGAATGGCGGCCAGAAGGGCCACGGCGCTCAGAACCGGGTTGACCAGCGGATGCCGGCCGCTGGCGCGGCTGGCGGCATCGCCGATCACATAGGCCGACAAGGTCAGCGTCAGCCACAACAGCGGCTCTCGGCCGAGATAGCCCCAGATCTCGGCAAAGTCAGTCATCGCGCGCCCCGGTCAGCCGCGCGAGCGCCGCAAACACCAGCGCGCCGCAGCCGATGGCGAGCACGGTCGAGCCCAGCAGCGCCACCGCGATGGCCACCCCCTGCCCGCCCAGCGTGGCCATATGCCCGACCACGCCGACGCCGGCCGGCACGAACAAAAGCGACAGATGCGCCAGAATCCCCTGCCCCGCCGGTCGCGCAGCCTCGGCCAGCCGGCCCGACGCCAGCATGGCCGCAAGCAGCAGCACCATGCCCAGCACCGGCCCCGGCACCGGCAGTGCCAGCGCCTGCACACCCACAACGCCCAGCAACTGAAAGATCAGGATGAGCGTGACCGACAGCGCCATCGGTCAGCCTGCGAAGTCGTCGGGCCTTGCCTCGCGCGCCATGTGGTCGAGCACGGCGTTGACGAATTTCGGCTCTTTGCCTTCGGGGAAAAAGGCACGCGCCACATCGACGAATTCGGTGATGGCGACCTTGGCGGGGGTGCCGGGGGCCAGCAACTCGGCCCCGGCCGCACGGAACAGCGCGCGCAGCACCGGGTCGATCCGGTCGATCGGCCAGGCGGCAACCAGGGCGCGGTCGGTCATCTGGTCGATCCGGGCCTGCCAGTTCACCGCCCAGTCCAGCAGCTTGCGGAAATGGTCGATGTCGCCTTCGGCGAATTGCACGTCGTCCAGCTCCATGCCGAAACGATGAGTCTCGAACTCGCGCGCGACGCGGTCTGCATCCTGACCGGACATTTCCATCTGATACAGCGCCTGCACGGCATATAGCCGGGACGCGGATTTGCGCTGGCGCTTTGCCGCGGTTGCGGCCTTGCGCTTTTCCTCGGCGCTCATGCGCGGAAATCCGTCTCGGGCGCGGGACGGAAGCCGATGCCCTTGGTGGCCCCCGACCAACGCCGTGCCAGCGCGATCAAATGCAGCGCAGCCATCGCGGCGCCGCCGCCCTTGTTCTGCTGGGCGGTGTCGGCGCGGACAAGGGCCTGGTCGTAATTCTCGACCGTCAGGATGCCGTTGCCGATGCAGGCGCCTTGCAAGCCCAGCAGCGTGATGGCACGCGAGCTGTCGTTGCAGACCGTATCGTAATGCGTGGTCTCGCCACGAATCACGCAACCCAGGGCCACATAACCATCGTAGTTGGCCATGCGTTCGGCCATGGCGATGGCGGTGGGCACCTCCAGCGCGCCGGGCACCTCCACAAGGTCGCAGGCGGCGCCGACGCTTGCAGCGGCCGCCCGGGCACCGGCAACCAGATGGTCGGCGATGTCGCGATAATAGGGCGCCACCACGATCAGCAGTTTCACCGGCTTGTCGAACGCCGGCGCAGGCAGGGTGAAATGCGAGACTCCGGCCATGATCTATTCCTTGGGGATCGGGCGGGTGCCCGTGATTTCAAGACCATAGGCATCGAGCCCCACGACCCGCGGCTTGGCCGAGTTCGTCAGCAGCACGATGTTGCGCAGCCCCAGCGCCGACAGGATCTGCGCCCCCAGCCCGTATTGGCGCAAGGTCTGCGGCGAATGTTCGCCTTCCATCACCAGTTTCATGGTCGTGTCGCGCAGAAGCACCACCACACCGCGCCCCTCGGCCGCGATCACCCGCATGGCGGCCTGCAATTCGCCGGCGTGGCCGGGGGCGATGCCCAGCACGTCCTCCAGCGGGTTCAGGGCATGCACGCGCACCAGCACCGGCGCGTCGGTCGTCAGGTCGCCCTTGGTCAGCACGATATGTTCGGCGCCCTGGGTTTCGTCGGCATAGATCCGCATCAGCCAGTCGCCGCCGTAGGCCGAGGTGACGCGCTTGACCGCCTTTTCGTTCACCAGGTTGTCGTGGCGGCGGCGATAGGCGATCAGGTCGGAAATCGTGCCGACCTTGAGCCCGTGACGCTGGGCAAAGGCCACCAGGTCGGGCAGGCGCGCCATGGTGCCGTCTTCGTTCATGATTTCGCAGATCACGCCCGAGGGGTTCAGGCCGGCCAGGCGGCTGATGTCCACGGCGGCCTCGGTGTGCCCGGCGCGCACCAGCACGCCGCCGTCGCGGGCGCGCAAGGGGAACACGTGGCCCGGCGTGGCAATGTCAGCCGCACCTTTGGTCGGGTCGATCGCCACGGAAATGGTGCGGGCGCGATCGTGGGCGGAAATGCCCGTGGTCACGCCTTCGCGCGCCTCGATCGACAGGGTAAAGGCGGTCTCGTGGCGGCTGGAGTTCTTGGGGCTCATCAACGGCAGGCCCAGCGTCTCGATCCGGGCGGCCGGCAGCGCAAGGCAGATCAGGCCGCGGCCATGCGTGGCCATGAAGTTGATCGCCTGCGGCGTGCACATCTGGGCCGGGATGACCAGGTCGCCCTCGTTCTCGCGGTCTTCGTGATCGACAAGGATGAACATGCGCCCGTTGCGCGCATCGTCGATGATGTCCTCGATGGGTGAGATGGCAGAGCTCCAGTCGCGTTCGACCGGCCCGGGAGTTACATAGTCGTCAGCCATGGCGGACCCTTTCGCGTTTCTCCACGCAGATAACGTATGGCCGGGACCGAAGCCAGAGCCTATCGGCTTGACCTTGGCGGTCGCGCGCGGCACGGAACGACGTGAACCCGGAGGCAGCGATGAGCAGCGCGAAAATCGGACAGGACAATCTGCGCGGCGGGCTGTTGATGGTGGCCAGCATGGCCGCCTTTTCGGCCGAGGACACGCTTATCAAGGGGTTGGCCGGCGGGTTGCCGACCGGGCAAATCATCGCAACGCTGGGCGTCACCGGGACGCTGGCGCTGGCGATCATCGCCACATCGCGCGGGGCGCCGCTGTTCGGGGCCTTTGCGACGCATCCGATGGTGCTGCTGCGCAACTTTGCCGAGATGACGGGGGCCATCGGGTTCGTGACCGCGCTGGTGCTGATGCCGTTGTCGGTGGCGTCGGCGCTGTTCCAGACCCTGCCGCTGGCGATCACGCTGGGGGCGGCGCTGTTTCTGGGCGAAAAGGTGGGCTGGCGGCGTTGGACGGCAATTGCCGTGGGCTTTGCCGGGGTGCTGGTCATCCTGCGCCCTGGGGCCGAGGGGTTCGACCTGTGGGCGGCGGCCGCCAGCATGCTGGCGGTGATGTCGCTGGCGGTGCGCGACCTTGCAACCCGACGGGTCGGGGCTGGGGTGCCCTCGCTCAGCCTGTCGGTCTGGGGGTCGCTGGCGTTCGTCCCAGCCGGGCTGGCGCTGATGGCCCTGGCCGGGCAGAGCCCGGTCGTGCCCGATGCGCGGCAATGGGTCATCCTGCTGGGCGCATCGGCGCTGGGGGTTGCCGGGTATTGGCTGATGGTGGTGGCCACACGGGTCGGCGAGGTTTCGGCCGTCATGCCCTATCGTTACAGCCGCATCCTGTTTTCGCTGCTGCTGGGGTGGGCGGTGTTTGCCGAACGCCCCGACTGGGGCGTCTGGCTGGGCAGCGCGATGATCGTGGGATCGGGGCTTTATACCTTTTTCCGCGAACGCGCCTTGCGCCTGCGAGGCTGAGGGCGGCTATCGCCGCCCGAACAGCACCTGCTGGGCCTGCTTGTCCATCGGGCCGGGGTTGCGGCGTTCGGCGCCCAGCGCCTTGCCGGCAGCGAAGCCCGGCCTTGCGCCCAGTTCGTCCAGCCAGCGGGCCATGTGGGGCTTGTCCTCCAGCGTCTGTTCCTGACGCTGCCACAGGATCGCCCAAGGCCAGATCGCCATGTCGGCGACCGACAGGAAATCGCCGGCCACATAGGCCGACTGCGCCAGCTGGCGGTCCAGCACGCCAAAAAGCCGCGCAACCTCGCGCCGGTAGCGATCCTGGGCATAGGGCAGCACCTGCGGCGGGTCGAGCTGCGGCGCATAGCTGAGGAAGTGGTGCGCCTGCCCCGCCATCGGGCCGACGCCGCCCATCTGCCACATCAGCCATTGTTCCACGGCCACCCGCTCGCGTTCCGTCCGACCGAGGAACTGCCCGGTCTTGCGCGCCAGATACAGCAGGATCGCCCCGGATTCGAAGATGGCGATAGGCGCGCCGTCGGGGCCTTCGGGGTCGACGATGGCCGGCATGCGGTTGTTCGGCGCAATCTTCAGGAAATCGGGGGCGAACTGTTCGCCCTTGCCGATATCGACGTAGCGGACCGTATAGGGCAGCCCCATCTCTTCCAGCGCGATCGAAACCTTCCAGCCGTTCGGCGTGGGCCAGTAGTGCAACTCGATGGGGGCAGGCATCGCGGTCTCCTTCATGCGGGCAGCGTGCAGGGTGGCGCGGCGCGCGCGGCGCTGCAAGCCCGGATTGCGCCGCCGTTCTGCCCCGGCCGCCCGCTTGACCTTTGCGGCGCGCGGGCGTATCGCCCGTCCGGTGGCGATTTGTCTTCCGGATTGCGGGCCACGTTAAACAAGCCGCTAAAGAGGACGCCGGCCTGCCCCGGTGCCCTCGGTCGAATGTCCGGTGCATTGCTTGGGGGGTCCGTGATGGCCGGTAACTGGAAGACCCGCACGAAACTGGTGCACCAAGGCAGCCGCCGCAGCCAGTATGGCGAAATGGCCGAGGCGATCTTTCTGACCCAAGGCTTTGCCTATGAAAGCGCCGAATCCGCCGAGGCGCGCTTTCTCGAGGCCGGCGACGACGAATTCATTTATGCCCGCTACGGCAACCCCACCACCCGCATGTTCGAAGAACGCATCGCGGGCCTCGAAGGCACCGAAGACGCCTTTGCCACCGCCAGCGGCATGGCAGCGGTCAACGGCGCGCTGGTTTCGATGCTGCGGGCCGGCGACCACGTGGTCAGCGCGCGGGCGCTGTTCGGCTCGTGCCTCTATATCCTCGAAAATGTGCTGACCCGTTACGGCGTGCGCGTGACCTTCGTGGATGGCGCCGACCTTGACCAGTGGCGCGCCGCGGTGACGCCGGGGACCAAGGCAGTGTTCTTCGAATCGATGTCGAACCCGACGCTGGAACTGGTGGACATTGCCGCTGTGTCGCAGATCGCCCATGCCGCGGGGGCCCTGGTGATCGTGGACAACGTTTTTGCCACCCCGGTGTTTTCCCGCGCCGTGGAACAGGGCGCCGATGTGGTGGTCTATTCCGCGACCAAGCACATCGACGGTCAGGGCCGCGCGCTGGGGGGCGTGATCTGCGGCACCCGCGACTTCATCCGCAAGGTGGCCGAGCCCTACCTCAAGCACACCGGCGCGGCCATGAGCCCGTTCACCGCCTGGATCATGCTGAACGGCATGGCCACGCTGGACCTGCGATGCCGCGCCATGGCCGACAGCGCGCTGTCGGTGGCGCAGGCGCTGGAAGGCCACCCA
Source organism: Gemmobacter sp. (assembly GCF_046292685.1). Taxonomy (GTDB): domain Bacteria; phylum Pseudomonadota; class Alphaproteobacteria; order Rhodobacterales; family Rhodobacteraceae; genus Wagnerdoeblera. The sequence continues at coordinate 112,207 of NZ_JBKBQM010000002.1, forward strand.
CAGGTCACGCGGCTGATCTACCCCGGCCTGGCCAGCCACCCGCAGCATGCACTGGCGATGGCGCAGATGGGGTCGGGGGGCACGCTGGTGACCTTCGAGGTGGCAGGCGGCAAGGAAGGCGCGTTCCGTTTCATGAATGCGCTGGAAATTGCCAAGATTTCCAACAACCTGGGCGATGCGAAAACCATCGCCACCCATCCGGCCACAACCACGCACCAGCGGCTGCCGCAAGACCAGAAGGATCGCCTGGGCATCACCCCCGGCCTGATCCGCCTGTCTGTCGGGCTGGAGGACGCCGGCGACCTCATCGCCGACCTGATGCAGGCGCTGGACGCGATCTGAGCTTGCGGGGCCCGGGGTCGGGGCCAGCGCCACCGGTCCGCCTTGGAGTTGCCATGATCCCCGGGCATCCGGGAAGGAGCGATTTTGCGAACGGAACGGATCGATGTCGAAAACCCATGCGTGGCCATTGCTTTGTCTCTTGATGATGTCCGGTGCAGCGAGCGCGGACCCTGCCACCTGCGCCGCGATTGACGACCCGAACCGGCGTCTCGGCTGTTACGACGACCTGTTCCGCGCGGTGACCACAGCCGAAAGCGCGGGCAAGTGGGCCGTGGAGGTCGAAAAATCTCCGCTCGACGACAGCACCACGGTTTACGTCAGCCTCCGGTCGGACAAGCCGCTGCCGGGCAGGTTCGGCCAGGCCGAGCACGCGAGCCTCTACCTGCGCTGCAAGGAAGGCAAGACGGTCGCCTACATCCATTTCGGCGGTCACTTCATGTCCGACAATCGCGGCGGCGGGCGGGTCGACTATCGCATCGACATGCAGCCGGCGCGGCACCGGATGATGGAGGAATCCAACAACAACAAGGCGCTCGGGCTGTGGAACGGCAAGGCGTCCATCCCTTTTGTCAAGGAACTGTTCGGCGGCCGGTCGCTTTACGTGCGCGCGACGCCTTTCAGCGAGTCGATGATCGAGGCAACCTTCAACATCTCGGGGCTGGAAACCGCGATCGAGCCGCTTCGGAAGGCCTGCAAGTGGTAAAGGTCATAGGCCCGCCGTTCTGGCCACCATGTCGGCCTTGATGCGGGTGGCGATGTAGTCCACGAACAGCCGGGTCTTGGGGTCTTTCAGGCGCCGGTGCGGCATCAGCGCCGACAGTTGCACCGGCAAGGGCGGCGTCGCCGCGGCGACCGGCACCAGGGCACCGGACCGGATATGCTCGGCCACCTCGAAAAGCGGTTTCAGCACGATTCCGTGCCCGTCCAAGGCCCAGCCTGTGAGAACATCGCCGTCGTCGGATTCGAAGGGGCCCGAAATCTCGAATCGCCGCGGGCCTTCGGCGGTCAGCAGCGTCCACTGGAATTCCCGCGCCCCGGGAAAACGCAGGTTCAGGCAATCGTGCCGGTCGCGCACCAAGGCGGCGCCGTCGGCCGGCATGCCGCGGCGTTCGACATAGGCGGGCGAGGCGCAGAGCAGGCGCGGGCAATCGGCGATCGCCCGGACCTTGAGGTTCGAATCGTCCAGCAGGCCGAGGTGAAAAGCCACGTCCAGCCCTTCGGCCGTCATGTCGATGGAACGGTCGGACAGGCGCAACCGCACGTCGATCAGCGGCCATTCGGCCTTGAACGCCGGGACATGCGGCGCAATGAACCGCCGCCCCACGCCGAGGGGGGCCGCCACGAACAACACCCCGCGCGGGGTCTTGGTGGCATCGGTAACGGCGGCCTCGGCCTCGTCGATGGCTTCCAGCACCTTGCGGGCCCCGTCATAGAACAGGCGCCCCGATTCCGTCGGTTGCAGCGTGCGCGTGGTGCGGTTGAACAGCCGCACGCCGAGGTGCTTTTCCAGTTCGGAGATGCGCGCCGAGGCCACGGCCGGCGAGGTGCGCTGGTCGCGTGCCGCCGCACTCATGCTGCCCAGTTCGTAGACGCGAATGAACATGCGGATGTTGTTGACGTAGGACATGCGGGCACCTGGCCACTTTTCGGGTCTGTTTGAAAGTGCTTGGCAATTGCCTGTGCTAACAGAAAGGTGACGTCCGGTATAGCCTGTCGTCAAACAGGGAGACTGCCATGTACGACCTTCATGTCTTCGGAGCCTGGGCGGAATTCGCCACCCGCTGGCTGCACGTCATCACCGCAATCGCCTGGATCGGGTCGAGCTTCTATTTCATCGCGCTCGACCTGGGGCTGCGAAAGGCCCCCGATCTGCCGCCCGGCGCCCATGGCGAGGAATGGCAGGTGCATGGCGGCGGGTTCTACCACATCCGCAAGTATCTGGTCGCACCGGCCGAAATGCCCGACCACCTGACCTGGTTCAAATGGGAAAGCTATGCCACCTGGCTCAGCGGGTTCGCGCTGCTGGCGGTGGTTTATTACCTTGGGGCCGAGTTCTATCTGGTCGATCCCAACGTGCTGGATGTGCCGGTCTGGGGCGCGGTGCTGATCTCGATGGCGTCGCTCGCCTTCGGCTGGGTGGCCTACAACACCATCTGCAAGGTGTTCGTGAACGCCAACCAGACTGCGGTGATGGTGGCGCTGTTCGTGGTGCTGGTGGGGATGGCTTTCTTCTACACCCAGGTTTTCTCGGGCCGCGCGGCACTGCTGCACCTGGGCGCCTTCACCGCCACCATCATGTCGGCCAACGTGTTCTTCATCATCATGCCGAACCAGCGCATCGTGGTGGCCGACCTGCAGGCCGGCCGCAAGCCCGATGCGAAATACGGCAAGATCGCCAAGCAGCGCAGCACCCACAACAACTATCTGACGCTGCCGGTGATCTTCCTGATGTTGTCGAACCACTATCCGCTGGCCTTTGCCAGCGACTACAACTGGGTCATCGCCAGCCTCGTGTTCCTGATGGGCGTGACCATTCGCCACTGGTTCAACACCACCCACGCCCGAGCCGGCCAGCCGCACTGGACCTGGGGGGTCACGGCTGTGCTGTTCGTACTCATCATGTGGTTGTCAACGGCGCCCTTGCGCTTTGCGCAACAGGATGCGGCCCTGCAAGGCGCCGCCGCGCGGTTCGCCCAAGCCGAAGGCTTCGAACAGGTGGCCGACATCGTGCAGGGGCGCTGCTCGATGTGCCATGCCGCAGAACCGGGGTGGGAAGGGTTGCTGTGGGCGCCGAAGGGCGTGGTGTTGGACAGCCCGGAGGCGGTCGCCCGCCATGCCCGCGATATCTGGTTGCAGGCCGGCCTGACCCACGCGATGCCGCCCGCCAACCTGAGCTACATGGAAGACGCAGAGCGCGAGGCGATCCGCGCTTGGTTCCGCGCGGCAACCGAAGGCTGAGCAAGGTTCGACCGGCAGAGCGGGGGGGTTTGCACCCCCCGCACCCCCCGCAGGATATTTGCACAAGGTGAAGGAACGAGGCGCGGAGCGACGTCACCGGCGGGGGGGGGATCGCCAAGTGCCCAGCCAGGCGGTGAATCGCGCCCATTTTCCCCGCGCACGGTCGCGCGCCGCGTCGGCCCGGGCATCGAGTTCGTCGATGGTATCGCCGACCGTATCGACCATAGGGTCGATCATGCGTTCGCGGAACTGTGCCAGCATCCGCCACACCAGCAGCACCAGCAAGGCCAGAACGATCAGGATCACGATCGAGGGCCAGGGGATGATCCGGGTATCGGGGCCCGGCACCTCGCGCAGACGGATGGCGTTGGGGAAGATGGTGAAGAATTCGTTGCGCCAGCCGTAATGCGTGACCGCCACCCATTTCGGGGCCTCCGGCGGCGAAATCAGGGATGTGGCGATGGTCTGGAGATTGTAGCTGTTGAGCTTGAAATAGGGCGGCCATCCCCAACCCGTATCCTCGTTGCGATAGACCATCGGGCGGCCGTTGGCCTGCACCGTCTGGATGAAGAACACATCGCGCGTGGTGCCGGGGGCGGTGCCGACATCGGGACCGGACCAGAAAAAGCTGTTCTCGCCGAAGTCGATGCGCTTGCTGTCGGTGCCGACGATGCGCACGATATCGGTCTGCGGCAGCGTGTAATGCAGCACCGACAGCACCAGCAGCAGCAGAATGGTCACGACGGACCGGATCACCCAACGCATGTCAAAACCCTTTCACCCGAAGTTCAGCACATAGACGAGGACCGAGATCACCGTCACCGGCACGATGTAGACGCCCCACAGAAGCTTGCGCCGCAGCGAACGGGCATACCGCGCCATCCCCTCGTCGATGAAGGCGCTGCGCTCGCCCGGGCCTTGCGCCGCATCCCATGCCTTTTCCAGCCTTTCGCGCTCCAGACTGCGGGCGTAGATCGATAGCAGCACGTATAGCACCGTCAACCCGACCAGCAGGAACAATCCAAGGCGCAGAAACCCGATCATCGCCGCGCCTTTCCGACCGCGCCCCAGGGCCCCACCGCCTCCAGCCGGGCGCCGGTCCACGGTCCGGCCGGCTGCGGGGCGGGGCGGGGCGTTTCGTCCATCGCGGGCTCCGGTCCGAACAGGGCGGCACGGGCGCCGGCCTTGTCGATCTTGTATTCGCGTTCCAGAAACTCTGCCACCCATTGCCGCTTGTTGTCGGACCAGGTGGCATAGCTGCGGTAGAACAATTCCTTGTGGCAGATGTAAAGCTGGCGCACATCAAGCGGCGAAAGCTCGGACAGCAGCATGTTGACAAGGCCCTTGTCGGGGCCCTGCGTGGCGCGCAAGAGGTAGAAGTAGGCCGGATGTTCCGAGCTGATCTGCGGCCAGTCGCCGCCGGTTTCCGCCCAGCGCAGCACTTCGGCCAGGCCCTTGAACTCCTCGGGCAAGGCGCTGCCCAGGCGCCGGGCGATGCCGCGCAGATCGGTGCGGGTGGCGCCTGCCAGGCTGATGCCAAGCTGGTCGGCCACCGAAACCAGCACGAAATCCATCTTCTGCCGCAGGATGGCGGCCACATCCATGCCGCGCGCGGTGACGATGCTTTCGACCAGCGCGTTGCGCGCCATCCAGTCGGCCAGCATGTTGCGCTGCCGCGTCCAGATGGTGTGGGCAATCGGCAGCGTGCCCAGGGTTTCGGGCGGCGCCACGGTGATGGCGCCCGGCGCCTTGGCCGCGCGAAAGATGTAAAGGCCGCCGAAATGGCTGGTCCAGAAATTCGGCTGTTCGAAGCTCATGGCCGGCAACGCGATGGGCACGCGGGTGACATCGCCGGTCTTCTTCGCCAGCGCGATCATCTCCGCGATCAGCACATCGTCGCGCCAGCCATCGGGTTCGGCGCGGAAGCGTTCGATCAGCCTTGCCAGCTTGCCGGCATCGGCGACATGGCCGCCGATGGTGTCGGCCTCGACCGTCACGCGGCGAATGTCGAACAGCCGCGCAGGGTTGCCCAGTTCGTACACGGTGTTCGACAATTCCCCCGCCACCGCATCGCGGGCGGTCAGGGCGAACAACTGCGCCTCGTTGGCGTCGATGAACTGGCGCAGGATGCCGCGGGCGGTGGAAAACTGCGCGTTCAGCAACGGCGCGTGCTTTTGCGCCGTGGTCAGCAGGATGAACTGCCGGTTGGCGCCATCGGGGTTGAGGTAGAGATCATCGCCCAGCGCATCGCCCACTTCGGGGCTGTAACCCGAAATGTCGATGTGGAAATCGGGCAGATCGGTGGTGCGCCCGGTCAGGTGCTTCAGCGCGCGGTTGTAGCGTTCGACCAGGGCGGGGGACGAGACCTCGACCAGATTGCCGAACATCAGGCCCTTTTCGATGAGACGTTTCATGCGTCATTCCTTCCCGGATGGCGGCGCATGGGAACCTTGCCTGCCGCGGCGCCGGTGCATGCGACCGGATCGGATGCCGGCTTCATCCCTTACCCTCCAGATACCGGCGCCGCGCTTCTTCGGCCCGGCCCATGTCGCGCACCAGCGCCGCGATGGCCACCTCGTCCGACTTGTCGGCATAGCGGAACTCGCTGTCGGCGTAGCGGTTGATTTCCTGGATGACCATGTCCACGGTGATCGGGCGGATCATCTCTCGCAGCATGTCCTTTTTCCGGTCATAGGGCTGGAACAGGAACAGCTCGGGGTTTTCCATCCACGCATCGGGCAGGTCCACATCCAGCGCGCGCACCTTGACCGCATCGGTGATGTTCTTGATCGCGCGTCCCGTAAAGCGGGGATCTGCGGACTGGATCGCCTTGAGATAGGTGCCGATCTTCGCCAGCGTGTCGAGCGGCCCGAGTTCGGCCGCAACCCTGTCCCAGACCTTGCGCAAGCCTTCTTCGTGCGGGGTGTTGTGCGCTTCGAAGCTCGCGGCCACCGCGCGTTGCAAGGCCTGGGCTGCGTAAAGCTGGTGGTCGCCCAGCGGGATCGCGTGGTTCTTGCCCAGCAGCAAGGTCAGGATGTCGATGTAATCCTCGCGGCTTTGCGGGCCATCGACCAGAAAGCGGGCGCCTGCGCGCTGGCGCAGGGCATCGTCGACATTCTCGGGAAAGTTCGAGAACATGCCGAAGGTGCAGTTGCCGCGCACCACGGTAGTGGCGCCGGCGAAAGCCTCCATGAACACCGCCGTCACTTCCTGCTGCCCGGCCGAAGACTGGCGGTCGCCGCGCTTGCCGGCGATCTGGTCGATGTCGTCGATGGTGCCGAAGCCGATGACGGCCGGATCGAGAATGTTCGAAATGAACGATCTTGCGTTCTGGCCCGACTTGCCCTGATAGCTGTCGATCTGGTCGATGCTGAAATTCTGATAGCGAAAGGGGTAACCCGCCGCCTTGCAGTAATCGTTCAGCAGCCCCGCCATCATCTGGATCAGCGTCGTCTTGCCGGTGCCGGGCGCGCCATCGCCCATGAAGGTGAAGATGAAGCCGCCCAGTTCGGCAAAGGGGTTCAGCCTGCGGTCGAAGTCGTAGGCCATCATCATCTTGGCCAGCTTCATCGCCTGATACTTGGCGATGTGGTTGCCGATGACTTCTTCGGGCTTCTTGAAGGCCATGGTCAGGGCGGTGCCGCGCGCCTTGCGGGCCGGGGCGAAACCCGCGATCGTCAGGCCATCCGCCTCGACCCGCCAGCTGGCGGCGGCAAAGGCGCCCAGACGTGGGGCCGTTTCGGCGCGGGCCTGAACCTTGGCCATCAGCCCTTCGGCAAAGGCGGCGAGCGTCGCCAGCAGCCGCGATTCGTCGCTGGCGAAGGCGCCCAGATCCTGATCCAGTTCCCACAAGGCGCCATGCAGCGCCAGGGCAGCATTGTCGGTCAGCACCTCCTCGACGCCGCCGATATCCACCGAGGTTTCGCCCAGATGGGGCGCGATCAGATAGGACAGCGCGTTGCCGAAGACGTGCAGCACCACCAGCGCTTCGGCGGCCAGCAGTTCGGTGAACTCGGGCCGGCGGGGTTCGGGCAGGCGGTTTTCCAGGTTGGCTTTCTTCAGCTCGGTCAGGCCCGTCCGCTCGGCCAGGGTTTCGCCCATCGCCAGCGCGACCGCCAGCGCCCGGCGCAGGGCTTGGGCGGCGGCGGCGGTGGCGGGGGTTGGCAGGCCGTCGTCAGTGGCGCTGTCCAGCCGGTCGAGCAGCCGCACGGCACCCGGGCGGGTCGTGGCGCGCGTCACAAGACCCGGCGTGGTCGAACGGAACCGGGACACCCGCCCCGGAATGCCCGGCGAGCGTTCGGGGGCAACGGGCTCGGCCCGCGCGGTGGCCAGCCGCGGGGCATGGTCGAAGCCCTGCAACAGGCCCAGAGCCGCGGGATAATGCCCGCGAATGGTGTCTTCGCGCAGTTCCATCGTGTCGCGGGGGCTGGACATGGGCAAACCTTGTTACTGGCAGAACGGTCCGGGGCAGGTCGCCCGGTTGCGGGGGGCAGGCCCGCGCATCTAGACGGCCCTCAGCACGCGGCCGCCATCGCCGACGACGAACCGGATGACATTGCGAAAGCCCGGCGGATCGCGGTCGGACAGCACCTGATAGGGCCTTTCGGGCAGGATGACGTAGCGTTGCGTCGCGGTGGCGCCGGTTTCGGCCCCGCGCCCCATGAAGGGATCGAGCGCGAACAGCTGCCGCTCAGCTCTGGAAAACCAGCCGGTCTTTTCGCTGCGCACTCCGGTGGCCTCCAGCCGCTTCAGCGTCCAGACCAGCGCCCAGTCCTGACCTTCGGGGGGGCGCGCTTCGGCCAGCACCTCGCCGATGGGGCCCGACTGCAAGGTGAAGGCGCCGGAATACATCGGGCCAAGGTGCAGCCGCTTCAGCCGCTTGGGGTGCAGGTCGTCGAAATCGGTATCGAAGCCTTGCGCAATCGTCAGCAGCTTCAGCCCGTTCAACGACTGCGCCATCAGATGCGCCTGCACCGCAGGCCAGCGGCGTTCGTCCTTGGGCAAGGGCGTGCGCCCGGAGTCGGTGCATTCCAGCAGGTAGACCACCGGCAGGTTGACGAGCGAATCGTAAACCGCCCAGGCCAGCAACCAGCGGCGGCGGCCGTTTTCCTCGGAAAGCCACTGCGCCTGCACATCGTTGCGCGCAAGGAACAACCCGCCTTGCACCAGCATTTGATGGTAAAGCCGCTGCGACAGCGCGTATTGCAAGGCGGTGGGAATCGTCCGCTCGCCGACGATCTGGCGGATCATGCGATCCTTCAGTTCGGCCTCGGACGGCATGCCTTCGAGGTGCCGCAGCGCCTGGGCGGCGTCGGTGGCCATGACCAGCAACTCTGCCGCCACCGGAAAGCCGCTTTCGTGCCGGTCGAACGCCAGGCGCGCGCGCAAACCGGGGCCCTCGGCGCGCCCGGTCATCAGGTATTTCAGCGACAAGGCCCGAAAGCTGCGCGCCAAAGCCTCCAGATACCCGCCCAGCATGCGGATTTCGGGCCGGGTCAACGCACCGTCGCGTTCCAGTTCGGCGGCGATGCCGGGCATGTGGGCGGTGATCCGCTCGAACTTGGCAAAGTAGCGGCGGGCGGCGAGGTCGTCGTAAAGCTCGGCATGGTCGGGGGCGGGATCCGCCATGACGTTTCAGCCTTGCCCGTAACGGTTCTTGTCGTGCTTTTCGACGATCTTCGCAAAACGGCGGGCAAAGCGTTCGTCGGCCTTGGCCTTCTGTTCCAGCACCTTGCCGGCAAAGACCATGTGGTCCTCGTGGCTTTCCAGCATGTCGGCCATGCGGTCGTTGGTGGCCGCGGCGATGGCGGCCATCGCGGCCTGCGCCTCCTGGTCGGTCTTGACGCCGATCTCGTTGATCCGGTGCGCCACGTCCTGCTGCTGCGCGGTCTTGAGCGACTTCGACAGCGCGTCATACAGCACCACGCGCTGCTTGGTATCGGTCTGAAGCTTGTTGATCAGCACAAGCTGCGTCGCCGCCTGGTTGGTCAGGCTGTCCACCCAGGTCTTGCCTTTTTCGATGTAGCGTTCCAGCGTCTGGCTTTTGGCCAGCATGACCTGTTCGTCCTGCACCAGCGCGTTGTAGCGCGCGTTCAGGGCGGCAAGGTCGGTTTCCAGCTTGGTGCGCGCGGCGGCGTCCTGTTCCATCGAGATGCGGTTTTCCAGCTCGATGATGCGGGGGTCCATCGCCGCAATCTCGGCCCGCACCGATTCCAGCGTGCCGACCACGGTTTCGCGTTCGGTCAGGGTTTCGGCCAGATTCCCCTCGACCTTGGCCTTTTGACCGTTCAGCAGGTCGAGCTGGCTTTGCAGCAGGCGCACGATGACGTCGGACTTGGCGATCAGATCCTGCAGCTTGGCGTCGATGCTGGCGGTGCGCATCCGTTCCTGCCGCATCGATTCCGCCTTGGCCGAGGAAAAGAAGCCGATGAAGCTTTCCATGCCGGTCTTCGAGCGCATCTCGTCGAAGTCCTTGGAAAACCCGGCCGTCACGTCATCCAGCCCCATGATGAGCTCGGCGATATTGGCGTTCATCAGTTCGGTGTGCTGGTGCACATCCTGCAAGGTGGCATTCTCGATATCGATCTCCGGCCCGCCGGTGGCGATCTTGGCGCGCGCCTCCTCGACCCGGGCGGTGATGGCGGAAATCTTGGCCTGGGCCTTGGCGATTTCCTGTTCGCTCTGGCGGATGGCAGCGTCGAAATCGCTCATGTCGGATCCTCTCGGCAAAACGGATGAAATGGATTTGGGGATGTTATCGCAAATTGCATCCCCTGCGTCATCCGCTTTCCGACCCTTGCGAGGCCCGCGGTTCTGCGCCAGCATGCCGGCATGACCGAAGACCGCATCCTTGCCGAAATCACGGCCCGCCGCGACGATCTGATCCGGTTGACCCAGGATCTGATCCGCATCCCCACCCTGAACCCGCCCGGGCGCAACTACCGGGAAATCTGCGATTATCTGGCCGCCCGGCTGGGGCGGCACGGCTTTGCGACAGAACTGATCCGCGCCCACGGCGCACCGGGCGACAGCGATGCCTACCCCCGCTGGAGCCTGCTGGCGCGCCGCGAAGGCGGCAGCCCAGGCGACTGCGTGCATTTCAACAGCCATCACGACGTGGTCGAGGTCGGCCACGGCTGGACCCGCGACCCCTTCGGTGGCGAACTCGATGGCGGGCGCATCTATGGCCGCGGGGCGTGCGACATGAAGGGGGGCCTCGCCGCCAGCATCGTCGCCGCCGAAGCCTTCATCGCCGCCTGCCCCGGATTCAACGGCGCCATCGAGATTTCCGCCACCGCCGACGAGGAATCGGGCGGGTTCGGCGGCGTGGCCTACCTGGCGCAGCAGGGCTATTTCAACCCCGAGCGCGTGCAGCACGTCATCATCCCCGAACCGCTGCACAAGGACCGTATCTGCCTTGGCCACCGCGGCGTCTGGTGGGCGGAAATCGAGACCAAGGGCCGCATCGCCCACGGGTCGATGCCGTTTCTGGGCGACAGCGCGATCCGCCACATGGGTGCCGTGCTGCACGAGATCGAGACGCAGCTTTACCCGCTGCTTGCCACCAAGCATACCGAAATGCCGGTGATTCCCGCTGGTGCCCGGCAATCGACGCTGAACATCAACTCGATCCACGGCGGCGAACCGGAACCCGAACCCGGCTACACCGGCTTGCCCGCGCCTTGCGTGGCCGACAGGTGCCGAATCATCCTCGACCGCCGTTTCCTGATCGAGGAAGACATCCGCGAGGTGAAGGCGGAAATCTCGGCCGTGCTGGAACGGGTCAAGGCGCAGCGCCCGAACTTTCAATACGACATCCGCGACCTGTTCGAGGTGCAGCCCAGCATGACCGACACATCGGCGCCCGTGGTGCGCACGGTGGCCGGGGCTATTGCGAAGGTGCTGGGAAAGCACGCGGAATACGTGGTTTCCCCCGGCACCTACGACCAGAAGCACATCGACCGCATCGGCAAGCTGAAGAACTGCATCGCCTACGGTCCGGGCGTGCTGGATCTGGCGCATCAGCCCGACGAATGGGTCGGCGTGGACGACATGATGGACAGCGCCCGGGTGATGGCGCTGACGCTGAAGGAGTTGCTTTTGTAACCCGCCCGTGCCGAGATGGGCGTTGCATCGGGGCCCCGTGGCCCGCTCAAGGAGGAAACCATGTTCCACCGTCTGAAACTGTCGGTCGCCATTCTGGCGCTGATGGCCGGCGCCGCCCTGGCCAAGGACAGCGTCACCATCGGCATGCAGCTTGAACCGCCGAACCTGGACCCGACCACCGGCGCGGCCGCCGCGATCCGCGAGGTGACGCAACTCAACGTCTATGAAGGGCTGACCCGATTCAACGCCGACGGCTCGATCGGGCCGGGGCTGGCCGAAAAGTGGGATGTGACCGACGATGGCAAGGTCTGGACCTTTACCCTGCGCCAGGGCGTGAAGTTCCACGATGGCACCACCTTCGACGCCGAGGATGTCAAGTTCACGCTCGACCGCGCGATGGCGCCCGATTCGACCAACGCGCAAAAGCAGCTGTTCGCCCCGATCGAAAGCGTCGAAGTGGTCGATCCCGCCACGGTCAGGATCACGCTGAAGGCGCCTTCGGGCAACTTCGACTTCAACATGGCCTGGGGCGACGCCTCGATCATGGCGCCCGAGTCGGTGGCCACCAACGCCACCAACCCGGTGGGCACCGGCCCCTATCGCTTTGGCCAGTGGGTGCAGGGCGACCGGATCGAGCTGGTGGCCAACCCCGATTACTGGGGCGAAAAACCCTCGATCCCCAAGGCGGTGTTCAAGGTCATCGCCGACCCGACGGCAGCCTTTGCCGCGATGATGTCCGAGGATATCGACGTCTTCCCGGTGTTCCCGGCGCCCGAAACGCTGGCCCAGTTCGAAGGCGACAGCCGTTTCAAGGTGCTGCAAGGCTCGACCGAAGGCGAAACCATCCTGGGCATCAACAACAAGCAGCCGCCGCTGGACAACGTGAAGGTCCGCGCGGCGATTGCCCATGCCATCAATCGGCAGGAAATCATCGACGGCGCGATGTTCGGCTACGGCACGCCGATCGGCACGCATTTCGCCCCGCATCACCCCGACTATGTCGACCTGACCGCGCAATCGGCCTACGACCCGGAAAAGTCCAAGGCCCTGCTGGCCGAAGCCGGCGTTTCCGGCCTGAAACTGCGCATGCACCTGCCGCCGCCCACCTACGCCCGCCGCGGGGGCGAGATCATCGCCTCGCAACTGCGCGCGGTCGGGATCGAGACCGAGATCATCAACGTGGAATGGGCACAGTGGCTGGAACAGGTGTTCAAGGGAAAGGACTTTGACCTGACCATCGTCAGCCACGTCGAACCGGCCGATATCGGCATCTACGCCCGTCCCGACTACTACTTCCAGTATGGCAAGCCCGAGTTCAAGGCGATCATGGACGAACTGGCGGTGACGGTCGACCCGGCCAAGCGGTCCGAGCTGAACAAGGCCGCGCAAAAGATGATCGCCGACGACTACGTCAACGGCTATCTGTTCCAGCTGGCCAAGGCCGGGGTGGCAAACGCCAAGCTGGAAGGGCTGTGGCTGAACTCGCCGGCGCCGGTGGTCGACCTGGCCGCGATGCGTTGGGCCGACTGATCGCGCCGCCCATGCACCTTGTCCCCGTCACACGCGACGGCATCGAACCCGAAGTTGCCCGCCCCGATCCCGAAAAGGTCGTGGCGGGCGACCCCGTGCATATCACCTGGAACATCGAGGAGCGGGGCGGGCTTTACGCGGGGCTGTGGCAATCCACCGCCGGGGCCTGGCGGGTGGATTACACCGAATGGGAATACATCCGCATCCTGTCCGGCCACAGCATCCTGACCGACGCGGCCGGGGCGGAAACGCATTTGCGCGGCGGCGATTCCTGGGTCATCCGCCCAGGCTTCCGCGGGGTCTGGACCGTCGTGGAAACCACCCTGAAGGAATACGTCATCCTCGCCTGAACCGGGGGGCGGGCGGCGAAAGACCAAAGGCGGGGCATGGCCCCGCCTTTTTCCGTTGCCCTGCGCGGCAAGAGGGCGCGCCTTGCCCGATCAGTTGATCGGCGTTGCCGCTTCCTTTTCCAGCGCGGCATCCACCGCTGCGTCGCCTTCGATCTTGCGCGATTCTGCGACGCTGCGCACCTTCACCGTCGTCGAAACCGGAACCTTGGTGTAAAGGTCAAGGATGTCCTGGTTGTAAAGCCGGATGCAGCCCGCCGACGTGGCATTGCCGATCGAGGTGTAGTCGCCCGTGCCGTGGATACGGAACATCGTATCCTTGCCGCTGCGGTAGAGATACAGCGCCCGCGCGCCCAGCGGGTTGTCCGGCCCCGGCCCCATGCCCCCTGCAAGGGCCGCGTATTTCTCGGGCTGCGTGCGCACCATGTTGGCGGTCGGGGTCCAGTAGGGCCATTCCGCCTTGCGCCCGACATAGGTGGTCGACCGCAGGCCACGCCCCTCGGCCCCTACAGCGATGCGATAGCGGTCGGCCTGACCTTCGGCAGTAACCAGATACAGGTATTTCACCGTCGGATCGATCACGATGGTGCCGGGTTTCTCCGGCCCGGCATAGGCCACGGTCGCCCGGCGGTTTTCCTCGGGCACATAGCTTTCCGGCACTGCGGCAATGGTGAACCCGCCATCCTCGACCGTGCCGTAGCCCGGCACCTCGGGCGGCGCTGCCGGAGGGGCCGGCGGGGCCGCACAGGCGGCAAGTGCGGCCGCAAATGCAAACGCGGTCAGGGTGCGAAACATGGGCATGACGGGCACGAAGCAATCCTTTGTCAATTCCGGGCCGGGCAAGCGGCCCATTGCGGCGCATTTGCGCAGGGTTTGATGCGCAAGGTCAAGCCCTCGCGCAGGTCAGGCGACACGCGCTCGGCGCAAGCGTGCCTCGCGCAACAGGGTGAACAGGCCCGAGGCCACGACGATGGCCGCCCCAAGCAGGGTGATGCCGTCGGGCCATTCGCCAAAGAACACCCAGCCCAGCACCAGCGCCACCAGCAGCGACGTGTAGCGGAAGGGGGTGGTAAAGCTGACCTCGCCCACCCGCATCACCCGGATGATGAAGATATAGCCCGTCACCACGAATACCCCCGCCAGAGGCAGCAACACGTATCCTGATTGCGGCACCGGCTGCCAGGGCTCGGCCAGCGACAGCACAGCCCCCACCACGGTGACCGACAGCGCCGAAAGAAACGCCATCGTCGTCGAAGGCACCGATGCCGGCAGACGCCGCGTCGCCAGATCGCGCAGCACGACGAATGCGACCGAGGCAAGGGCCACCAGCGCATAGACGTTGATGCCATCCGGCCCCGGCCGCACGATCAGCAGCACCCCCAGGAACCCGACGCAGATCGCGGCCACCCGCCGCCAGCCTACCCTTTCGCCCAGAAACAGCGCCGCCCCCGCCGTCACCGCCAGCGGCAGCGCCTGCAGGATGGACGACAGCACCGCCAGCGGCATCTGCACCAGCGCGATGAAGAAAGTGATGGTCGAGGCGACCTCGCCCAGAACGCGCAACCAGACGGTGCGCCCGGCCCTCAGCGTTGCGCGCAGGTCAAGCCCGCCGCTGAACTGCGCAATCAGCACCAGCAAGGGCAGCGTCACCAGCCCGCGCAACGTGACCGCCTGATACAGCGGCATCTGGGCGGCCACACCCTTCATGCAGGCATCGCCGAGGGTAAAGGCGGTCATGGCGATCACCATGAAACCTGCGCCGCGCAAGTTGTCGGACATCGGCATGCTCGAACCTTCCCCCCCGGATGCGCCGGCCCCGCGCTAACACGGCCAGGGCGACGCCGCCAAGGTGCCGGGCCGCGAAATCGCACTCAAGAAAATGATTTCGTCCAACCCATGAATTTGCGTGATGTTTTCCATTGGCGGCCGTCATTCCGACGAAAAAGGCCCCGGCGCGCAAACGCCGGGGCCCTTCGGGATCATCGGTCCGACGATCAGAGATCGCGGCTTTCCACCGTATCGACCAGGCCGGATTCGGCCTCGGTATCGAAGACCTCCATCGGCGCGGCCAGCGCGGCGGCGGCTTCGGCCTCGGCGCGGCGCGCCTCGATCACCGCCTGGTCGCGTTCGGCCGCGATGCGCTTGACGCGCGCGGTCGCGCCGCCGGTACCTGCCGGGATCAGCCGGCCGACGATGACGTTTTCCTTCAGCCCCACCAGCTTGTCGCGCTTGCCCTGCACCGAGGCTTCGGTCAGCACGCGGGTGGTTTCCTGGAACGACGCCGCCGAGATGAACGACCGGGTCTGGAGGCTGGCCTTGGTGATGCCCAGCAGCACCGGCTCGCCGGCCGCAGGGCGACCGCCGCGCAGCGCGACGCGGGCGTTTTCTTCCTCCAGCTCCGACTTGTCGACCTGTTCGCCCTTGAGCAGCGTGGTATCGCCGCTTTCGGTGATCTCGAGCTTTTGCAGCATCTGGCGGACAATCACCTCGATGTGCTTGTCGTTGATCTTCACGCCTTGCAGGCGATAGACGTCCTGCACTTCGTCGATCAGGTAGTTCGCCAGCGCCTCGATGCCCTTGATCCGCAGGATGTCGTGCGGGGCCGGGTTGCCGTCCATGATGTTGTCGCCCTTCTGGACGAAGTCGCCTTCGGCCACCGGGATGTGCTTGCCCTTGGGCACCATGTATTCGACCGGCTGCAAGGTCTCGTCCACCGGCTCGATGGTGATGCGGCGCTTGTTCTTGTAGTCCTTGCCAAAGCGCACATAGCCATCGAGTTCGGCGATGATCGCGTGGTCCTTCGGACGACGGGCCTCGAACAGTTCGGCCACGCGGGGCAGACCCCCGGTGATGTCCTTGGTCCGGGCACCTTCGCGCGGGATACGCGCCACCACGTCGCCGGCCTTCACCTCTTGCCCGTCTTCGACCGACAGGATGGCGTCCACCGACATCGGATAGCTGATCGGGTTGCCTTGCGCGTTGCGCACGGGGTCGCCCGTTTCGGGGTCCATCAGGATGATTTCCGGCTTCAGGTCGTTGGCCCGCGGCGCCGAACGCCAGTCGGACACGATCTTTTGCGTCATGCCGGAAATCTCGTCGGTTTCCTCGCGGATCGACAGGCCCGAGATCAGGTCGACGAACTTGGCCTGGCCGGCCTTTTCCGCGATGATCGGCAGGGTGTAGGGATCCCATTCGAACAGCTTGGTGCCGCGCTTGACGCCCTCGCCTTCGCGGACGAACAGCTTGGCGCCGTAGGTCAGCTTGTGAACGGCGCGTTCCTGGCCCTTGTCGTCGATGATGGCAATCGACATGTTGCGACCCATCACGATCAGGTCGCCGCTTGCAGCTTCCAGCGTGTTGGGGTTGCGGTATTCGATCCGGCCTTCCTGCGACGCTTCGAGGAACGACTGTTGGCTACCCTGCGCGATGCCGCCTATGTGGAAGGTCCGCATCGTCAGCTGCGTGCCGGGTTCGCCGATCGACTGCGCGGCGATGATACCAACGGCCTCGCCCACGTTGACCATCGTGCCGCGCGCCAGGTCGCGGCCATAGCAGGTGGCGCAGACGCCTTCTTCGGCCTCGCAGGTCAGCGGGCTGCGGATCTTGACCGAGGCAACGCCCGAGGCCGCGATCTGGTCGGCCTTGCGTTCGTCGATCAGCACGCCCTTGGCCAGCACCACTTCGCCGGTGGCCGGATCGACGACGTCATCGGCGGTCACGCGGCCCAGCACCCGTTCGGCCAGGCTCGACACCACTTCGCCATCGTTCACCGCGGCTTCGGCGGTGATGTAGCGGTCGGTGCCGCAATCCAGGCTGCGCACGATGCAATCCTGCGCCACGTCCACCAGACGGCGGGTCAGGTAACCCGAGTTCGCGGTTTTCAGCGCCGTATCGGCCAGGCCCTTGCGGGCACCGTGGGTGGAGTTGAAGTACTCCAGCACGGTCAGACCTTCCTTGAAGTTCGAGATGATCGGCGTCTCGATGATCTCGCCCGAAGGCTTGGCCATCAGCCCGCGCATCCCGCCCAGCTGCTTCATCTGCGCAGGCGAACCCCGGGCCCCGGAGTGCGACATCATGTAGACGCTGTTCGGTTCCTTCTCGGCGCCCATGTCATCGACGCGCACGGCCGAGATTTCCTTCATCATCTCGGCAGCCACGGCATCCGAGCATTTCGACCAGGCATCGACCACCTTGTTGTACTTTTCGCCCTGGGTGATCAGGCCGTCCATGTACTGCTGTTCGAATTCCTTGACCTGGTCGCGGACGCTGTTGACGATCTCCCACTTTTTCTGCGGGATCAGCATGTCGTCCTTGCCGAACGAGATGCCCGCCTTGAACGCCTCGCGGAAGCCCAGACCCATGATCTGGTCGCAGAAGATCACCGATTCCTTCTGGCCGCAGTAGCGATAGACGGTGTCGATGACATTCTGAACGTCCTTCTTCCGCAGCAGTCGGTTGACCAGGTCGAACGGCGCCTTAGCATTCAGCGGCAAGAGGTTGCCCAGCCGCAGCCGGCCCGGGGTGGTTTCGTAGCGCTTCCAGACCTCGTTGCCTTCGTTGTCGATCTGCTTGATCCGCGCGGTGATGCGCGAATGCAGATGCACCTCGCCGGCGGCAAGCGCGTGTTCCACCTCGTCGATGTCGCGGAAGATCTTGCCTTCGCCGACCATGCCCTTGCGTTCCATGGTGACGTAGTAAAGACCCAGCACCATGTCCTGCGACGGCACGATGATCGGGCTGCCGTTGGCGGGCGACAGCACGTTGTTGGTGGACATCATCAGCACGCGCGCTTCCAGCTGCGCCTCGAGGCTCAGCGGAACATGAACGGCCATCTGGTCGCCGTCGAAGTCGGCGTTGAAGGCCGAGCAGACCAGCGGGTGCAGCTGGATCGCCTTGCCCTCGATCAGGATCGGCTCGAAGGCCTGGATGCCCAGGCGGTGCAGCGTCGGCGCGCGGTTCAGCAGCACGGGGTGTTCGCGGATCACCTCGTCCAGGATGTCCCAGACCTCGGGGCGCTCCTTCTCGACCAGCTTCTTGGCCTGCTTCACGGTCGAGGACAGGCCCTTGGCCTCGAGCCGCGAGTAGATGAACGGCTTGAACAGTTCGAGCGCCATCTTCTTGGGCAACCCGCACTGGTGCAGCTTGAGTTCCGGCCCGGTCACGATGACCGAACGGCCCGAGAAGTCCACGCGCTTGCCCAGGAGGTTCTGGCGGAACCGGCCCTGCTTGCCCTTCAGCATGTCCGACAGCGACTTCAGCGGCCGCTTGTTGGTGCCCGTGATCACACGGCCACGGCGGCCGTTGTCGAACAGCGCGTCCACCGCCTCTTGCAGCATCCGCTTTTCGTTGCGCACGATGATGTCGGGCGCACGCAGCTCGATCAGCCGCTTCAGGCGGTTGTTGCGGTTGATAACGCGGCGGTACAGGTCGTTCAGGTCCGAGGTGGCGAAACGGCCGCCATCGAGCGGCACCAGCGGGCGCAGTTCCGGCGGGATCACCGGCAGTACAGTCAACACCATCCATTCCGGGCGGTTGCCGGAATCGAGGAAATGCTCCACTACCTTCAGGCGCTTGATGATCTTTTTCGGCTTCAGTTCGCCGGTGGCTTCCTTCAGCTCCTCGCGCAGCTTTTCGGCCTCGGCCTGCAGGTCGATCATCGCCAGCATCTCGCGGATCGCTTCGGCGCCGATGTTGGCGGTAAAGCTGTCGGCGCCCCACTGGTCCTGCTTGTCGAGGTATTCTTCCTCGGTCAGCAGCTGGCCATAGGTCAAGTCGGTCAGACCCGGCTCGATGACGACATAGTTTTCGAAATAGAGAATGCGCTCCAGATCGCGCAGCGTCATGTCCAGCATCAGGCCGATGCGGCTGGGCAGCGATTTCAGGAACCAGATATGCGCGACCGGCGCGGCCAGTTCGATATGGCCCATCCGTTCGCGGCGCACCTTTTGCAGCGTCACCTCGACGCCGCACTTTTCGCAGACGACGCCGCGATACTTCATGCGCTTGTATTTGCCGCAAAGGCACTCGTAGTCCTTGATCGGCCCGAAGATGCGCGCGCAGAACAGGCCGTCGCGTTCGGGCTTGAACGTGCGGTAGTTGATGGTTTCGGGCTTCTTGATCTCGCCGTAAGACCAAGACAGGATCCGCTCGGGCGAGGCCAGCGAGATCTTGATCTCGTCGAAGGTCTTGGGTTGCGCCATCGGGTTGAACGGGTTGCCGTTGCCAGCCGAGGTGATTTCCTGGTTCATGTCCGTTTCCTTGAAAAGGTGCGGTGGAGAGGGGGCGGGGCAAGCCCCGCCCTACGTCGGTCGGGCCTCAGCCCGACGTGCGCCTACTCCTCCTCCGCATCCAGGAGTTCCATGTTCAGGCCCAGGCCGCGGACTTCCTTCACCAGCACGTTGAAGGATTCCGGCACCCCGGCTTCGAAGTTGTCTTCGCCCTTGACGATCGACTCATAGACCTTGGTCCGGCCTGCCACGTCGTCCGACTTCACCGTCAGCATTTCCTGCAGGGTGTAGGCCGCACCGTAGGCTTCCAGTGCCCAGACCTCCATCTCGCCAAGACGCTGGCCGCCGAACTGCGCCTTGCCGCCCAGCGGCTGCTGGGTCACGAGGCTGTAGGGCCCGGTCGAACGCGCATGCAGCTTGTCGTCGACCAGGTGGTGAAGCTTCAGCACATACTTGACGCCCACGGTCACGGGGCGCGCGAAACGCTCGCCCGTGCGGCCGTCGAACACGATCGACTGGCCCGACTGGTCAAACCCGGCGCGCCGCAGAGCGTCGTTGACGTCGGCTTCCTTGGCCCCGTCGAAGACCGGCGTGGCGATCGGCACGCCGCCGCGCACCGCGTCGGCACTTTCAAGGAAGTCCGCCTCGGACATGTCGCCGAACGCCTCGTCATAGGTCTCGTTGCCGTATGCCAACCGCATCGCCTCGCGCACCGGGGTCAGATCACCCGAGCGGCGGTAATCGGCCAGCGCCTCGTCGATCTTCATCCCCAGGCCGCGCGCGGCCCAGCCCATGTGGGTTTCCAAAATCTGACCGACATTCATCCGGCTTGGCACACCCAGCGGGTTCAGCACGATATCGACCGTGGTTCCATCGGCAAGGAAGGGCATGTCCTCCATCGGCACCACCTTGGACACCACGCCCTTGTTGCCGTGACGGCCGGCCATCTTGTCGCCCGGCTGCAACTTGCGCTTCACCGCGACGAACACCTTGACCATCTTCATCACGCCAGGGGGCAGGTCGTCGCCACGGCGGACCTTTTCCACCTTGTCCTCGAAGCGGTGCTCCAGCGCACGCTTTTGCGCGTTGAACTGGTCGTTCAGCGCCTCGATTTCCTTGGCGAGGTCTTCCTCGGCCACAGCGAACTGCCACCACTGGCCACGGCTCAGCGTGCCCAGCAGATCTTCGGTGATCTCGGACCCGGCCTTGACGCCTTTCGGCCCCTTGACCGCGACCTTGCCCAGGATCAGCGACTTCAGGCGCGCGTAGATGTTGCGCTCCAGGATCGCCAGCTCGTCGTCGCGGTCGCGCGCGAGGCGTTCGACTTCCTCGCGTTCGATCTGCAGGGCGCGTTCGTCCTTGTCCACACCGTGCCGGTTGAACACCCGCACTTCCACCACGGTGCCATAGGCGCCGGGCGGCAGGCGCAAGCTGGTGTCGCGCACGTCGCTGGCCTTTTCGCCAAAGATCGCGCGCAGCAGCTTTTCTTCCGGGGTCATCGGGCTTTCGCCCTTGGGCGTGATCTTGCCTACCAGAATGTCGCCCGGCTGCACCTCGGCCCCGATGTAGACGATGCCCGCCTCGTCGAGGTTGCGCAGCGCCTCTTCGCCGACGTTCGGGATGTCGCGGGTGATTTCCTCGGGGCCCAGCTTGGTGTCCCGCGCCGCGACCTCGTATTCCTCGATGTGGATCGAGGTGAACACGTCATCGCGCAGGATGCGCTCGGAAATCAGGATCGAGTCCTCGTAGTTGTAGCCGTTCCACGGCATGAAGGCCACGACCACGTTGCGACCCAGCGCCAGTTCGCCCTGATCGGTGCAGGGGCCATCGGCCACCACCTGACCGCGGGCCACCACATCGCCCACCTTCACGACCGGGCGCTGGTTGATGCAGGACGACTGGTTCGAGCGCTTGAACTTGCGCAGGCGATAGATGTCGACCCCCGGTTCGCCGGGTTCCAGCATCTCGGTTGCGCGCACCACGATACGGCTGGCATCGACCTGGTCGATCACGCCGCCGCGGCGCGCCATGATGGCCGCGCCAGAGTCGCGGGCCACGACACCTTCGATCCCGGTGCCCACGAACGGGGCATCCGATTGCAGCAGCGGCACCGCCTGGCGCTGCATGTTCGACCCCATCAGCGCGCGGTTGGCGTCATCGTTTTCCAGGAACGGAATCAGCGAGGCCGCCACCGACACCAGCTGCTTGGGCGACACGTCGATCAGGTCCACCGCCTCGACCGGGTTCAGCATGAATTCGCCGGCCTTCCGGGTGGAGACCAGATCGTTCACGAACCGCCCGTTTTCGTCCAGCGCCGCGTTGGCCTGGGCCACGGTATGGCGCATTTCCTCGGTCGCCGACAGGTAGACGACTTCATCGGTCACCTGGCCATCGCGCACCTTGCGATAGGGGGTTTCGATGAAGCCATACTTGTTCACCCGCGCAAAGGTCGCCAGCGAGTTGATCAGGCCGATGTTCTGACCTTCGGGCGTCTCGATGGGGCACATCCGGCCGTAATGCGTCGGATGCACGTCGCGCACCTCGAAGCCGGCACGCTCGCGCGTCAGGCCCCCGGGCCCCAGCGCCGAAAGACGGCGCTTGTGGGTAACTTCCGACAGCGGGTTGGTCTGGTCCATGAACTGCGAAAGCTGGCTGGAGCCGAAGAATTCGCGCACCGCCGCCGCCGCCGGTTTGGCGTTGATCAGATCCTGCGGCATGATGGTGTCGATTTCCACCGACGACATGCGCTCCTTGATCGCGCGGTCCATGCGCAGCAAGCCGACGCGATACTGGTTTTCCATCAGCTCGCCCACCGACCGCACCCGGCGGTTGCCGAGGTGGTCGATGTCGTCGATTTCGCCCTTGCCGTCGCGCAGCTCCACCAGGCCCTTGATGCAGGCGATGATATCCTCGCGCCGCAGCGTGCGCTGGGTGTCGGGCGCGTCCAGATCGAGCCGCATGTTCATCTTGACCCGGCCAACGGCCGACAGGTCGTAACGCTCGCTGTCGAAGAACAGGCTGTCGAACAGGGCCGCGGCGGCATCCAGCGTTGGCGGTTCACCCGGACGCATGACGCGGTAGATGTCCATCAGGGCACCGTCGCGGTTCATGTTCTTGTCCGCGGCCATCGTGTTGCGGATGTAGGGGCCGACGTTGATGTTGTCGATGTCCAGCACCGGAATGTCGGTGATGCCCTGATCCAGCAGCGTCTTGACCGTGCCGCCCTTCACCTCGCCGTCGCGGTCCAGCTCCCAGGTCAGCTCGTCGCCAGCCTCGACCCAGATCGCGCCGTTGCTTTCGTCGATGATGTCGCGGGCCACAAATTTGCCCAGGATATGATCGAAGGGCACCAGCAATTCGGCCACGGTGCCTTCGCGGGCCCAGATGTTGGCCATCTTGGGCGTCACCTTGTCGCCGGCCTTCAGGATCACCTCGCCGGTGGCCGCATCGACCAGGTCATAGGTCGGCCGCGTGCCCGACAGCCGCTTGGGAAAGAACTTGGTAGCCCAGCCCTTGTTCTTCACATAGCGGTAGTTCACTGTGGAATAGTAGGCTTCCATGATCGCATCCTGATCCATGCCCAAGGCATAGAGCAGGGTGGTCACCGGCAGCTTGCGGCGCCGGTCGATGCGCGCGAACACCAGATCCTTGGCGTCGAACTCGAAGTCCAGCCACGACCCGCGATAGGGAATGATCCGGCAGGCGAACAGCAGCTTTCCGCTGGAATGCGTCTTGCCCTTGTCGTGGTCGAAGAACACGCCGGGGCTGCGGTGCATCTGGGAAACGACGACGCGCTCGGTGCCGTTGACCACGAAGGTGCCGTTCGCGGTCATCAGGGGAATGTCGCCCATGTAGACATCCTGTTCCTTGATGTCCTTGACCGAGCGCGCGCCGGTATCCTCGTTGACATCGAACACGATCAGACGCAGCGTCACCTTCAGCGGCGCGGCATAGGTCATGTCGCGCTGCATGCATTCGTCGACGTCGTATTTCGGCTTTTCCAGCTCGTATTTCACGAACTCGAGCGTGGCGGTGTCGTTGAAGTCCTTGATCGGAAAGACCGACTGGAACACGCCTTGCAGGCCCTCGCCGTCGCGGGGCTTGTCGCCGTCGCCCGACCGCAGGAACAGGTCGTAGGAGGATTTCTGCACCTCGATGAGGTTCGGCATCTCCAGAACTTCGCGGATCTTGCCGTAGTACCGGCGGATACGCTTCTGGCCGACATAAGCTTGCGCCATGCTCGTGGTCACCTTTCGTCTTGTCCGGCGCAACCGCCCCGTCGGGCCACGGTCGGCGCGCCTTGAACGCGGATGGGGGTTCAATACTTGCCCACCGTCCCGAAGGAGGGCTCCCGAACCCGGACCTTTCCGGAACGAGGCGCGGATGCGCCCCCTTCAAGACAGGTCGGGCCGGGCCCGGAACATTCCGGGCCCGGCCTGGTATCAGCGGTCAGGATGCACGGCGCACCCTGCCCCCGATCACTTCAGCTCGACCTTGGCGCCAGCCTCTTCGAGCTTCTTCTTCATCGCTTCGGCGTCGGCCTTGGAGATGCCTTCCTTGACCTTGCCACCGGCTTCGACCAGGTCCTTGGCTTCCTTCAGGCCCAGACCGGTGATCGCGCGCACTTCCTTGATCACGTTGATCTTGTTGGCGCCGGCATCGGTCAGGACGACGTCGAATTCGGTCTTTTCTTCTTCGGCCGGGGCGGCAGCAGCAGCCGGGCCGGCAACCATCACGGCGCCGCCGGCGGCGGGCTCGATGCCGTACTTGTCCTTCAGGATGGTTTTCAGTTCCTGCGCTTGCAGCAGGGTCAGACCGACGATTTCTTCGGCCAGTTTGTTCAGATCAGCCATTTTTCCGTTCCGTTCGTTCAAAGATGGGGTTCCAGCGACGTGGGTTCTCACGCCGAAGGCATGGGGAGGTCTCAGGCAGCTTCGCGTTCCTCAAGGGTCTTGAGGATGCCGGCGATATTCGCCGCAGGCGCGCCGATCGCACCGGCGATGCTGGAGGCCGGAGCACCGATGCAGGACACGATCTGAGCGATCAGCTCTTCGCGCGACGGCATCGAGGCCACGGTCTTCACACCGGCCGGGTCGAGCACCGTGTTGCCCATGGCGCCGCCCAGAATCACGAACTTGTCGTTCTTCTTGGCATAGCCTTCGCAGATCTTCGCCGCAGCGACGGGATCTTCCGAATAGGCAAACACGGTCATGCCCTTGAGAAGTGCGGCCATGCCCTCACCGGGCTTGCCTTCAAGGGCGATCTGGGCGAGCTTGTTCTTGGCGACGCGAACGCCCCCGTTCACGGAACGCATTTCCGCGCGCAGGGCCTGCATCTGAGCAACCGTCATGCCTTCGTAGTGGGCAACCACCACGACGCCAGAGCTTGCGAAGATCTGGCCGAGTTCCTCGACCACGGTCTCTTTCTGGGCTCTATCCACAGGTTCACTCCAAGTTTGGGGGTTTCCCCCCGGCTCGTTGTCGCCTGCCGGGTGGCAGGCGGTCGGGTCCGTTTCAGGGTCCCGAGAGCCAGATCGCCCGAGGCATGGTGCCCCGGAATTCCGTTCCCGTTTCCCATCTCGGGAAGGCCATTAAGCCCCGGCGAACCGGCGCACCCTCCGTCTCGGACAGGACAGGGCCGTTTCCGGCCCCGTCATCCCGCCCCCTTGCAAGGACGAGGATTCAGCAGGTAGGCGCAGGGCCCACCGAAAGACAAATCACTTCGCCGTGGCCGACGACAGATCGACGCTGACGCCCGGGCCCATGGTCGAGGACAGCGACACCTTCTTGAGGTAGGTGCCCTTGGCCCCGGTCGGTTTGGCGCGGCTGACCGCATCGACAAAGGCACGGATGTTTTCAGCCAGCTTGGCGGTTTCGAACGAAACCTTGCCGACGCCGCCGTGGATGATCCCGGCCTTCTCGACCTTGAACTGCACTTCGCCGCCTTTGGCGTTGGCCACGGCCGTGGCCACGTCCATCGTCACCGTGCCGACCTTGGGGTTCGGCATCAGGTTGCGCGGGCCGAGGATCTTGCCCAGACGGCCGACCAGCGGCATCATGTCCGGCGTTGCGATGCAGCGGTCGAAC
>NZ_JBKBQM010000003.1:0-102136 GCF_046292685.1 Gemmobacter sp.
AAACTCGACGGCCAAAACCGCCTCCCCGAGATCATCCGAGGGGTTGAATTTCGCGACGGCATCAAGCACGAAATCAAAGCCGCCTGATCACACCGTCACCAACTTTCGGGCATAGCTCGCGCCGGGGGCCAAGGCGCCAGTGTCAAAGGTGCGTCGGCTTACCGGGTCGAGGTCAACATGGCCTCGACCCGCCTGTTTGCTGCCCGGCCTTCGTCGGTCAGGTTCGATCCGCGCGGCGCCATGAACCCGGCCCCCAGCGCGGTGATGCGGCTGCCATCGGCGCCCATCTCGGCGATCAGGCGCGCGCGCACGGCCTCGGCCCGCCGTTTGGACAAGGCGATGTTGGCTTCCAGCGAACCCGAGGCATCGGTGTGCCCGACCAGGGCGATGCTGCGCGCCGGATGCGCCGCCAGATAGGCCGCCAGTTCCGCCAGCACCGCATCGCCCCCCTGCGCCACATCGGCGGCGCCGCTGGCAAACTCCACGCCATTCAGCACGACCGACCCGTTTTCCAGCGCCTGCGCCAGCCCACCCGCGGCTTCGGCGCGCGGTGGTGCCGGCACCGCCTGATCCGGGGCGGATTTGCTGGAAACCGCGGCCTGAACCGGCGGTTCGTCTGCCGCCGGCCCCACCCGGATCATCTGCACATGCCCGGTGCCCGCCCCGGCCGACCGGCTGACCAGCAGGCTGAGGTATTCCGCCTGCGCCCCGCTGCCCCGGCGCACGGCCAGAAAGCGGAAATCGCCCAGATCGACATGCATCGCCGGTTCGGGCAGCACTTGCGTGGAATAGCGAAAGTCGAATCCGCCGCACCCGGCCGTTTCGCATTCGAACAGCATCTGCCAACCGTCGGCCAGCAGTGCTGCGCGCATCGGTGCCAGCAACGCCAGCGTGCCCGCCCGGCTGTCGGGCAGGCGCCATGCCGATTGCTCGACCCGGCCTTCGGTGCGCTGCGTCAGCATGCTGCCATCGGCCCAGGGGCCGATCGGCAAGGCGTAGCTGCCCATCGGCTCGACCCGCTCGGCGGTGCGTTCGGCGCCCGGCGGAAAGGCGCGTTCCAGCGCCAGTGCCGGGGTTGTGGTCAGGGCCAGCCCGATCGCCAGCCCAAAGGCTATGCGGCGCCGCAGGAAGCATGCGCCAGGGAACATGCGGGTGTCCATCACTGCTCGGCCCAGTTTTCAGGCGCTTCTGTAGTGATAGTGTCCCACAATGCTCATGTTCAGGGAAGCATAGAGTTTCCCGGCCGCCTCGTTGTGGCAGGTCACCGCCAATGCCAGCCAGTGCGCACCATTTGTCTGTGCCCACCACGCAGCCGACCGCAAGATGTTGTGCGCGGACCCTTGCCGACGCATCCGCGGAAGCACCTCGACGGCGTGGATCATCGCAATTTGACCCGAAATGGCGGCAAATCCTGCCCCTGCCACCCGGTCGATCCGGTCCGGCGCACAGGCCAGAAAGGCCGTGGCCGGCCCCTTGACCCGCCGCATCACCGCCTGCCGGCCCGGACCGATGCCCGTTTCGGTCCACACATCCTCGCACATCGCCATCGGCGGCCAGTGCGGAAAGCTGTACATCAGGTCGGGCTCGGCAAAGGCCCCCAGCGGGGCCGCGCGCAGATGCACCGGGTCCACCACCCGGTAACCGCGCGCCTCCAGCATGGCGTCCAGCGCCTCGTCGCCCGGCCGGATCAGAAACAGCGGGGTCTGACCCAACGCGCGGTGCCTGGCCTCTGCCAGCGGGATATCGGCCTCGGTCACCGGCGCCTCGGCCGTCGCCGCCGAAACCCGCTTGCCGCCTCCCTGGCCTTCACGCACCAGCCACGGCCCCACCCGGTGCAGCGCCGCCGCAGGCCAGGTATCGTCCATCGCCTGGAACAGCGCCGGCAAGGCAGGCAGGGCGGGCGCCAGCATCAGCCTTGCCCGAACAGCGCGACCAGCCGCGCCATCGCCGCATCCACCTGCGCCCCGTCGGTGCCGCGGATCACCAGATTGGTGCCATGCGCCCCATTGCGGATGAACGGATAGCTGCCCATCGACAGCTCGGGGAAATCGGCGGCCAGCGCACCGAATGCCTCGGCGATCTCGCCTTCGCCGCGGTTCACCTGCAACGACTGGCTCAGCAGCGGCGCCCCGCCCGTCAGCGTCGGCAGCACGCTGGCCACCATCGCCTGAAAGATGTTCGGCACACCTGCCATCACATGCACGTTGCCCAGCGTGAACCCGGGTGCGGTGGACACCGGATTGTCGATCAGCGCCGCGCCGTCGGGGATGCGCGCCATCCGCTGCCGGGCGGCGTTGAACTCCAGCCCCGCCCGTTCGTAATGCGCCGCCAGCAAGGCGCGCGCATCCTCACGGATGCCGATGCCCACGCCGAACGCCGCCGCGACCGCATCGGCGGTGATGTCGTCATGCGTGGGCCCGATACCGCCGCTGGTGAACACATGGTCCCACCGGCCGCGCAAGGCATTCACCGCTGCCACGATATCCTCGTGCACATCGGCCACCACCCGCGCCTCCATCATGCGGATGCCGTGGCGCGTCAGTTCGTTGGCCAGATGGTGCATGTTCGAATCGCGCGTGCGACCCGACAGGATTTCATCGCCGATCACCAGCATCGCCGCGGTAGGGTTGGTCATGGTCGTCTCCTTGCAGGGAAGTCCAACAGCGTATAGGGGCCGGGCATGGACTTTCCCACCCCCCTGTTCTCGTTCAGGTTGTGCCGCCGATACAAGCGGTTTCTTGCCGACATGCAGGACGATACCGGAAACGTGGTAACCGCGCACTGCCCCAACCCCGGCGCCATGACCGGGCTGGCCGAACCGGGCACCCTCTGCTGGCTGGCGCCCGCCGCGCCGGGGGCGAAACTGACCTGGGGCTGGAAGCTGGCGGAAACGCCAGGCGGCATGGCGCTGGTCGATACCACCCTTGCCAACCGCATCGTGGCCGAGGCGCTGGCCGCCCGCCGCATCCCCGGCCTGCCCGGCTACACCGCCATCCGGCCCGAGGCACGCCTGGGCGACAGCCGCATCGACTTCTGCCTGACCACTGCCACCGGCCCCCTCTGGCTGGAGGTGAAAAGCGTGACCCTCTCGCGCGACGGCTGGGCCGAATTCCCCGACACCCGCACCGAACGCGGCGCCCGGCACCTGGCCGCGCTGACGGGTGCCGCCGAACGGGGCGAAGGTGCTGCGATGGTCTATCTGCTGGCCCGCACCGATTGCACCCGTATCCGCATCGCCGCCGACATCGACCCCGCCTATGCCGCCGCCTTTGCCCGCGCTCGCGCTGCCGGCGTGGCGATGATCGGGCTGGCCACCGCCATCACCCCGCAGGCCGTCACCGCAACCGGCCCCGTTCCTGTCGCCTGACCTTTCCCCCGGCCCG
Organism: Gemmobacter sp.; assembly: GCF_046292685.1. Lineage (GTDB taxonomy): Bacteria > Pseudomonadota > Alphaproteobacteria > Rhodobacterales > Rhodobacteraceae > Wagnerdoeblera. Next base: position 3,384 of record NZ_JBKBQM010000003.1, read on the forward strand.
CGCCCGCGCTAGCCTGCGCACCAAGCAGGAGGCCGGAATGACCGATCACGTCAGCACCCACCAATCCGAAGAGGACGCCCGCAACGAAAACATCCTGATCTGGGTCGATGGCCGCATCGTGCCCAAGGCGCAGGCGGTCGTGTCGGTCTACGATTCGGGCTTCATGCTGGGCGACGGGGTGTGGGAAGGCATCCGCCTCTACAATGGCCGCTGGGCTTTTCTGGAGGATCACCTCGACCGGCTGTTCGAGGCCGCGCGCGCCATCGACCTCGACCTTGCCCGCACGCGCGACGAAATCCGTCAGGCGATCTTCGACACCCAGGCCGCAAACGGCATGACCACCGATGCCCATGCCCGGCTGATGGTCACCCGCGGAGTCAAGACGCGGCCCTTCCAGCACCCCGCCCTCAGCCAGCGCGGCCCCACGATGGTCATCATCATGGAACACAGCCGCCCGAAAATCCCGCGCCCGATCCGCCTTGCCACCGTGCCGCACCTTCGCGGCCTGCCGATGACGCAGGATCCCAAGCTGAACTCGCACAGCAAGCTCAACTGTATCCTTGCCTGCATCGCCGCACAGAAGGCCGGCGCGGACGAGGCGCTGATGCTCGACATCCACGGCTTCGTGAACACCACCAACGCCTGCAACTTCTTCATCGTGCGCAAGGGCCAGGTCTGGACCAGCACGGGCGACTACTGCATGAACGGGATCACAAGGCAGAAGGTCATCGACCTGTGCCGCGCCAATGACATCCCGGTGTTCGAACGCAACTTCTCGCTGGTCGAAACCTATTCGGCGGACGAGGCGTTCCTCACCGGCACCTTCGGCGCGCAAACCCCCGTGGGCAGCATCGACGGGCGCACCATCGGCACCGGCCAGATGGGCCCGATGACCGCCCGGCTGCGCGATCTCTACAAGGCGCTCGTGATGGCCTGACCCTGCCCGTTTTCTGTCCTCAAATATCCCACGGGGGTCCGGGGGTGTGAAACCCCCGGTTCCCCGCCAGCCACAAGGAACCGCCCATGAACATCGCGATGTGGTCCGGCCCGCGCAACCTGTCGACCGCCATGATGTATGCCTTTGCCGCCCGGGGCGACTGCGCGGTGTGGGACGAGCCCTTTTACGCCGCATACCTTTCCGCCACCGGCATCGACCACCCGATGCGCGATGCGATCGTCGCCGCGCATGACGCCGACCCGGCCCGGGTCGCCGCCGCCTGCGCCGCGCCCCCCGCCGGCAAAGAGCCGCTGTTCTACCAGAAGCACATGACGCTGCACATGATCCCCGCCTTCGACCGCGGTTTCATGCGCGCCTGCACCAATGTCTTCCTGATCCGGCACCCGGCGCGTGTCGTGGCCTCCTACGCCAGGAAACGCGAGGGCCCGACGCTGGCCGACATCGGCTTTGTCCAGCAGGCCGAGCTGTTCGACGAGGTGGCGGGCTGGCTGGGCCGCGCGCCGCTGGTAATCGACAGCGCCGACATCCGCGCCGACCCGCCCGGCGCGCTGGCCCGGCTGTGCGCGGCACTGGGGATAGCCTTCACCGACCGGATGCTGCACTGGCCGGCCGGGCCGAAACCCTTCGACGGTGCCTGGGCGCCGCACTGGTATGGCGCCGTGCACGCCTCGACCGGATTCGAAGACCCCGAAGGCCCGCTGCCCGACCTGCCGCCCGATTACGCCGCCCTCGTGGACCAGGCCCTGCCGTATTACGACCGTCTGCGCGCCTACGCCCTTTGACGCCGCCCCGGCCCCGAGCCGGGGCCTTGTCAGACCGCAGAGGTCCCGGCACAAGGCCGGGACGGGTTTCCCCAGCTTGACCTTCCGTTCCGGCCGACGCAGCTTGCGCCGGAACGGAACCGGAGTCGGTCATGGCCAAAGCCCCCCTCGTCACCCCCGTGCTGATCGCAGGGTGCATCCTCTTGATGCTGGGCTTTGCCGTTCGCGCCTCGTTCGGGGTGTTCCAGATTCCGATCGCGGCCGAGTTCGGCTGGGCGCGCAGCGAGTTTTCGCTGGCCATCGCCATCCAGAACCTGGCCTGGGGCATCGGGCAGCCGCTGTTCGGCGCGCTGGCCGAACGCTTTGGCGACCGGCGCGCGATTCTGGCCGGCGGGGTGATGTATGCGGTGGGGCTGGTGCTTTCGGCCTTTGCCACCACGCCCTTTGCGATGCAGTCGCTCGAGGTGCTGGTGGGGTTCGGCATCGCGGGCACCGGCTTCGGCGTGGTCCTTGCGGTGGTCGGCCGCACCGCGGCGCCCGAACATCGGTCGATGGCGCTGGGCATCGCCACCGCGGCCGGGTCGGCCGGGCAGGTTTTCGGGCCGCCGGTGGCCGAACTGTTGCTGGGCTTCGTGCCGTGGCAGGGTGTGTTCCTGATCTTTGCCGCCGTCATCCTGCTCAGCCTGCTGGCGCTGCCGCTGTTGCGTTCGCCCGGCGTGGCGACCCGGGCCGAGCTGGAGGAAAGCCTCGGCACCGTGCTGGTGCGCGCCTTCCGCGACCCCAGCTATCTGCTGATCTTCGTCGGGTTCTTTTCCTGCGGCTATCAGCTTGCCTTCATCACCGCGCATTTCCCGGCGATGGTTACCGAACTGTGCGGCACGCCCGACCCCGGCGGGCTGCTGGCGGGGCTGGGCATCACCACCACCTCGGCCCTGGGGGCCGTGGCGATCGGGGTCATCGGGCTGGCCAACATCGTGGGCACGCTGACCGCCGGCTGGCTGGGCAAGCGCCATACCAGGAAATACCTGCTGGCGGCGATCTATGCCGGGCGCACGCTGGCATCGGCGGCCTTCATCCTGTTGCCGATCACCCCGGCCTCGGTGCTGTTGTTCAGCCTGGTGATGGGGGCGCTGTGGCTGGCCACGGTGCCGCTGACCTCGGGGCTGGTGGCGCATATCTATGGCCTGCGCTACATGGGCACGCTGTATGGCTTCGTCTTCCTGTCGCACCAGATCGGCGGTTTCCTCGGTGCCTGGCTGGGCGGGCGGATGTATGACCTGACCGGCGACTACACCCTTGTCTGGTGGATCGGCATCGGTGTCGGCGCGTTTTCGGCCATCGTTCACCTGCCGGTGCGCGAACGCCCGCATCCCGCCACCACCGCTGCTGCGGCGGCGTGACCGCCGCTATTCGGCCGCGGCCCGCAGCGTTCCCAACGCATCCTCGATGTCGGCGGCGATGGCGGCGCGCAGCCCCGCCGCATCCGCGGCCCGGATCGCAGCCAGCGCCGCCTGATGCCGGTCGGCAACCAGATGCGCCGGCGCGCGGTCGAACAGCAGGTGCATGTAGGCGCCGAACTGCACCCAAAGGCTTTCGATCAGCGGGCACAGCACCGAATCGGGCGCCGCGCGATAGATGCCGAAGTGAAAGCGGTAGTTGAGCCGCATGTAGCCGGCCACATCCCGCGCCCGGATCGCTGCCGACAGCGCCGCATCGGTCGCATCCAGCGCCGCCACCGCCGCCGCGTCGAGGTGCGCCAGCGCATCGGCCGCCGCTTCGGGCTCCAGCAGCAACCGCGCCCGCACCAGCGCCTGAAACCGCGCGCGCCCCAGGGCCGGCACCGTCAGCCGGCGCGTGGCGCTGGCCTGCAAGCCGCCTTCGGCCGTCAGCCGGCGCACGGCCTCGCGCATCGGCATGGTGCCGGTGCCCAGCAGCGCGGCCAGCGACGCCACCGTCACCGGCTGGCCGGGCGGAATGCGCCCTTCCAGCAGCGCCTCCTTCAGCGCCTCGTAGGCAAGGTCGTGCTGCGGGGTGGCGGCCATCAGGCGGCCTGCCACAACCCTTCGGCGCGCACCTTGGCCGCGGCCTCGTCCAGCGACTTCCAGGCCCGTTCGATCAGGATGTCGATTTCCGCCGGCGTGATGACCAGCGGCGGCGCGATGATCATGCGGTCGTAGACGTGCCGCATGATGAGGTTGTTGGCAAAGCACCGCTCGCGCGTGATGAGGCCCACCGTGCCCGCCTCGGCGGCGAACCTTGCCCGCCGCGCCTTGTCGGGCGTCAGCGCAATGGAGCCCATCAGGCCCACCAGCTTGGCCTCGCCCACCATCGGGTGGTCGGCCAGTTGGGCCCATTTCGCCGCCAGGTACGGGTGGGCCACGTCGCGCACATGGTCGATGATGCGTTCTTCCTCGATGATGCGCAGGTTTTCCAGCGCGACCGCCGCCGACAGCGGGTGACCCGAATAGGTGTAGCCGTGGTTGAACTCGTCGCGCCCGACCACCTCGGCCACCTCGTCGCACACGATCGACCCGCCGATCGGCGCATAGCCCGACGACAGGCCCTTGGCGATGGTCATGATATGCGGGCGGATGCCATAGGTCTGGCTGCCGAACCAGTTGCCGGTGCGCCCGAAGCCGGTGATGACCTCGTCCGCGATCAGCAGGATGCCGTATTCGTCGCAGATGCGCTGGATTTCCGGCCAGTAGGTGCTGGGCGGCACGATCACGCCACCGGCGCCCTGGATCGGCTCGCCGATGAAGGCCGCGACGTTCTCGGGGCCCAGTTCCTGGATCTTGGCCTCCAGTTCGCGCGCGCGCAGCAGGCCGAAATCCTCGGGGCTCAGGTCGCCGCCCTCGTTGTACCAATGCGGCTGGCCGATGTGCACGATGCCCGGAATCGGCAATCCGCCCTGTTCGTGCATCGGCTTCATCCCGCCCAGCGACCCCCCGCCCATGGTCGAGCCATGATAGCCGTTCTTGCGGCTGATGAGGATGTGGCGCTGCGGCTGGCCCTTCAGCGCCCAGTATTGCCGCACCAGCCGGATGTTGGTGTCGTTCGCCTCGGACCCCGAGCAGGCATAGAACACGTGGTTCAGATCGCCCGGCGCCAGTTCGGCGATCTTCGCTGCCAGCGCGATGGCCGGCACATGGGTGGTCTGGAAGAAGGTGTTGTAATAGCTCAGTTCCCGGATCTGGCGCGCCGCCGCCTCGGCCAGTTCCTCGCGCCCGTAGCCCACGTTCACGCACCACAGCCCGGCCATGCCGTCGATGATCTCGTTGCCGTTGCTGTCGGTCAGGAAAACGCCCTTGGCGCGCACCATCACCCGCGCCCCCTTGGCGGCCAGAGCGTTTCCGGCGGTGAACGGGTGCATGTGGTGCGCGGCATCCAGCGCCTGCAATTCGGCGGTCGGCAGATGGTTGGTGATGATGGTCATGGCGAAAACCCCTTTTCGCCGCGCAACCTGCGCCTTTCCGGCGCCAAGGTCAATGGATTTTGATCAAAATATTCCCGTGCGCGGAATCCCGGCGCAAGGCCGGGGCCGGCCCCGGCCGGGCGGCCGGGGCCTGGTCGCTCAATATTCGCCGGGGCCGCGCTGTTCCACGCCGGGGACGGCAGCCGTCACGATGATTTCCACCCGGTATTTCGGCGCAGCCAGGCGCGCCTCGCCGGTGGCGCGGGCCGGGGCATGGCCGGCAGGCACCCACTTGTCCCAGACGCTGTTCATCGCGTCGTAATCCGCCATGTCGGCCAGCCAGATCACCGCCTGCAGGATGTGTTCCTTCGACGAACCGATCTGCGCCAGGATGCGGTCGATCTGCGCCAGGCAATCGGCCGTCTGCTCGGCCACGGTGGCGCCTTCGCCGACCTGGCCGGCCAGCCAGGCGATGCCGTTGTAGACCACGGCCTCGGACAGGCGCGGGCCGGGATTTATGCGGGTAATCATGCGGGAGTCCTATCGTTGGGCAGGCATGGTGACCCCGGCAGGATTCGAACCTGCGACCTGCCGCTTAGGAGGCGGCCGCTCTATCCCCTGAGCTACGGGGCCATGCCGCCCCCTGATGCCCGCAAACGCACCGCGATGCAACCGGGGGCTTGGCCCCGGGCAGGCTTTGGCGCTAACAATCAGGAAAAGCGCGCGAGGAGGACGCCCCATGAGCAAGCCACCGGCCCGTCCGGGCCCGAAATCCGCCCCACCGCGCCGCCCGCTGACCCTGCGCGACGTGTCGGAACTGTCGGGCGTGTCGGAAATGACCGTCAGCCGCGTGCTGCGCAACCGCGGCGACGTGTCCGAGGCGACGCGCGAAAAGGTGCTGGGGGCGGCGCGCGACCTCGGCTATGTGCCCAACAAGATCGCCGGTGCCCTGGCCAGCCAGCGCGTCAACCTGGTGGGGGTCATCATCCCCTCGCTGTCGAACATGGTCTTTCCCGAAGTGCTGCAAGGCATTTCCGAAGTGCTGGAAGACACCGGCCTGCAGCCTGTGTTCGGTGTCACCCACTATTCCGCCGTCCGCGAGGAAGCGGTGCTGTACGAAATGCTGTCCTGGCGCCCTTCGGGCATCGTCATCGCCGGGCTTGAACATTCCGATGCAGCGCGGGCCATGCTGGATACCGCCGGGGTTCCGGTGGTGGAAATCATGGATACCGACGGCACCCCGGTGGATTCGGTGGTCGGCATCTCGCACCGCCGCGCCGGGCGGCAGATGGCACAGGCGATTCTCGCCGCCGGCTATCGGCGCATCGGCTTCCTCGGCACCAAGATGCCCGACGACCACCGCGCCCGCAAACGCATGGAAGGCTTCGAGGAGGTGCTGGCCGAAGCCGGCATCGCGCTCGCCGACCGCGAATTCTATGCCGGCGGTTCCGCGCTGCTGAAGGGGCGCGAGATGACGGCCGCGATGCTCGCCCGTTCGCCCGATCTCGATTTCCTCTATTACTCCAACGACATGATCGGGGCCGGAGGGCTCTTGTGGTGCCTGGAAAACGGCATCGACGTGCCCGGGCGCCTCGGGCTTGCGGGCTTCAACGCCGTCGAACTGCTCGAAGGTCTGCCGCGGCGCCTTGCCACGATGGACAGCTGCCGCCGCGAGATCGGCCGCAAGGCGGCCGAGATCATCGCCGGCAAGCTGCCCGGCGGGATCATCGGCGGACATGTCATCGAACTCGAACCGGTGCTGCAACCGGGCGACACCATCCGCAAGGCATGACGATGGAACCGCTGACCGCCCTCGACCTCGCCGCGGCCCATCCGCTCGACGACGACATCCGGGCCTATTTCGACAAATGCACCGAAAAGCTCGGGCTCATCCCCAATGTGCTGCAGGCCTATGCCTTCGATCAGGCCAAGCTGCGCGCCTTCATGGCGATGTACAACGACCTGATGCTGGCGCCTTCGGGCCTGTCCAAGGCGGAACGCGAGATGATCGCGGTGGCGGTTTCGGCCGAAAACCGATGCGTCTATTGCCTCACGGCCCACGGCGCCGCACTTCGGCAACTGACCGGCGATCCGATCCTGGCCGAAACCATCGCCCAGAACTGGCGCGCCGCCCGGCTGGATCCGCGCCAGCGCGCGATGCTGGCCTTCGCCGTCAAGCTCACGCGCCATCCGCAGGACATGGCCGAGGCCGACCGCGCTGCCTTGCGCGACGCCGGGTTCACCGACCGCGACATCTGGGACATTTCGGCGGTCGCCGCCTTCTACAACATGTCGAACCGACTGGCCTCGGCGGTCGAGATGCTGCCGAACCCCGAGTATCACGGCATGGCACGTTGAAGGCGGCCGCCGCACCGGGGGGCGCCGCCTCCCACCCGGCAAGGTCGGTCGGCGCTGCTCCGCCCGGCCTCTTTTCACCTTGATCCAAATATCCCACGGGGGTCCGGGGGTGTGAAACCCCCGGTCCTGCAGCTGCCGTCAGCGCAACCGCTTCAGCAGCGCCTCGTTGACATAGCCGTCCGGCGTCAGCCCCTGGGCGGTCTGCCAGGCGCGCACCGCCTCCATCGTGCCCGAGCCGGTGACACCGTCGATTTCCCCGGTGTAGTGGCCAAGGTCTGCCAGGCGCTGCTGAATCTCCTTGCGCTCGGCCTCGGTCAGCGGCCGGTCGCCGCGCGGCCAGGGGCGCACCAACCCGCCGCGCCCGGCCAGCTGGTCCGACAGCAGCCCGACACCCATCACATAGCTGTCGGCATTGTTATACCGGCTGATGACGCGGAAATTGTCGAAGATCATCAGCGCCGGCCCGTTCATCCCGGCGGGCAGCAGGATCGAGGCCGGCCCGTGGTCGGGGATGCGCCCGCCGCGCACGGCCTTGACGCCTTGCGCCTGCCACTGCGACGGCGGTTTGCGCGTGGCCTTGCCGGCCTCGCGGAAGCCGGCCGGCACCGTCACCTCCACCGCCCAGGGTTGGCCCGGGTTCCAGCCCATCTTCGCCAGATAGTTCGCCGCCGAGGCCAGCGCATCGGTCGGATCGTCGCCCCAGATGTCGCGCCGCCCGTCGCCGGTAAAGTCCACCGCATAGGCAAGATAGCTGGTCGGCATGAACTGGGTGTGCCCCATCGCCCCTGCCCAGGACCCTTTCATGCTGGCCGGGTCGGTGTCGCCGGCCTGCAGGATCTTCAGCGCGGCAATCAGCTGTTCCTCGAAAAAGGCGCCGCGCCGCCCGTCATAGGCCAACGTGGCCAGCGAGGGGATGACCCCCTTCTTGCCGCGGTTGATGCCATAGCTGGTTTCCATGCCCCAGATGGCGGCGACCACTTCGGCCGGCACGCCATAGCGCGCCTCGATCCGCCGCAGGGTCGCGCCATGTTCCGACAGCGCCTTGCGCCCGTTGGCCAGCCGGGTATCCGACACCGCGCTGTCGAGGTATTCCCAGATCGGGCGGGCAAATTCCGCCTGCCGCCGGTCCAGCCGGATCACGTCGGGGTCGTAATAGGCCACGTCGAGCGCCCGGCTGACGACCGCAGGCGCGACCCCCTTGGACTGCGCCCGCGCGGCAAAGCCTTGTGCCCAGCGGTCGAACCCGGCCTTCTGTTCCGCGCTGGCCACGGCTACCGCCGCCGGGGCAGCCGCTGCCGGGCGGGCGGCAACCCGTTCGGGCCCCGCATTGCCGCAGCCCATCGGCAACAGCGCAATGCCGAAGCCCAAGGCCTTGAAAACATGCCGCATGATGTCACCTGCCTGCATCCGTTGTTATCTGCTCTTGGTCGATAACCTAGCCCGATTCGGGCGATGCGGAAAGCCCGAGGTCAGCGCCGGGTGCGCAGCACCTTGCGGGATTTCGCCGGCCCGCGCGACGGCGGGCGCGGTTTGCCGCCCTTGCGTGCCCGGGCTGCGCGTCCCGAAGGCAGGCCCTTGTCCTCGACCGACAGCAGCTCCAAGAGCAGCCCGCCGGTCACCGGCACCGCCTCGGTCAGCCGTACGGTGACGCGCTGGCCCACGCCAAGCGTCAGCCCGGTATCGGCCCCCATCAGCGTCTGCGCCTGCGGGTCGAAGTGAAAGAATTCGCGCCCGATCTCGCGGATCGGGATCAGGCCGTCGGCGCCCGATTCGTCCAGCCGCACGAACAGGCCGAACCGCTGCACCCCGGAAATGCGGCCCGTGAATTCGGCCCCCACCCGGTCCGACAGCCAGGCGGCCAGGTAGCGGTCGGTGGTGTCGCGTTCGGCGGCCATGCTGCGCCGTTCGGTGTCGGAAATCAGCTTGGCGGTTTCCTCCAGCTGCGCGATGTCGGCGGCACTCAGCCCGTCGTCGCCCCAGCCATGCCCCAGGATCAGCGCGCGATGCACGATCAGGTCGGAATAGCGCCGGATCGGCGAGGTGAAATGCGCGTAACTGCGCAGCGCCAGCCCGAAATGGCCCAGGTTGCGCGGCAGGTAATAGGCCTGCGTCATCGAGCGCAGCGTGGTGATGTTCAGCAATTCGTCGAAATCGCTGCCTTCGGCCTGTTGCAGCAGGCGGTTCAGGTGCTGCGTCTTCAGCACCTGCCCCTTGGCCAGCACAAAGCCCGAGGCCTGCGCCACCTCGCGCAAGGCGTCGATCTTGTCGAGGCTCGGCTCCTCGTGCACGCGGTAAAGCAGCGGCCGGCGCAACCGCTCCAGCTCCTCGGCGGCGGCCACGTTGGCCAGCACCATGAATTCCTCGATCAGCTTGTGTGCGTCGAACCGTTCCTTGAAGGCGACCGATTGCACACGCCCGTCCTCCGACAGCACGATCCGCCGTTCGGGCAGGTCCAGCTCCAGCGGTTGCCGCTCGGCCCGGGCACGCAACAGCGCGGCATAGGCGGCGAAAAGCGGGCGGATCACCGGCTCCAGCAACGGGGCGGTGATGGCATCGGGGCGCCCGTCCTGCGCGGCCTGCACCGCCTCATAGGCCAGCGAGGCGCGGCTGCGCATCAGCCCGCGGGCAAAGCGGTGGCTCAGCTTGCGCCCGTTCGCGTCGATGCGGATGCACACCGCCAGGCAAGCCCGGTCCACCCCCTGATGCAGGCTGCACAGGTCGCCCGACAGCCGGTCGGGCAGCATCGGCACCACCCGGTCGGGGAAATAGGTGGAATTGCCGCGCCGGCGTGCCTCGCGGTCCAGCGCCGATTGCGGGCGCACGTAATGCGCCACATCCGCAACGGCCACCCAGATCACATGGCCGCCGGGGTTGTCGGGCGCCGCATCGGCATGGGCCAGCACGGCATCGTCGCGGTCGCGCGCATCGATCGGGTCGATGGTGACGAGGTCCAGATGGCGCAGATCCTCGCGCGTGCCAAGCGGGGCCGGCTCTTGCCGTTCGGCCTCCAGCAGCACCTCGTCGGGGAAATCGTCGGGGATGCCGTGCTGGTGTATCGCAATCAGCGACACCGCGCGCGGTGCGCCCGGGTCGCCCAGCCGGGCCACGATCCGCGCTCGCGGCAGACCCATCGCCTCGCGCCGGCCGACCAGCTCGGCCTCGACCAGTTCGCCATCGCGGGCACCTTGAGTGGAGTCGCGCGCCACCAGCCATTCCTTGGCCTCGCCCTTGTCGATGGGCACGATCCGCCCGCCTTCGGCAGCCTTGCGAAAAACGCCCAGAATGCGCCGCGCCCCGGTGCCGATGCGCCGGATCAGCCGCGCCTCGTGGCTGTGGGTTTCCGCCGCCACCGCCGTCACCCGCGCCAGAATGCGGTCGCCCGCGCCCAGTGCCGGATCCTCGGCCCTGGTCAGCACCAGAATCCGCGGTGCCTCGCCTTCGCCTTGCCATTCCAGCGCGCGGGCGAACAGATCGCCCGCGCGGTCGGGGCCTGTCACCTCCAGCACCGAGACCGGGGCCAGCTCGCCCGGCGCGCCATAGCGGCGGGCCTTGCGCGCCACCGCGCCCTCGGCCTCCAGCTCGCGCAGCAGGCGCTTCAGCTCGATCCGCTGGGCCCCCTTGATGCCGAAGGCGCGCGCGATGTCGCGCTTGGCGGTTTCGCCGGGGTTCTGCGCGATCCAGTCGAGGATCTGCTGGCGGGTCGGAAGCTGGTTCATCCCGCTGCCCTAGCACGCGCGCCCCCGCGCGTCATGCGCAAAAAATCCGCCGCCCGTGACGCCACGGCCGGGCTTGCGCGAGCCCGCCGGTCGGCGAAACGTGGCAGGGCAAGGGGGGCGCGCGATGCAGGAAGAACAGGTTTCCATTCCCGGCCCGGGCGGTCGGCTGGCAGGGCGGCTGATCGCGGTGCCCGACCCGCGGCTTGCGGTGGTGATCAATGCGGCAACCGGCGTGCCGGCCGGATTCTACGCAAGCTTCGCGCGCTGGCTGGCCGAGGACCGGCACGCCGCGGTCCTGGTCTGGGACTACCGCGACTTTGCCGCCTCTGGCAACCCGCGCCGGTCGCGTGCGACGATGGCCGATTGGGGCGTGCACGATGCGGCGGCAGCGCGCGACTGGCTGGCGGCACGCCTGCCGGGCCTGCCGCTCTGGGTCATCGGGCACTCGCTGGGCGGGCTGGCGCTGCCGTTCCAGCCGGGGCTCGAAGGCATCGCGCGCGCGGTGATCGTCGCAGCCGGACCCGTGCACCTGTCCGACCATCCCTGGCCGCTGCGGCTGGGGATCGCCAGCACCTGGTGGGGGCACGGCCCGCTGCTGACGGCCGCTTTCGGCTACCTCCCCGGACGCCGGCTGTTTCTGGGCGCCGACATTCCGGGCCCCGCCTACTGGCAATGGCGGCGGTGGTGCGCGCATCGCGGGTCATGCCTGTCGGACCCCGCGATGCCGCCGCTTGCGTCCGAGACGCTGACCTGCCCGGTCACGCTGGTGGCTCTGGCTGATGACGGCATGGTGCCGCCGGTCGCAGTCTGGCGCCTCGCCGACTGGATGCCGAAGGCGGCGGTGACCCGCCGCCTGATCGCGCCCGCCGACCACGGGCTTGCCACGCTGGGCCACATCGCGGCCTTCGCGGGGCGCAACCGCGCGGTCTGGCCGGCGCTGGTGGCCTGATTACTTGTTGGCTTCGCGGATCTGCTCGGCCTTGGCCTTGTCGAAGGCGATGCCCTTGGCCTCGAACAGCTGGTCCAGCTCGCCCGACAGGGTCATCTCGGTGACGATATCGCACCCGCCCACGAACTCGCCCTTGACATACAGCTGCGGAATCGTCGGCCAGTCGGAGAAATCCTTGATCCCCTGGCGCACTTCGGGGTCGGCCAGCACGTTCACGTCGGCGAAATCCACCCCCATGAAGTTCAGCACCCCCGCCACGCGGCTGGAAAAGCCGCATTGCGGCATCATCTTGGTGCCCTTCATGTAAAGCACCACGTCGTTCTTCTCGATCGTCTCGCGGATCTGATCCAGCGCGCTCATCGTCCGGTCCTCCTGGTCGCCCGCACCGGCACGCGCACACGCCGCATGCCTCCCGGGCCGTTGTCATCGTCGTCGTCGTGTTCCTCGCGGGCGCGGGCGGCAACCAGCACCACGGCCACCACCACCACCACCAGCAGGATCACCGCAAGTATCATTCCGGCGCCCGCGTCGTCAGCGCCAGCGCGTGCAAGGCGCCGTTCGGCCCATCCATCTTGCCCTTCAGCGCAGCATAGACGGCGCGCTGCTGCTGCACCCGGTTCAGCCCGCGAAAGCTTTCGTCCACCACCTCGGCGGCAAAATGCGCGCCGTCGTCGCCCTGCACGGTAATCCGCGCGCGCGGAAAGCTTTCGCGCAGCAGTTTCTCGATATCCTCAGCCTGGATCATGGATCGCTCCCTGCTACCCACCGCAATCTAGGCCGCGGCCCGGCCCTTCGCAAGCCGGGGCCGGCACTGGTCTTTCACCTTGCCGAAATATCCCGGGGGGTGCGGGGGGCAGCGCCCCCCGCCCTCTGCGGCCTGGTCAGCCCTTGGCCGCCACCCGGGCGTTGCGCGTGGCAATCAGCTTCAGCCGCAGCGCGTTCAGCCGGATGAAGCCGGCCGCGTCCTTCTGGTCGTAGGCGCCGGCGTCTTCCTCGAAGGTCACGTGCTTTTCGCTGTACAGCGTATGGTCCGACCAGCGCGCCACCGTGCGCACCGACCCCTTGTAGAGCTTCAGCCGCACCGTGCCGGTCACATGCTCCTGGCTCTTGTCGATCAGCGCCTGCAGCATCTCGCGCTCCGGGCTGAACCAGAAGCCGTTGTAGATGAGTTCCGCATAGCGCGGCATCAGGCTGTCCTTCAGGTGGCCCGAGCCTGCGTCCAGCGTGATCTGTTCGACGCCGCGGTGGGCCTCCAGCATGATCGTGCCGCCGGGGGTTTCGTAAAGCCCGCGCGACTTCATGCCGACAAAGCGGTTCTCCACGAAATCCAGCATCCCGATGCCGTGCCGCGCGCCATATTCGTTCAGCGCGGTCAGCAGAGTGGCCGGGCTCATCGCCACGCCGTTGATCGCCACCGGGTCACCGCGTTCATAGGTGATCTCGATGAACTCGGGCTGGTCGGGCGCATCCTCGGCCCGCACGATGCGCTGCGCCACATAGTCGGGCGCCTCGTCCGCCGGGTTTTCCAGCACCCGGCCTTCGGAACTGGTGTGCAGCAGGTTGGCATCCACCGAAAACGGCGCCTCGCCGCGCTTGTTCTTGGCGATCGGGATCTGGTTCTGCTCGGCGAATTCCAGCAGGCGGGTGCGGCTGGTCAGATCCCATTCGCGCCAGGGCGCGATCACCTTGATCGAGGGATCCAGCGCATAGGCGCTCAGCTCGAAACGCACCTGGTCGTTGCCCTTGCCGGTTGCGCCATGCGCCACCGCATCGGCGCCGTGTCTGTGCGCGATCTCGACCAGATGCTTGGAAATCAGCGGCCGCGCGATCGAGGTGCCCAGCAGATACTGCCCCTCGTAGACCGCGTTGGCGCGGAACATCGGGAACACGAAGTCGCGCACGAATTCCTCGCGCACGTCGACGATGTGGATGTTCTCGGGCTTGATCCCCAGCAGGATCGCCTTTTCCCGCGCCGGTTCCAGTTCTTCGCCCTGGCCGAGGTCGGCGGTGAAGGTGATGACCTCGCAGCCGTATTCGGTTTGCAGCCACTTCAGGATGATCGAGGTGTCGAGGCCGCCGGAATAGGCCAGCACGACTTTCTTGGGCGCGGACATCGCTATGCTCCGTCAGGAAGGGTCGGGCCGGGTCTATTGGCTTTTGCCCGGGCAAACAAGTGCCGCATGGCCACAAGCCGCGCGCCGCGCTATGAAGACGGCATGGATACCTTCGCCACCTCCGCCCGCCAGGCCGCGGTCGCCTTGCGCGACCTGTTCGACCCCACGCCGTTGCAGCGCAACGACCACCTGTCGGCGCGCTATGGCGCCGAGATCTGGCTCAAGCGCGAGGATCTGTCGCCCGTGCGCAGCTACAAGATCCGCGGTGCCTTCAACGCCATGCGCAAGCTGCGCGCGACCAGCCCGGCCTTGCGCCAGTTCGTCTGCGCCTCGGCGGGCAATCATGCCCAGGGTGTTGCCTATGCCTGCCGGCATTTCGGGGTGCAGGGCACCATCTTCATGCCGGTCACCACGCCGCAGCAAAAGATCGACAAGACCCGCATGTTCGGCGGCGGCGCGGTCGAAATCATCCTGACCGGCGACTATTTCGACCAGACGCTTGCCGCCGCCCAGGCGCATTGCGCCCGTGCCGGGGCGCATTTCCTGTCGCCCTTCGACGATGCCGACGTGATCGAGGGGCAGGCCACCGTGGCGGTGGAAATCCTCGACCAGCTCGGCCGCGCGCCCGATCTGGTGGTGCTGCCGGTCGGCGGGGGCGGGCTGGCCTCGGGCGTCACGCGGTTCCTGCGCGACGAGGCGCCGGGGGTCGCCTTCCGCTTTGTCGAACCGGCAGGGGGCGCCAGCCTCAAGGCCGCGATCGACCACGGCGGCCCGGTCAAGCTGTCGCGCGTCAACAGTTTCGTCGATGGTGCCGCGGTGGCGCGGCTGGGCGACCTGACCTGGCGCCACCTCGACTGGGTCGGCGCCGACCTGGTGCATCTGGCGCCCGAGGACCGCATCTGCATCACCATGCTGGAGATGCTGAACGTCGAAGGCATCGTGCTGGAACCTGCCGGGGCGCTGGCGGTGGATGTGCTGCCCGAACTGGCCGACACGATCCGCGGCAAGACCGTCGTTTGCATCACTTCGGGCGGCAACTTCGATTTCGAACGCCTGCCCGAGGTCAAGGAGCGTGCGCAGCGTCATGCCGGGCTGAAGAAATACTTCATCCTGCGCATGCCCCAGCGCCCCGGCGCCTTGCGCGAGTTCCTGACCATGCTGGGCCCGGACGACGACATCGCGCGCTTCGAATACCTCAAGAAATCGGCGCGCAACTTCGGCTCGGTCCTGATCGGGATCGAGGCGAAGGATCCCGCCAGCTTTACCCGCCTGTTCGCCCGGCTCGATGCCGCGGCCTTCGTCTGGCGCGACATCACCGGCGACGAGACGCTGGCGGAATTCCTGATCTGATCGGAACCCGATCGCGTCACGTCGCCGCGGCGCTGCCCAGCGACTCGAGGAACTGGCGCCGCGATTCGGCGTAGAGCGCCACCACCTCGGCCAGGTCGATCTCGGCCGCGCGGCCTGCGGCGGCTTGGCGTTCGCCGATCTGGCACAGCGCCCCGAGCCGCCGGAACCCCAGGTTCAGCGCCCCGCCTTTCAGGAAGTGCAGGTCGGCTTCCAGCCGCGCCGGGTCGGGCGCAGTGCGAAACCTTTGCACGACCTCGTCCACCTCCTCCAGAAACAAGGCTACGACTTCGGCAAAGCTTTCGGCGCCCACTTCGGCGCGCAGGGTTGCCACCCTGTTCCAATCGATCATCCCGTTACCTCCGGCATCGCCTGCAATACACAAAACCCGCCACGACCCTAGTGAATCGGGGTTAACCCTTGGTTCCGCATTCATGTCGCTGAATGTGCAATTTTATCCTTCATACCGCATTAATCGGACAGGCTGCATGGTGGCGCGGTGATCATCAGGGGTGTCAGGTGCCAATCGCGGCCGTGCAGCAAGAAACCGAACAACCGCGCCGCCGTGCTCTGGTGGTGGACGACAGTCGGGCACAGCGTCTGCTGTTGCGGGTGGCTCTGGCCCGCTGGGGCTATGACGTGACCGAGGCGGCTTCGGCCG
This sequence comes from Gemmobacter sp., assembly GCF_046292685.1. GTDB lineage: Bacteria > Pseudomonadota > Alphaproteobacteria > Rhodobacterales > Rhodobacteraceae > Wagnerdoeblera. The sequence goes on from NZ_JBKBQM010000003.1 coordinate 19,663, forward strand.
ATGCCGCGCTGGACTTGTGCCGCAGCACCGCCTTCGACATCGTGCTGTCGGACTGGGTGATGCCCGGCCTGTCGGGGCCGGAATTCTGCCGCGCCTTCCGCGCCTTGCCGCGCGAAGGCTACGGCTATTTCATCCTGCTCACCTCCAAGTCCGACAAGGACGAGGTGGCCGAGGGGCTGGATGCCGGCGCCGACGATTTCCTGTCGAAGCCGGTCGATCCGGGCGAATTGCGCGCCCGGATGCAGGCGGGCGAACGGCTGCTGTCGATGCAGCGCGAACTGCAAGACAAGAACCGCCTGCTGGGTGCGGCGCTGGCGGAACTGCAAGGGGTCTACGACACGCTCGACCGCGACCTGATCGAGGCGCGCAAACTGCAACAATCGCTGGTGCGCGACCGTCACCACGATTTCGGGCCGGCGGCGGTGTCGCTGCTGTTGCGGCCTTCGGGGCATGTCGGCGGCGACCTTGTGGGGTATTTTCCGCTTTCGCACCGGCGGCTGGCGTTCTTTTCCATCGACGTGTCGGGCCACGGCGTTGCCTCGGCGATGATGGCTGCGCGCCTTGCGGGCATGCTGTCGGCCTCGGCGCCCGATGCCAACATCGCGCTGGTGGTGGGCGGCGATGGGCCGGTGGACGCCTGGCCACCGGAAATCGTCGCCGCCCGCCTCAACCGCATGGTGATCGAGGTGATGCAGGTCGAACAGTATTTCACCTGCGTCTACGCTGATGCCGATCTGGCCACCGGACGCGTTGCCCTGGTGCAGGCAGGGCACCCGCACCCGCTGCTTCTGTCCGCCGATGGTGCGGTGCGACTTGTGGGGCAGGGCGGCCTGCCCATCGGCCTGGTGCCCCGCGGTACCTGGGACCGGGTCAATCTGCAGCTTGCACCCGGCGATCGCCTGCTGCTGATGACCGACGGCCTGACCGAATGCCGCGACGCCGCAGGGCGCGAACTGGGCGAAGATGGCCTGGCCGACCTCGTGCGCCGCAACCTGCCCCTGCGGGCCGAGGCCTTTCTCGATTCGCTGCAATGGGATCTCGAACGCTTTGCCGGCAGCGCGGATTTCGCCGACGACGTCTCTGCCGTGCTGTTCGACTGGCGCGGCTCAGACCAGCGCTGACAGGAAATGCCGGTCGCCGGGGTTGGCCAGCATCCGCACCGCGGCCGCCGGCTCGGCCCAGACGGCGGTGTGCCCCGGCTCGGTTGGCGGGCCCAGCTGCAGAACCGGCATCGCCAGGTAGACCGTGCACAGCTTTTCCGCCCACAGGTCGTATTCCGGCATGTAGGTAAACCGCCGGAAGGCGCCCAGCCGGCGCTCGATGCGAATCGTCCAGCCGGTTTCCTCGCGCACCTCGCGGTGCAAGGCGGGCAAGGGCTGTTCGCCGCGGTCGATCCCGCCGCCCGGCAGCTGGTATTCCGGCCAGGGTTCGGCCTGATGCGTCAGCAGCACCGCGCCATCGCGCCACAGAATCGCATAAACCCCCGGGCGTCGGGTATAGCGGCGGCCCGGCGCGGGCGGCTGGTCGAAACGGCGGATCATCGGGGCCTCTTGGCTGGCAGGGTCTCTCGCCTATATAGAGGCGACAAACACCCCCGCGCCATGCCCTCTGGCACCGCAAGGAACCCCCGTATGACCGTAGCTGCCCCCGCCTGGGACGATAGCGTCCTGCCCTTTCAACTTGACGCCGCCGATGTGCGCGGCCGCGTCGCCCGGCTGGACGGGGCGCTCAACCGCATCCTGGCCCAGCACAGCTATCCCCCGGCGATCGAGGCGTTGGTGGCCGAAGCCGTCCTGCTGACCGCGCTGATCGGTCAGGCCATCAAGCTGCGCTGGAAACTCAGCCTGCAGATTCGCGGCAAGGGGCCGGCCCGGCTGATCGCCACCGACTATTACGGCCCGACCGAAGACGGCCAGCCGGCCCGCATCCGCGCCTATGCCAGCTACGATGCCGAACGGCTGGAGCCCGAAGGCCCCGCCTTTGCCCAGATCGGCGAAGGCTTCTTTGCCGTGATGATCGACCAGGGCGAAGGCATGCTGCCCTATCAGGGCTTTACCCCCATTGCCGGCTCGTCGCTGGCGCATTGCGCCGAAACCTATTTCGCCCAGTCCGAACAGCTGCCCACCCGCTTTGCGCTTTCGCTGGGCCGCAGCCAGGCGCCCGGGCAGCCGGCCGGCTGGCGCGCAGGCGGCGTGATGATCCAGCACATGCCCAAGGCCTCGCCCTTTGCCAAAGGCGAAGGCGGCTCGGGCGAAGGCGGGTTGCTGGCGGCGGCCGATCTGGTCCACGGGGCCGAGGGCGAAGCGTGGAACCGCGTCAACCTCTTGCTCGACACCGTCGAGGATCTGGAGCTGATCGGCCCGTCGCTGGCGCCCGACCGGCTGCTTTACCGCCTGTTCCACGAGGAGGTGCCGCGCATCTTTCCGGTGCAGCCGGTGAACTTCGGCTGCTCGTGCTCCGAAGACAAGGTGCGCAACAGCCTGTCGATCTATTCGGCCAAGGACATCCGGCACATGACCACGCCCGAAGGCACCGTCACCGCCGATTGCCAGTTCTGCGGCGCGCATTACGTGCTCGATCCCGCCACCGTCGGGTTCGAGGCCGTGCGGGAGGCACCCGGTGCATGACGCGCTGGATCGGCTGCGCGCCGCCTTGCAGCGCCCGGTCGATGCTTCGTCCGATTTCGACCTGAACCCCGGCGTCGTGCCGCCGCCCGGGCGCGCCTTGCGCCCGGCGGCGGTGCTGGTCGGGTTGCTGGAGGGTGCGGCCGGCCCCGAGGTGGTGCTGACCCGGCGCTCGTCGCTGTTGCGCCACCATCCGGGGCAGATCGCCTTTCCGGGCGGCAAGCTCGAACCCGCCGACCCCACGCCCGAAGCCGCCGCCCTGCGCGAGGCGCGAGAGGAAATCGGCCTCGACCCCGCGCGGGTGGAACCGCTGGGCCGCCTGCCGGTGCATGAGACCGTCACCGGCTTTTGCATCACCCCGGTGCTTGGCCGCATCGACGGCCCCTTTCACCCCGTTCCCGAAGCCGGCGAAGTGGCCGAGGTGTTCCGCGTGCCCTTCGCCCACCTCGCCGATCCCGCGCATTACCGGGTCGAGCGGCGCCTGTGGCAAGGTCAGTGGCGCAACTACTATGCCGTTCCCTGGGGGCCCTACTACATCTGGGGCGCCACGGCGCGCATCCTGCGCGGGCTGGCCGGGCGGCTGGCGCCATGAAGATCGCGGGCGACTGGCTGGCCCACCCCGGCACGGTCGCGCTCTGTGCGGCGTTGCAGGCGGCGGGGCACCAGGCGCTGTTCGTCGGCGGTTGCGTGCGCAACGCCCTTCTGGGGGCCGAGGTCGCCGACATCGACATCGCCACCGATGCAACACCGCCGCAGGTGACCGACCTTGCCGCCGCGGCCGGTCTACGTGCCGTGCCCACCGGCTTCGATCATGGCACGGTCACCGTTGTCGCCTTGGGCCGCGCGCACGAAGTCACCACCTTTCGCCGCGATATCGCCACCGATGGCCGCCGCGCCACCGTCGCCTATTCCGACCGGATCGAAGAGGATGCCGCCCGCCGCGACTTTACCATGAACGCGCTCTATGCCCGGCCCGACGGCACCGTCATCGACCCGCTCGGCGGCTTGCCCGACCTGCTGGCCCGCCGCGTGCGCTTCGTGGGCGACCCGGCGGCCCGCATCGCCGAAGATCGCCTGCGCATCCTGCGCTTCTTCCGCTTTCACGCCTGGTATGGCGACCCCGCCGCCGGGATGGACCCCGCGGCTCTGGCCGCCATCGCTGCGCAGCAAGAGGGGCTCGACCAGATCTCGCGCGAGCGGATCGGGCACGAGATGCGCCGGCTTCTGGCCGCGCCCGACCCGGCCCCGGCCGTGGCGGCTATGCAGGCGACCGGCACCCTGGGCCGCATCCTGCCCGGGGCCGAGCCCCGCGCGCTGGCGCCGCTGGTGCATCTGGAACAGAGGGTGGCCGGCACCGGCCCTGCCGGCCGCTGGTTGCGCCGCCTCGCGGTGCTGGGCGGGCCGGACCCGACCGCCGCCTTGCGCCTGTCGCGGGCCGAGGCCGCGGCGCTGGCGCGGCTGAACGCAGCATCGGCGCTGCCCCCGGCCGAAGCGGCCTGGCGCTACGGCGCCGATGTGGCCACCGACGCGATGCTGGTCATGGCCGCAAGCCTCGGCGCCGACCTGCCGCCCGGCTGGCAGGATGCCATCGCCAAGGGTGCGGCGGCCCGCTTTCCCGTTGCGGCGGCCGACCTGATGCCGGGTCTGCAAGGCGCGGCCCTTGGCGCCGCCTTGCAGCGTCTGGAACGCGCCTGGATCGATTCGGGCTTCACGCTCGACCGCGCGAGGCTTCTGGCCGCGGTGCCGCACCCGACGCCTGCCCCCGCGCCGCATTCACCGCCGCCCCCATCAGCACCGCCCAGGCGCTGAGGTAAAACCACATCAGCAAGGCCGCCACGGCGCCGATCGCCCCGTAAACCTTGTTGTAGGTGCCGAAATTGGCAAGGTAGATCGAAAATCCCTCGGATGCTGCCAGCCACAGCACCACGGCCACCAGCAGCCCCCAGGACAACAGCGGCGGGCGGCGCCCGGCCCTTCCGGCCGGGCCATAGCGGTAGACCAGGCCCACCCCCAGCACCGTCACCAAAGGCGCGATCAGCCAGCGCGCCAACCGCACCAACCCGGCCTCGTAAGGCCCCAGCGGCAGAAACTGCAACACCAGCGGCACCACGATTCCTGCGGCCAGCGCGGCCAGCGCCGCCGCCACCATCGCCAGCGTCAGCGCCAGCGCCACCGCCTGATGGCGCACACCGCTGCGGCTTTCCTGCCCGAAGGCTGCGTTGATGCCTTGCACCAGCGCCGCCATGCCGGCCCTGGCCGACCACAGCGCAGCGCCAAGGCTCAGCGCCGTCGTCCAGCCCAGGCGCCCGGCGCCAGCCCCCACCAGACCCGTCACCTGGGCATTCAGGATGTCGAAGGCATCGGGCGGCAGGAACTGCGCCAACCCTTCAAGGTTCGCCGCGACCACATGCGGGTCGGCAAACAGGCCCCAGATGGCCACCACTGCCGCCAGCGCCGGAAAGATCGCCAGCACCGCGAAAAAGGCGACTCCGGCAGAAATCAACCCCAGGTGCCGCTGCCCGGCCAGCACCCAGGCCCGCCAACCGACCCTGAGAATTGCGTGCATCGATTCTGCTTGCCTGGCCCGACAGGGCCGGACCGCCCCTAAAAGCAACGGGGGGCAGCCTGCGCCACCCCCCTTGTCTCGCTTACCCAAGGCCAGCAGTCAAACCGGAGTCAAAGCCCCCAGTGTGCCGCGCCTTGTGCCTTGCCCTTCGCGCTGCAACCGCCCCCGGATGCGCCGCCAAGGGCGGCACAAGATCCGAAGGGTGCCGCGCGCCGATCTTACATCGCGGGGGCAGTGGTGGTCACGGTGCCGTCGTTCGAGATGATGTAGGCAACGCCAGCGATGACGATGACGATCCCGGCCACGGCACCGGCGGTCAGACCGCCGCCAACGGCCAGGCTGCTCGGGATGGGCGCCGATGCCTGAGCATTGGCGACCCCGACGGTCGCGGTGGCCATGGCGGCGGAAAGGGCAATTGCTGCAAACGTCTTCATGGTCTGAACTCCTGAGATGGGTGAACTTGACGAAGGGGTAGCATGGGCTCGGGCGGGCTGTAAAGCACCTCGCCGGCCTACCCGGAAAAGTTGCGCGGATTCGGGTCGAAAAGCAACAGATAGCCGCCGTTCTGCCCAAGCCATTGGCGCGATTTGCGCAATACTCCGCCGCCATCGACCCAGTATCGGTTGTCCACCCGCGCACCGCCCGGGCCGGTGCAGGTTTCGGCCACCACACGCGTGGCGTGGCTGCGGCCCGACAGCACCACCGTTTCGCGTCCCGCCACCGCCAGCGTGCAGTGCATCGTCACGCTGACCGTCTGGTCCAGCCCGTCCAGCCATTGCCAGCTGCGGTTGTAGCTGCCTTGCCCGGCCGCCAGCATCGCCCGCGACGGCGGCGCCGACGACATCAGGTCTGCCCCCAGCCCGCGCGAGGCCACCAGCACGCCTTGCCGCAAGGTGACCTGGTTGCCAAGATGGCTGGCATAGGTTTCGTCCGGGCCGTTGCGGGCGATTCGCCCCAGGGCTGCGGTGCTGCGCGTATCCTCGACCGCGGCCGAAATCAGCGGCTCGGGCCAGCTGGCCAGCGTTTCGGCCGGAATGTCGATTGCCGCCACCGGCCCCGCAGCCCGCGCCCCGGCCGGCTGGAACGCCGCCCCCAGCAGGCCGCGCAGCTCGGCCGCGCTCGGCCCTGCGGCGGGCGCATTGCCGCAGGCCGCCAGCCCCGCCACCAGCGTCAGCGCCGCGCCGGCGCGCATCCATGCCTGCCAGCGGCGCATCATCTCCAGACCCTTCCCCATTGGTCGTCCAGCCGCTTGGCGTGGTTGCCGCGCACCTGTTCGTAAAGCCGCCCGTCCACGTTCAGCCGCGCCCCGCCATCGCGCTGGATCGGGCGCAGCACCGTGCCGGCCGTGGCGCGCGACCCGTTGCCCAGCATCCAGGCAATCGGGATCGTCACCCGGATGCCCTTGTCGAACGACCCTTCGCCGAACTGCGCCGCCGACACGTTGGTCAGCGTGGCAAAGGCGCCCACGCGCCAGCCGTTGGCGAATTCGCGGTCCAGGCTGAACGTCGCGCCCACGTCGCCGGCCAGATAGCGGCCCACGTCCAGTTGCGCGGTAAAGCCGTTGCGCATGTCGTAATAGGCCGACACATGCCCGGTGGCGACGCCGTAGTTGGTGAACCCCAGCGCCGAGCCGAACGACCGCTGGCGCACATAGTTGACCTCGGCCCCCAGCGCGAGCCGGCTTTGCACCGGCTTCCACAGCACCTCGGCCGAGATGCCGCCAAAGCTGCGTTCCAGGTAACCCACCGTCACCCGGCTATAAAGATTGGTGCCCGGCCGGGCATACCAGGCCAGTTGCAGCCGCTCCAGCTCGGTGCTGCGGCGGGCGCGCAGGTAATCCTCGGTGCGCACGCGCGGCAGAACCGAATTGGACGGGCGGTTGTAATTGCTCAGGTTTCCGGCCACGCGCTGCGTCACCGCGCCTGAAAGCACCAGCCCCGGCGCCAGATCCAGCCAGCCTTGCAGGCGCACGCCCACATCCACCCGGAACGGGTCCGACGGGTCGAACAGGCCGGTGCGTGCATAGGGCCCGAGCGACCAGGTGAACGCCGGGTAAAGCCCCGCCGCCGTCACCGCAACGGGCGACCGCGGCCCGGCCTCGCCCAGGTCGGCCCGGGCGCGCAAGGCGGCGGCGCTGTCGGGGGCGAACTCCAGCGCCTCCAGATCGGACCGTTGCAGCCGCACCCGCGCGGTGCCCATCCCTTGCACCACCGGCACGATGTCGAACACCTCGACCGAGGCGGGCATCGTCGCCGCCAGCGCACGTGCCGCCCGGCCGATGGCCTGCGCGCCGGCATCGAACCGGGTGTTGCGCACCCGCAGCTCCGCCCGCCCCGGCGCCAAGGCCAGCGATTCCAGCTGCAGCCCTTGCGTCTTCAGCGCTTCGGCCACCTTGTCGCGCAGATCCAGCGCGGCGGCGCGGGTGCCGGCCGCCGCCCAGCTGTCGGACCAGGCCCCCGGGTCGGCCTGCCGCGACGGTCGCACCGCCACCGGCAAGGGCCCGGGGCCGCTGACCCCCGGCGCAGGCTTGCGCCGCGGGTTGAAAGAGAAATGCGCCGCGATGCCGATTTCCGAGCCATACATGTAATAGGCGCCCAGCCGCACCGACGGGCTGACCTGATATTCGGCACCAAAGCTCAGCGGGCTCTTGCGGCCCATCAGGCCTTGCCCGGTCTCCAGCGCATAAGCGTCGGAGGAATATTCCATCTTCAGGCCCAGCCGGTCGTTGACCTGCCATTCCACCCCGCCGAAGGGGGCCACCGGCCCGCGGAACCACTGCTTGACGTTCGGCGTGCCGCCGGTGGCCACGCCGGGTGCAGGCCGGGTGCCGGTGCTGGCAAAGCTGCCATAGCTGCCCAGCCGCCCCCAGCCGAGGCCCGCGGTGACCTTGACCCGGTCGGCAAAGGTCTTGGTCGCCACCACATATTCGCCCGCGAAGTTGCCGGTGCCGATGAAATCCTGCAAACCCACTGTGACCGCCGGCCACCAGCGCCCTTCGTCCAGCAGGCGAAAGCGCAGGTCGAAGCTGCGGTCGAAATAGGTCTGCCCCACGCCGAAGCCCGCCAGCGTCAGGTCGCGCACGCCGGTATAGCGAAAGCTGCCTTGCAGCCGCGGCGCGATCTGAAAGGTCAGGGTGTTGCGCGTGGTCGGCCCGAAGCGCGACAGCGACCACGACAGTTCGCCATCGGGCTGCATCTCGGCGCTGGGCATGTCCATCAGGCCGTTGACGCCGTAAAAGTTCAGGCTGGGGCGAAGTTCGGCCAACGCAGGCCAGGGCAGCGCCGCCGCCAGGATCGCGGCGACGGCTGGGCGGGCCAGAGCCGGGCCCCGGGTGCTTCGGATCATGCGGCGCGTCCTTTCGGTTTGGGGCACCATAGGCGACGGTCGGCCCCGGCTGCAAGCGCTTGCCTGCCGCTAGGGCCGGCGTCGGCGGCCGGGCAACACCTTTGCCGCCGTTTGCAGCATCAGCGCGATGTCGAGGCACAGGTTGCGGCGGCGCTGATAGATCAGGTCCAGCCGCGCCTTGCGCGGCACGCAGACCCGGGCATAGACGGCGTCGGTTTCCTCGGGGGTGCGGCAGCGGGCCAGCCACCATTCCTCGTGCCGGTGAAAATGCAGCGATGCAAGCCCGGTGATTCCGGGGCGCGAGCGCAGCACCCGGGCGTAAAGCTCGGGGAACCGCTCCACATACTGGCGCAGGGGCGGGCGAGGGCCGACAAAGCTCATGTCGCCCTTCAGCACGTTCCACAGTTGCGGCACCTCGTCCAGCCGGCTGCGGCGCAGGAAGCGGCCAGTGGGGGTGATGCGGTCGGCCTTGTCGCCGCCTGACACGCCACTGTCGGCGCCGGGCGGGGCAGGGCGCATGGTGCGCAGCTTCCACAGCCGGAAGGGTTGCCCTGGCGCCCGCATCCGTTCGGAGACATGAAACACCGGCCGCCCCTCGCGCCACAAGAGCCACAGCAGCAGGGCCGAGAACGGCACCGCCAGCAGGATCATCAGCCCCAGCGCGCAGAGGATGTCGAGCAACCGCTTGGCCGGGGTCATGGTGCCGCCTTCGCGCCTGCATCTGTGCCCGCGCCTGTCCCCGCCCCCGCCGCCGCGCGCCATTCGGCCGCGACCCCGGCGGCGGTTTCGGCCTGCGGCACCGGCGGCACCAGCGCGGCCAGCCGGGCGCAGTTCATGGCGATGCGCGGCACGGCGGCGGCCCCGGCCGTTGTCCAGGCAAAGCCCAGCCCCGCCGCCTGCATCAGGTCGGCCATCGCCAGCGGGTGCTGGCCGGCGACGTTGAGCACCGCGGGCAGCCGTTCCCCCGCCAGCGCGCGCCGCGCCAGCGCCTGCACCACCCGCGCCAGCAGCCCCGGCCCGGCGTAGGATCGCACCGGCCCCGCCCCGTCGGCAAAGCGGTCGAGCGCGATCGGCAGCCCCTGGGCCACGCGGTCGCCCAGCAGGTCGGCACCGGCCACGTTGCCGATTCGCAGCGCGCAGAGCTGCGGGCCCGGGCCCGAAAGCTCGGCGGCCATCGCCTGCTCCATCTCCAGCTTGGAGCGGCCGTAGGGGTTGGGGCGGTCGGGGGCGGTGTCCTCGGTCGCGTCGCCGGGCGGAGTGCGGCCATAAAGCGCCATCGTCGAAGCCAGCAGGATCGTGCCGACCCCGTCTGCCGCCGCAGCGGCGCGGGCGATGGCGCGGCCGAGGCGCGGGTTTTCGGCCAGTGCCTCGGGCGGGCCGGAGGTGACGCCGGCCAGCACCAGCACCACGCGGGCCGGCGGCAAGGGCTGGCCCGGCGCCCAGGCCACCCAGCCGGGTGCGTCCCCCATGCGCCGGCCTTGCCAGCGGGTCGCAAGCCCCGGCGCGCCCCAGTGCGCCCGCATCAGCCGGCCCACCTTGCCGCTGGCCCCCAGCACCAGAATGTCGGCCCGTTCCATCCTTGCCTCGTGCTGCCTGCTGCCTTTCCTGCCCGCAGGCGCGGCGATTGTCCAGCTGGGGCGGCGCCGGCGGTATCCCCTGCTTGGGGGGTTCTGTCGGCGGCGGCTTCCGTGCTAGCCTGCGGCCATGACCCGGGCCGTGAAACCCCTGTTCCTGCTTGTGCTGCCGCTGCTGGCGGGGCTGGCCGTGGCGGCGACGCCGCGGGCGGCGCGGGCCGATGTGGCCTGCACCGGGCCGGCCGGCGGGCATCTGGGCGCGGCCCCGGCCTGCGACCGGCTGGCGGCGCTGCTGGCGGGGCGCGGCGTTTCGGTGACGCTGGAGCTGACGCGGGACGAGCCGCAACTGCTGGCCGGGCGGCTGGTCTGGCAGGCGGGCGGGCAGCGCCGCGCCGGCCCGGTGGTGGAAGTGACCGCCCGCGACCGCCCGCTGACCGCCGCGGCGGGCGACCGGCTGGTGCGGGGGTTGCTGGCGGTCAGCGACCTGCCCTGAAAAGGCGCCGCGGCGGGGCCGACCCCGGCCCTGTCCCTTGAAGGGACATCTGCCGGACCCAATGAAATCAGGGGCTTGCGCGCGCGGATTTACCAAGCGTTTACGATTGGCCGGGCACGGGGGCGGGGCTGGACCGGAGGGGATGGGCCTGACGTCCGACCTTCGCCAGGTTTCGCTGGATCGGGTTGGCCTGGCCGGGCGACCCGCCATCGCGCCGCCCGGGTAGCCAGAGGAAGGCCACGGGCAAGGCGAGCACGATCATCAGCAGCACCCAGGACGCGGCCGGGCCTTCGTTGCGCGACAGCCCGGGGAACGCACGCCGGTCGGCGAAGCGGCTCGGCACCCCGGTTGCGTGGCCGGGCCCGCCGAGGGCCAGCACGTTGGGCAGGTCGCAGGTGCGGAACTCGGTGATGAGCTGGATGACCCTGGCCATCGCGGCGACCCAGAGATATCCGGCCGCCCGGTGCGCCAGGTCACGGCGACAGCGCCATATGGCAACGGATCCCGCCACCAGCGCGACCAGCGCCGCGCACGTGTGCAGCACAAGCACCGGACCAGACAGAAGGACAGGATCGAAAGACATGCAAGCATCACCCTGGTTGTGAAAAGGAGCCGAAAAGAAAGCCCGCGCGGACAGCAGACGGCAAACCTGCCACGGCCCCGGCCGGAGCCGAAGCGGCGCCGTCCCGTGCGGCTCGGACCCCGGCGCGCGCCACCGGTCCGGGATCGCGGTCAGGCCGTGTCCTGCATCACCTGGTTGCGCGCCGGATCCAACACCTCCAGCCCGCCCTGCGATGCCGGTTCCGGCAACATCCGCCGCCAGGCTCTTGCCCCCGGGCGCCCGGCAAGCAGGCCCAGCATGTGGCGTGTCACCTGATGCAGCTGCCCCCCCCCGCCGCCAGATGCGCCGCGGTGCAGGGACGCATCGCGGCCGCCACCACGAAGGCGTCGCGCGCGTGGTCCTGCCCCCGAAGCGCATCGGCCCCGATCAGCACCGCGCCCGGATCAGATCAGCCGCCGCCGGATCCGGTGCGACAGCCCGTCGATCACGGCCACGGTGATCAGGATCAGAAGGATGATGAAGGCCACCTGCGGCCAGGCGTTGATGAGGATTCGGTCCATCAGGAAGAACCCGATCCCGCCGGCCCCCACCACGCCGAGGATGGTGGCCGAGCGCACGTTGGATTCGAAGAAATAAAGCGTGTTGGTCAGGAACACCGGCACCACCTGCGGCCAGATGCCGAAGCGGATCACCTGCACCCGCCCCGCCCCGGTGGCGCGCACCCCGCGCGACTGTTCGGCATCGGCATTCTCGATCGCCTCGGCATAGAGTTTCGCCAGCACCCCGGTGTCGTTCACCGCGATGGCGAGGATGCCGGCAAAGGGCCCGAGCCCGATGATCGACACAAAGAGGATCGCCCAGATCAGGCTGTCCACCCCCCGCACCACATCGAACATCCGCCGCACCGCAAAGCGCAACGGGGCCAGCGGCATGGTGTTGGCCGCCCCCATGAACCCCAGCGGCACCGCCAGGATGCTGGCCGCCAGCGTGCCGAGGAAGGCCATGGCGACGGTTTCGGCAATCGCCAGCGCATAGGTCTGCGCCATGCCCCCCGTCTGCGGCGGCAGCATCAGGCCGCCCACCCGGATCAGCTCGCCCGATCCTTGCCAGAGCCTGACGAACCCGAAGCCCAGCCGGTCCAGCCCCCAGACGAACAGCACCGCGCCCACGGCGATGGCGGCGCGTGTGGCCCACATCCGCAGGCCCCGGTCGGGGAAGGCGCCGGGGTGGGCCGCGCGCAGCGCCTCGATGCGGGCGGCGGTCGTCATGCGGTGGCCCTCAGCGCCTCGGCGCCGATGATGCGGTGGCGCAGGAACTCCGAGATCTGGTCGATCAGCGCCACGGTCACGATCAGCATCAGCGCGATGGCGGAAATGTCGGTGTAGTGGAAACTCTTGATCGCGGTATAGAGGTCTTGCCCGATCCCGCCCGCGCCGACGAAGCCCAGGACCGAGGCCGAGCGCACGTTGATCTCGAACCTGAGAAGCCCGTAGGACACGAAGGCCGGCGCCACCTGCGGCAACGCGCCATAGCGCATCACCTGCATCCAGGAGGCGCCGGTCGAGCGCACGCCGCGCAGGGCGTCGGGGTCGGTCGCCTCGGCCACCTCGCCGAACAATTTCCCGAGCGCGCCCATCGTGTGCAGCCCGATCGCCATCACCCCCGCCATGGGGCCGATGCCGAAAGAGAACACGAAGAGCACCGCGAACACCAGTTCCGGCACGGTGCGGGCGAATTCGAACACCCGGCGCATCAGGGTCGAGGCCCAGGGCGCGGGCGCGAGGTTGCGCGCGGCCACAAAGGCGCCCGCCACGGCAAAGGCGGTGCCGAAGACCGTGGCGTAGAAGGCGATCAGGATGGTGTCGATCAGGCCCGCAAACCAGCGGTCGAACCGGCGGAACCAGTGCGCCATGTCGGCGGCGAAGGTCTCGAGGCTCAGCACCGGCACCATCTTGCCGAAATAGCTGCCGAAACGGTCCATCCGGGCCCAGAGGCGGGCCAGGTCCACCTCGCCCAGATCGGCCGAAATCGCGGCGGTGACGAGGATGGCGAGGACGATCAGCGCCGTCTGCCCCATCCGCGCGCGCCGGGCGGCGCGGAAGGCGGTTTCCACCTGCGCCGCCGAAGTCATGCCGCCTCCTCGATGGCGGTCAGATCGGCGGTGCCATAGACCTGTTCCAGCACCGGCCCGGTCAAGGCCGAGGTCGGCCCGTCGAACACCACGCGGCCCCTGGCCAGCGCCACCGCACGGGTGCAGTATTTCTGCGCCAGGGCCACGGAGTGCAGGTTGCACAGCACCGTGATGCCGTTCTCGCGGTTGATCCGCGCCAGCGCGTCCATCACCGCCTCGGAGTTGCGGGGATCGAGGCTGGCCACCGGCTCGTCGGCCAGGATGATCTGCGGCTCCTGCACCAGGGCGCGGGCAATCGCCACGCGCTGCTGCTGGCCGCCCGACAGGGCGTCGGCGCGTTTCAGCGCCTGTTCGCCCATGTCGAGCGCCACCAGCGCCTCGATGGCGCGCGCCCGGTCCTCGTCGGTGAACAGACCCAGAAGCGACGGGATCAGCGGCCGGGTGGCCAGCCGCCCGGTCATCACATTGGTCAGCACCGTGAGCCGCGCCACGAGGTTGAAGCGCTGGAATACCATCGCCGTGCCGCGCCGCCAGTCGCGCAGATCGCGCCCCCGCAGCGCCAGCACATCGCGCCCCGCGCAGGTCATCGTGCCGCCGTCAGGGTCGATCAGCCGGTTGATGACGTTCAGAAGGGTGGATTTTCCCGCCCCCGACCGCCCGATCACCGCCACCATCTCGCCCCTGGCAAAGGCGAGGCTGATGCCATCCAGGGCACGCGCCTCGCCCCAGGTCTTGACGATGCCCTCCAGCTTCAGGAAGGGCTGCCCGGTCACTTGGTTGCCAGCCGGATCTTGATGAACTCGTCATACATCTCGTGCGTGGCGAAGCCGAAGCCGCCGAAGGTGTCCTTGGCCACCACGGCAAAGCGCTCGGGGTCGGCCCAGGGCATGTTGACGATGCAGGCGGTCATTGCCTTCTTCATCGGCTCGGGCAGCGACTTGATGGCGACGAAGGGCGCGTTCGGCACGATGTCGGATTCGTAGATGAAGCGGATGTCCTCCAGCTTGATCGTGCCGGCCCCGGCCGCGCGGGTATGCGCGCCGACCGCGGGCGAGTAATACCAGTTGGTGGCGGCATCCACCTTGCCCTGCACCACCGACACCAGGCTGTTGTCATGGCTGCCGGTCTGCACCATCTCCGAAAAGAAGATCGGGTTGTTGTCCTTGTCCACCATGCCCTTTTCGCGGAAATACTGCATCGGCAGCACATAGCCCGAGGCCGAGGTGGGCGAGGGCCAGCCCAGCGACTTGCCCTTGAGGTCATCCATGGTCTGATAGGGGCTGTCGGCCTTGACCACGATCACCCAGCGATAGCCGAGGTCGCCGTTCTTGGACACGTCCATCGCCACCGGTTCCACATCGCCGCCCGAAATGTCCCAGCCGGTCGCGTAGCCGGCAGGGCCGGTCCAGGTCAGGTGGGTGTCGCCCTGCGCCTGGCTTTCGATGATTGCGGAATAATCCGAGGCGACGCGGACGGTGACCTTCTGCACGCCGAGGCAGGATTGCAGGTATTCGCCGAACTTCTCCCACCGCTCGGCCGCGCTCTGCGCGTTCTCGCCGGTGCCGACGCCGAACACGACCTCGGGGAACTTGGCGCGCCAGTCATCCTCGGCCATGGCAGCCATGGGCAGGACAAGGGCGGTGGTCAGGGTCAACAGACGGATCATCGGGGGCAACTCCGGTTTGGTGCAGCTCCGGCCTAGGCTCGCGCGGTAACGTGCGCGTGATCGCCGTGTGACGTTTCGATGATCCGCCGGGCTGCGTCATGCAGGACTGCGTCGCCCGCCGCCAGCACGCGCCGGCCCGACCCGAGGCGGAGGGGCCGCCCCTCCCAATCGGTCACCCGGCCGCCTGCGCCCGCGATGATCGGGGCGAAGGGCGCCCAGTCCCACAGGTCCAGCCCCGCATCCAGCGCAAGGTCCGTGCCGCCCGAGGCCAGGCGCCCGTAGGCCAGGCACGACGCCCCCCAGACACGCCAGCCGGTCGCCGCACGCAGCGCATCGAGCGCGGGCATATCGCGCGGCCCGAAGAAATCGGGCGACGACACCGAAAGGATCGCCTGCGCCATGGCCGTGCCCGCCCGCGTGCGGCAAGGCACCCCGTTGTGCGTGGTGGGCTGCCCCTGCACCCCGATCGAGCGGTCGCGGGTGCGGTGCATGTCGATCACCCCCAGCACGGGCCTACCTTCGCGCAACAGCGCGATCAGCGTGCCGTGAACCGGAACCCCGGCCACCCAGGCCCCGGTGCCGTCCACCGGGTCCAGCACCCAGAGCCATTCGGCGCCGGGGTTCACCGTCGCCCCCTCCTCGCCAAGGATGCCGTGGTCGGGAAAGCGGTCGGCAATGCGCGCCGCCAGTGCAGCCTCGATGTCGCGGTCCAGCGCTGTGACGAAACTGCGGTCGGGCTTGAGGTCCGGCGCGCCGGGCCGGGCAGCGCAGACCGTCGCCTGCGCCGCATCGGCCAACGTCACCGCAAGCGCCCGCGCCGCCGCAAGCGTCATCCCCGCTTGCCGATGATGGCAAAGCGCAGGCGCGTCGAGATCAGGTCGATCACGCTGACCACGACAAGGATCATCAGGATGATGACCGACACCTGCTGCCATTCGCCGGTGCGGATCGTGTCGGACAGGAACAGCCCGATCCCGCCCGCGCCGACGATGCCGATGATGGTGGCCGAGCGGGTGTTGGATTCGAAGAAATACAGGATCTGGCTGATCAGCACCGGCATCACCTGCGGCAAGAGGCCGAAGGCGATCTCGTCCCATCGGTTGCCGCCGGTTGACCGAACCCCTTCCGAGGCGTTCCTCTCGGTGGCCTCCATCGCCTCGGAATAGACCTTGGCAAAGCCGGCCATGTCCGACGAGGCAATCGCCAGAACCCCGGCAAACGGGCCAAGGCCCACCACGTTCACATAGATCAGCGCCCAGATCAGCGTGTCGATCCCGCGCACCCCGTCGAACAGGCGGCGCGACATGAACTGCACGATGCGGCTGGTCATCACGTTGCGCGCCGCCAGCAGCGACAGCGGGAAGGCAAGGATCGCCCCCAGCAAGGTGCCGAGCAGCGCGATCGCCACGGTTTCGCCCAGGGCCTTGGCAAAGGCGGGGAAATTGCCCTTGGCATCGGGCGGCAGCATGAAGCTGACGATGTAGCCCAGCTGCTCCAGCCCGTTCCAGATGCGGGCAAAGCTGAACCCGAAACGGTCGAGCGAATAGACAAACAGGCCCGCCATCGCCAGCGTCACGCCCGCCGGCACGACGTGGCGCTGCCAGCCGGGGTGGATCAGCGCCTGCCTCTCGGGGCCGAGGCCGCGGGCGCGCGCCAGAAGGGTGCTGCGTATGTCGGCCATCAATGCCCCTCCCGCCCGATGATCGCGTGGCGAAGTTTCTCGGTCAGGATGTCCACCACCATCACGGTGGCGATGATCATCAGAAGGATCGCCGAGATGTCGGAATAGTAGAATTGCCGGATTGCCGTCACCAGCTCCTGCCCGATCCCGCCCGCGCCGACAAAGCCCATGACGGCGGCGCCGCGGATGTTCACCTCGAACCGCAAGAGCGCGTAGCTGACGAAGTTGGGCAGCACCTGCGGCAGCACGCCGAAGATCATCGCCGCATGCCAGCCGCCGCCGGTCGCGATCACGCCTTCGACGGGCTTGAGGCTCGCATTCTCGTTCACCTCGGAAAAGAGCTTGCCCAAAGCCCCGATGGTGTGCAGCGCGATCGCCATGACGCCGGGCAGCGGCCCCAGACCGAAGGCTACGATGAAGATCAGCGCAAAGACGATCTCGGGCACCGTGCGGCAGAATTCAAGCAGACGGCGCGTCACGAAGACCAGCCATTTCACACGGTTGAGACTGCCCGCCGCCACGAAGGACAGGTATCCGCCGACCAGCGCGCCGATGATGGTGCCCGTATATGCAATCAGGATCGTGTCGATCAGCAGCCGCGTCCATCGCTTCAGGCCCCAATACCACTCGCCCAAGTCGGCCCAGAAGGTGGCCAGCGACAGCTTCGGCACAAGATTCGAGAAGTAGTCGAAGAACCGCGGGATCCCCTCGGCAAACCGGGTCGGGCTGACCTCGGCCATCCCGGCTGCAACCAGGCAAAGGGCGATCAGGATGCCAAGACCGCCCAGCGTGCGCAGTCGCTTTGCGCGCTGCACCTCGGCATAGGCGTCGCGAATCGCGGTGGCGCGTTCAGGGGTAAGGGCGGGGATGCGGGCTGTCATGATGAAGGCGGTTGCAGGCCCCGCGCCGGGGCCTGCAACCCTTTGTCCTTACTGCTTTTTCCGCAGAGCATCAACGTATTCGATCATCGCCATCGATTCGCGATAGTCTTCCAGCTTGACCGGCAGGAAGCCCTGGCCCTTGCCGTCGTTGAACTTGGCATAGGTCTCGGGCGAACGTTCGGTCATGTGGATGAAGGCATCCTGGATCGCGGTCTTGCAGCCTTCCGACAGGGTGTTGACGTAGATCAGCGGCGAGCCGGCCAGCAGCGGCGACTTCCACACGATGCGGAAGTCGTCATACTTGACCATGCCCTTCTTTTCCATCTGGCGCAGGTTGGACTGTTCCTCGTTGTCCCACCAGTTGCCGGCGGCATCGACGGTGCCTTGCTGCACGGCGATCACCGCGTTCTCGTGGCTGCCGGTGAAGACAACGTCCGAGAAGTAGGTTTCCGGCGTGATCTTTTCGTCGCGGTCCATGAAGAAGCGCAGCGCGAAGTTGCCCGAGGTCGAGTTGGGATCGACCAGGCCGAACTTCTTGCCCTTCAGGTCGGCCAGCGACTGATAGGGGCTGTCGGCCTTGACGTAGATCACCGAGTAATAGCCCACGGCGCCATTGTTGTTGATCGCGGCGAAGGGGGTCACGTTGCCGCCGGTCACCTGATAGGCGCGGGCGAACGACCCCGGGCCGTGCCAGCCGATGTGGATGTTGCCGGCCTTGTGGCCCTCGATCACCGCGGCATAGTCGGATGCCACGCGCAGCGTCACCTTGGTGCCGAGCTGTCCGGTCAGGTAGTCGGCCGTCGGGGTGAAACGGTCGATCGAGCCTTGGGCGTTTTCCGCCGGCACAACCGCGAACACCAGTTCGCCGTCGTCCTTGCAGGCGTCGGCGGCCAGCGCGGGCGCCGCCACGAGGGCCGCAACCGCCGCCGCCATCATCGTCGTCTTCATTTCGCCATCTCCATCTTGGCCACAGGTTTCACGGCGGACAGGGGGGTGTTCTCCACCCCGGCCTCGCTGCTTTCCATTCCGTAAAGGTCGCGCACCACGCCGTCGGTCAGCTGCGCCGCGGTGCCGTCGAAGAACATTCGCCCGCCCTGCAAGCCGATCAGCCGGTCGCAGTATTTGCGGGCCAGGTCGATGGAATGCAGGTTCACCAGCACGGTGATGCCGAACTCGCGGTTCAGCCGCTGCAACGTGTCCATCACGATGCGCGTGTTGCGCGGATCGAGGCTGGCCACGGGTTCGTCGGCCAGGATCAGCTCGGGCTCCTGCGCCAGCGCGCGCGCGATCGCCACCCGCTGCTGCTGGCCGCCCGACAGGCTTTCGGCGCGTTGCGCAGCATAATCGGCCATGTCCACGAGGTCGAGCGCCGCGGTGGCAATCGCGCGATCCTCCTCGGAATAGAGGTTCAGCGCCGCCCGCAACGTGGAGACCCGCGACAGCCGGCCCAGAAGGACGTTGGTCATCACGTCCAGTCGGCCGGCCAGGTTGAACTGCTGAAACACCATCGCCGCCCGTGACCGCCAGCGCCGAAGCTCCGCCCCCTTGAGGCCGGACACGTTCTGGCCGTTGAATACGATCGTGCCCGAGGTCGCATCCGACAACCGGTTGATCGCGCGCAAGAGCGTGGATTTTCCCGCCCCGGAGCGACCGATCACGCCCACCATGCTTCCGGTCGGAACCGTGAAGGACACGTCGTTCAACGCCGTCGATGTGGCGAAAACCTTTGTCAGTCTGTCGATCTTCAGGGTCATGCTCACCTCACAGGCGATGTGCATAACCCCCTTCTGCGACAGCTCGGCGAATGACGCATGACGCATCAATGACGGGGGGCCAGTTTCGGGATCCCGTCTCCTCGGGCGCGGTGGGCTGGCGAAGGGCCGAGGCGCGCACCGAGGCCCCGAACCGCGCCACGGGGCGACGCCTACCCCCGCCGTGCCGCTTCGATGGCCGCCACGTCGATCTTCTGCATCGTCATCATCGCCGCAAAGGCCTGCCGCGCTGCATCGCCGCCCGCCGCCAGCGCCTCGGTGAGCGTGCGCGGGACGATCTGCCAGTTGACGCCCCAGCGGTCCTTGCACCAGCCGCAGTCGCTTTCCCGCCCGCCGTTGCCGACGATCGCGGTCCAGTAGCGGTCGGTCTCGCCTTGCGTGTCGGTGGCGATCTGGAACGAGAAGGCCTCGCTGTGCGGAAAGGCCGGTCCGCCATTCAGCCCGATGCAGGGGAGGCCGCAGACGGTGAACAGCACCACCATGACATCCCCAGCCTTGTTGCCGGGGTTGTCCATCGGCGAGCGGATCACCGCCGTAACCTCGCTGTCGGGAAAGACCGAGGCGTAGAAGCGCGCGGCCGCCTCGGCCTCGGTGTCGTACCAGATGCAGACGGTGTTCTTGGGGGTCATTGCGCACCCCCATCCTGCATGATGCCCCACTTGAGGCCGAAGGGATCCTGCACCATGCCCCAGTCGTCGCCCCAGGGCTGGCGGGCGTAGGGCACGAGTTCGGTGCAACCTGCCGCGATGGCGCGGTTCCACCACATGCGGCCGTCCGTGACGACCAGTTGCAGGTGGCCAGACCCGGTCTGAATGGTCCGGACCTCCGCCCCGCCAGGGTTCATCCCCGAATCTGTCATCATCAGCGCGCCGCCGTTGATCGGCACCTGCCCGTGCATCACGCCGGGGCTACCATCGTAGAAGGGCATCCGCCCGATGTCCTCGGCCCCGAAGGCGCGGGCGTAGAAATCCATCGCCTCGGCGGTGCGGCCCGCCATGGCGATGCAGGGCACGACGCCCTGCATGGGGTTTGCCCCCGCGGGATCGGGTTGCGTCATCCTGTCCTCCCTGACAAGGCATCCTTGGGTGCCCTCATTTACTTTGGGATCAAAGGATCATGACCGAGACAACCCCCGGCCTGCTGCCGCGCGACACGGTCCTTCACATCCGCGACACCTGCCTGTGCCTTGCGGTGCAGCGGGCGGCGCGGCGGCTGGCGCGGCGCTTCGATGCGGCGCTGCGGCCCTTCGGGCTGACCAACGGGCAGTTTGCGCTGATGGTGGCGCTCAATCAGCCCGAGCCGCCGCCGATCGGCCGGCTCGCGCCCTTCCTCGGGATGGATCCCTCGACGCTCACCGCCGCCGTCAAGCCGCTCGCCCGCCGCGGGCTGCTGGTGGTCGAGCCTGACCCCGACGACGGCCGTTCGCGCCGTCTGCGGATCACGCCCGAGGGCGTGGCACTGATGCGACAGGCGGTCGATGTCTGGCGCGAGGAACATGCGGCGCTGGAGGCCATGATGTTGCCCGGCATGGCCGAGGCGCTGCGGACGGGCCTTGGCGCGCTGGCGCAACCGCCCCTGTGACGCCTGCCGCGCAGCGCCGGACCGCCCGCAAAAAACGGCGCCGCGCGCGGTCGGGGTCATTTGCCTGTTGCATACCTTTCCTAAGACAGGGTTCGTGATGGAAGGGGCAGGGACATGCAGGACACCAGCATCCGGCTTGCGCAGGTCGGCAAATCCTTTGCGGCGGCCGCCGCGGCCCCGGTCGCGGCGCTGTCCGGGATCGATGTCACATTCGAGGCGGGGCAGTTCTCGGTGCTGCTGGGGCCCTCGGGATGCGGGAAATCGACGCTGCTGCGGCTGGTTGCGGGCCTTGACCAGCCGACCGAGGGCGAGATCTGGCAAGGCGCGACGCGCATCGACCCTTTGCCCCCCAAGGCGCGCAACCTGTCGATGGTGTTCCAGTCCTATGCGCTCTTTCCGCACCTGACAGTGGCCGAGAACATCCTGTTCGGCCTCGCGTTGCGGCGGGTGGGCCGGGCCGAACAGGCGCGGCGGCTGGCGCATGTGGCCGACATGATGGGGCTCGGCGCGCTGCTCTCGCGCAAACCCGCCGCGCTTTCGGGCGGCCAGCAGCAGCGCGTGGCGCTGGCGCGGGCGGTGATCTCGGAACGCCCCGTCTGCCTGATGGACGAGCCGCTGTCCAACCTCGACGCCAAGCTGCGCGCCGAAATGCGCTCCGAGATCCGTGCGCTCCAGCAGCGGCTGGGTCTGACGATGATCTATGTCACACACGATCAGGTCGAGGCGATGACCATGGCCGACCGCATCGTGGTGATGAACGCAGGCCGCATCGAACAGGCCGCCACCCCGCGCGACCTTTACGCCCGGCCCGGGACGCTTTTTGTCGCGGGCTTCATCGGCACCCCGCCGATGAACCTGATTCCGCGCGCCGCCCTGCCCGATGCGGCCGCCCCGCCGGGCACCGCGACCATCGGCATCCGCCCCGAGGATATCGCGCTGGAAGGGACGGCTGCCACGGGTGCGGGGCCGCGGGTGACGGCGCGCCTTTGCGGGCAGGAGTTTCTGGGCGCCGAACAGCTGGTCACGCTCGATCTCGGCGCCGCGCGCGCGGTTCTGCGGCTGTCGGGCCAGGTCATGCCGCCGGGGGGAACCCTGACCGTGGTCCTGCCGCAGGACCGGCTGCATTTCTTTGACGACAAGGGCCGCCGGATCGCTTCGGCGCATCACCAATCCACCCCCGACATCCTTACACGACAGGAGACCCCGCATGACCCGCTTCTTCACCCGGATGCTGACCGGCGCCGCGATGATCGCCGCGCTTTCGCTGCCGGCCCGAGCCGTCGATCTTGAATTCTACTTCCCCGTCGCCGTCGGCGGCGATGCCGCCGCCACGATCGAGGCGCTGACGCAGAAATACATGGCCCAGAACCCCGAGGCCAAGATCGCGGCCATCTATACCGGCAGCTATGCCGACACCACCGCCCGCGCGATCACCGCCGCCCGTGGCGGCAAAGCGCCGCAATTGGCGATCCTGCTGTCCACCGACATGTTCACCATGATCGACGAAGATGTGGTGATGCCCTGGGATGACATGCTGACCGAGGCCGAGGTGAAGGACTGGATCGGCGGCTTCTACCCGGCCTTCCTGCGCAACAGCCAGACCGAGGGCAAGACCTGGGGCATCCCGTTCCAGCGGTCCACGCCGGTCCTCTACTGGAACAAGGATGCGTTCAAGGCCGCGGGCCTTGACCCCGAAGTGCCCCCCGCCACCTGGGACGAGATGGTCGAGATGGGCAAGAAGCTGACGCTGCGCGATGCGGCGGGCAACGTCACGCAATGGGGCGTGCGCATCCCGTCCTCGGGCTTTCCGTCGTGGCTCTTCACCGGGCTGGTCGCGGCCAACGGACAGGACGGACTGGCCAATGACGCGGGCACCGAGGTGATGTTCAACACCCCCGCGGTGGTGGGCGCGCTCGAATACCTGGTCAGCCTGTCGAAGGAACATGGCGTGATGGAGCCGGGCATCATCGACTGGGGCGCCACGCCTCGCGCCTTCTTCGATGGCCAGGCCGCGATGGTCTGGACCACCACCGGCAACCTCACGAACATCCGCAAGAACGCGCCTTTCCCCTTCGGCGTGGCGATGCTGCCCGCCAAGGAACGCCGCGGCGCGCCGACCGGCGGCGGCAACTTCTATCTCTTCAAGGGGTCGGACGAGGCGCAGGTCCGCGCTGCGGTCGATTTCGTGAAATGGGCGACCGCGCCGGAACAGGCGGCCGACTGGTCGATCGCCACCGGCTATGTCGCCCCGCGCCCCGATACCTGGGATACCGACCGGATGAAGGCCTATGTCGCCGAGGTGCCCGGTGCGCTGGTCGCGCGCGAGCAGCTGGCCTTTGCCGTGCCCGAACTCTCGACCTTCGAGGGGCCCAAGGTCACGAAGATCCTGAACGACAATCTTACCGCCGCCATCATCGGCGAGAAGACCCCGGCCCAGGCCATGGCCGACGCCCAGGCCGAGGCCGACGCCATCCTGGCCGCCTATCGCTAAGGCCTTTGCCCTCGGGCAGCCATCCTTGGCTGCCCGCCCTTGCCCGCCGTTACATCAGAGGTTTCCATGACCATGCTTCGGACATTTGCGGCCTCGGCCGCGCTTGCCCTCGGCCTGTCCCCGGCCGCACAGGCCGTCGATCTGGAATTCTACTTCCCTGTGGCCATCGGCGGCCCGGCCACCCAGATCATCGACGAACTGGTGGCCGACTATACCGCCGTCACCCCCGGCGTGAAGATCAGCGCGATCTACGCGGGCAGCTATCCCGACACGCTGGCGCGCGCCATCACCGCCTCGCGCGGCGGCAACCCGCCGCAACTGGCGATCCTCGATGCGCCCGACCTCTTCACCTTGCTGGACGAAGAGCTGATCCTGCCCTGGGACGATTTCCTGACCGAGGAGGAGATGAAGACCTGGGTCGGCGGCTTTTTCCCGGCCTTCATGCAGAACAGCCAGACCGAGGGCAAGACCTGGGGCATCCCGTTCCAGCGCTCGACCCCGGTGATCTACTGGAACAAGGATGCGTTCAAGGCCGCGGGCCTCGACCCCGAGGTGGGCCCCGACACCTGGGACGAGATGGTGGAGATGGGCAAGAAGCTGACGCTGCGCGACGCCTCGGGCAAGGTCACGCAATGGGGCGTGCGAATCCCGGCGCAGTCGCTCTGGCTGCCCTCCGGGCTGGTCGCGGCCAACGGCGGCGAGATGTCGAGCGAGGACGGCACGCAAGCCTACTTCAACACGCCCGAAACCATCGGCGCGGTGGAATTCCTGGCCGCGCTGTCGCGCGAACATGGCGTGATGGAGCCGGGGGTGATCGACTGGGGTGCGACGCCGCGCGCCTTCCTCGACGGCCAGGCCGCGATCATCTGGACCACCACGGGCAACCTGACGAACATCCGCAAGAACGCGACCTTCCCCTTCGGCGTGGGCATGCTGCCCGCCAAGGTGCGGCGCGGCGCGCCCACGGGTGGCGGCAACTTCTATCTGTTCAAGGGCGCCAGCGAGGAACAGCTGGCCGAAGCCGTGAAGTTCGTGAAATGGGCCACGGCGCCGGCGCAGGCGGCGAAATGGTCGATTGCCACCGGCTATGTCGCTCCGCGCCCCGAGGTGTGGGAAACCGAGGTGATGAAGGAGTATGTCAAGGAAGTGCCGGGTGCGGTGGTCGCCCGCGATCAGCTGCAATACACGATCCGGCAGTTCTCGACCTATGACGTGCTGCAAGTCTCCAAGGCGTTCAACGACAACGTGGCTGCGGTGTTGAACGGCGAAAAGTCGGCGGCGCAGGCCATGGCGGATGCGCAGGCCGCCGCCGACGCGATCCTCGCGGCTTACCGCAAATAGACCCCTGCGCGGCGCCCGGCCCCCCGGGCGCCGCCGATTTCGCCGAAGGGACCGCCGATGCTGCTGCGACGCGACTGGCTGACCGCGCTGGTGTTTCTGGCGCCCGCGCTGATCCTTCTGTTCACCTTCACCCACTATCCGGCGGTGCAGACGGTGATCGACAGTTTCTGGTCCACCCCGCGCGGCCGCCGCGCCGCGGCCTTTGTCGGCACAGCCAATTACACGCGGCTGATCGAGGACCCGATCTTTCTGCGCGCCATGACCAACAACGCGATCTATGCCGCGATCACCATCCCGTGCTCGATTGCGCTGGCGCTGGTGATGGCGCTGTTCGTCGAAGGCCGCATCCGCGGCCGCGCCCTGGTGCGGATGTCGTTCTTCACCCCGACCGTGCTGCCCTTGATCGCGGTCGCCAACATCTGGCTGTTCTTCTTCCTGCCCGGCTTCGGCCTGTTCGAGCAGATCCGCGGCCTGTTCGGCCTGTCGCCGCGCAACTGGGTCGGCACCCCCGCAACGGCGCTATACGCCATCAGCGCGGTCACCGTCTGGTCGCAGGCGGGGTTCTTCATGATCTTCTACCTCGCGGCGCTGAACACCATTCCGCCCAGCCTGCGCGAGGCGGCGGCGATCGAGGGGTGCGGTCGCTGGACCTTCTTTCGCCGGGTGATCTGGCCGCTGATCATGCCGACCACGTTGTTTGTGTCGGTCAATGCCACGATCAACGCCTTCCGCACCGTGGACCATATCTTCGTCATGACCCAGGGCGGGCCCAACAACGCCTCGATGCTGTTGCTCTACTACATCTACGACCAGGGATTCCGGTTCTGGGATACGGCCTATGCCGCGACGCTGACCGTGGTGATGGTGGGCATCCTCGCGTTGGTGGGGATCGGGCAGTTCTTTCTTCTCGACCGCAGGGTGCATTACCGATGACCGTGCTGACCGCCCCCCCCGCGCGCCCGTTCGACCTGGACCGGGCGCTGATCCATCTGGGCGCCTGGGCGCTGGCGATGGTCTGGATCCTGCCGCTGGCCTATGCGGTCTGGACGGCGTTCCACCCTTCGGCCTACGAGACCCGCTTCGTGCTTCTGGCGCCGCTGACGCTGGAAAACTTCGTGACCGCCTGGAACGCCGCGCCCTTCGGGCGCTACTTTGTGAACACGATCCTGCTGGTCACGATGATCCTTGCGACGCAGCTCGTTCTGTGCTCGATGGCTGCCTTCGCCTTTGCCCGGTTCGAATTTCCCGGCCGCAACATCCTGTTCGCGCTGGTGCTGGTGCAACTGATGGTGATGCCCGACATCCTGATCGTGCGGAACTATGCCACCATGGGCCAGCTCGGGCTGATCGATTCGATCCTGGCCATCGGCCTGCCCTATTTCGCCAGCGGGTTCGCGATCTTCCTCTTGCGCCAGACCTTCAAGACCGTGCCGCGCGAACTGGACGAGGCGGCGCGGATCGAAGGCTGCTCCTGGGCGGGCCTCTTGTGGCGGGTCTATGTGCCGCTGGCACGGCCGACGATGCTGGCCTTCGGCCTCGTGTCGGTCAGCCATCACTGGAACAACTTCATCTGGCCGCTCATCATCACCTCATCGGTGAACACCCGGCCGCTGACCGTGGGCCTGTCGATCTTTGCCACCACCGACAGCGGCACCGAATGGTCGATCATCAATGCCGCAACCCTGATAACCTCGGGGCCGCTGCTGATCGCCTTCCTGATCTTTCAGCGTCAGTTCGTGCAAAGCTTCATGCGCGCTGGCGTCAAGTGACCGGCAAGCCGCCCGCTTCGGGCTCCGCGCGGCGCACCGCCGCTTCGGCCAGCGGGTCAAGCCCCGTGCCGCCCGCCGCCAGCGTGCCCCGCGCCTCCTCGGCCCGCCGCAGCAGTCGCCGCGGCCACGGCAGCCGCCGCCGCGACCCGCACCCGCCGCGAAAAGGCCGCCAGCCGGGCGTTGGCCGCCTCCATCTCGCGGTCGTCGTTTTATTACGCGCCGCAAGGCGAGACGGCGATGAGCCTCGACCTGATGCCAAGGATCGACAAGCAGTTCCTGGAGGCACCGTTTTATGGCGTCCGGCAGATGACATGGCACCTGCAGAACGAGGGTCATGCCGTAAATGAACAGCGCATCCGGCGGCTGATGCGCCTTATGCGCCGTCGTCGGGAAAATAGTCCTCCGGACTGTTTTCTGACCCTCCTCCGTGCCGATCTGTCAAAAGCCCAACACCAGCACGCCCGCGAAGGGGCACACTGCCTACCCCTACCTGTTGGGCGGGCTTCGGATCGACCGGCCCAATCAGGTCTGGTGCGCCGACATCACCTGCCTGCCGATGCGCAAGGGCTTTCTCTATCTGGTGGCCATCATGGACTGGTTCGCGCGCAAGGTGCTGGCCTCGCGCATCTCCAGCACGCTGGAGGCCGAGTTCTGCCTCGAGGCTTTGAACGAGGCCATCCACAAGTTCGGCCCGCCCGAAATCATGAACACCGACCAGGGCAGCCAGTTCACGTCCTTCGGCCGGACGGATCGACGAAAAAGGGCAAAGACCAAGATCTGCCCGGGCGGTAAAGCCCGGTATCTGGACGGCGTCGTCATCGAGCGACTTTGGCGGTCCCTGACGTATGAATGCGTATATCTGCACGCTTGGGAAGCCGGGTCACAGGCCAAGGCCGGAGACGGATGCTGGATCACCTTCTACAACCACCAGCGGCCTCACGCTGCCCATGGCGGTCAACCGCCCGCCGTGGGCTATTTCAACGCAACCCAAACCGATCAGCAGGTGCAGGTGGTAGCTTGAACCAGCCGGAAATCTGTCCGAGGGTTGAGCCGTAGCTCACACCGCACGCCGATCGGCGTAAACAGCAACCGGGCTCAGGTCGCAGCTGCATGAAAGTTCAGCGGCAGGTCACATTCACTCCGCAGGAATGCAGCCGGTATCTCCGGCACGCTGGCTATGCTTCAACTTGATCGACAATGACCCTAGACCTCGGACCCTGACCCGGCCCCGGATACAGGGCCGGGGCCGGGGCCGACCCCGGCGGGGCGGATCAGCGCGCCGGTTGCGGCGCCGCTGATGCCGGCGGCGTTCGCCTCGTCGGTGTCGATGTGCATTTCGGTGAAGGCGTTGGGCTGCACGCGGATCAGCACCTCGGAAAAGGTCATGTCGCGCCCCGTGCCGGTGACGCGCACCTCGACCTCCTGCCCGTCGCGCACGCCCCAGCGGGCGGCATCGTCGGGGTGCATGTGGATGTGGCGCGCGGCGATGATGAGGCCGTCGGTTTCCACCGTGCCGGCCGGCCCCACCAGCCGCACCCGCGGCGTGCCGTCGAGATCGCCCGACAGGCGCACCGGCGCCGTGAGGCCGAGCGCGAAGGTATCGGTGCGCGACACCTCGATCTGGGTGCGGCCGCGGGCGGGGCCCAGCACGCGCACGCCGTCGAAGGCGCCTTTGGGGCCTTCGACGCGGACGGTCTGGTGTGCGGCGAAGTTGCCGGGCTGGCGCAAGGGAAACGCGGCCGTCAGCGGCGCGCCGAACAGCGCCTGCACGTGATCGGGCGCAAGGTGCACGTGGCGCGCCGATACCGCCACCGGCACCGACAGGCAGACGGGGGCGGCCCGTTGCAGCGCCTGCGCGGTTTCGCGGGCGATCTGCAACTGTTCCTGCGTTTCGGTCACGATGACCCGCACCCGGCCGCCCCAGGCTTGCAGTTCCGGCGCGGCGCGGTGGGCAAGGTCGGGGCGGGCGTTGCGGTCGTGATCCAGCGTGACGCCCATGAATTCCAGCCCGTCGCAGATGCGCCGCCGCATGGAGGCCGAGTTTTCGCCGATGCCGCCAGTGAACACCAGCGCGTCGAGCCCGCCCATCGCGGCGGCATAGGCGCCGATGTATTTGCGCGCGCGGTAGGCATAGATCTCGATGGCCAGTTGCGCGGCGGCATCGCCGGCGGCGGCGCGGTCTTCGGCATCGCGCATGTCGGGGCTGCCGGTCAGCGCCTTGAGGCCGGAGTCGTTGTAAAGCGCGGCCTCGACCCGATCGACGCCAAGGCCCAGTTCGCGCGCGAGAAAGCCGAAGGCGCCCGGGTCCACGTCGCCCGAGCGCGTGCCCATCACCAGACCTTCGAGCGGGGTGAGGCCCATCGAGGTATCCATGCTGCGGCCGCGGTTGATGGCGCAGACCGAGGCGCCGTTGCCGAGATGGCAGGACACGATCTGCAGCCGGTCCACCGGCTGGCCGATGGCCTCGGCCGCGCGCAGGGCCACGTATTTGTGCGACGTGCCGTGAAAGCCGAAGCGGCGCAGGCCCGCGTCGCGCCAGGCCTGCGGCACGGCGTAGGTGGTGGCAAAGGCCGGGGCCGACAGGTGGAACGCGGTGTCGAACACGCCGATCTGCGGCAGGTCGGGCCAGACCTGCATGGCCAGCCGCACCGCCGCCAGGTTGGCCGGGTTGTGCAAGGGCGCCAGCGGGGTAAGCGTTTCGATCTCGGCCAGGGTGGCGGGGTCGAGCCGGGCGGGGGCGGCAAAGCGCGCGCCGCCATGCGCGATGCGGTGGCCGATGGCATCCAGCCCGCTGACCCCATGCGCGGACATGAGGTCCGGCACCGCGGCGATGGCGGCGGCAAGGTCGGGCAAGGCGGGGGTGGCGTCGTGGCGCTGGTCGCCGACGGTCAGCTTCAACTCGCAGGTGCCGCCGCGGAAGCGGTCGAAGCTGCCCTTGACCCGTTGGGTTTCGTCGCCCGACAGGTCGTAGACGCCGAATTTCAGGCTGGAACTGCCGGCGTTGAACACGAGGATGCGCATGGGTCCGGTCCTTTTCGGCGGGGCGTCTGACGGGTTGCGGGGCAGTTTGCCTTGCGTTTGCGACCGGCGAAAGACCGAACGCGGCGGCAGTGCGCGCTTTGCGGCCGGGCGCGGCTGTGGCGTCGGGCGGCGGCGGGGGCGGTGCTGGCCGCCCGGCGCCGGGGGTAGCCGCGCCTCAGGCTGCGGCGGGGTCGAGCCCGGCCATACGGCAGATGGTGGCCCATTCGTCGGGCGTCACCGGCTGCACCGACAGGCGCATCGAGGTGACCAGCGACATGCCGGCCAGTTCGGGCGTGGCCTTGATTTCCTTCAGGCTCACCTTGCGCGGCAAGGGGCGCAGGGCGCGGATATCCACGCAATCCCACCGCGGGTCGCCTTCGGCGGTGCTGTCGGGGTGCGACAGGGCGCAGACCTCGGCGATGCCGACGATTTCGAGGCCGATGTTGGAGTGGTAGAAGAACACCCGGTCGCCCAGCTGCATCGCGCGCATGTTGTTGCGCGCCAGATAGTTGCGCACGCCGTTCCATTCCTCGCCTTGTGCGCCTTTGGCCACGAGGTCGTCCCAGGAAAACACGTCGGGCTCGGATTTCATCAGCCAGTGGCGCATCAGCCGATCGCCTTGCGCCATTCGCGGATCGACACGCTGGCGAACAGGCCGGCGCGGGCATAGGGGTCGGCCTCGGCAAAGGCGCGGGCGGCGGCCATGTCGGGCAGGTCCACCACCACCATCGAGCCGACGGGGTTGCCGCCTTCGACGAAGGGGCCGGCGAACAGCACCACGCCCGAGGCGTTGAGATAGTCGAGATGCGCGGGGCGGTTGTCGAGCCGGGTTTGCAAGGCGCCGGGCTTGTCCTGGCAGAGCAGCACGAAGGGCATTCATTCCTCCTTGAGGGGGCGGGTCATCAGCGATTGCACGGCCTGCGCCAGCGTGGTGCGGCCGGTGGTCAGCGCGGCGACCATCGCGGTCACCGGCATCTGCGCGGCAAGGTCCAGCGTTTCGGCCCGGGCCAGCACGGCGCGGGCGGTGGCCAGCCCTTCGACCGTGGCGGCAGGGTCGGGGGCGCGGCCGGCCCCGAGCGCAAAGCCATGCGCAAAGTTGCGCGACTGCGCCGAGGTGCAGGTCAGCACGAGGTCGCCCAGGCCCGACAGCCCGGCCAGCGTTTCGGCCCGCGCGCCCAGGCGGGTGGCAAAGCGCACCATCTCGGCGTAGCCGCGGGTCATCAGCGCGGCGCGGGCGCTGTCGCCCAGGCCCGCGCCCATGACGATGCCGGCCGCGATGGCGATGACGTTCTTCAACGCGCCGCCCAGCTCGGCCCCCGCCACATCGCCCGAGCGGTACAGCCGCAGCGTGGGGGTGGACAGCGCGGCCTGCAAGGCGGTGGCGGCGGCTTCGTCGGCGCAGGCCAGCGTCAGCGCGGTGGGCAGGCCGCGGGCGATGTCGGCGGCAAAGCTGGGGCCGGTCAGCACGGCGGCGGTCGCGGCGGGGCAATGCGCGGCGATCAGCGCCGAGGGGCCGCGCAGGCTCTGCAGGTCGAGCCCCTTGCAGCAGGCCACCAGCACCCGGCCATCGAGCTGCGGCGCGTGCAGCGCCAGAAACGCCCCCAGCGCCTGCATGGGCAGCGCCAGCAGCACCGGCCCGGGCGTTTCGGGCAGCGCCTCGGTCGGGGTCACGCCGGCGGGCAGCACCACGCCCGGCAGGCGCGGGTTGGTGCGCGTGCCGGCCCAGGCCGCCAGCCCACGCCCCCACAGCACCACCGGCCCGTTGGCGGCCAGCGCCACCGCCAGCGCAGTGCCGAAGGCGCCGGCGCCCAGGACGGCAGTCATGCCTTGGCCCCCTTCTTGCCCGATCCGAGCAGCGCCGGGGCCGCGGCATCCAGCGGCCAGCGCGGACGCGCGGGCAGGGTGGCATCGTCGGTGTGGCCAAGGCGGAAGCGTTCGATGCCGGCCCAGGCGATCATCGCGGCGTTGTCGGTGCACAGCCGCAAGGGCGGCGCCAGGAAGGGCACGCCGGCGCGGGCGGCCACCTGCACCAGCCGGTCGCGGATCGCGGCATTCGCTGCGACGCCGCCGGCGACGGCAAAGGCGCTGATCCCGGGGCTTGACGCCAGCGCGCGGGCCGACTTTTCGGCCAGCACATCGGCCACCGCGGCCTGGAAACCGGCGCAGAGGTCGCGCCGGTCCTGCAGGGTGATCCCGCCCTTTTGCGCCACGAGTCCGTCGCGCGCCCGCAGCAGCGCGGTTTTCAGCCCGGAAAACGACAGGTCGCACCCCGGACGGTCCAGCAGCGGGCGCGGAAAGGCAAAGCGGCGCGGGTCGCCCGAGGCGGCCTCGGATTCCACCGCCGGGCCGCCGGGCTGGGGCAGGCCCAGCAGCTTGGCGGTCTTGTCGAAGGCTTCGCCGGGCGCATCGTCGATGGTGCCGCCCCGGCGGCGAAAGCTTTCGGCGCCTTCGACGCGCAGAAACTGGCAATGCCCGCCCGACACCAGCAGCACCAGATAGGGAAAGGCCAGCGCATCGGTCAGCCGGGGGGTCAGCGCGTGGCCGGCCAGGTGGTTCACCCCCACCAGCGGCAGGCCGGTGGCGGCCGCCAGCCCCTTGGCGCACATCACCGCCGCCAGCACGCCGCCGATCAGCCCGGGCCCGGCGGTGACGGCGATGCCGTCGAGGTCGCCCAGCCCCAGCCCGGCCTGCGCCAGCGCCTGTTCGGCCACGAGGTCGATGCGTTCGGCATGGGCGCGGGCGGCGATTTCGGGCACCACGCCGCCGAAGGCCGCGTGCAGCGCCTCTTGCCCCGCCACGACGGACGACAGGATCTGTGCCCCGGCCGGACCGTGGCGCACCACGGCGGCGGCGGTATCGTCGCAGCTGCTTTCCAGCCCGAGGAATGTCAGCGTTCCGCTCATGGCCCCACTTCGCGCGCTCTGCCCCGTTGCCGGGGGGTGCCGCAGGGGGTAACACCATGAGCATGGCCAGACAATCCCGCCCGACCGTGCTGCTGACCCGCCCTGCCGAAGCGTCCGAACGCTTTGCGGCCGAGTTGCGCGCGCGCTTCGGGCCGGTGGATGTGGTGGTATCGCCGCTGATGGTGCCCGAGTTCCGCGCGCCGGTGCTGCCCGATGCCTGGGACGGCGTCATCCTGACCTCGGAAACCGGGGCGCGCGCGCTGGCCCGGCTGACGGCGCGGCGGGGGCCGGCGATCTGCGTGGGGCCGCGCACGGCCGAGGTGGCGCAGGCGCTGGGCTGGCAGGCCGAGGCGGTGGGGGGCGATGCCGAAAGCCTGGTGGCCGCGCTGGCGGCGCGCGGGCTGGCCGGGCGCTGGCTGCATGCGCGCGGGCAGGACGCCGCCGGCGACCTGGCGGCGCGGCTGAACGCCGCAGGGGCCGACATTGCCGAAGCGGTGGTATATGCGCAGGTGGCGCAGCCCCTGTCGGCGGCGGCGCAGGCGGCGCTGGCGGGTGCGGCGCCGGTGGTGGCGGCGGTGTTTTCGCCGCGCAGCGCGCGCCTGCTGGCGGCCGAGGCCGGGGCGCTGCTGCGCGCGCCGCTGGCGGTGGCGGCGATCAGCGCGGCGGCGGCGGCGCCGGTGCAGGCGCTGGCCGGCGCGGGCCTTGCGGTGGCACCCACGCCCGATGCCGCCGGGATGCTGGCGGCGCTGGGCCGGGTGTTGGGCAAAGACGGTGGCGCCGCTGCGGCGCAGGTGTATAGTTAGGTTGACATCGCGGGCCTCGGCCCGCAGCGGCAAGGAGGCGGACGTGGCCGGACGCAGGAAGAAAACCGAAGAAACGCCGGGTCTTGCCGCCGAATCCGCCCCCGATGCGGACCCCGTTGCCTTGCCCGCCCCCGACGCGGCGGCGCGCCCCGAGTCGGGGGCTGCGGCCGAACTGTCAACGCAAGGTGACAGCGGTGTGACGGAGCCCGCGCGGCCGGCCGAGGCAGAGGCCCCCGCGCCCCTGGTGCCCGAACCCGAACCGCAGGCCGGGCCGGCGCCCGACGCGGCGCCGGGGCACGACGCGCCCACGGCGGCGGAGCCCGCGCCCGAGCCGGAGCCCGCGCCCGAGCCGGAGCCCGCGCCCGAGCCGGAACGCGAGCGCGCGGCGGAACCCGAGCGTGCGGCGGAACCTGCGCCCGAGCCGGAACCCGAGCCGGAACCCGAGCGCGCGGCCCCGCCGGCCCCGCCCCCGGCGCGGGCCAACCCGCTGTTGCCGGTGCTGGGCGGGGTGGTCGCGGCCTTTGCCGGATTCGTGCTGGCGCAGGCGGTGCCGCAAGGCTGGCCGCTGGCGGCGCCGACGCAGGCGATTGCCGCCCTCGAACAGCGCCTGGCCGCGCAGGATCGCAAGCTGGCCGAGCTGACGGCGCCGGTGGCCGACGCCGGCCTCGCCGACCGGCTGGCGGCGGTGGAAGCGCGGCTGGAAAGCCTGGCTGCGGCGCCGCCCGCCCCGGACCCGGCCGGGATCGATCCGGCCGAACTCGCGGCCTTGCGCGCCGAGATCGAGGCGTTGCGGCAGGCCGCGCCGGCGGTGCCCGACATCGGCCCGCTGCAAGCCGAACTGGCGGCCTTGCGCGCCGAGCTGGCCGCGATTCCGCGCCAAAGCGCCGTGGCGCAGGAGCTGGAGGCGATGAAGGCCGCCGCCGAGGCCGAAAGGGCTGCCGCCGAAGCCCGGGCCGAGGCGATGCGGGCCGAGGCCGACACCTTGCGCGCCCAGGCCGAGGCCACCGCCCGCGCCGCCGTGGCGCGGGGGGCGATTCTGCGGGTGCAGGCCGCGCTGGAGGCCGGCGGCAGCTATGAGGCCGCGCTGGCCGACCTGGGCGCGGCGGGGCTGGCGGTGCCGGCGGCGCTGGCCGACCATGCCGCCGGGCTGCCCACGCTGGCCGAATTGCAGGCGGGCTTTCCCGATGCGGCGCGGGCGGCGCTGGCCGCCACGGTGCGACCTGCCGAGGGGGCGCCGCTGGCCGACCGGCTGGGCAGTTTCCTGAAGGCGCAGACGGGGTTGCGCTCGACCGCGCCGCGCGAAGGCGACGACCCCGACGCGGTGCTGTCGCGCGCCGAGGCCGCCTTGCGCGCCGGCGACCTGCCCGCCACCCTGGCCGAGCTGGACAAGCTGCCACCCGAAGCCGCCCCCGCGCTGGCCGAATGGCGCGCGCTGGCCGATACCCGCGCGGCCGCCGCCGCCGCCCTGGCCGCTCTGGCCGCCGATCTGGACGCGAAGTAAGGAGACGCCCGATGCTCTGGTCCCTGGCAAAGGCCCTGATCTTCTTCGCGGTGGTGGCCGCGCTGACCTGGGGGGCGGCGCTGTTGTCGCAAACCGATGGCGGCATCCGCATCGCCATGCTGGGCTACGAGGTGACGCTGGGCCCGTTGCAGGCGGCGATCGCGGCGGTGGTGCTGGTGGTGGCGGTCTGGCTGGTGCTGCGGCTGATCGGCCTGGTGCTGGCGGTGGTGGCCTTTCTGACCGGCGACGAAACCGCGCTGTCGCGCTATTTCGACCGCAACCGCGAGCGGCGCGGCTATGCCGCCTTGTCCGAGGCGATGCTGGCCCTGGCCTCGGGCGAGGCGCGGGTGGCGATGGCGCGGGCGGCCAAGGCCGAAAAGCTGCTGGGCCGCCCCGAGATCACCAGCCTGGTGACGGCCGAGGCCGCCACCGCCCTGGGCGATACCGCCCGCGCCGAAGCCGCCTGGAAGGCGCTGCTGGACGACCCGCGCAGCCGTTTCGTGGGCATCCGCGGGCTGATGCAGCTGAAACTGGCGCAAGGCGACACCGCCACGGCGATGAAGCTGGCGGAAAAGGCCTTTGCGCTGAAGCCCAAACACGCCGAAACCCAGGATGCGCTGCTGAAACTGCAGGCCGGCGCGCAGGACTGGCGCGGGGCGCGGCTGACGCTGGGTGCCAAGCTGAAGGCCGGGGCGCTGCCGCGCGACGTGTGGAAGCGGCGCGATGCCGTGCTGGCCTTGCAGGAGGCGAAGGTGCTGCTGGACGACACCAGCAGCATCGAGGCGCGCGAGGCGGCGATTGCCGCCAACAAGGCCAGCCCCGACCTGATTCCCGCCGCGGCGATGGCCGCGCGCAGCTACATCGCGCAGGGCAACCCCAAGGCCGCCGCCAAGGTGCTGCGCAAGGCCTGGGAGGCGCAGCCCCACCCCGACCTGGCGGCCGCCTTTGCCGAAATCGCCCCCGAGGAAACCCCGGCCGACCGCGTGCGGCGCTTTCGCACGCTGACCGACATCAACCCCGACCACGACGAAACCCGCCTGCTGATGGCCGAACTGCACATCGCCGCCGAGGATTTCCCGGCCGCGCGCCGGGCGCTGGGCGACCTGGTGTCGCGCCACCCCACCGCGCGGGCGCTGACCATCATGGCGGCGATCGAACGCGGCACCGGCGCCGACGATGCGGTGGTGCGCGGCTGGCTGGCGCGGGCGCTGACCGCGCCGCGCGGGCCGCAGTGGGTGTGCGAGACCTGCCATGCCATTCACGCCCATTGGGGCCCGGTCTGCGACAACTGCGGCGGCTTCGACACGCTGGCCTGGAAGGAACCGCCCGAAACCACCGGCCCGAGCGCCACGCAGACCGAGATGCTGCCGCTGATCGTGGGGCGCCCGGCCGCGCCCGAGCCGGAGTCGGAGCCGCAAACCGGGCCGGCGCCGGACCCTGCGGCGGACGAGCGCGCCGACCCGGCCCGCACCACGGCCGACCTGGCGCGCCAGACGCCCTAGCGGCAGCCGGCGCAGCGGCGGCGGCTGCGGCTGTGGCGCCCGGGGCCGGCCTCGGTCGCTTGGCGCCGGGCTTCAGTAATCGCGTTCGAAGTGGATGCCGATGCCGGTGCCGCCGTCGCCGCCGCTGCGGCCGCGCACGGTGACCGAAGGCGACAGGTC
Source organism: Gemmobacter sp. (assembly GCF_046292685.1). Classification (GTDB taxonomy): domain Bacteria; phylum Pseudomonadota; class Alphaproteobacteria; order Rhodobacterales; family Rhodobacteraceae; genus Wagnerdoeblera. The sequence continues at coordinate 56,029 of NZ_JBKBQM010000003.1, forward strand.
GAGGTTGATCGACACTTCCGACTTGCCGTCGGCGTCGAGCTTGAGATCGACATAGACGTTTTCGGTCAGATACTTGCCGGCGCGCACGGCCGCAGCGCCGCCTTCGGCCGCCGACACGTCGAAATCGTCGAGCCCGAAGGACTTGCGCAGCCGGTCCACCACGCCGCCGCCGCCGCGCCCGGTCAGCGTGGCCACGGCCGAGGCCAGTTGCGCGGCCTGCACCGGGGTCAGGCTGGTCAGCCCGCGGCCGAACAGCAGGCGGGCCACGACCTCTTCCTCGGGCAGTTCGGGGTTGGAGAGGAAGCGGATGCCGGGCGCATCGGCCGGGCCATCGACGATGACGCTGGCGCTGCCGTCGATGGTGTCGGTGGTGGCGACAAGGCGGAGGGTGGGGGTCAGGCTGCCTTCCATCTGGACCGAGCCTTCGGTGAAGGCAAAGCGCTTGCCCAGCAGGTCGAGCCGCCCGCGGATCAGTTCCAGCCCGCCCGAGGGCACGACGGCCGCGGTGGTGCCGGCGATGCGGAAGGCGCCGCCCAGTTCGGCATCGAGGCCCCGGCCGCGGATGAACACCCGGTTCGGCGCCGAGATGGCGACATCCAGCGCAAAGGCGCGCGCCGGGGCGGCGGTGGCGCCGCCGGGCTCCAGCAGGCTGGCGCGGGCGCGGGTCTGGCGCACGGCCGCCGGTTCGCCGAGGTGGCGCAGCTCGGGGATGGCGGCGATGCCGCCGAGGCCCGACGAGGGGATGCGCAGTTCGGTGTCGCCCAGCGCGATCTGCCCGGCAATGCGCGCGCCCCCCGTCAGCGGGCCGGAAACGGTCAGCCGGCCGTTGGCGCGGGTCTGATACAGGTTGGGGTCGCGCAGCACGAGGCCGTCGAGGGTGATGGCCAGGTCGCCGGCAAAGGGCGCGGTCAGCCCGACCGGGCCGCTGACGGCCAGCCGCCCGCCGGTGTCGGATGTGGCCTCGGCCGCGATCTGCGCCCGCCCGCCCGACAGGGTGACGGTGGCGCCGACGCCGGAAAAGGCAAAGGGCGGGTCGGCCAGCGTCAGCCGCCCGCCCGACAGCGCCACGCTGCCGGAAAGCGCGGCGAGCGAGGGGCGGCCGTTCAGCGCAAGGTCGAAGCGCAGCGGCCCGCGCACCGCCACCGGGCCGAGAAAGGCGTTGGCCAGCGCGGCATCGGCGCTGCCGGTGGCGCGCAAGGCGGTGGTCGAAAGGTCGGCCGCCGCGGTGCCGGCGACCTCGGCCGCGATGCCGCCGGGGCCGGTGGCGTTCAGGTCCAGCGTGAGGCGGCCGGCGGTTTCGTCGATGCGGCCCGCGACGTTCAGCGGCCCCGGCACGCCGGGCACCAGCAGGGCCAGATCGGCCAGGCGGGCGGTCAGGTCCAGCCGGCGGTTGGCGCCGGTCTGGCTGGCGCTGGCGCGGGCGGTCAGTTGGGGTGTGTCGAGCGCCAGGTTTTCCACCCGGATCACGCCGTCCTCGCGGCTGGCGCGGGCGGCAAGGGTGGTGGCGCCGCGCAGCAGGGCGTCGGCTTGCGGGTTGCGGGTGGCCAGGCCGCTGGCGCGCGCCGTGAGATCCGCGGTTTCGCGCCCGCCGGCCAGGGCATAGGCGACATCGGCCTGCAGGCGCCCGGCATAGCCCGGGCCGGCCAGCGACAGGTCGTCGAACCGCAGGGCGGCGGTCAGGTTGCGCACGGTATCATCCAGCGCGCCGCTGGCGGTGATGGCCCAGGTGGTGCCGCCGACCCGGGCGCGGTCCAGCCGCAGCACGCCCTGCCTGTAGCCGGCGGTCACGGCAAGGTCGGTGGTGCCGCGCAGCAGGCCATCGGCCTCGGGGATGCCGGGGCGCAGGTCGCGCCCGGTGCCGGCAAGGTCCAGTTGCAGGTCGTCGGCCAGCGAGGTGCCGGCAAGCTGCGCCCGGGCCGCCAGTTGCCCGCCCAGCCCCTCGCCCAGCACAGACAGGTCGGACAGGTCGAGGTCCAGCGCCAGATCGGGGCCCGAGGAGCGCACCCACCCGCTGCCCGACAGGCGCAGGCTGCGCGCCGTGGCCTGCAGCGCGCGGATGTGCAGGCCATCGGGGCCGCGGGCGGCATCGAGGCGGATTTCGCTGTCGCCCGCCAGCAGCGCATCGGCCTGCGGCTGGCCCAGGCGCAGGTCGCGGCCCTGCACGCTGGCCACCCCGTCGAAGGCGCCCGACAGCGGGGTCAGCGCGCCGGCCCAGCCCACCCGGGCCACGCCGCGCAAGGGCCGCCCGGCAAAGGAGGACAGGCGGGCCATGTCCTGCACCTCGGCGGTCAGGGTGCCGTCGATGGTCAGGCCGGTGACCGGCCCCGCGATCTGTGCCGCGCCTTCGAGCGCGTAGCCGGTGCCGGCAAGCGTCAGTTGCGACAGCGCCAGCGGCGCGCCGTCGGCCCAGTGGAACCGTGCCTGGCCGGTCAGCGCATCGCCCAGCATCTGCGCCAGCGCCGGGTCGGCCAGCGCGAGGCCCGCGCCGTCGAGGTCGAGCGTGCCGCCCAGGGCGCGCGCGCCGCCCGGCCGGCGGGCGATGCGCCCGCTGCCTTTCAGCGCCAGCCGCTCGGCCTGCAAGGCGGGGGCATCGAGCCCCTCGAGGGTGCCGTCGAGCCGCCAGCCTTCGCCTTGCTGGCGCGAATCGTAGCCGAGCCGCAGGCGCGCGCCGCCGACGCGCACCGGGTCGCCGGCCAGCGGCAACAGCACCGGCGCCCCGTCCGGGCTGCCGAGGTCGAGCGACAGGTCCAGCCGTTCGGGCAGGCCGTCGGCCGCAATCTGCGCCGCGCCTTGCACCTGCAAGGCGGCCGATTGCACCTGCAGCGCCGAAAGGTCGATCGCGCCGGCGGCGGTGCGGCGGCCTTCGGCCAGCAGGCGCACGCCGGGGCCGAAAAAGGCCTGGTAGTCGGGCAGGAACAAGGGCGACACGTCGCCTTTCAGGTCGGCGCGAAAGCCGCTGCCGCCGTCTTCGGTGGCGGCCAGCCGGACCGCGCCGAACAGCCGGTCCTGCCCGCCGCTGGCCAGCGAGACCACGGCCTCGAAATTGTCGATCGGGCCCTGGCCGGAAATGTTCAGCGCCAGCGACGGCGCTCCGGGCAGGCCCAGCAGCCCGGCCGCCAGCCCGCCGGGGGGTTCCTGCACCGCCAGGTCCAGCGCGAGGCGCCGGGTGTCGTTGGCGAAAGACCCCGCCAGCCGCAGCGACCCGCCGGCATCGGTGCGGTCGAGTTGCAGCGTCGCCGCGCCTTGCCCGCCCGCCAGGTCGGCCGAGGCCAGCAGCCGCGCCACCACCGGCTGGCCCAGCACCGGCGCGCCAAGGCGGATGCTGCCGGCGCTGATTTGCCCGAGCTTGACCGACACCGGCAGGTCGGGCAGCGCAAAGGGCACCGCCTCGGGGCTGGGCAGGGCGTTCGGGTCGGCCGGCGGCAGACGGTCGAGCACGATTTCGGACACGCTGAGCTTTTCGACCTCGATCCGGCCCGAAAGCAGCGCGCCGCGGTTCCAGTCCAGCGCAACGCCGGTCAGGCGCAGCCAGACCCCGCCGGCGTCGGCGATGGTCAGTTCGGCGATGCGCGCGCTGGAGGACAGCGCGCCTTCGAACCCTTCGATGCGCACCTCGCGCCCGGCGCCGGACAGGTTGTCCTCCAGCAGGCGGGTCAGAAAGCCGCGGTCGCCGCCATCCTGCGCGGTGGCGGTCAGGGGCAGAAGGCACAAGGCAAGGGCCAGCGCGCGCCGCATCAGAAGGCCTGCCCGATGCCGAGGTAGAATTGCACCCCGTCGCCCTTGCGCCCGCCTGCCGGTGCCGCGATGTCGAGCCGCAGGGGGCCGACCGGGGTGGCATAGCGCAGGCCCAACCCGGCGCCGGCGTGCCAGTTGCTGGCGGGGGCGGCGGTAAAGCGGCTGTCGGTGATGCGGCCGTAGTCGAAAAAGCCCACCACGCCGATGCTGTCGGTCGCCTTGCCGCGCAGTTCCACCGAACCGCCGACGAATTGCGTGCCGCCGGTCATCATGCGGCCGACATTCACCCCGAGCGAGCGGAAGGGCTGGCCGCGCACCGTGCCGCCGCCGCCCGACCAGAACAGGTCGTCGCGCGGCACGTCCAGCAGCCCGGCCCCGGCGATGATGCCGCCTTGCAGCCGCCCGGCCAGCACCACGCGGCTGCCCAGCGGCTGAAAGCCGCGCAGGTCCAGCCTGGCGCGCAGGCCCGACCCGGTGGTGCCGAAGCCGAGGAAAGGCTTGGCCTCGGCATCGATCCAGAAGCCGCGGCGGGGGTCGAGCTTGTCGTCGCGCCGGTCCCAGGTCAGGCCGAGCGGCAAGGACAGGTTGCGAAAATCGCGCCGCCCCAGCGTGTCGGACGCACGGGTCAGCGAATAGACGATGTCGGCCCGCGCGGTCAGGCTGTCGGAAAAGATGTGCGTGACCCCGAAGCCGAAATCGAAGCTGTCGATCCGGCTTTGGCGCGACTGTTCGCGCTGGAATTGCAGGGTGAGGCGGGCGGTGGTGTCGGGGGTGAAGGTGGCGGGGCGCTGCAGCTCGGCCCCGAGGCGCCAGTCGATGCCGCCGTCGTTCAGGCCGATCTGCGTCGCCTCGGCCTCGATCCGCAGGCGTTCGGCCCCGCCGTTCAGGTTGCGATGCAGCCAGAAGGCCGAAAGCGTGGCGCCTTCGGTGCTGGTGAGTTCGGCGCCGAAGCCCAGCCGGCGCCAGGGCATTTCCACCACGGTGGCGGTCACGTCCAGCGTGTTGCCGGGGCCGAGGGTTTCGGCCTCTGCCAGCGCGACCGAGCGGAACACGCCGGTGCGGCGCAGCCGGTCGGCGGCCTTGCGCAATTCGTCGGGCGAATAGACGGCGCCCTGCGGCAAGCCGGCGATCTTGTGCAGCCGCGCCTCGCGCATGCGGGCCTGGCCGGTGAACGTCAGTCGCCCGAACCGCGCCTGCGGGCCGGGGGCCATCGTCAGCCGGGCATCCAGCACCGCGCGCGGGTGGTCGGCGGTCAGCGACTGGGCGCCGACGGCGGCCTTGGCATGGCCGGCGGCGCGCCAGCCATCGACCGCGGCTTCGGCAGCGGCGCGGATGGTGCCCGATTGCGCCACGCGCCCCGGCGCGAAGTCGGGCGGCAGGCGGGTGCCGGGGGCCAGCGGCGCCGCCTCGGCCCGGCCGAAGGCGAAGGCGGGGCCGGGTCGCACCTCGATGGCCACGGTGCCGATGCGGGCGGGCGCGTTCAAGGGCGCGATGTCGGCGGCCTCGCGCCCGTCGATGCGGATCGAGATGGTGCCCGAGTAATGCCCGGCGGCGTAAAGCGCGCCCAGCAGGCGGCCGTAATCGGCGCGGGCGGCGGCGAAGACCTCTTGCGCGTCGGCACTGCCTTCGCGCCGCGCCGCCTCGGTCAGCGAGGCGCCGCGCAGGCTGGCGGCCAGATCGTCCGAGGCGCCGGGCAGCGAAAAGGTGACCGCATCGAGCCCATTGGCCGGAAAGGCGACCACGGCCGCCAGCGCCAGCGGCGCCCACCCGAACAGACCCGATCCCAACCGCACGCAGCCCCCCGAACCCAACAGCGCGATCCTGCCACGCAGGCGGCCCGGCCGCAATGCGGCCGCCGCAGAAAACCCGGGGCGCGCGCGCCGCCCCGGGTCACGTCGGCGTGCGCCCGCCTAGAAGGTCAGCGGGCGGTCGCCCTGGGCATCGCGGATGCTGGTCGGCAGCCCGATGCGGTTGAGCAGGGCGAGGAAGGGCTTGGGGTCCAGCTCCTCGACGTTGCGCATGGCGCCGACATCCCAGGTGCCGTCGGCGATCAGCATGGCGGCGGCCACCGGCGGCACGCCGGCGGTGTAGCTGATGCCCTGGCTGCCGACCTCCAGATACGCCTCCTTGTGGTCGGCGACGTTGTAGATCAGCACTTCGGCAGGCTGGCCATCGCGCGTGCCCTTGACCAGCGTGCCGATGCAGGTCTTGCCGGTATAGTCGGGGGCCAGCGACGAGGGGTCGGGCAGCACGGCCTTGACCACCTTGAGCGGCACGACCTCCAGCCCTTCGGCGGTCTTCACCGGCTGTTCGGACAGGAGCCCGAGGTTCTTCAGCACGGTGAAGACGTTGATGTAATGGTCCGAAAAGCCCATCCAGAACCGCACGTCGGCCTGCGGGTAACGGGTGGCAAGGCTGTGCACCTCGTCATGGCCGGTCATGTAGGTCTTTTGCGGGCCGACAACCGGCATGTCCCAGGTCTGGCCCACCTCGAACATCCGGTTCGCCTGCCAGGCGCCGTTCTGCCAGGAATAGACCGTGCCGGTGAATTCGCGGAAGTTGATCTCGGGGTCGAAGTTGGTGGAGAACCAGCGCCCGTGCGAGCCGGCGTTGATGTCGATGATGTCGATCGACTTCGGTTCGGGCACGTAGTCGTCGATGGCAAGCCGGGCGTAGGCATTCACCACGCCGGGGTCGAAGCCCACGCCCAGAATCGCGGTCACGCCGGCCTTGGCGCAAGCCTCGCGCCGCTTCCATTCGTAGTTGGCATACCAGGGCGGGGATTCGCAGATCTTTTCCGGCTCCTCATGGATGGCGGTATCCATGTAGGCCACGCCGGTTTCGATGCAGGCGTCCAGCACCGGCATGTTGACGAAGGCCTGCGCCACGTTGATGACGATCTGCACCCCGGTTTTCCGGATGAGATCGGCCACCTCGGCGGTGTCGCGGGCGTTCACCGCATGGGCCTGCAACGCGCCCTGAACCTTCAGGCTGCCTTTTTCGCGCACGCTGGCCAGAATCGCCTCGGCCTTCGAGACGGTGCGCGATGCGATGTGGATGTCGCCCAGCACGTCGTTGTTCTGCGCGCATTTGTGCGCCACGACCTGGGCCACGCCTCCGGCGCCGATGATCAGGACATTGCGTTTCATTTCGCCCATGCACCTCCTTGGGGATTTCGGGGTTACGTCAGTTGCGTGACGGGGTCACGACAGGGCGGCCACGAATTCGTCGTAGCCGAAGGCGCGTTGCAGGGTGATGCTGCCGTCCAGTTCGCGCACGGCGATGGCGGGCATCTTGACCCCGTTGAACCAGTTCTTCTTGACCATCGTGTAACCGGCCGCGTCCTGGATGCTGAGCCGGTCGCCGGGTTTCAGCGGTTCGGCAAAGCGGAACTCGCCGAAGATGTCGCCGGCAAGGCAGGACTTGCCGCAGACCATCCATTCGTGCGGGCCTTCGTTCGGGGCCATCTTGGCGCTGATGCGGTAGATCAGCAGGTCGAGCATGTGCGCCTCGATGCTGCTGTCCACGATGGCCAGGTTCTTGCCGTTGTAGAGCGTATCGAGAACCGTCACCTCCAGCGTCGCCGAATTGGTGATCGCGGCCTCGCCCGGTTCCAGATAGACCTGCACGCCGTTGTCGTCGGCAAACCGCTTCAGCCGGTCGGCGAGCTTGTCCAGCGGGTAGCCTTCGCCGGTGAAATGGATGCCGCCGCCCAGCGAAATCCACTTCATCTGCCGGATCAGAAAGCCGAAACGCTGTTCGATATGCCCCAGCATCGCATCGAAGCGGCCGAAATCGGCGTTTTCGCAGTTGTTGTGGAACATGAAGCCGGTCACGCGGTCGGCCACGGCGGCGAGGCGTTCGGGGTCGTGTTCGCCCAGGCGGGAAAACGGGCGCGCCGGGTCGGCCAGATCGAAGCCCGAGGTGGACACCCCCGGGTTCACCCGCAGCCCGCGCACGTGCCCGGCCGACACCGCATCGAAGCGGTCGAGCTGGCCGATGGTGTTGAAGATGATCTTGTCGGAGCTGGCCAGCACCTCGTCGATCTCGTCGGGCGCATAGGCGACCGAATAGGCGTGGGTTTCGCCCGGAAACTTCTCGCGCCCCAGCTTCACCTCGTAAAGCGAGCTGGAGGTGGTGCCGTCCATGTAGCGCGACATGAAGTCGAACACGCCCCAGGTGGCAAAGCATTTCAGCGCCAGCAGCGATTTCGCGCCCGAGGCTTCGCGCAGCCAGGCGATCTTTTCCATGTTGGGCAGCAGGCGTGCCTTGTCGATGACATAGCAAGGGGTGGGGAGCATGGCAGGCCCTTCCGGCAACGGGGGTCGAAAGTGCGCGGACGTGCGCGGGGGGGCGTGTAGCGGCTTGCTCACGCCTGCACAATATAGAACCGCGGGGGCGGCGTTCAATCCTCGGCCGGATCGCCGGGGTGCAGCGCGCTCAGCGCGTTCAGAAGCGTGACAAGCTGTTCCATGCGGTCGGGGCCGAAGGCCGCTTCGATCTCGCGGTAGATGCGGCGCGATTCGGGGCTGGCGGCGCGGATCACCGCCATGCCGGCCGGCGCGATGCGCAACAGCACGCGGCGGGCGTCGGTCGCGTCGCGGTCGCGTTCGATCAGGCCGCGGTCGGTCATGGAGCGGATCATCCGCGTCAGCGACGGCGCCAGGATATTGGCGCGCGCCGCGACCTCGGAGGCGTCCAGATCGTCGGCCTCGGCCAGCACGCGCAGCACGCGCCATTGCTGTTCGTTGACCCCGTGCGCTTCGAGCATGGGGCGGAACTGGCGCATCACCGCCTCGCGCGCCCGCAGCAGGGCCATCGGCAGCGAGTGGCGCACGTCGGTGGGCAGGAACTCGGGTTTCTCGGCGTTCATGCACATGTTTAATATCGGATTGCGCGCCGCCGCAAGATGCCGAGGATTGACGGGCATCGCGCTTAACATTAACGTGTTAATGAATACGGAGGGCATCATGGCAGCGCAATCCCCGGAACTGGCGGCCAATCTGGCGCGCGCGAACGGCTATCTGCAACGGCTTGCCGAAGGCGGGGTGATGAACCGGATCGCCGGGCAGGACGTGCCCGGCGAACTGGGCTGGTTCGAAAGCATCACGCCGGTGGACGGGTCGGTGCTGGCGCGGGTGGCGCGCGGGGGGGCGGCCGATATCGACCAGGCGGCGCAGGCGGCGCAGGCGGCCTTTGGCGACTGGGCGCGGATGGACGGGGCGAAACGGCGCAAGCTGTTGCACCGCATTGCCGATGCCATCGAGGCGCGGGCCGAGGAAATCGCCTTTCTGGAATGCCTCGATACCGGGCAGGCGCTGCGATTCATGTCCAAGGCGGCGCTGCGGGGGGCCGAGAACTTTCGCTTTTTCGCCGACAAGGCGCCCGAAGCGCGCGACGGCAAGTCGCTGTTCGGCCCCGGCCAGATGAACGTGACCAGCCGCGCCCCCATCGGGCCGGTCGGCATCATCACGCCGTGGAACACGCCGTTCATGCTGTCCACCTGGAAGATCGCGCCGGCGCTGGCCGCGGGCTGCACGGTGGTGCACAAGCCGGCCGAGTTCAGCCCGCTGACCGCCCGGCTGCTGCTGGAAATTGCCGAAGGCGCCGGCTTGCCGCCCGGCGTGTGGAACCTGGTGAACGGCATGGGCGAAGATGCGGGCCGCGCGCTGACGGAACATCCGCTGATCCGGGCGATCGGCTTCGTGGGCGAATCGCGCACCGGCAGCCGGATCATGGCGCAGGGGGCGGCCACGCTGAAACGGGTGCATTTCGAGCTGGGCGGCAAGAACCCGGTGATCGTGTTTGCCGATGCCGATCTGGACCGGGCGGCGGATGCCGCGGTCTTCATGATCTATTCGCTCAACGGCGAACGCTGCACCTCCTCCAGCCGGCTGCTGGTCGAGGCGTCGGTCCATGACCAATTCTGCGCCGTGGTGGCGGAAAAGGCCGCGCGCATTCCCATCGGGCACCCGCTGGACCCCAAAACGGTCATCGGCCCGCTGATCCACCCCGAACACGAGGCCAAGGTGCTGGGCTATTTCGAGAAGGCCCGGGCCGAAGGCGCCACGGTGGCCACGGGGGGCGAAAAGGTGCCGGGCCCGGGCTGCTATGTGCGCCCTACGCTGTTCACGGGGGCGCGCAACGACATGGCGATCGCGCAGGAAGAAATCTTCGGCCCGGTGCTGACGGCGATACCCTTTGCGGACGAGGCCGAGGCGCTGGCGCTGGCCAACGACGTGCCATACGGGCTGGCCGGCTATCTGTGGACCAACGACCTGACGCGCGCCTTGCGCATGACCGATGCGATGCAGGCGGGCATGATCTGGGTGAACTCGGAAAACCTGCGCCACCTGCCCACGCCCTTCGGCGGGGTCAAGTGCAGCGGCATCGGCCGCGACGGCGGCGACTGGTCGTTCGATTTCTACATGGAAACCAAGAACGTGGCCTTTGCCACCCTTGCCCACGCCATCCCCAAGCTCGGAGGCTGAGATGCCGGTTCCCGCCCCCAACCTTTACCCCGATTTCAACACCGTGCGTCTGAGCCACGTCGAATACCGCGTGACCGACATGGGCAAGGCCCGCGCCTTTTACGTCGATACGCTGGGCCTGCAGGTGACGGACGAGACGGCCGGTTCCTTGTATCTGCGCGCGATGGAGGAGCGCGGCCACCACTGCATCGTGCTGCACGGGGCCGAGGCGCCGGGGGTGGAGGTGCTGGGCTTCAAGGTCTGGGACGAGGCCGACCTGGACCGCGCGCAGGCCTGGTTCGCGGCGCGGGGGCGGCCGACAGAATGGGTGGCGCGCCCGCATCAGGGCCGGACCTTGCGCACCTCGGACCTGTTCGGGGTGCCGCTGGAGTTTTACGCCCATATGGACCGTCTGCCGCCCATCCACCAGAAATACGCGCTGTATCGCGGGGTCAAGCCGCTCAGGATCGACCATTTCAACACCTTCAGCCCCGATGTCGATGCCTCGGTCGCGTTCTGGAACGACATGGGCTTTCGCGTGACGGAATACACCGAGGACGAAGGCACGGGGCGGCTGTGGGCCGCGTGGTTGCACCGCAAGGGCGGCGTGCACGACATGGCCTTTACCAACGGGACGGGGCCGCGGTTGCACCATACGGCGTTCTGGGTGCCGACGCCCCTGAACATCATCGACCTGCTGGACCTGATGGCCACCACCGGCTGGGTTGCACATATCGAACGCGGGCCGGGGCGGCACGGCATTTCCAACGCGTTTTTCCTGTACATCCGCGACCCCGACGGCCACCGGATCGAGATCTACTGTTCCGACTACCAGACCTGCGACCCGGATCTGGAGCCGATCCGCTGGGATCTGAAGGATCCGCAGCGCCAGACGCTGTGGGGCGCCCCGGCGCCGCGGTCGTGGTTCGAGGAAGGCTCGGCCTTCGTCGGGCTGGAACCGCGTGCGGCGACGCTGAAGGCCACCCCGATCATCGCGCCCTGAGCACGCGCATCGCCGCGGCGGCGGCGAGCGTGAAGCCGCCGCTGGCCAGCATCAGCGACCACAGCCCCGGGCCTTCCAGCAACAGCGCGCCCAGCATCGGCGCGACGGCGCCGGCCACCAGCGCCGGCATCTGGATGGCCCCGGCGACGGCGCCGTAATTGTCGGGGCCCATCGCATCGGCGATCAACACCGGGCGCAGGATGGTCAGGATGCCCATCGCGGCGCCTTGCAGCCCGACGTAAGCCAGCACCACCGCCGCCCCGCTGCCGCTGGCCGCCAGCAGGCCCGCCGCCACCACCAGCGCCCCCAGCGTGATCGCGGTGGCGCGGGCATTGCCGATGCGGGCTTCCCAGCGCATCAGCACCAGCCGCCCGACCACCTGCGCCGGCCCGACGCAGGCCGCGGCGAACACCGCGAGGGGCTCCGGCTGGCCTTGCCCCACGAGGATCGGCACCAGAAAGCTCATCACCATCCAGTGATTGAGGCTGGCCAGCGCAAAGACCAGCGCCAGCAGCCAGAAGGCCGGCGCCCGCCAGGCCGGTGCCGCGGCGCCGGCGGCCATGCGGGGCTGCGGCGGCGCGCCGGCGCGCCGCAGGGCAAGGGCCCCCCACAGGTGCAAGGGCACCACCGCCGCCGCCATCAGCCCCGCCGCGCCCCAGACCGCCGCCCGCCAGCCGAAGGCGCCCGCAACCGCCGCAAAGGCCGGAAAGGCCAGCGTCGAGGCAAAGCCCGCCAGCAGCGTCACCCGGATGATCGCGCTGCGCGCCGCCGGGCCGAGGCGGCGGATCAGAAAGGCAAAGCACACCTCGTAAAGACAGGCGGCCTGCGCCACGCCGTTCAGCGCCCAGACCGCAAGCCATTGCCCCGGCGTCTGCACCAGCGCCATGCCCGCCAGCGCCAGCGCCCCCAGCAAGGCGCCGGCGGCCATCGCCTCGGGGCCGCGGCCACGATCGACCAGTCGCCCCATCACCGGCGCCAGCGCCGCCGAGATCAGGATCGCCAGCATCGGCCCCCCCGCGAGGGTGGATTTCGACCAGCCCAGATCGCGCGTCCAGAACAGCACCAGACCGGGAAAGATGTAGAACAGGCAGGCGTAGCCCAGCGTCTGCCCCAGCGCCAGCGCCCAGACCGCGCGGCCGCGTGCCAGAAGCTCGGGCGGGGTCATCGCCTCAGAGCCGGTAGAGGTCGGCGAACTTGGCGTCGAGGTAATCCAGCAACGGGCCTTCGTCGGGGTCGAAGCCGCAGGCATGGGCCACCGTGGCGCGCGGTTCGCGCAAGGCCCCGAAACGCTGCAGCCGGTCGCGCATCCAGCCCGTCGCGGCCGAGGTATCGCCGCGCGCGAGGTCGGCATCCAGCCCCGGCAGGTCGGCGCGCAGCGCCTTCATCAGGCAGCCGGCATAGATGTTGCCCAGCGAATAGGTCGGGAAATAGCCGAACAGGCCGACCGACCAATGCACATCCTGCAACATTCCATGCGACGGGCGATCCACCATCACCCCGAAATCCTGCAGGAATCGATCATTCCACGCCGCTTCCAGATCGGCCACCGCCAGATCGCCCGCGATCAGCGCGCGTTCCAGGTCGAAGCGCAGCATGATGTGCAGGTTGTAATGCACCTCGTCGGCCTCGGTGCGGATGAAGCCGGGCTGCACGCGGTTGACGGCGCGGTAGAACGCCTCGGGGCTGGTCAGGTTCAGCGCGCAGCCTTCGGCCTGCATGCGGCGGAACAGCCAGCCGGTGAAGGCGCGGCTGCGGCCGAGCTGGTTTTCGTAGCTGCGGCTCTGGCTTTCGTGCACCCCCATCGACACCCCGCGCCCCAGCGGCGTGAACAGGAAGGCCTGGTCCACGTTCTGTTCGTAGGCGGCATGGCCGACTTCGTGGATGGTGGAATAGAAGCAGTTGAAGGGGTCGGCTTCGTTGACCCGGGTGGTGATGCGCACATCGTTGCCCGACCCGGAGGAAAACGGGTGCACGGCCAGGTCCAGCCGGCCGCGCGTCCAGTCGTAGCCGAAGGCGGTGGCCAGATCGCGGGCGATGCGCATCTGCTGTTCGGCCGGGTATTCGCCGCGCAGGGGCTCGGGGGCGGGGGCGGCCAGCACGCGTTCGCGCAAGGCGACCAGCCGCGGGCGCATCCGGCCGAAGACGCCGGCGATCCAGTCGGCGCTGGCGCCGGGTTCATAATCGTCGAGCAGCGCGTCGTAAAGACCGGTGTTGCTGCCATCGGCCAGGGCGGCGGCCTCCTCGCGCTTCAGCGCCACAACCTGGTGCAGCGTGGGCAGGAAATGCGCCACGTCGTCGCGCGCGCGCGCCTCGGCCCAGATGCCCTGGGCCAGGCTGGTCAGCCGCGCCAGTTCCTGGGCCAGCCGGGCGGGAATGCGGCTGTGGCGGGCGTAGTCGCGCCGGATGTGGCGCAGTTGCGCGGCCTGCGCCGCGTCCGCGGGAACGGCCGCATCCAGCCAGGCGGCGATGCGCGGATCGGTGCGGCGGGCGTGCAGCACGCCTTCGAGCGCGCCGATTTCCTCGGCCCGGTGTGCGGCGGCGCCGCGGGGCATCATGGTTTCCCGATCCCAGCCGAGCCGGCCGGCGATCTGGGCCAGCGCCTCGGTCTCGCGCTGGAAGGCCAGCAGGTCTGCGGTGCTCATGCGGTGCCTTTCGCGATCGACCCCGCCACGGGGTATTGGGCCATGTGCCGCGCCCGCAGGATCAGCACCCAGAGAACGACCGCACCGATCTGGTGGGTCAGCGCAACATGCAGGTGGGCCGATGTCAGCACGGTGACGATGCCCAGCACCATCTGCCCGAACAGCATCACCGCCATCCAGTCGAACGCACGCCGCGTGGTCAGGTGCGGCGAGCGGCGCCCGCGCAGCCACACGACGAGGCCGAAGGCGAACAGCGCATAGCCCGACATGCGGTGCAGGAACTGCACCAGCCCTTCGTTTTCGAAGAAGGCGCGCCAGAGCGGCCCGCCATCGGGCACGTAAAGCGCGTTGGAGGGGAAGAATTCGCCGTTCATGTCCGGCCAGGTCGGAAAGGCCCGGCCGGCGTCGATGCCCGCCACCAGCGCGCCCAGCAGGATCTGCAGGAAGGCAAAGTGCATGAGCCCCGTCGTCATGGAAAACAGCCGCGCGTCGCGCCCGCGGCGGGCCTGCATCAGGTCGGCTTCGCTGCGGCCGAGAAGAAAGACATACCAGGCGATGAACCCTAGGATCACGAAGGCCAGCCCCAGGTGGGTGGCCAGCCGGTAGGAGGCCACGCGCACCATTTCCCCCGTCAGGCCGCTGGCCACCATCCACCAGCCGATGGCGCCTTGCAGCCCCCCCAGCGCCCCGATGAACAAAAGCCGCCCCGTCCAGCCCGGCGGGATGCGTTTCGTGGCCCAGAAGAACAGGAACCCCAGGCCCCAGACCAGCCCGATCAGCCGGCCCAGCTGCCGGTGGCCCCATTCCCACCAGTAGATGAACTGGAACTCCTCGAGGCTCATGCCCTTGTTGACCAGCTGGTATTGCGGGATCTGGCGGTACTTGTCGAACTCGGCCGCCCAGGCCTCGGCCGTCATCGGGGGCAGGGCGCCGGTGACGGGGCGCCATTCGGTGATCGACAGGCCGCTGTCGGTCAGCCGCGTGGCGCCGCCCACGGCGATCATCGCCATCACCATCAGGAACAGCACGATCAGCCAGCCGCGCACCGCCCCGCGCGCGCCGCGGGGGGCCTTGTCGATCATGCCGCCGCCGCTGGGCACGGGCGAGCGGTCGCCCTGGACTTCCTCAAAGATGCTGCGTGCCTTGGCCATGTTCCGCCCCCTCGCTTCGGCGCCAACCTAGAGCGGCCCGCGCGGGGGTTCAAGGCAAGCCGGCGGCTCGGGTCTGGCGGCGATAGCCTTCGCGCGTGGCGGTGTGGATGGGCCAGGGGTGGACGGTTGCCGCCACGGTCATCTGCCGGTGGCGTTCGACATGCGGCTTGGCGGTGCCGCCATCCCTTTCGCCCCAGAGGATGTCCACCCGGCTGCCTTCGGCGGCCAGATCGGCGCGCACCATCGCCAGCGAGATCCACGCCCGTTCGTTGGCCGAATGGACCGGATAGGTCGAAAGCCCTACCAGCGACCCGCCCGACAGCACCTGATCGCAGGGATGCGCGGCATAGTGGCCCGAAGGCAGCTCCATCAGCTCGGGCGCGGGGTAATCCTCCATCATGCCGACAAAGATCCGCAGCACGTCGGCCTTGTCCCACACCAGCGTCACCTTGACGCGGTGCGGCCCCGGGACCATGCGTTCCAGCGCGGCGCGGCCGATGAAATCGTGGTCGAACCTGACCACCCGGCCATCGTCCGGATCCCGGGGCATGAGGTAATATTGTTCCACGTCGTCGGGCTGATGGGCAGGGTTGCCGGCGGCGTCGATTCCGGCTTGCATGGTGCGGGTCATGGGGGGCTTCCGTTGTCGCGGCGACCCTGGCGCAGGGCGCGGGCGGGCGGATATGCGAGGTTTGAATGTGGCTCGCCGGTCTGGTTACATCGGGGCCTGGGCGAACCTCTGCTGCCCTTGCGCATGATCCGGGCCGTGCCGGTGCTGGCCGAAGCCCGCAGCCTGTCGGGCGCGGCGCAGGTGCTGACCTCGCGCCCCTCGGCCTTGTCGCGGGCGCCGGGCCAGGCCGATCCGCCGCTGGTTCGAAACGCTGTTCACCACGCTGGGCGCGCAACCGCCGGCGCAGACCTGCGAAATCCGGTCCTTTCACCGTGCCGAACAGACGATCGTGGAAAGCGGCTCGCTGGCCTTGCTGAGCTATGGCCCGCAGGCGCTGGCCGCCTTGCGCCCCGACCTGCGCCCGGTGGCCTTCGCCTTGCCCGACCCGGAGGTGCCCGTGGGCGTGACCTTGCGCGCGGGCGCCGACCCCGGCCCGGCGGTGGCGGCGTTTCCGGGCCGGCTGGCGGTGCGGCTTCAGTCGCCCAGCTTGGCGTGAACTTCGGCCAGGTCGATCTCGCCCAGCGGCATCTTGTTGTCGGGGTTGTCGAAATCGTAGCGGAACAGCTGGAAATCCTTGCGGTAGATTTCCCACATCAGGTGCATCGAGAGATCGTCGAAATAGGCGCTGACCGGGTGTTCACGCTTGGGCCCGTGGCCTTCGGATTCGTTGAAGCGCGGGATGGTGGCCAGATCGACCGGCACCGGAGTCTGGATCGCATCCAGCACGCCTTGCATGCCGCGGTTGAAATCCTCGGTGAAGAAGATGCTGTTGTAGCGCCCGCCGTTGACGATGAAGGTGGACACATGCCCCGACATCGCCGACCAGTGGATGTCGGGCTCCATCGGCTTGCGAAAGCGGATGGTGTCGCGCGCGAACAGCAGGAACCGGCGGAACGACCGGATCTGGTCGAAGGGTTGCTTGCCATCGTCGCCGCCGACCTCGATGCCGTATTTCTGGATCAGCAGCGGCACCAGGTTGCCGCGATAGCGTTTGCCGTTGCGCTGGATGCCGCAGATCTTGTCGAAAAAGCTGGACAGGATGCGCGCATAGGGGTTGCGCACGCAGGTGAAGGCATGAACCTTGCGGCCCTTCACCGCCTTGGTGATGCGCGGCTGGCTCGCCTCGATCGACCATTTGTGCAGGCCCGAGGTGGCATCGTGAATGTCGCCATCGAAGAAACGACCGTGGTCGGAATAGAACATGATCTGGCCGATGGTCGAACAGGCGCACTTGGGCACCACACGGTAGACCACGCTTTCGCTTTCCGTCATCCAGGTGCCTGGAAATCCCATGTCGTGCCGCCTCTTGCCTTCTGCCGGCCCCGGCGCCCGGCGCCCGGATGGCGCGGTTGCCGTCGAAACTCGGTCTTTTCAACTGTCGTGAAAGACATTTAAAGAATCATCGTGGCAGCGTGAAGGCATCCGAGTTTCCAGAATGGCAAAAATCGCCTACATCCTGCTGACCCACAAGGATCCCGACGGCATCATCGCCCAGGCGCAGCGGCTGACCGCGGCGGGCGATTACATGGCCATCCACTTCGACGCCAACGCGAAGAAGGCCGATTACGACCGCATCCGCGCGGCGCTGGCCGACAACCCTTCGGTCGTCTTTGCGCGGCGGCGCATCCGCTGCGGCTGGGGCGAATGGAGCCTGGTCGAAGCCACCTTGCAGGCCCTGCGCGCCGCGGTGGCGGCGTTTCCGCGCGCGACGCATTTCTACATGCTGTCGGGCGACTGCATGTGCATCAAGTCGGCCGAATATGCCCACGACTTTCTGGACCGCGACGATGTGGATTACATCGAAAGCCTCGATTTCCTCAATTCCGACTGGATCAAGACCGGGATCAAGGAAGAACGGCTGATCTACCGGCACTGGTTCAACGAACGCAAGCACAAGTGGTGGTTCTACACCTCGCTGGAATGGCAGAAACGGCTGGGGCTGGCGCGCAAGGTGCCGGACGACCTGCAGATCATGATCGGCAGCCAATGGTGGTGCCTGCGGCGGCGCACGGTGGAATGGCTGCTGGAGTTCATCGATCGGCGCCGCGACGTGGTGCGATTTTTCCGCACCACCTGGATCCCGGACGAGACGTTCTTTCAGACCCTTGTGCGCCATCTGGTGCCCGAGGCGCAGATCCGCTCGCGCACGCTGACCTTCCTGATGTTCACCGATTACGGGATGCCGGTCACGTTCTACAACGACCATTACGACCTGCTGCTGGCGCAGGACTATCTGTTCGCGCGCAAGATTTCGCCCGATGCGGTGGAGCTCAAGCGCAAGCTGGGCGAGCTTTATACCGTGACGGGCCAGCATTTCGGCATTTCCGACGAAGGGCGCGCGCTGTTCCGGTTTCTGACCGGGCGCGGCCGGATCGGGCGCCGCTTTGCCCCGCGGTTCTGGGAAACCGGCTCGAGCATCGGGCGCGAACGCACGCTGATGATCGTGACGTGCAAGAAATGGCACGTGGCCAAGCGGCTGGTGGACCGCATCCGCAATGTGACCGGCATCCCGGGGGTGCATTACCTGTTCAACGAGGCGACCTGCGCCTTGCCCGATCTGGGCGGCATCCAGAGCACGCTGGAAAAGCGCACCCGCCACCGCCGCGCGCTGGTGCGGATGCTGTTCGACCTGTGGCAGACCGACCGGCTGGTGATCTGCATCGACCCGGCCAGCATCGACCTCATCCAGGATTTCTACGCCGACAAGACCGACGTGCGCCTGCTGGAGGTGGAATGCGTGTTCACCGACGACTACCTGCTGGGCCATGCCCGGCGGGTCGGGCTGGCCGCGGAGCGCACGCCGCAGGATGTGCTGGAACGGCTGCTGCCGACCATCCGCTACGATGTGCGCTTCGAATCCGACCGGCTGGGCGACGCGGGGTTCGAGCGGTTCCACCGTTTGCGCCAGTCGGCGGCGCCGGGCGAAAACACCTTGCCGCTGGCGCGGTTTCTTGGCATCGCGCCCGAGAAGGCGGCCGAGGTGCTGGCTGTCGACTACCTGTTCACCGACTGATGCGAAAGGCGCGCCATGCCCTATGCCTATGACCCGAACAATGTCTTTTCCCGCATCCTGCGCGGCGAGATTCCCTGCCGGAAGGTGCTGGAAACCGATCATGCGCTGGCCTTTCACGACATTGCGCCGCAGGCCCCGGTGCATGTGCTGGTGATTCCCAAGGGGCCTTACGTGAACGCCGACCATTTCGCGGCCGAAGCCAGCGATGCCGAGATCGCCGATTACACCCGCGCCATCGGCAAGGTCTGCGCCGAGCTGGGCATCCGCCCGGGCGACGGCGGGCAGGGCTATCGGCTGATTGCCAATGCCGGCGAAGCCGGGGTGCAGGAGGTGCCGCACCTGCACGTGCATATCCTGGGCGGGCGCGTGCTGGGCCGGATGCTGCCGCGCGCCTGAGCCGCGACGGCTTGGCACGGAGGACGGCGCGGGGCGGGCTCAGGCCCCCGGCGCCCCCCCTGCGAGTTATCAGGGCGACGCGCCGGGGCAGGGGCCGATCGGCCGAACGCTCTACAGCCGTGCCGCGAGGCGGGCGGCCTGGTCGATCGCGCGTTTCGCGTCGAGTTCGGCGGCCACGTCCGCGCCGCCGATGACATGGGCGGCGATGCCGGCGGCGGCCAGCGCATCGGCCAGGTCGCGGGCGGGGTTCTGCCCGGTGCACAGCACCACCGTATCGGCCGCAATCAGCTCCGGCCCTTGCGGGGTCTCGACCTCCAGCCCATCGGGCGTGATGCGGCGATAGGTCATGCCGCCGCGCATCTCGACGCCTTTCATGGCAAGGCTGGCGCGGTGGATCCAGCCCGTGGTCTTGCCAAGCCCGCGGCCGGGCTTTTCGGGCTTGCGCTGCACCAGCGTGACAGCGCGGGCCGGCGGATGCGGTTGCGGGCCTTCGGGTGCCAGGCCGCCGCGCGCCTCGGCCGGGTCGGCCACGCCCCATTCGCGTAGCCACAGCGCCAGATCCTCGGTCGGGCTGGTGCCTTGATGCACAAGGTATTCCGACACGTCGAAGCCGATGCCGCCGGCCCCCACCACCACCGCACGCGGCCCGACCGGCGCGCCTTGCAGCACGTCGATATAGCCCAGCACCCGTGCCCCCGGTTCGGCCGGGATCCCGGGGTCGCGCGGGGTGACGCCGGTGGCCACCACCACCTCGTCGAAGTCGCGCAGGTCGTCCACACCGGCGGCATGGTTCAACCGCAGCGCCACGCCTTCGGCCGCCAGCATGGCGGCGAACCAGTCCACCAGGCCGCGGAACTCCTCCTTGCCGGGCACTTGTTTGGCAAGGTTGAGCTGCCCGCCGACCGCGTCCGATTTCTCGAACAGGGTCACCGCATGGCCGCGCCGGGCGGCGATGATGGCGGTCATCATGCCGGCCGGGCCGGCCCCGACCACGGCCACCGACTTGCGCGCGGCTGCCGGCGGATAGTCCAGCTCGGTTTCGGCGCAGGCGCGGGGGTTGACGAGGCAGCTGGTCAGCCGGCCGGAAAAGGTATGGTCCAGACAGGCCTGGTTGCAGGCGATGCAGGGCGCGATTTCGCGCGCGCGGCCCGCGGCGGCCTTGGCGACGAAATCGGGGTCGGCCAGAAACGGGCGCGCCATGCTGACCATGTCGGCCGCGCCTTCGGCCAGCACCTGTTCGGCCACCTCGGGCGTGTTGATGCGGTTCGAGGTGATGACCGGGATCCCCACCTCGGGGCGCAGCCGCGCGGTCAGCCAGGCAAAGGCCCGGCGCGGCACCGAGGTGGCAATGGTGGGCACCCGCGCCTCGTGCCAGCCGATCCCGGTGTTGAGCAGGCTGGCCCCGGCCGCCTCGATCGCCTTGGCCAGTTGCACCACCTCGGGCCAGGTCGAGCCGTCGGGCACAAGGTCGATCAGGCTGATGCGGTAGATCAGGATGAAGTCCTGCCCCACGGCCTGGCGCACGCGCGACACCACCTCGACCGGCAGGCGCATGCGGTTTTCGTAAGCTCCGCCCCAGCGATCCTCGCGCCGGTTGGTGTGGCGCACGAGGAACTGGTTGAGGAAATAGCCTTCGGACCCCATCACCTCCACGCCGTCATAGCCCGCCTCCTGCGCGCGCACCGCGGCGGTGACGATGTCGGCGATCTGCTTTTCGATGCCGGCCTCGTCCAGCTCGCGCGGGGGGAAGGGCGAGATCGGCGACTTGACGGCACTGGCCGAAACGCAGTCCTTGCCATAGGCATAGCGCCCGGCGTGCAGGATCTGCATGGCGATGCGCCCGCCGGCGTCATGCACCCGGCCGGTGACGACGCGGTGGTTGGCGATGTCCTGCGCGGTGTAAAGCCCCGCGGCGCCGGGGAACACCCCGCCTTCGCGGTTCGGCGCCATGCCGCCCGTCACCATCAGCGCCACGCCGCCGCGCGCGCGGGTGGCATAGAATTCGGCCACCCGGTTCCAGTCGCCGGTTTCTTCCAGCCCGGTGTGCATCGAGCCCATCAGCACGCGGTTGGGCAAGGTCACATGGCCAAGGTCCAGCGGTGCCAGCAGATGCGGATACGGGTTCATGCGCGGTCCTCCCCAAGCTGGGCGCATCCTGCGCCACAGGCGGGGGTCTTGTCACCTGCCGGCGGGCGCTGCCGCCGCGTCAGGGCCGCAACGTCATGCCCTGGTCAGCAGGCCGACCATGCGGCGGGTCGGCGCCACCACCACCAGCACCACCGGAAAGGCCAAGGATCGGCCCTTGCCTGATCGGTGCGGCGGCGCCTGTCCAGTTCGCCGCGCGCAAGGCTGCCATGCGCGGGCCCGGGGCTCAGCCTTCCAGATCGGCCGAGGGGATCATGGGAAAGAACACCCCGCCCGAGCGCAGGCCGAACCAGCTTTCCCCGGCGTGAAGGCGGTGTTCCCCGAGCTCGACCAGCCGGTAGAAGCTTTTTCGGTCGATCCGGGCCTCCAGCCCGCGGCGCACCATCACGTAAGGCGAAGGTTCGCCGGTGGCCGGGTCGCGGGCAACGCGCAAGGGCGCGTCGGGGCCGGCGGTCACCTCGTCCTCGACATTGGTGACGAAGGTGATGGCCTGCGCGGGCGTGCCGGCGCCTTGCACCCGGAAATCCACGGCGACAAAGGGGGCGTCGTCCACGCGGATGCCCACCTTTTCCACCGGCGTCACCAGGTAATAGCGCCCGTCCTCCAGCTTGAGGATGCCGGCGAACAGCCGCACCAGCGGCGCGCGCCCGATGGGGGTTCCAAGGTAGAACCACGTGCCGTCGCGCGCGATGCGGATGTCGAGATCGCCGCAGAACGGCGGATTCCACAGGTGCACCGGCGGCGGGCCCTTGCGGCCGGCGGCGCTGGCCGCGGCGGCCAGGGTATCGGCCGTGGGGATCGCTGGTTTTTCACCCATCACTCTTTTGCCATTTGTGCCGGACGCGTTAGTTTGGTTCAGTGAGGATATAGCGCAAGCAAGGGGAATGTCATGGCCGAACCGCTGGTCGCCCGGATCGAGGCTTTGGGCGAAGCCCTTGGGCAGGCAAGGGCTTCGGTCAACCGCCGCTTCATCGGCCAGACCGGCGTGGTCGATCTGGTGCTGGCGTCGATGCTGTGCGGGGGGCATGCCTTGCTGGTGGGGTTGCCGGGCCTGGGCAAGACCCGGCTGGTCGATACGCTGTCCACCGTGATGGGGCTGAAGGGCAGCCGCATCCAGTTCACCCCCGACCTGATGCCCGCCGACATCCTCGGGTCCGAGGTGCTGGAAACCGGCGCCGACGGCACCCGCGCCTTTCGCTTCATCGAAGGGCCGATCTTCTGCCAGCTGCTGATGGCCGACGAGATCAACCGCGCCAGCCCCCGCACCCAGTCGGCGCTGTTGCAGGCGATGCAGGAAAAAGAGGTGACGGTGGCCGGCGTGCACCGCCCGCTGGGCAAGCCGTTTCACGTGCTGGCGACCCAGAACCCGATCGAGCAGGAAGGCACCTATCCCTTGCCCGAGGCGCAGCTCGACCGCTTTCTGGTGCAGATCGACGTGCCTTACCCCGACCGGGCGACCGAACGCGCGGTGCTGATCGCCACCACCGGCGCCGAGGAGGACCAGTCCGAACAGGTGTTCACCGCCCAGTCGCTGCTGGAGGCGCAAGGCGTGCTGCGGCGGATGCCGGTGGGTGATGCGGTGGTGGAACATATCCTCGACCTCGTGCGGGCCTGCCGCCCGGGCGAGCCGGACGGGCTGAAGGATCTGGGCGAAAGCCTGTCCTGGGGGCCGGGGCCGCGGGCAGCGCAGGCGCTGATGCTGACGGTGCGGGCGCGGGCGCTGCTGGACGGGCGACTTGCGCCTTCGGTCGAGGATGTGGCGGCGATGGCGCGGCCGGTGCTGGTGCACCGCATGGCGCTGACCTTTGCCGCCCGCCAGCGCGGTGAGGATCTGGGCGCGCTGATCGACCGGGTGGCGGCGCGCGTGCTGCGCACCGAGGCGGCGGCGTGACCACGCCTGCCGTGCCCCTGCGCGCCCGGGCCGAGGCGCTGGGCCATGCGCTGCCCCCCTTGCTGGCCGAGGCGCAGCATCTGGCGGCGACGATCATTCTGGGCGACCACGGGCGGCGCCAGTCGGGCACCGGCGATGCGTTCTGGCAGTTCCGCCAGGCGGCCCCGGGCGATTCGCTGCGGCGCATCGACTGGCGCCGTTCGGCGCGCGGCGATGTGCCTTTCGTGCGCGAAACCGAATGGCAGGCGGCGCAGTCGGTGACGCTGTGGGTGGACCCGTCGCGCTCGATGGCCTTTTCCGGCGCGAGGGCGCGCCCGCCGAAATCGGACCGGGCGCGCCTGCTGGCGCTGGCACTCGCGGTGCTGCTGCTGCGCGGGGGCGAACGGGTGGGCCTGTCGGGCGATGCCGTGCCGCCGCGGTCGGGCCGCGCCCAGCTGGACCGCATCGCCGCCGCGCTGGCCGAGGATGGCGCCGCAGATTACGGCGCGCCGGTGCCCGAGGGGCTGGTGGCGCATGGCCGGGCGGTGTTCCTGTCGGACTTCCTCGGCGATCTGGCGCCGGTCGAGGCGGCGCTGGCCCAGGCGGCCGACCGCGGGGTGGCGGGGGCGCTGGTGCAGGTGCTGGACCCGGCCGAGGAGGAGTTTCCCTTCGACGGGCGCACGATCTTCGAATCGATGGGGGGCACCTTGCGCCACGAGACGCTGCGCGCCGGCGAGTTGCGGGCACGGTATCTGGACCGGCTGGCCGAACGCAAGGCGCGGCTGGCGGCGCTGGCGCGGGCGGCGGGCTGGCATCTGCAGGTGCACCATACCGGGCAGGGGGCGGCTTCGGCGCTCTTGTGGCTCTATCGCGCGCTGGAAAGGCGGCGCTGATGTGGGTGATCGGGCCCATCGGGTTCACCGCGCCGCTGGTGCTTTGGGCGCTGGCGGTGCTGCCGTTGCTGTGGTGGCTGTTGCGCGCGGTGCCGCCGGCGCCGGTGCGGCGGCGCTTTCCGGGCGTGGCGCTGCTTTTGGGCCTGAAGGATGACGAGGCCGAAACCGACCGCACGCCCTGGTGGTTGCTCTTGCTGCGCATGGCGGCGCTGGCGGCGCTGATCCTGGCCTTTGCCGGGCCGGTGCTGAACCCCGCGCAGCGGGCCGAGGGGTCGGGGCCGGTGCTGGTGCTGCTGGATGGCGGCTGGGCCGATGCGCGCGACTGGCCCCGCCGGATGGAGCGTGTCGCGGCCGCGGTGGACGATGCCGGCCGGCAGGGGCGCCCGGTGGCCGTGGTGCTGCTGACCGACCCGCCCGCCGGCGGGCTGGCCTTTCAGGCCGCGTCGGACCTGCGCAGCCGCCTGCCTTCGCTGACCCCCGCCGCCTGGGAACCCGGCGATGCCGCGCTGGCCTGGGTGCTGGGCCTGTCGGGCAATTTCGATACGCTCTGGCTGTCGGATGGCCTCGACCGTGCGGTGCGCCCGGCCATGCTGGCCGCGCTGGAGGCGCGGGGCACCGTGACCGTGTTCGAAACCGCCCGGCCGGTGCTGGGCCTGGCCGCGCCGACCTTTGCCGAAGGCGAAATCCGCCTGCCGGTGCGCCGCGCGGTGACCGCCGGCACCGGCGAGGCGACGGTGCTGGCCATCGGCCCCGACCCCGCCGGGATCGAGCGCGAACTGGCCCGCCAGACCGTGCCGCTGGCCCCGGGGGCGGCCGAGGCCATCGCCGCCTTCGACCTGCCGCCCGAGCTGCGCAACCGCCTGACCCGGTTCGAACTGGAAGGCACGCGCGGGGCGGGGGCCGTGGCGCTGGCCGATGATTCGCTGCGCCGGCGCAAGGTGGCGCTGATCGCGGGGCGCGACGACCGCGAGGGGCTGCAACTGCTGTCGCCCACCCATTACCTGCGCCAGGCGCTGGCCCCGGTGGCCGATCTGATCGACGGCAGCCTGACGGATGTGCTGCTGGCCAGCCCCGATGTGATCGTGCTGGCCGATGTGGCGCGCCTGACAGTTTCCGAAGAGGACGGCGTGGCCGAATGGCTGGCGCGCGGCGGGTTGCTGTTGCGCTTTGCCGGGCCGCGCCTGGCGGCCAGCGACCTTGGCCGCACCGAGGATCACCCCCTGCTGCCCGTGCGCCTGCGCGAAGGCGGGCGCACCGTCGGCGGCGCGATGAGCTGGGGCGAGCCGCGCGCCCTTGCGCCCTTTGCCGAAGGCTCGCCGTTCTTCGGCCTGGCCGTGCCCGACGAGGTGACGGTGACCGCGCAGGTGCTGGCGCAGCCCGACCCCGAACTTGGCGCGCGCACCATCGCCACGCTGGCCGACGGCACCCCGCTGGTGACCCGCAAGGCGGTGGGCGAAGGCCAGGTGGTGCTGTTCCACGTGACGGCCAATGCCGAATGGTCCTCGCTGCCCTTGTCGGGGCTGTTCGTGCAGATGCTGGAACGGCTGGCCGTATCGGCCCGCGCGGCGCGCCCTTCGGCGGGCGACCTGCAAGGCACGATGTGGCAGGCCGAACGGCTGCTGGACGGCTTCGGCCGGCTGGGCGACGGCGGGCGCATGGCGGCGGTCGAAGGCGCCGCGCTGGCACAGGCCCTGGCGCAGGGAACCTCGGCCGCGCTGCCGCCCGGGCTTTATGCCGAGGGCGACCGGCGGCTGGCGGTGAACGTGATCGGGGCCGACCGGGCGCTTGCGCCGGCGGTCTGGCCCGACCGGATCGGGGTGGAAGGTGTGGCGGAAAACCGGGAACGGGCGCTGAAGGGCGCGTTGCTGGCGGCGGCGCTGGTGGCGCTGATGGTCGATATCCTGGCCACGCTGGCGCTGACCGGGCGCTTGCGCCGGGGCATGACGGCGGCCGCGGTGGCGGGGCTTGCGCTGGTGGCGGTGCCGCAAGGCGCCCGCGCCGACGAGGCCTTCGCGCTGCGCGCCACCTCGGACGTGGTGCTGGCCCATGTGCTGACCGGCAACGCCCAGGTCGACCGCGTGGCCGAAGCCGGCTTGCGCGGCCTGAGCGATATCCTGTTCGCGCGCACCACGATCGAACCGGCGGCGCCGATGGCGGTGAACCTCGAAACCGACGAGCTTGCGTTCTTTCCGTTCCTTTACTGGCCGATCGTCGCCGAACAGCCGATGCCCTCGCCTGCGGCCTACCGCAAGCTCAACCAGTATCTGCGCACCGGCGGCATGATCCTGTTCGACACGCGCGATGCGGATGTCGGCGATTTCGGCGCGGCCACGCCCGAAGGGCGGCGGTTGCAGATGCTGGCGGCTCCGCTGGACATTCCGCCGCTGGAGCCCATTCCGGCCGACCACGTGCTGACGCGCACCTTTTACCTGCTGCAGGATTTTCCGGGCCGCCATGCCGGCCGCAGCGTCTGGGTCGAGGCCGCGCCCCCCGATGCCGAACAGGCCGAAGGCATGCCGTTCCGCAACCTCAACGATGGCGTGACGCCGGTGGTGATCGGCGGCAACGACTGGGCCAGCGCCTGGGCGATGGATGATCGCGGCATGCCGATGTTCCCCGTGGGCCGCGGCTTTGCCGGCGAGCGGCAGCGCGAAATCGCCTGGCGCTTCGGCGTCAACCTCATCATGCATGTGCTGACCGGCAATTACAAATCCGATCAGGTGCATGTGCCGGCGCTGCTGGAAAGGCTGGGGCAATGACCGGCGGCATCGTGGTGTTCGATCCGCTGCTGGCCTGGCCGGTGATTGCCGCCTTGGGCGCGCTGGCGGCGGTGTTGCTGGCGGTGGCGTTCTGGGGCCGGCTGTCGGGCGGATGGTTGCGGGCGCTGGCCGCGGCGGCGGTGCTGGGCGCGCTGGCCAACCCCAGCTGGCAGACCGAGGACCGCGCCCCCTTGTCCGACATCGTGCTGGTGGTGGTGGACGACAGCGCCAGCCAGCGCATCGGCGCCCGGCCCGACCAGACGGAGACCGCCTTGCAGGGCTTGCTGGCGCGCATTGCCCGCATGCCCGCGACCGAGGCACAGGTGGTGCGCGTGCCCGATGCGACCGGCGATGGCGGCACCCTGGCGATGGCACGGCTGGCCGAGGCGCTGGCCGAAATCCCGCGTGCGCGGCTGGCCGGGGTGTTCCTGATCTCCGATGGCCAGGTCCACGACGCCGCCCAGGCCCCGGCCTTGCCGGCGCCCTTGCACGTGCTGCTGACCGGCCAGCCGCAGGACTGGGACCGCCGCCTTGTGGTGCGCACCGCCCCCGCCTTTGCCATCATGGGCGAGCCGGTGACCGTGGTGCTGCGGATCGAGGATCAGGGCGCGGTGCCGGCGGCGGTGGCGGGCTTTGCCGACCTGACCGTGCGGATCGACGCCGAAGACCCCCAGACCTTTACCGTGCCCGTCGGGCAGGATCTGGAACTGCCGGTCAACCTGCCGCATGGCGGCATCAACGTGCTGCAACTGTCGCTGGCCGCGCAAGGGGGCGAGCTGACGGCGCTGAACAACGCCGCCGTGCTGCGCATCAACGGCGTGCGCGACCGGCTGCGGGTGCTGCTGGTGTCGGGCGAGCCGCACGCCGGCGAACGGGTCTGGCGCAACCTGCTGAAATCCGATGCCGCGGTGGACCTCGTGCATTTCACCATCCTGCGCCCGCCGGAAAAGCAGGATGGCGTCCCGGTGACCGAACTGTCGCTGATCGCCTTTCCGACCAGGGAACTGTTCGTCGACAAGATCGAGGAATTCGACCTCATCATCTTCGATCGCTACCGCCGCCGCGGCATCCTGCCGATGTCCTATCTGGAAAACGTGCGCGATTACGTGCGCCGCGGCGGGGCGGTGCTGATTGCCGCCGGCCCCGAATTCGGCACCGCCGACAGCCTGTGGCGCTCGCCCCTGGCAGAAATCCTGCCCGTGCAGCCTTCCAGCCGCGTGCTGGAACAAGGCTACCGCCCGGCGCTGACCGAGCTGGGCGCGAAGCACCCGGTGACGCAGGGGCTTTATGCGCAGGCGCCCGAAGGCGGCTGGGGCCGCTGGTTCCGCCAGCTGGAAATGCAGGCCACCGGCGGCCAGGTGGTGATGGAGGGGATCGATGCCTTGCCCCTGCTGGTGCTGGACCGGGTGGGCGAAGGCCGGGTTGGGATGTTGGCCTCCGACCATATCTGGCTTTGGGGGCGCGGCTACGAAGGCGGCGGCCCGCAGCTGGAGCTGCTGCGGCGGCTGGCGCACTGGACGATGAAGGAACCCGAGCTGGAGGAAGAAACCCTGGGCGCCGATGCGCAAGGCCTGACGCTGAGCGTGACCCGGCGCACCCTGGGCGGCGATCCGGGGCCGGTCACCATCACCGCGCCCGATGGCCGCGAAACCGCGCTGGCGCTGGCGGAAGCCCGCCCCGGCCTGTGGCAGGGCCGCTGGGATGCGCCGGGGATCGGGCTTTACCGCCTTGCGCAAGGCGACCGGCAGGCGGTGGTGGCGCTGGGGCCTGCCAGCCCGCGCGAGTTCGAACAGACCATCGCCTCCGAGGCCCCGATGGCCGAGGTGCTGCGCGCCACCGGCGGCGGCGCCGTGCGCCTGTCCGACGGCCTGCCCGAACTGCGCCGCGTGGCCGAGGGCCGGGTGGCCGCCGGGCGCGGCTGGCTGGGCATCACCCCGCGCGAAGCCTCGCTGACGCAGGATATCCGCATCCGGCCCTTGCTGGACCCGTGGGTCTTCCTGCTGCTGGCGGCCGGGCTGGCGCTGGCCGCCTGGCTGCGCGAGGGGCGGTTGCCTGCGCGTCGGACCGGCTGACAGGGCCCGATCCGCCGTGACACCGGCGGACGGCTCCCGATCCGTTGCCGGCACCGCCGCCGTGGGGCCGACCCCGCTGCCCGGTCCCGGCCTAGCAGGCAAAGGTGCCCGGTGGCAGGCGCAGGATGAGGTCGGGGTCGGGGCAGATCGCTTGCCACACGTCCCACAGGCTGGCATGCCCGACGCCGAAGAAGTTGCCGCCGTGCTGGTCCAGCAGGTCGGTCATGATCTGGACATGCACATGCGGTGCCCAGCCGCCGTTTTCGTGCCAGTCGCCCAGGTCGGCGATGTGCCGGCCGGCCTCGACCCGTTGCCCGGGGGCGGCCAGGCCCGGCAAGCTGCCGGCCAGGTGGCCATACAGCGTCCAGAACCGCTGGCCGCCGGCCGCTTCGTGTTCCAGGATCAGCGTGTGGCCATAGTCCAGCGGATCGGCGTTGTAGGCCACATGGCGCACCACGCCGGGCAAGGGCGCGAACAGCGGCGTGCCGGCCGGGGCGAACACGTCGATGCCCAGGTGCACGGTGCGCCGTTCGGGGCTGGCGGCATCGGCGAACTGCGCGGTGGCATAGACGCTGCGCGGCTCGCCCCAGGGCCCGAGGCCGTGGCGCGCCCCGGTGGCGGCGAACCAGGCATCGAAGGCGCGGTCGGAATAGGCGGGCATCGCCGGGTCGCTGCCATCGGCGCGCAGCACGCGCAAGGCGCCTGCCGCAAGGGCGGGGCGGAACAGCGGCGCCACCGGCGCCTGTGCCAGCCAGTCGCAGACCGCCGCCGCGCCGGGCACCGGCGGCTCGCCGCGCCCGGCGCGCAGCACGGCGCGCAGCAGGCCCCGATCCACCTGCGCCAGCCTTTCGCGCACGCCAGGCGGGCTGGCGGCAAGCAGGGCGGGCAGGTCGCCGGGGGCGGCGCCGCTGGCGCGCAAGGCGGCGTAAAGATCGGGCTGGTCGGGCAGGGGGGGCATGCGGAAACCTTTGCACTGCGGGTCGGTGCCCACCTTGGCGCCGGAACGCGCGCGGGGCAAGCATCGGGGCGCAACCGCGCGCCTGCACGGGGGGATTGGCAGCAGGGGCGGCTTGCGGCACCATGCCCCTGTTGCCCTGTCCATTGCCGGAGCCTGCCATGTTGCGCCGAATTGCCCTTGCCCTTGCCCTTGCTGCGCCGCTGCTGGCCCCGGCCGCCCCGGCCCGCGCCCAGATGGATGCCCGCGACATGGAGATCTGCCGGCAGGATTGCATGGCCCGCGCCCGCGATGCCAGCGACCCGCGCTATCGGTCCTGCGTCGCCACGCGCTGCCAGGGGCAGGCGGTGCGCCGCCAGGCCGCACCGCCGCGCAAGACGGCGCCGGCCGCGGCGGCACCACCGGCCGCCGCCACCGCACTCTGGGGCCTGAACAGCCACGAGGCGCTGGGCGTCAGCCTGTTCGCGCAGACCGAACAGGGGGTGTTCGGCCTGGCCTGCGCACCCGAAGGCGTGGCCATCCGCGCCACCAACGGGTTGTTCCGCGGCCCCGCCCTGGGCTGGATCACCGACAGCGGCAGCGCCGGGGGCACCATTGCGCTGTCGCCGGGGGCTGCCTATTCCGAAACCGCCGCCAGCGCCTGCGCGCTGGGGGTGGCGGGGTTGGCACCGGCGGGCGCGGTGGTGCTGGTCGATGCGCCGGTCAACCCGCGCGGCCCCGGGCAGGGCTATGCGCTGGCCTTGCCGGGGGGCGAGGTGCCGGTGATGTCTGGGTCCGAGGTGCTGGCCCGGTTCCCCGGTTCCCGCGTGGTGCCGGCCGAAGGGCTGGCCGCGGGCCTTGGCGCGCTGGCGGCCAGTTGCCCCGCGCTGGCGCAGGCGTTGCGCAGCCCCTGCCCGTGACAGGGCCGACTGACGGGGCCGGTGCGCCCTAATCCACCGGCAAGGCGGTGGTCGCCTTGGTCTGGCGCAGCACGAAATGCGTGGTCGAGGACCGCACCACCCCCAGCGCCAGCAGCTCGCGCATCAGGAACCGCTCCAGGTCCTCGGGGTCGCGCGCTACCACCGTCAGCACGTAATCGTCGCTGCCGGTGATGCTGGCGCAGTCCAGCACCTGCGCGCTGCGCTGCACGAAGGCATCGAAGCGGGCGATCGTCGCCTCGGTATGGTCCAGCAGCGAAACATGCACCATCGCCCGCGTGGCGAACCCGACCGCGCGCGGGGCGACCAGCGCCACGGTGGCACGGATCACGCCGGCGTCCTGCATCCGCTTGAGCCGCCGCCAGCACGGCGAGGCGGATAGCCCCGCGCGCTCGGCCAGCTCCTGCAAGGTCAGCCCGGCATCGGCCTGCACGAGGCGCAGGATGCGGCGGTCGGCCTCGTCCAGGGATGGATAGGCAGGAATTGTCACACAACACCCCATGATCGGCAGGATTTGCCACCAATCTGGCATATCCTGCGCGGATCGGAAAGATTTACCCGTGAAATCTGGCACAATGATCCTGTCTGCAACCGACCGTTCCCCGGCAGGAGCCCGCGCCATGACGACCTACATCGCCCGCACCCCTGATCCCCGCGGCCACATCGCCTATGACGCCAGCGAAGATGCCGTCTGGCGCGATCTGCTGGCGCGCCAGTTGCCCAACGTGCGCCGCCACATGGCGCGGCCCTGGCTGGATGGGCTGGCGGCGCTGAACCTGCCGGAAACCCGCGTGCCGCAATGCGCCGAGGTGTCCGATCGCCTGCGCGCCGCAACCGGCTGGCAGGTGGCGCCGGTGCCGGCGCTGATCCCGTTCCAGCGTTTCTTTGCCATGCTGGCCGAACGCACCTTTCCCGCCGCCAGCTTCATCCGCCGGCGCGAGCATTTCGACTACATCGAGGAGCCGGACATCTTTCACGAGATCTTCGGCCATGCCCCGCTGCTGGCGGACCCGCGCTTTGCCGCCTTCAGCCAGGCGATCGGCGCCACCGGGGCGCGTGCGGCGCGGGCCGACCATGCCTGGCTGATCCGGCTTTACTGGTTCACCATCGAATTCGGGCTGACGCACGAAGCGGGCGCGCTGAAGGCGCTGGGGTCGGGGCTGGCCTCCTCGGTCGCGGAACTGGAATGGGCCACGTCGGGGCAGGCGGAACTGCGCCCCTTCGACGTGGTGGACATCCTGCGCATGCCCTATCGCATCGACATTCCGCAGCCGGTCTACTTTGTCATCGACGATCTCGACGCGCTGTTCGATGCCACCCGGCGCGACCTGCTGGCCGATATCGCAACCGCGCGCAGCCTCGGGCTGCACAGCCCGCGTTATGCGCCCAAGGCCGTGCCGGCCTGAGCTGCGGCGCCTCGGGGGGCTTGCCCATCGGCCGCGGCGCCCCTACTCCTTCTGCGCAAAGGCAGCGAAGGGCAGGCGCATGCAGCACCCACGGCAGACATCGGCAAAGACCGCCATGCGCTGCGTCATGGCGGCAGGGCGTGGGCTGCTGGTGTTGGCCCTGATGGCGGCGCTGGCCGCCTGCCGCGCGCCCACAGACCCGGCAAGCCCGCCCGATGCCCCGCCCCCGGCCGGAACCGCCGCCGCCACCCCGACCGACCCCGCCACGACCGCCGCCGCCGCGCCGGCGCAACCGCTGTTCCAGACCGGGCTGGACGGACCGCCGCCCCGGCGCATGGCGGTGGCGCAGGGGGCGGTGGTCATCGCCGGGCCGCGCGGCTATTGCATCGACCGTGTGGCCAGCCGCGACCGCCGCGACGGGCGCGCGGCGCTGACCGTGCTGTCGGATTGCCGCGTTCTGGGCGCCGGGCCGTTTTCCCCGCGCCCGGCCCACCCGGCGGTGCTGACCGCCGCGGTGGCCGCGCCCGGCCGCGGCCTGCCGGTCGAGGCGGCGGCGGCCGACCTTGCGGCCTATTTCCGCTCGGCCGCGGGGCGGGCCGCGCTCAGCCGGGCAGGCAAGGCCGACACCGTTTCGGTGCTCGAGGCTCTGGCCGCCGATGGCGCCTTCTACCTGCACCTGACCGATGCCGCGCCCTTTGCCTGGGGTGCGGTGCAGCCCGATTACTGGCGCGGCCTGCTGATGGCGGGGGGGCGGACGGTGACGGTTTCGGTGCTGTCGCCGCCCGGCAGCACGCTGACCCGCGATCAGGGGCTGGACCTCTTGCGCGACTTCGTGGCGGCCTTGCGCGCAGCCACCGCCGAAGCCGGGCTGAAGCCGCCGGGATGACCGATTTGCTGTTTCCGCTGCGTGAACAGTCTAGTAGTAGTTTTGCAATATGCCTCGATCAGGGTGCAAACGGGGCCGACGGGTAAAGGTGCATGGCGGGCAGTCTGGATGGGTTTCTTGACCGGCTGGTGCTGCGGCGGGCGCTGCGGCGCTGGCGGCGGGCGGCAGGGGCGGCCGAAGGGCTGGACCTGGAGCAACTGCACGACCTGCGGAACCTGGCGCGGCAGCACCGCCGCCAGATCGACCGGGTGCTGCACGTGGCCGAAGGCCGGCTTGCGCTGCCGGTGATCGGCCCCAACCCCATTCGCCGCCTGCCCGGCACCGATTGGGCCTGGCGCCCCGACCTGTGGCGCGGGCCGGTGCCGCAGCGCGGCTTTGCCGGGGTCGAAAGCCGCACCCAGCTGTGCGACGGGGCCACCCTGTTTCACGATTGCCGGGTCAGCGAAATCACCACCCGCCAGATCCGCAACACCCGCGAACAGGATCTGGCCCCCTTCGGCCTGCGGATGGATGTGTTCCATTTCGACGGCAGCTTCCTGTCGATCGTGCTCGACCTGCCTGCCGATGCCGTCAACGGCCTGCGCACCCGGCATCTGGTGCGGCTGGAAGCCATCGTCGAAATGGAAAAGCCGCTGGAAATCTTTGCCCGGCTGAACATCAAGCACGGGCCGAACGTGGAACAGGTCGTGCGCGAACTGCCGCTGAACGAGCCCGAGGTGATGGTGGAGTTCGACCTGTTCTACACCCGTCTCAACGAAAAGCGGGTGGAAAAGGCCTGGATCGACCTGATCTTCGAAGGGCCCGAACTGAACCAGATCGTGCTGCGCGACATCACCCTGTCGCGCCGCCCGCGCGCCGAAATCTAGGGGGCCCCGTCATGGCCGATGTCGTGCTGACCGAAACCCGCATCCGCGCCGGCGTCTGGCAGGGGCTGTTGCGCGGCGAACCGGGCGGCCCCGCCCCCGAGGTCGAGGTCATGCACCTCGACCGCCGGGTCGAAGGCGCCACCCTGGCCTCGGTGCCCGAAAAGCCGGGGCACTGGGCCTTGCGCGTGCCGATTCCGGTGCAGCTGCTGTCCGAAGGCGTGCAGACCTTTGTCATCCGCCAGTCGGGCAGCGGGGCCACGCTGGGGCATTTCACCATCGTCACCGGCGCCGACAACGCCGACGACCTGCGCGCCGAGGTGGACCTGCTGCGCGCCGAGCTCGACATGCTCAAGCGCGCCTTCCGCCGGCATTGCCTGGAAACGATGTAGCCGGCTCAGGGCGCCGGCCGGCCCCTCACGAACTTGGCGCCGCCTTCGCTGGCGCCGATCTGCGGCAGGCTGCGCCCCGTCGGCGCCGGCTGGTCCAGCGCGGCGCGCAAGGCGGCAAGGTCGGCGTTCAGGTCGGTTCCCAACGCCACCTTCTGCCCGGTCATCTCGGCCTTGGCCGCCACCACCGACACCACGCGCGGCACCCCGCCGTCCATGCTGAACACCGGCGCCCCGGACGAGCCGAAATCGACATCGCAGGACAGCACCATCATGCCCGGCTGGTGGCGCAGCACATGGCACACCTCTTGCAGCGACGCCGCCTCGGAACGGTCGCGGGCATAGGAAACCACGCCGACCCGCGCGCCTTGCGCCGGTTGTGCCCCGGTTTCGTAAGGCGTGATCGAAGGCAGGCGGATCGGCTGATCCAGCCGCAGCAAGGCCAGGTCGTGCCGCACATCGCCGCTGCCGTCGTCGCCCCGGAACACATAGCCCGGATGCGTCGCGGCCTTGCGCACGCTGCGATAGGCGGCGGCGCGGCCGTTGCGCCATCCGGCCAGGAACTCGATCCGCGCCGGGTCGATGCGCGCGCCGGTCTTGCGGTCGTGCAGGCAATGGGCGGCCGTCAGCACCAGATCGGGCGCGATCAGCGCCCCGGTGCAAAAGCCCTTGCCATCCAGGTTCAGGCGCCCCACCGCCTCCCACCCCTTGCTGTCGGTGCCGGTATCCAGCCGGCGCAGCGCGTCGGCGGCGGCGGGGGTGGCCAACGCCAGCCCGGCAAGCAGCGAAAGGGTCAAGGCGCGCATCGGAACCTCCGTCTTGCCCCCAGTGGTGGCAGAAGGATATGGCCGAATCAAGGCGCCCGCGCGCCCGCTAGTCGCCCGCCAGCGCACGCGGCCTGGGCCCGCCCGTGGCCCAGTCCAGCAGCTCCACCGTATGCACGATGGGCACCTGGGTGCCCGACCCGATCTGCATCATGCAGCCGATGTTGCCCGCGGCGATGATGTCGGGCTTCTTCGCCTCCAGCGTCGCCACCTTGCGCGCCTTCAGCTGGCCGGAAATCTCGGGTTGCAGCAGGTTGTAGGTGCCCGCGCTGCCGCAGCACAGGTGGCTGTCGGCCGGTTCCACCACCTCGAAGCCGGCGCGTTTCAGCAAATCCTTGGGCGCCGATTTCACCTGCTGGCCGTGCTGCAACGAACAGGCGGCATGATAGGCCACCCGCAGCCCCTTCGCCTCGCTTTGCGGCAGGCCCAGCTTGACCAGCAGTTCCGAGATATCCAGCGCCATCCCCGCCACCGTGGCCGCATCCTGCGCCAGCGCCGGATCGGTGCGGAACATGTGGCCGTAATCCTTCACCGTCGTGCCGCACCCGCTTGTGTTGATGACGATGTGGTCGAGGCCACCTTCCGCCTTTTCCGCCATCCAGGCGCGGATGTTGGCGGCGGCGCTGGCATGGCTCAGGTCGGCCTTGCCCATGTGATGCGTCAAGGCCCCGCAGCAGCCCGCGCCCTTGGCCACCACCACCTCCACCCCCAGACGGCGCAACAGCCGGATGGTGGCATCGTTGATGTCGGTGTTCAGCGCCTTCTGCGCGCAACCCGTCATCAGCGCCACCCGCATCCGCCGCGGCCCTTGCGGCGCGAACACCTGCGGGTCGTCGTTGCGGCTGACCGGAGGGATCGTCTTCGGCGCCATCGCCAGCATCGCGCGCAACCGCGCATCCGGCAGCAGCGCCGCAAAGGGCCGCCCCAGCTTCGCCAGCCCCAGCGCCAGCCGGAACCGGGTGGGATAAGGGATGATCCGCGCCAGCACCGCGCGCAACACCCGGTCCATGAACGGGCGCTTGTAGGTGCGCTCGATATGGTCGCGCGCATGATCGACCAGGTGCATGTAATGCACGCCGCTGGGGCAGGTCGTCATGCAGGCCAGGCACGACAGGCAGCGGTCGATGTGCTTGACCGTCTGCGCATCCGCCGGGCGCCCTTCCTCCAGCATCTGCTTGATGAGGTAGATGCGGCCCCGGGGGGAATCGAGCTCGTCGCCCAGCACCTGATAGGTCGGGCAGGTCGCGGTGCAGAACCCGCAATGTACGCAGGTGCGCAGGATCTCGTCGGCGCGCTGCGTCCCTGGGTCGCGCAACTGCTCGGGGGTGAAGAAGGTCTGCATCTCAGGCTCCGACGAACCGCTGCACGATCAGCAGCGCGACGATGTAAAGAAACGGCAGCATCGCCAGATAGGCAAAGCGGCTCAGCCGGTCGCCCATCAGCGCCCGCACCCCTTGCGCCACCAGCGCCAACGCGATTCCCGCCCCCGCCAGCAGCGCCAGCGCGCCATCCCCGGTTGCAGCCCGGAACAGCGCCGCCAGCACCGCCGCCACCGCCATGCCCATCACCGCCTGCCGCCCCTGCGGCAACAGCGCCAGCGAGACGAACACGGCAAAGGGCAGGCCCAGAACCACGAGCCCGCTCATGCCATCAGCCCGGCGTTGAACAGCCCCCGCGGGTCGAACCGCGCCCGCAGGCCCGCCGCCAGCGCCGCCACCGGCGCCGGCTCGGGCTGGAACACCGGCGCCCCCGTGCCCCGCACCAGCGTCGCATGGCCCGCGAAATCGCCCAGCCGCGCCCGCAGGTCGGTCCCCGGCGCCACCAGCAACCACACCAGGCCCCCGCCCCAGTCGTAAAGGCACCCCAGCGCGCCCGCCCGCGCCACCAGCCCCGGCGCATCGGTGGCCCGCAGCGACAGCCGCCACACATCGCCCTGCACCCCGGCAAAAGGCGCGACATCGCGGATGTCGGCCCAGGGGCCTTCCGCCTCGACCCGCCCGCCCAGCATCGCCTGCAAGGCGCGCGCGCGATGGTCCACCTGCGCCGCCAGCCCTTCGAGGCGCAGATAGGTGCCGCGCCCCGGCCAATGCGCCGCGCCGCTCACCTCGTAAGGCGACCCCAGCGCGCGGGCCATCGCCGCCACCGCCGCCGCGTCGTCCAGCCCCTCCAGCACCAGCGTCGCCGCCGCCGCCGGGGCGGGCAGCACCTTCAACCCCACCTCGGTCAACACCCCCAGCGTGCCGTGGCTGCCCGACAACAGTTTGGCCAGATCGTAGCCGGTGACATTCTTCATCACCCGCCCGCCGTTCTTGACGATCCGCCCTTCGCCATCGACGAACCGCACCCCCAGCACGAAATCGCGCGCCGCCCCGACCTGCACCCGGCGCGGGCCGCTCGCGTTCGCCGCCACTACCCCGCCGATGGTGCTTTGCCCCGCCCGCCCCAGCAGGCGCCGCATATCCGGCACCTCGAAGGCCAGCCGCTGCCCTTCGGCCGCCAGCGCCGCCTCCACCTCGGCCACCGGCGTGCCTGCTTTCGCCACCAGCGTCAGCGCGCCCGGTTCATGAAGCACGATGCCGCGCAACCCGCCGGTTTCCAGCACATCGCCCGCGCAGGCCCCCAGCGCCCGCGTCCCCCCGCCGCGCACCACCACCGGACCGCGCGCGTCGCGCACCGCCTCGGCCAGCTCCGCCTCCGTCCCCGGCCGCATCCCCATCCCCATTTTCTGTCCTCAAATATCCTCGGGGGTTTCCAAAGGGGGCAGACAGCCCCCTTTGGCCCGCACGCTCAGGCCGCGCGCCGCCCGGCACTGGCGGCCAGCGGAAACACCTTGGCCGGGTTCAGCAACCACTTCGGGTCGAACACATCCTTCACCCGCATCTGCGCGTCCAGATCCTCGGGCGCATATTGCACCCCCATCAGGTCGCGCTTCTCGATCCCCACGCCATGCTCGCCGGTCAGGCAACCGCCCACCTCCACGCACAGCTTCAGGATCTCGGCCCCGAAGGCCTCGCATTTCTCCAGATCGCCGGGCTTGTTGGCATCGAACAGGATCAAGGGGTGCATGTTGCCATCTCCGGCATGGAACACATTTGCCACGTCCAGCCCGAAATCCTTGCTCATCTCGCCGATCCGGCGCAGCACGTAAGGCAGCGACGATACCGGGATCGTGCCGTCGAGGCACATGTAATCGTTGATCTGCCCCATCGCGCCGAAGGCCGACTTGCGCCCCAGCCAGATGCGCCGCGCCTCATCCTCGGATTGCGCCTCGCGCAGCTCCACCGGGTTGTGGCGCCGGGCGATCCGGGCAATCAGCCCCAGCTGCGCGTCGATCTCGGCCGGGCTGCCCTCCACCTCCACGATCAACAGCGCCTCGCACATCGGATAGCCCGCCTTGGCAAAGGCTTCGGTGGCCTCGATGCAGGGCCGGTCCATGAACTCGATCGCCACCGGCAGGATGCCGGCCTTGATGATGTCCGACACGCAGGCCCCCGCCACCTCGTTGCTGTCGAACCCCATCAGAACGGGGCGCGCCCCTTCGGGCTTCGGCAGGATGCGCAGCCAGGCTTCGGTCACCACGCCCAGCTGCCCCTCGGACCCGCAGATCACCCCCAGCAGGTCCAGCCCGCCCGCATCCATGAACGGCCCGCCGATCTCCAGCACCGTGCCGTCCATCTGCACCAGCGTGACCCCCAGCAGGTTGTTGGTCGTCACCCCGTATTTCAGGCAATGCGCCCCGCCCGAGTTCATGGCGATGTTCCCGGCAATCGCGCAGGCCAGCTGGCTGGACGGATCGGGGGCATAAAAGAACCCGTCCGCCTCCACCGCGCCCGTCACGCTCAGGTTGGTGCGCCCCGCCTGCACCTTGATGCAGCGGTTGGGGTAATCCACCTCCAGCACGCCGTTCATGCGCGCCACCCCCAGGATCACCGCATCCGCCGTCGGCATGGCGCCCCCGGCCAGGCTCGTGCCCGACCCGCGCGGCACCACCGGCACGCCTTCGTCATGGCACACCCGCAAGGCGGCCGCGACCTCCTCGGTCGTGCGCGGCAGCACGGCCGCCAGCGGCGGGCAGCGATAGGCGCTCAGCGCATCGCATTCATAGGCGCGCAGCTCGGCTTCGTCGGCGATCACCGCATCCTCGGGCAGCACCGCGCGCAACCGCGCCAGGATGCGCGCCTTGCGGGCCAGAATCGCCGGGTTCGGTAGCGGCATGTCCATGATGCACGATCCTGTTGCGTGAATTGGTAAGACAAAGTAACCAATTTACGCGATAGGGCAAGCAAAATCTTGGCCGCCCCGGTGCCCGCAGCCCCGCCCGGTCAGTATCCCAGCGCGCAGCCATCCTTGCGCGGGTCGCTGGCGCCTTCCAGCACCCCCGAATCGTGCAGCCAGATCGCCTGCGCCCCGCCCAGCGCCTCGTCCGACCAGCGCACCGCATGCCCGCGCGCGGCCAGGTCCGCCGCCACGCCCGGCGCATATCCGGTTTCCAGCGCCAGCCCGTCGATGCCGGAAAACAGCCCGGCAAAGCAGCGCGGCGCGTCGATGGCGGTCTGCGGGTCCAGCCCGAAATCCAGCAGGTTGCTGACCAGCCGCGCGTGTCCGGCCGGCTGATAGGCGCCGCCCATCACGCCGAAGGGCATCACCAGCCGCCCGCCCTGGCGCAACAGGCCCGGGATGATGGTGTGCATCGGCCGCTTGCCGCCCGCCGCCTCGTTCGGGTGGCCGGGCGTCAGCACGAAGCCCGCGCCGCGGTTCTGGAACCCGATTCCGAACCGCTCCGACGCGAGGCCCGAACCGAAGCCGTGGAACACCGAATAGATCAGCGACACCGCCATCCGGTCGCGGTCCACCACGGTCAGATAGATCGTGTCGCGGTGCACCGCCTCGGTCAGCGGTGCGGCCGCCGCCATCGCCCGCTTCGGGTCGATCAGCCCCGCCAGCCGCGCCGCCGTCTCGGGCGCCAGCATATGCGCCAGCCGGGTGGTGTGGTCGGGGTCGGCCAGAAAGCGGTTGCGCGCGTCATAGGCCAGCCGCGTGGCCTCGGCCTCCAGATGCGCGCGGTCCGCGCCCCAGGGGTCCATGGCGCCCAGGTCGAACTGCGACAGGATGTTCAGCAGCAGAATCGCCGTCGCCCCCTGACCGTTCGGCGGATGCTCGACCAGCTCCGACCCGCGATAGGGCCCGGCCACCGGCTCGGTGTAATCGCAGGCCACCGCGGCGAAATCCTCGGCCGTGTGGCACCCGCCCAGCGCCCGCAGGCTGTCGACCATGTCCTGCGCCACCTCGCCTTCATAGAACCCCGCCCGGCCCCGGGCCGCGATGCGCCGCAGCACCTCGGCCTGCCCGGGGGCGCGAAACAGCTCGCCCACCCGCGGCGCGCGGCCCCAGGGCCGGAAATGCCGCGCCCCGGCCCCTTGCAGATGCGCCGCCTCGGCCCAGTCCTTCGCCACCCGCGGGGCCACCGGCACCCCCTCCTCGGCCGCCGCAATCGCCGGCGCCAGCAGCCGGTCCAGCCCCATGCGCCCCCAGTCGGCATTCAGCCGGCAGAACGCATCCACCGCCCCCGGCAGCGTCACCGCTTCCACCCCATGGACCGGCACCGCCGCCAGCCCGCGCGCCCGCATCGCCTCGGCCGACAGCGCCGCCGGCGCCCGGCCCGACCCGTTCAGCGCCACCACGCGCTCCTCCCCGGCGGGCTTGAGCAGCACAAAGCAGTCGCCCCCCAGCCCGGTCATCTGCGGCTCGCACAGCCCCAGCAGCACCCCGGCCGCAATCGCCGCATCCGCGGCATTGCCGCCCTCGCGCAGCACGTCAATGGCCACCCGCGCCGCCAGCGGGTGCGAGGTGGCACACATCCCGTTCACGGCAAACACCGCCGACCGGCCCGGCTTCTGGAAATCGCGCAATCTGTCCTCCCCTGTTGCGGCGCCAAGCTAACGGCGGCCCGCGCACACGCAAGCCCCCCTTCACCTTGACCCAAATATCCCGGGGTGAATGGGCCCGGCACGGGCCCAGAGGGGCAGCGCCCCTAACCCTTGCGCACCGGCCAGACCGGGTGCGGCACCGGGTCCTTGCGGCGCATCAGATACCGGCGGAACACCTCGGCATAGCTGGAATAGCGGTAGCCTTCGTTGCGGCGCAGGTAATGGTCGCGGTTCTGGGCATACAGCTGCGGCAAACGGTACCACGGCACGTTCGGGTGCATGTGATGCACCACGTGATAGTTGTTGTTCAGGAACAGCAGCGCCAGCGGCCCCCGGTCCTCGACCACCACGGAGCGGGCGCGGAACTGGTCGTGCGCGCGGTGCTCCAGATAGGTGCGGATCTTCAGCAACCCGTGCCCGATCCAGGCCGCCAGCAGATAGGCCCAGGCCGGAAACCCCGCCCAGGCCAGCCAGGCCAGCACCGGCACCAGCCCCAGCGCGTTCAGCCCCCAGTCGCGCAACACCCCCGGCGCCCGGGCGCGGATCAGCCGCCACTCCGACGCCATCCACATTGCATTGCCGACGATCGGCCCCAGCACGATGCGCCCCAGCAGGGTGTTGTTGGCATTCAGCACCGCCTGCCACCAGCGCGGCAGCCGCGCCCAGACCGCCGGGTCCAGGTAATTCGATTCCGGGTCGTCGTAGGGGTCGGTCAGCGCCGGGTCGTGGTGGTGCTGCAAATGGGTGTCGCGGAAGCGGCCATAGGGCACGCACAGCGCCAGCGCCGGAAACACCAGCGCCTCGTTGGCCAGGCGGTTGCGGAACGGGTGGCCATGCAGCACCTCGTGCTGCAGGCTGGAAAACTGCGCAATGGCGATGCCCGTCGCCACGATGCCCAGCGGCAGCCACAGCCCGGCCAGAACCGTGGTGCCCAGGCCCCAGACCGCATAGGTCGCCGCGATCAGCCCCAGCGTCGCCCATTCCACCCGCGGCAAGGCCGCGGCGCGCAGATCGGGGGCAGAGGTCATCGCAGGCTCCTTCGTTCGTCGTTCGCGGTGGTGGTGATAGCGCGCCTGCCCGGCCTTGCGCAGGGCAGGAATGCGCTGCAAAAAGGCACGAGTGTTGACCATATGCAACAGGTGTTGACCATGCAGGACAAGCGCGACCGCGCCGCCCTGTTCCGCGACCGGCTGGCCCGGGCGCTGGCCGACCGCGCCTTGTCGCAGGCCGCCCTGGCCCGCGCCGTCGGGGTGGACCGTTCGACCATCTCGCAGCTGCTGGCACCGGGGACCAAGCGCCTGCCCAACGCCCAGGTGGTGGCCGAATGCGCCGCGGCGCTCGATGTTTCGGCCGACTGGCTGCTGGGCCTGGCCGACCGGCCCGAACGCGGGCCCGAACTGCTGGCCGGGGCGCTGACCATGACCGCCGCCCCCCGCGCGCTGATCGACGAGACGATCTTTGCCTGGCACCGCGAGGCGGCCGGCTACAAGATCCGCCACGTGCCGGCGACGCTGCCCGACATGCTCAAGACGCCCGAGATGCTGCGCTGGGAATATGCGCCGCATCTGGGCCGCACGGTGGAGCAGGCCATCGGCGCCTCGCAGGACCGGCTGGCCTGGATGCGCGGGTCGGGGTCGGATTACGAAATCGCCGTGCCGCTGCACGAACTGGCCGCGATGGTGCGCGCCGAAGGCTATTACCGCGACCTGCCCGATGCCACCCGCCGCGGCCAGATCGCCCGGCTGATCGACCTGGGCGAGGCGCTGTATCCCGCGCTGCGCATCTGCCTGTTCGATGCACGGCGGCTGTTTTCGGCGCCGCTCACGGTGTTCGGGCCGTTGCAGGCGGTGCTGTATGTGGGCGGGCACTACCTGGCGTTCCGCGACCCGGCGCGGGTGGCGACGCTGACACGGCATTTCGATACCCTGGTGCGCGAGGCCAGCGTCACCGCGCGCGACCTGCCGGCGCATCTGCGCGCGCTGTCCGCCTGACGGTCGGGGCGGGGGCCGGGCCGGGCGCCTGCCCCCGCCCGCCGCCCGGCCCGCTGCCCTGCGCGCCGGTCAGATCCGCTCGATCGCCAGGGCAATGCCCTGACCGCCGCCGATGCACATGGTGATCAGCGCGCGGCGGCCGCCGGTGCGCTCCAGCTCGTGCAGCGCCTTGACGGTGATGATGGCGCCGGTCGCCCCCACCGGATGCCCCAGCGCGATGGCCCCGCCGTTGGGGTTGACCCGGGCCGGGTCCAGCCCCAGCGCCTTGTTCACCGCCAGCGCCTGCGCCGCAAAGGCCTCGTTCGATTCGATCACGTCGAAATCGCCCACCGTCAGCCCGGTGCGCGCCAGCAGCGCCTGCACCGCCGGAATCGGCCCGATGCCCATGA
Organism: Gemmobacter sp.; assembly: GCF_046292685.1. Taxonomy (GTDB): domain Bacteria; phylum Pseudomonadota; class Alphaproteobacteria; order Rhodobacterales; family Rhodobacteraceae; genus Wagnerdoeblera. The sequence continues at coordinate 99,395 of NZ_JBKBQM010000003.1, forward strand.
CCCGCGGCGCCACCCCGGCATGGGCATAGCCCAGCACCCGCGCCCGCGGTGTCAGCCCGGCGCGCGCCGCCGCCTCGGCCCGCGCCAGCACCAGCGCCGAGGCGCCGTCGTTGATGCCGCTGGCATTGCCCGCGGTGACCGTGCCGTCCTTGCGGAACACCGCCTTCAGCCCGGCGAGCGCCTCGAGGCTGGTGGCCTTGGGGTGTTCGTCCTGGACAAAGGCCTCGACCCCCTTGCGGGTTTTCACCTCGACCGGCACGATCTGGCTGGCGAACCGCCCATCGGCAATCGCCACCGCGGCGCGGCGCTGGCTTTCCAGCGCAAAGGCATCCTGTTCGGCGCGGCCGATCTGGTGGTCTTCGGCCACGTTTTCCGCCGTCACGCCCATGTGCCCGGTGCCGAAGGGGCAGCTCAGCGTGCCGGTCAGCATGTCGATGGCCCTGGTGTCGCCCATCTTCTGCCCGAAGCGCGCGGCGGGCAGCGCATAGGGCGCGCGGCTCATGGCCTCGGCCCCGCCGGCCAGGGCGAAATCGGCATCGCCCAGCATCAGCGCCTGCGCGGCCGACACGATGGCCTGCACCCCCGACCCGCACAGCCGGTTCACGTTCATCGCCGGCACCGCCTCGGGCACGCCGGCCTGAATCGCCGCGACGCGGGACAGATACATGTCGCGCGGCTCGGTGTTGATGATGTGGCCGAACACCACATGGCCGATCTGCCCGGGCTCCACCCCGGCGCGCTCCAGCGCGGCGCGGGCCACCACGGTGGCGGTTTCGGTCGGCGGCACGGCAGACAACGCGCCCCCGAAGGTGCCGATGGCGGTGCGGACGCCAGAGAGGATGACGATGTCGGACATGGCTTCAGCCTTTCGGTTGGAAACGGTCGGGATGGGCGGCCTGCACGGCCGGCAGGTCATGCAGCGCGGCGGTGATGGCGGTCAGGCGCGGCAAGGCGGCGGTCTCCACGCCCCAGCGCGCGGCATTGTACATCTGCGGCACCAGGCACAGGTCCGCAAGGCTTACCCGGTCGCCGTGGCAAAAGCGGCCGGTGGCGGGGTGGTCCAGCATCCGCTCCAGCGCGGCAAGGCCGGGGGCGATGAACTGGTGCATCCAGCCTTCCATCGTGATCGCGCCGCCCGAGGCCGACACCGCGTGCCGGGCCACCGACAGGTTGCACACGGGGTGAATCTCCATCGCCACGGCATGGGCCAGCGCCCGCACCCGCGCGCGCCCCACCGCATCGGCCGGCAGCAGGCCCAACCCGCGGGTTTCGTCCAGGTATTCCAGAATCGCCAGCGACTGGGTCAGCCGCAAACCGTCGATCTCCAGCGTCGGCACCAGGCCTTGCGGGTTGCGCGCCAGGTTCTCGGGGCCGCGATGTTCGGCCGTCAGCAGGTTCACGGCGCGGCTTTCCCAGGGGATGCAGGCGAGGTTCAGCCCGATCCGCACCCGGTAGCTCGCGCTGGAGCGCCAGTAGTCGTAAAGCACCGCCGCCATTCGCCCCCCTCCCCGGTCCGCCCCCCCCCGGGGGGCCGGCGCCACCTTGCCGCAGCGCGGCGCCGACATTCGCACCCGCGGCGCGACCCCGATCATCGCATCCGCCGCCGAGGCGTCAAGGGCCAAAGCCCGCGCGGGGCAAGGCCCGCGCGCCGGCCTGCGGGGGCTTGAGCCTGCCGCCGCGCCGGTCCACCTTCGGGCGGCCCAGCCCCAGACGGAGAGCCTGCCATGTCCTGCCTGTTCTGCCGCATCGCCGCCGGCGAACTGCCCGCGCACCGCATCCATGAGGATGCCGAGGTGCTGGCCTTTCTCGACCTGCACCCGATCCGGCCCGGGCATGTGCTGGTGATCCCCCGCGACCATCATGTCTGGTTCGAGGACATGCCCGAACCGCTGGCCGCCCGCGTCATGGCGGTGTCGCAGCGCCTCGCCCGGGCGCTGAAAGCCACCGAAGGGGTCGAGCGCGTGGCCATGGTCTTTACCGGTATCCACGTGCCCCATGCCCACGCGCATCTGGTGCCGATGCACCACCTGCACGATATCAGCTCGGCCGCCTATCTGGCCAATGGCCTCGACAGCTACAGCCTGCCGCCGCAACTGGCCCCCGCCGAAATGTCCGCCATCGCCGAGCGGCTGCGCAAGGCCCTGGCATGAGCGGCGGGGCCGCGCGCGTGCTGGTCTATGGCACGCTGATGTCGGGCGGGCGCAACGCCGCGCTGATGGCCGGCGCGCGGCTGGTGCAGGCCCCCGCGCTGACGGCCGATGCCGCCTGGACCATGGCACAGTTCAACTCCGCCTCCAGCCCCGGCCGCCAGACCCCGGGCGTGCGCGCCGGCGGCACGCACCGCATCCTGGGCGAGGTCTGGGAGGTGGATGCCGAAGGCCTCGCCCGCCTCGACCGGCTGGAACAGAACGGCCTGCGCTACCGGCGGCAGATGGTGGCGCTGGCCGGCGGGGGGGCGGCGTGGATGTATGTGCTGGTCGCCCCCGATGCCCCTTCCGACCGGCAGGACCGGATCGTGATCGACCCGGCGACAGGTGCGGCGATGTGGGACCGGGTGGAACCGCAGGCGGGGTGAACGGTGGCTTTCAGCACCGGCAACAATGGCCGAGGCCATCGCCTCGGCCAAGCGGCGCCCCGTCAGCCGTCCCGCCGGTGGCCCGAAAGGCCACCGGCCAGGGGCCGGCCCGGGGGGGGGGGGGGGGCCCCGCGCCGCGGGGGGGGGCGGCGGGGGCGGCCGCGGGC
>NZ_JBKBQM010000004.1:0-37771 GCF_046292685.1 Gemmobacter sp.
TTCGGCTGGGCCAAGACCATAGGCCACATGGCCCAGACCGTCTATCGCGGCCTCGAGAAGGTGCGGTCCCGCTTCATCCTGACGATGGCCGCCAACAACCTCGCCCGACTGCCCCGGCTGCCGGCCGCATGACGATAAGGCGCGGCATCGGGCACCCATACCTCGCCTCGACCAGCACGACGCTCACCGCTGCCGCCCAAACAGAGGGAAAACTGTTCCGCCTCGCGGACTTCTTCAGCAGCCTGTTAAAGCCAGGGCGGGGTATTGGCCGAAACGATCACCGCGGGCGTGTCCGACAGGTTGCGAAAACGGTGCGGGCGCGTGCTGTCGAACAGATAGCCCTCGCCTGCGCGCAGCACGCGCACCTGATCGCCTACGGTCACCTCGACTTCGCCGCAGATCACGATGCCGCCTTCGGCCCCGGCATGGGCCAGCATGCTGCGCCCGGTATCGGCACCGGGCTCGTAGGTTTCGTGCAGGATTTGCAGCCCGTGCGCGCGGGCATCGCCCAGCTGCTCGATCCGCACCCGCGCCGCGCCGGGGACAAGGCCGGTCAGGTCGGTGCGTTCGGTCGCGGCAAAGAACACCTGGTCGGCCCGGATGGTGCCAGGGTCGAAGAATTCGGCCATGGTCATGTTCATACCGCTTAGAATCTTGCGCAACGAAGCGACCGAAGGCGAGCATCGATTGGTTTCGATCATCGAAATCTGGCCATGCGGCACACCTGCCGCAGCGGCCAGATCACGTTGCGACAGACCCCTTTGGATGCGAGTTTGCCGGAGCCTTGCGCCTACGTCGAAATCATCCATGCGAGGCCTCCTTTCTCTGCGGGCATCATGGCGCAAGGCGGTGCGTCTGGCCAGCGGGGATTGCTCAGGATGTTGAACGTGTCTAGACTAAGGACCATCAGACAGGGAGTCCCGCCATGACCACCAATGCCGATCTGCGCGCGCGCCAGTCCGCCGCCGTCGCCCCCGGGGTTGCCACCCGCGGCGTCTATGCCGCCCGCGCGGAAAATGCCGAGCTGTGGGATGTGGAAGGGCGGCGCTATCTGGATTTCGCCGCCGGGATCGCGGTGAACAACACCGGCCACCGCCACCCGCGCGTGATGGCCGCCGTGGCCGAGCAGGCGCAGGCCTTCACCCATACCTCGTTCAACGTGGCGCCTTACGAAGGCTACATCCGCTTGGCCGAGCGGCTGAATGCCATCGCCCCCGGCGATGCGCCGAAAAAGACCATGCTGGTCACCACGGGCGTCGAGGCGGTGGAAAACGCGGTGAAGATCGCCCGCGCCTATACCGGCCGCTCGGGGATCATCGCCTTTGGGGGCGGGTTTCACGGCCGCACCATGCTGGGCATGGCGCTGACCGGCAAGGTCAAGCCTTACAAGGCCGGGTTCGGCCCCTTTCCGGCCGAGATCTTCCATTCCGCCTTTCCGTCCGATTTCCACGGCGTTTCGGTGGCCGAGGCGCTGCGGGGCCTCGACAACCTGCTGCTGAACAGCATCGAACCCAAGCGCGTTGCGGCGTTCATCATCGAGCCGGTGCAAGGCGAAGGCGGCTTCAACGTCGCCCCGGCCGGGTTTCTGCGCGCGCTGCGCGAGCGGGCGGATGCGCATGGCATCCTGCTGATCGCCGACGAGATCCAGGCCGGCATGGCGCGCACGGGCAAGATGTTCTGCTTCGAACATGCGGGCGTCGTGCCCGACCTGATTACCATGGCCAAGGGGCTGGCGGGGGGCTTTCCGCTGTCGGCGGTGACGGGGCGGGCAGAGGTGGTCGATGCCGCGCCGGCGGGGGGGCTTGGCGGCACCTATGCCGGCAACCCGCTGGCCATCGCCGCGGCCCATGCCGTGCTGGATGTGATCGCGGACGAAGACCTCTGCGCCCGCGCCGCCGAAATCGGCGACCGCATCCTTGGCCGGTTGCGCGCGCTCCAGTCCCGGCAGGGGATGGAGGCGGTGGGCGATGTGCGCGGCATGGGGGCGATGGTGGCCTTCGAGCTTGTCACCGACCGCGCCAGCAAGGCCCCCGATGCCGCCTTGACCAACGCCATCATCGCCGAGGCGGAAGCGCGCGGGCTCATCATGATCTCTTGCGGGATGCACGGCAACGTGGTGCGCCTGCTGCCGCCCTTGACCACGCCGATGGCGCAGGTGGACGAGGCGCTGGATATCATCGAGGCCAGCATCGAGGCGGCGATCACCCGCATGGCCAGCGCTGCCTGACCTCGCTGCGGCTGGCCGGGGTTGCTGCTAGGCGCCTCGGCCGGCTGCGCGTTCCTGGCACAGGCTCAGGACCGGCGCGCCGTCTTGCGGTGCCACTTCGGCCGGGCCTGCGATCCGGTCCATGGCCTTGGCCAGCTTGATGTCCAGCGTGCTCAGGCCGTTGCAGTCATGCGTCGTCAGCGTCACATCGACCAGGTTGTAGACGTTGCGCCATTCGGGGTGGTGGTTCAGCCGCTCGGCCTCCAGCGCCACGCGGGACATGAAGCCCCAGGCTTGCGAGAAGTTGCGGAACTTCCAGACCTTGCGCAGCGCGTCGCGGCCCGGCACCGCCTGCCAGCCGGTTTCGCCCAAGGGCGGCAGGTCGCGGTTGCGGGCTTCGGTATCGAGCGGTGTCATGCGGCGGTCTCCGGTTCGGGGTCAGTCGTGGTCGGCGCAAGGGCCGCGGCGAAAGGGGCCCCAGGCGGTCATCACTTCGATCTCCTGGTCCACCGCCGCGCGTTCGGCCTGCAGGTAGCGGTCCACCGCCTTGCGAAAGCCGGTGTCGGGCAGATGGTGCAGCGAATGCACGGGCACGGGCAGATAGCCGCGCGCCAGCTTGTGTTCGCCTTGGGCGCCGGCCTCCACCCGCTTGAGCCCATGCGCGATGGCCCAGTCGATCGCCTGATGATAGCACAGTTCGAAATGCAGGCAGGGGTGATCCTCGATGCAGCCCCAATAGCGGCCATACAGGGTGTCGCGGCCGATCAGGTTCAGCGCGCCGGCCACCGGGCGGCCGTTCCGTTCGGCCAGCACCAGCAGCACATCGTCGCGCAAGGTCGCCTGCATCTCGTCGAAAAAGGCCCGGGTCAGATAGGGGCGGCCCCATTTGCGTGCCCCGGTATCCTGGTAGAACTGCCAGAACGCATCCCAATGCGCCGGGCGCAGCTCGGCCCCGGTCAAGGCGCGGATGGTGCCGCCGAAACCTTGCGCCGTGGCGCGTTCCTTGCGCAGCGCCTTGCGCTTGCGGCTGGCCAGATCGCCCAGGAAATCCTCGTAACAGCGGTAGCCGCGGTTTTCCCAGTGGAACTGCTGGGTCACCCGGTGCAGCCATTGCGGCGGGGCGCCTTCGGCCTCGGACGCTGTGCAAAAGGTGACATGCGCCGAGGACAGCCGGTTGTCGGCGGCAATCCGCTCCAACCCCGAAAGGATCGCGCTGCGGCCGGCGGCTTCCCACCCCGGGGCGCAGAGAAAGCGGCGCCCGGTGGCCGGCGTGAACGGCACGGCCACCTGCAACTTGGGGTAATAGCGCCCGCCGGCGCGTTGCCAGGCATCGGCCCAGGCGTGGTCAAAGATGTATTCGCCCTGGCTGTGCGCCTTGATGTAAAGCGGCGCCACGGCGACGACCCGACCTTCGGCCCGCACCACCATCGGGCGCGGATCCCAGCCGGTGCCGGGCCCGACCGAGCCCGAGCGTTCCAGCGCGGTCAGGAACCTGTGCGTGGTGAACGGGTCTGCCGGCACACCGCCGCCCGGGTTCGCGCAGGCATCCCAAGCCTCGGCGGGCAGGTCGCCCACCCGATCCAGCAGAGTGATTTCCACGCCGGTGCCGTCCATTGCCCGCCTCTTGTCCCTTCGCAAACCTGCGCCGCGCGCGGCGCAAGTCAAGCGCGGCGGCCTCAGCCTGCGGGGATGGCGGCGGCGTAGCCTTCGAAGGTGACGTTGCAGGCGATACGCCGCGCCTCGGCCTCGGCCTGCGGCGAACGGATCGTCCAGCACAGCACGTCGGCGCCCCGGGCCGCCAGTTCGGCCACCCGCGCCCGGCCCAGATCCTGCCAATGGTGCGAAATGAAGCTCGCGCCGACCCGGTCATAGTCGGGGATCGCGCGCAACCGGGCGCAGGCCGGTTCGTCCAGCGGCACCCACTCCTCCGGGGTCCATTCCCAGGTGGTCAGCCCCCGGGGCACCCGTGGCAGCAGGCGCGCCATTTCGGCCATCGAATGCGGGTTGAACGACATCACCGCGACATCGCCGCGATAGGCAGCCAGGCAGCGTGCGGCGGCCGCCTCCAGCGGGCCCACGCCGGGGCCGACCGCGCCGTCCTGATCCTTGATCTCGACCAGCAGCGGCACGGCGCCGTTCACCAGGGCCAGCACCTCGGCGAACGGGGGGATGCCTTCGTCGGCGTCCTTCAGGGCAATGCCGGCCAGTTCGGCCGCCGGGCGGGCCCGCACCGGGCCGGTCGCCGCCGTCAGGCGGTCCAGCGTGTCGTCATGAAAGACCATCGCATGCCCGTCGGCCGAAAGCTGAAGGTCGATCTCGATGGCATAGCCGGCGGCGATGGCGGCGCGAATCGCCGCCCGGCTGTTTTCCGGGCGGCGCTGGCTGCGGTCGTGATAGGCGCGGTGCGCCACCGGCAGGCGGCGCAGGGATTCGGGCAGGCGTGGGGCTTGCATGATGCGGGCCGCGGCTCAGCGCAGTTCGAAGATGGCTTCGATTTCCACCGCCACCCCCAGCGGCAGCGACGCCGCCGACACGGCCGAGCGCGCATGCCGCCCGGCATCGCCGAACACCGCAACCATAAGGTCCGAGGCACCGTTGATGACCTTGGGCTGGTCAGTGAACTCGGGGGTCGAGTTGACAAAGCCCACCAGCTTGACCACCCGTGCTACCCGGCCCAGATCGCCGCCGCAGGCGGCCTTGGCCTGGGCCATCAGGCTCAGCGCGCAGCGCCGGGCGGCGGCGGCGCCGGCCTCGACATCCAGGTCGGCGCCGAGCCGCCCCTTGATGAGACCGCCGTCGTCCTGGCTGATCTGGCCCGAGACGTAAAGCATGTTGCCCGAGATCACATAGGGCACATAGTTGGCCGCCGGGGCCGGGGCAGCCGGCAAGGTCAGGCCAAGCTCGGCCAGCCGGGCTTCGAAGGATGCGGTCATGGGGTCTTTCCTCGCTGGTCAGCTTTCGCGGAAGGCGCGGTTGAAATAATCGGTAAACGGCCGCGTCAGGAATTGCACCGGGGTGCGTTCGTCGGTGCGGATGAAGGCCTCGACCGGCATGCCGGGCACCAGCACCACTTGGCCGAGCTTTTCCAGCTCGCCGGGCTTCAGCTCGATTTCGGCGCGGTAATAGGGCATCTGGCTGCCTTCGTCGATCAGCACGTCGGCCGAAACCTTGGTCACCACCCCGAAAACCTCGGGCGTGGTGCGCATGGAAAAGGCCGAGAACACGACCTTGGCTTCCTGGCCCGGTTGCACCTGGTCGATATGAATGGTCGGCACCCGGCTGGCGATCACCAGCGGGCGATCCTGCGGAATGATGAACATCACCGGATCCGCCGGGCGGATCACCGCGCGCGGGGTGGTGACCCGCAGGTTCAGCACGATGCCCGACACCGGCGCACGAATCTCCAGCCGGCTGATGCGTTCGGCCAGCGCGCGGCGGCGCTCGGCCAGTTCCAGCTCGCGGTAGCCGATGTCGCGCAACTGGGTGCCGGCTTCCTCGCGCCGTGCCGCCGACAGGCGCAGGATCTCGATTTCGGTTTCGGTGATCCGGCCTTCGGCCTGCGCGCGGTTGGCGGTCAGCTCGCCGACCTGGCCGGCCAGCCGCGCCTCCTCGCGTTGCAGCGCCAGCACCCGGCTGACCTGCGCCAGCCCCTTTTGCAGCAGCTCCTGCTGGCTGGCCAGTTCTTCGGCGATCAGGCCCAGTTGCGTGGTCAGCGCCGCGCGCTGCGCGTCGATGCCCTGGATCAGGCTTTCGGTCTGCGACTTGCGCTTGCCCAGTTGTTCAAGCTGCTTGGTCAGCGTTTCGGCACGCGCCTCGAACAGGCGTTGCTGGCCCTCCATCAGCGCCGCAACCTCGGGGTTGCGGGCCGAAGCCTCGACCAGTTCGGCCGGAAACTGGATCGTGCGCTGATCGTCGCGCTCGGCCTCCAGTCGCCCGCGGCGGGCGAGGATTTCGTAGAATTGCGTTTCCACGATGGTCAGTTCGGACTTCAGCAAGGTGCCGTCCAGCGTCATCAGCACGTCGCCGGCCTTCACGCTGGCGCCTTCGGTGACCAGGATGTCCTGCACCGTGCCGCCATCGGCGTGCTGCACCACCTGGCGGTGCTGGTCCACCTCCAGCGAGCCCGAGGTGACGATGGCCCCGGTGATCGTGGTCATCATGCCCCAGCCCACGGTGCCGCCCACCAGCACCAGCGACGTCACGATGCCCAGCATCATCGGCCGGGTGACCGGCCACTTCGGTTTGTCTGCGTTGCTCACGACACGCCTCCCGGCCCTGCGCTGCGAATGATCTCGGTGTGGTTCTTGACCATTTCGCGCAACACGGTGTCGCGCGGACCAAAGGCGGTGCGCACACCGTTTTCCAGAACCAGGAGCACGTCGCATTCCTGAATGGCGGCGGGGCGGTGCGCCATGATGATGACCGCCTTGCCTTCGGATTTCATGGTGCGGATGGCGGTGTTCAGCGCCACCGACCCTTCGTTGTCGAGGTTGGAGTTCGGTTCGTCCAGCACCAGGATCACCGGGTCGCCATACATGGCCCGCGCCAGCCCGATGCGCTGCAACTGCCCGCCGGAAAGCCGCCCCCCGATGGCCGAAACCCGGGTGTCGTAACCTTGCGGGAATTGCAGGATCATGTCGTGCGCCGCGGCCTTTTTCGCCGCCTTGACGATGGCTTCGGGGTCGGGGTTGGGCGACAGGCGGGCGATGTTTTCGCCGATGGTGCCGTCGAACAGCGTGATCCGCTGCGGCAGATAGCCGATGTAGCTACCCAGCGTGTCGGGGTCGAACTGGTCCAGCGCGGCGCCGTCCAGCCGGATCTTGCCGGCGGCCGGGCGCCACACGCCGCAGACCGCGCGCGCCAGCGTGGATTTGCCCGCGCCCGACGGCCCGATCACCCCCAGCGCCTGCCCCTGATCCAGCCGGAACGACACGCCTTTCAGCACCGCCTGCTGTTCGCCCGGCGGCACGACCGTGATGTTCTGCGCCTCCAGAATCGCGCGCGGCCGCGGCAGGGGGGTGATTTCCGGCTCCACCGGCACCCGGCTCAGCAGCCCGGCCAGCCGGCTCCAGCCTTCCTGGGCGCGCTGCACCACGGCCCATTGGCCCACCGCCATCTCGATCGGCGCCAGCGCCCGCCCTAGCAGGATCGACCCGGCGATCATCGCGCCCGGGGTCATTTCGCCTTTCAGCACCAGCCAGGCGCCGAGACCCAGCATGGCCGACTGCAGGAACAGACGAAAGGTCTTGGTGCCCGCCCCGAAGGCGCCGCCAAGGTCCGAGGCGTTCATCACCGCTCCGGTCTGGTTTTCGCGCGCTTTCGACCAGCGGGCAAAGGCCGCCCCCCGCATCCCAAGGCTCTGGATCAGCTCCGCCTCGCTCTTGATCTGTTCCGACAGGCGCTCGGCATGGACGGTGGCGGCGTTGGCATCGGCCGTCGGGCGCTTGGTCGCGTTCTGGTTCCAGATCGTCACCGCGATCAGAATGGCGCCGCCCAGGATGGCCAGCCACCCCAGCAACGGGTGGAACATGAAGATCGCTACCAGGAACACCGGCGTCCAGGGCATGTCGAACACCGCCATCAGCACCGGCGACACCAGCAACCGCTGGATCGATTCCAGATCGCGCTGCGCGGCCTGCGCCGACTGTTCCTGCGGCGCCACGGCCGCCATGCGGATCGAGGCCGAAAACACCCGCCGGTCCAGCCGGTCGAGGAACCGCGCCCCGATCCGTGCGGCGATGCGCGAACGGGCGTGGTCCAGCAGGCCCATGGCCAGGAACAGGAAGCATATCAGCCCGGTCAGCGCCACCAGCGTCGCCTCGGAATGCGAGCCGAGCACGCGGTCATACACCTGCAACATGTAGATCGGCCCGGTCAGCATCAGAATGTTGACCAGCGCGCTGAACAGGAAAACCGCCCAGAACAGACGGCGGTTTTCCGAACGTGCGGCGCGAAGTTCCGCCGTTCCTCTTGCAGTCTCGGGCGTGCTCATCGAGGCGATCTTTCCTGTAACCCGCCACATTGTGGCAGGTTTCGCGTTGGCGGAAAACGGCCAGAAGCAAAAAAAATCCCAGCGCCTTGCGTTGCCAATGGCGTCAGGACTGCTAATCCTGTGTCGGGTCTGGCTGGTCTTCCGCCTTGCAATGCCGGTCCCTGAAGCAGCCTGAAAGCACAGCGCGGGTTTTCCATTGTCCGATTTGCGCCTTTCCACCGTTCCGCGCCGCATCGCAGGGGTTCTTGGCATCGCCGTGCTGGCGGGCTGCGCGGCGCCGCCTCCGGTGCCGGTGCCGCAGAGCGACCCCTACGAAGACCTCAACCGGCGCACCCACGCCTTCAACCTGGCGCTCGACAAGGCTGTTGTCGGCCCTTTGGCGCGCGGGGCGCGGCCTGCGCTGGAGGGCCCGCTGGGGGTCGGGGTCAGCAACCTGGCCGGCAACCTGTCGATGCCTTCGGCGATCCTCAACAAGGTGCTGCAAGGCCGGCTGGAGGATGCCGTTCACAACACCTGGCGCTTTGCGATCAATACCACCATCGGCCTCGGCGGGCTGCTGGACCCCGCGTCGGCGATGGGCCTGACCGAACGCGACACCGATTTCGGCGCCACGCTGCACACCTGGGGCGTGGGCGAAGGTGCTTACATGGTCTTGCCCGTCGTCGGCCCCTCGACCGAACGCGATGCCGCAGGCCGGATCGTGGATGCCTTCATCGACCCCTTGGGTTTTGTGCTGCAAAAGCCCGAAAGCACCTGGGCACGAGCCTTCAAGATCGGTTCAAAGCTCAGTGATCGGGCCCGCTTCAGCAACAGCGTGGACTCGATCTTGCACGAAAGTGCCGATAGTTACGCCCAGATGAGGCTGCTTTACCTGCAAAGTCGCCGGTTCGAATTGGGACAGGAGGTTGCAGATGACGCGTTCATCGACCCGTATGCGGACCCTTACGGCAACTGATCCGCGGCGCCGGGCGTTGTTGGCGGGTGGTGCGGTCTATGCCGGGCTGCTGCTGGCCGGCGCCCCTGTGCTGGCCTTTACCGTGGAACAGGCCCGGGCGCTGATCGACCGCGCCATCGGCGAAGTGAACGCCACCATCAACTCGGGCAAGCCCGAAGCCGCGATGCTGAAGGATTTCGAAGGCATCTTCGCGCGCTATGCCGATGTGCCCACCATCGCGCGCTCGGCCCTGGGGCCGGCCGCCCGCAGCGCAAGCCCCGCGCAGATGCAGGCCTTCACCGAGGCGTTCCGCATCTACATCTCGCGCAAGTATGGCCGCCGTTTCCGCGAATTCATCGGCGGCCAGATCGAGGTGACCGGCGCCCAGACGCTGAAAAGCTATTACGAGGTGCTGACCGTCGCCAAGCTGCGCGGCAAGGCCCCGTTCGACATGCGCTGGCATGTGTCGGATCGCAGCGGGCGGCAACTGTTCTTCAACATCATCATCGAAGGTGTGAACATGCTGGCGGCCGAACGCACCGAGATCGGCAGCATGCTGGACCGCCGCCGGGGCGACATCAACGCCCTGATCGCCGACCTCAAGGCGACCTGAGCGGCGGCCCTGCGGCTGCCGCCCGCCATCCGCCCGACACGAAGGCGTCGAAGGCGCCGGTTTCCAGAACCTTTTCGAAGGACATGTGGCCGGCATATCCGGGCACCGGCACCAGCGATACCCCCGGCAAGCCTTCAACGTGCCTGGCATGCGCTGCGTTCTCCCGCGCATCGGCGCCGAACCAGATTGTCCGCTGCGTTGCCCCGGCCGAGGCACCAAAGTCCTGGGCCAGGTCCAGGGCATCGCGGCCGAACTGCGCCTCCATGCGCTGCACCAGCAATTTCGCGCGCGGATCGCCGACCCGTTCCGCGGCCAGCAAGCCGGTCGGGGGCGAGGCGCACAGGACATGGGCCGCGCCCAGCCCCAGCCCGTATCGGATGGCCCCGAACCCGCCGCCCGAAGTGCAACGACAGATCACCCGCCGGGTCTCCAGCCGGTGCGACCTGTCGCGCAGGGCTTCGAGCCCCCCGCCCAGGTCCGGCACGAGCGAAGGCACGCCGCCTTGAAACAGGGTCATTTCGGGGTCGCGCAGGTAGATGGCGGAATGGTTTTGCGCGGCGCAGAACGCATCGACCCATTCCAAGGGCGCCATCAGCCTGTTGGCCAGCCCGGCAAAGCCCAGCAGCGCGCCCCCCGATCCGCCCGCCGCGCCGACCAGAACGTCCGACCCGTCATCCGCGATCACCGGCCGCCGGAACCGCGCGGGGCGCGGCGCGCTGGCCGGGGCATCGGCCCAGGTATCGGCCCAGGTATCGGCCCAGATATCGGCCGCGTCGGCCGGGGCGCGTCGCTGGCAGGCGATAGTGGAAGGGCCGGACTCCGACAATCCCTGTCGTTCCTTTGCGGCGGCGCACCCTCTGCCGTGCGCCAGCCGGCCCTTTCCAGTGCCGGCTGCGGGGCGCCCGGTGCGGGGGGCGGCATTTCCCCCTCGCGCCGCGCGGGGGCTTTGCCTATAACCGGCGCGACCAGACCGGAGATGCCCGATGCCCGCAGACCTTTCCCCGATCGACAAGGCCAAGTTCGTTGCCGCGCGCCGTGCCGTGGCCTTTGTCGAAGACGGCATGAAGCTGGGCCTCGGCACCGGGTCCACCGCCGCCTGGATGGTGCGCTGCCTGGCCGAGCGCGTGCGCGAGGAGGGGTTGCGCGTCACCGGCGTTCCTACCTCCAGCCGCACGGCGGAACTGGCGCGGCAGCTCGGGCTGCACATCACCTCGCTTGACGATGCCAAGTGGCTGGACCTCACCATCGACGGCGCCGACGAATTCGACGCCAACCTGAACCTCATCAAGGGCGGCGGCGGGGCGCTCTTGCAGGAAAAGATCGTGGCCACCGCCTCGGACCAGATGGTCGTCATCACCGACGCCGCCAAGGAGGTTGCGGCCCTGGGCGCCTTTCCGCTGCCGATCGAGGTGATCCCCTTCGGTTGGCAGACCACCCGCACCCTGGTCGAGGAAACGCTGGGCAGCCTCGATGTGCTGGGGCGCGAGGTGACGCTGCGCATGAACGGCGACCGCGCCTTTGTCACCGACGAAGGCAACTACATCCTCGACCTGCATCTGGGGCGCATCGGCAACCCGCGGCAACTGTCGCTGATCTTGAACCAGATTCCGGGCGTGGTGGAAAACGGGCTGTTCATCGACATCTGCGACATCGTGGTGGTCGGCCACGGCGACGGCCGGGTGGACGTGCGCGACATCAATGCCGGCACCGTCACCCACGACCGGGTGGAGTTCGCCGAAACCGACAACGTCTTCCGCGACCTCGGGGACTAGGCGCGTGACCCTGACCATCCACCGCACGGCCCGCGGCACGGCTGCTGCCGCGCTGAACCTTGCCCTGACCGGGCTGTCGGGCGTGATCCTGCTGGGCAACCAGTGGGTCGCGGCCGAGCCTTCGGTGGTCGGGGCGGTGGCCGGCGTGCTGATGCTGGCCTGGGCCGGGCTGATCCTGTCGGCGCTGTTGCGTCCGGTGCTGCTGGTCGCCGACGACGCGGGCCTTTCGGTGCGCCGGGTGCTGGGCTGGCACCGCTTTGCCTGGCCCGACCTGCTGTGGGCCGACCTGCAAGGCAGCCGCGCCGTGCTGTTTGCCGCCCGGGCCGGCGGGCGCGACCGCTATGCCGCGCTGCCGCGCCGCCCGGTGGCGCCCGAGGACTTCGACCGCCTGTCGCAAACCCTGCGCCAGCGCCGCCCCGACCTGCCGCTGAAGAACCCCGCCACCCCAACCCTGCCGGAGGCCGCATGAGCTTTGATCTGGATCTTTTCGTGATCGGTGGCGGGTCGGGTGGGGTGCGCGCCGCGCGCATCGCCGCCGCCGAAGGCGGGGCCCGCGTCGCCCTGGCCGAGGAATACCGCATGGGCGGCACCTGCGTGATCCGCGGCTGCGTTCCGAAAAAGCTGATGGTCTATGCCAGCGCCTTTCCCGGCCAGATCGCCGATGCCCGCGGCTATGGCTGGGATGCGGCCGCCGGCGGGTTCGACTGGCCGCGGTTCCGCACCGCGCTGGAGGCCGAGCTCGACCGGCTGGAACGCGCCTACCGTTCCGGGCTGACCGGCGCCGGCGTCACCATCCACGACACCCGCGCCACGGTGCTGGACCCGCACACCGTGCAACTGGCCACCGGCCAGACCCTGACCGCCCGCCATATCCTGATCGCCACCGGCGGCACCCCCTTCGTGCCCGATGTGCCGGGGGCAGAGCTGGCGCTGACCTCGAACGACATCTTCCGGCTGGAGGCGCTGCCCCGGTCCATCCTGATCGTCGGCGGCGGCTACATCGCCTGCGAATTCGCCTGCATCCTGAACGGGCTGGGCGTGCAGGTGACGCAGTATTACCGCGGTGCCCAGATCCTGCGCGGCTTCGACGACGAGGCGCGCGGCCATGTCGCCGATGCGATGGCGGCCCAGGGCATCGACATCCACTGCGGCGCCGACGTGCTGCGCATGGAACGCGCGCCCGGCGGCGGCGCCCGGGTCGAGGCGACCAACGGCACCGACCGCACCTTCGACGCGGTGCTTTACGCCACCGGCCGGCGGCCCAACAGCGCGGGGCTGGGGCTCGAACCCCTCGGCGTGCAGTTCGGCCGCAACGGGCAGATCCTGGTCGATGGCTACAGCCAGACCGCCGTGCCCTCGATCTTTGCCGTGGGCGACGTGACCGACCGCATCGCCCTGACGCCGGTTGCCATCCGCGAAGGCCACGCCTTTGCCGACACGGTGTTCAAGGGCACGCCGCGCCAGGCCGACCACGACCTTGTGGCCAGCGCCGTCTTTACCCAGCCCGAGCTGGCCGCCGTGGGCCTGACCGAGGAGGCCGCGCGCGACCGCGAGCCGATCGAGGTCTATGTCGCCAGCTTCCGCCCGATGCAGACCCTGTTCGCCGGCCGGCAGGACCGGGCGCTGTTCAAGCTGATCGTGGCACAGGGGTCGCGCAAGGTTCTGGGCTGCCACATCGTCGGCCCCGGCGCGGCCGAGATGATCCAGATGGTGGCCATCGCCATCAAGATGGGCGCCACCAAGGAGGATTTCGACCGCACCTGTGCCGTCCATCCCACCATGGCCGAAGAACTCGTGACCATGAAAAAGCCGATCCGTCGCAGCTGACCGGGTTGATTTCCGGCGCAAAATGACCAGTTAGACCACAACGGAAAGCAAGAAGGGAACAAAACCCATGGCGGGAAGCGGAGGACCCTGGGGCGGCGGCTCCGGCGGCGGAGACGGCGGCAACCGGGGCTCGGGTCCCGGGGGCGGCGGGCGCAAGCCGGGCCAGGACGGCCCGCAGATCCCGGAAATCGACGAATTGATGAAAAAGGGCCAGGAACAGCTGCGCGTGCTGATGGGCGGGCGCGGCGGCAACGGCGGCCGTGGCACCGGCGGGCCGGGGCGCGGCGGGCCGGGCGGACCGGCGATCTCGAAAGGCGGCCTCTTGCTGGGCGGGGCGGCGGCGGTGGTCCTGTGGGTCATGGCCAGCTTCTACACCGTCAAGCCCGAGGAACGCGCCGTCGAGCTGTTCCTGGGCGAGTTTCGCGGCATCGGCAACCCGGGTCTGAACTTTGCGCCCTGGCCGCTGGTCACCGCGGAAATCGTGCAGGTCACCGGCGAACGCGTCACCGACATCGGCACCGGCCGGGGCGGCCCGCTCGATACCGGGCTGATGCTGACGCGCGACCAGAACATCGTGGACATCGAATTCCAGGTGGTCTGGAACGTGTCCGACCCGGCGGCCTTCCTGTTCAACCTCAAGGATCCGACCGAAACCATCCGCGCCGTGTCGGAATCGGCCATGCGCGACATCATCGCGCGGTCTGAACTGGCGCCCATCCTCAACCGCGACCGCGGCGCCATCGCGGCCGACCTGCGCGCCGCCGTTCAAGGCACGCTCGACAGTTACCAGGCCGGCATCAACGTGGTCCGCATCAACTTCGACCGCGCCGACCCCCCGCGCGAGGTCATCGACAGCTTCCGCGAGGTGCAGGCCGCCCAGCAGGAACGCGACCGGCTGGAGAAAGAGGCCGATGCCTACGCCAACCGCGTGACCGCCGGCGCCCGAGGCGAGGCCGCGCGCCTGCTGGAACAGGCCGAAGGCTACCGCGCCGAGGTGGTGAACGCCGCCCAGGGCGAGGCCAGCCGCTTTCTGGCCGTCTACGAGGAATACATCAAGGCGCCCGACGTGACCCGGCGGCGCATGTATCTGGAAACGATGGAAAAGGTGCTGGGCGACATGAACAAGGTCATCCTTGACGGCGTATCGGGCGAAGGCGCGCAAGGCGTCGTGCCCTATCTGCCGCTCAACGACCTGAACCGTCCTGTTGCCTCGGGGGCCAGCCGATGAACCGTTCCGCGCTTCTTCTGCCGATTCTCGCCGTCGTCGTCGCCGGCATCATGTCGTCGCTGTTCATCGTGGACGAACGCGAAAAGGTGCTGGTGCTGCAATTCGGCCAGGTGAAACAGGTCAAGGAAACCCCGGGCCTCGGCTTCAAGATTCCGCTTATCCAGGAAGTCGTCACCTACGAGGATCGCATCCTCGGCCTGCAGACCGCCCCGCTGGAAGTCACGCCGCTGGACGATCGCCGCCTTGTCGTCGATGCCTTTGCGCGCTGGCGCATCGTCAACCTGATCGACTTCCGCGAGGCCGTGGGTGCCGGCGGCGAAAACGCGGCTCAGGTGCGGCTCGAACGCATCATCACCGCCGCCATCCGCGAGGTTCTGGGTGGCGTGCCGTCGAACCGCGTCCTGTCCGAAGACCGCACGTCGCTGATGAACCAGATCCGCGACAATGCCCGCCGTCAGGCGCTGTCGCTGGGGGTGGATGTCGTGGACGTGCGCCTGACCCGCACCGACCTGCCGGAACAGAACCTTGCGGCCACCTATGCCCGGATGCGCGCCGAACGCGAACGCGAAGCCGCCGACGAACGCGCCCGCGGCGAAGAAGCGGCACAGCGCGTGCGCGCCGCCGCCGACCGCACGGTGATCGAGCTGACCTCCGACGCCCGCCGCCAGGCCGAGGTGATCCGCGGCGAGGCCGACGCCGAACGCAACCGCGTCTATGCCGAAGCGTTCGGCCGCGACCCCGAGTTCTTCGCCTTCACCCGCTCGCTCACCTCTTATGAACGCGCGCTGCAAGGGGCGAACTCCTCGATCGTGATGCAGCCGGACAGCACCTTCTTCGACTACCTGCGAACCGACAAGGCGCCGGGCCGCAGCGAATGAGCTTCGTGCTGCTGGCACTTGGCCTTGTGCTTGTCGTCGAGGGGCTGGCGTTCGCGCTGGCCCCTTCGCGCATGCAGGACATCGCCGCCATGATCGCGGCCATCCCGCCCGAACGCCGGCGCCTGATCGGGCTGGTGATGCTGGCGCTGGGGGTGGCGCTGGTCTGGGGGGCGCGGCGGCTCGGGGCCTTCTGAACCGGCCGCGGCACGGCGGTTTCACAAGCTATTGAACCTGCTGCAACGTCATTTGCTTTCCGCCGCGGCCGCGCCCATTGTCAGCGCAGAGCCGGGTGGCAAAACCCGGCAGTCAGGATGGAGGTTTTACCGATGCAATCGCAGGTTCTGGTCCGGCCCTCGCCCCAGGTGCTGCGCGCCCTGTGGCTCGGGTTTCTCGCAATGGCCTTTGCCGTGGCGCAGGTGGTGGCCGTGCAGGCGCGCGGCGCGCCTGACAGTTTCGCCGATCTGGCCGAAAAGATCAGCCCCTCGGTGGTGAACATCACCACCTCGACCGTGGTTGCCCAGGCCACCGACCGGCGGCCGCAACTGCCGCCCGGCTCGCCCTTCGACGAGCTGTTCCGCGATTTCATGGACCGCAACAACCGCGGCGGCAATGGGGATCAGGCCCCCCGGCGCGGCCAGGCGCTGGGCTCGGGCTTCGTGATTTCCGAAGACGGGTTCATCGTCACCAACAATCACGTCATCGAAGGCGCCGACGACATCGAGATCGAATTCTTCTCCGGCAAGCGGCTCAAGGCCAAGGTCGTCGGCACCGACCCCAAGACCGACCTTGCCGTGCTCAAGGTCGAAAGCAACGAACCCCTGCCCTTCGTGCAGTTCGGCAACTCCGACGCGATCCGCGTGGGCGACTGGGTGATGGCGATGGGCAACCCGCTGGGCCAGGGCTTTTCGGTTTCGGCCGGCATCGTCTCGGCCCGCGGGCGCAGCCTGCAAGGCACCTACGACGACTACATCCAGACCGACGCCGCCATCAACCGCGGCAACTCGGGCGGCCCGCTGTTCAACATGGACGGCGAGGTGATCGGCGTGAACACCGCCATCCTGTCGCCCAACGGCGGCTCCATCGGCATCGGCTTTGCGATGGCCTCGAACGTGGTGACCAAGGTCGTGGCCCAGCTGCGCGACTTCGGCGAAACCCGCCGCGGCTGGCTGGGCGTGCGCATCCAGGACGTGACCCCCGACATCGCCGAGGCGATGGGTCTGGAAAAGGCCGCCGGTGCGCTGGTGACCGACGTGCCCGACGGCCCCGCCAAGGAGGCCGGCATGATGGCCAACGACGTGATTGTCAGCTTCGATGGCCAGGACGTGCGCGACACCCGCGAACTCGTGCGCCGCGTCGCCGATGCCGATGTGGGCAAGGCCGTGCGCGTGGTGGTGCTGCGCGATGGCAAGACGCAGACCCTGTCGGTGACGCTGGGCCGCCGCGAAACCGCCGAAGGCGAAGGCCAATCCGCCGGCAGCAGCCAGACCCCGGCCGCCCCGCAGGAAGAAACCCTGCTCGGCATGACCCTGCGCGTGCCGACCGAACAGGAACGCGAGGCTGCGGGCCTGCCCACCGGCACCACCGGCCTGCTCGTCGTCGGCATCGAGGTCGGGTCCGAGGCCGATGCCAAGGGCCTGCGCGAAGGCGACGTGATTACCGAGGCCGGCCAGCAGGCCGTCAGCACCCCGGCCGACCTGACCAAGCGCATCGCCGAGGCGCGCGATGCCGGGCGCAAGTCGTTGCTGCTGCTGGTGCGCCGCGGCGGCGACCCGCGCTTTGTCGCCCTGTCGGTGAACTGACGGCGACCTGACCCTGGCGCGCGGGGGCAGCCTCGCGCGCCGACCCTATCGCGGCACTGCCACCAGGCCCAGCGCCTGCGCCGCCGCCAGCGACAGCACGCCGCTTTCCAGCCCGTTCGCCGCCTGATAGCGCAGCACCGCGGCTTCGGTCTCGTCGTCCATCTCGCCGGTCACCGTGCCGCCGAACAGCCCGCGCGCCTTCAGCGCCCGTTGCAGGCTGGCCACGAACACCGCTTCCGACTCCACCTCGGCCCGGCAGGGAATGCGGAACCACACCTGCTGGCGCGGCCGCAGCTCGGATTGCCGGGTTTCGGTGCGGAACACCGCCGGGTCCACCACCTGCCCGCTGGCATCGCGCCGCTCGGGCGCGACCAGCACCTGTTCGGTCACCGTCTCGAACAGCGCGGGGCGGCCCATCCGGTGCCAGCACTGGCCCGGGGCCGGCGCGGGTTCGGCCGTGACCAGCGCCGCATCGAAGGCCGGCGCCGTCACCGGCGGCGCGACCGGCGGCGGCGCGCCCAGGCCGCAGGCCGCCAGCCCCAGAGCGGCCACCCCGCCTGCCCATGCCTTCCAAGCCATTGCCGCCGCCCGTTCCTGCCTCGCGCCGCATCATACCCGTTTCGCCGCACCGCCGGAAGCCGGCGCATCGCCCCTCTGGCAAATCCCGGAAACTTGCCCTATGTCGGCAACCGCAACACCGCACAAGAGGCTTGGCGCAAGATGGCACGGATCACCTATGTCGAACACAACGGCCGCGAACACGTGATCGATGTCGCCCCCGGCCTCACGGTCATGGAAGGCGCGCGCGACAACGGCGTTCCGGGGATCGAGGCCGATTGCGGCGGGGCCTGCGCCTGCTCCACCTGCCATGTCTATGTCGATGCCGCCTGGGTGGCCAAGCTGCCGCCCAAGGACGCGATGGAAGCCGACATGCTGGATTTCGCCTGGCAGCCCGATCCCGAACGCTCGCGCCTGACCTGCCAGCTCAAGGTGACCCCCGCGCTCGACGGGCTCGTGGTGCACCTTCCAGAACGCCAGATCTGAGCCCTCGCGCCTCCGCCTGCCCGGCCCGGCGGCGGCGCCCCACCCCGGCGCCGGTGCAGGAGGCACGGCATGACCGACGATCCGACAAGCCTGATGCAGGCCATGGGCCAGGCCGCGCGGTCGGCGGCGGCCGAGCTTGCCTATGCTTCGTCCGAACGCAAGGCCGCGGCGCTGCTGTCGGCCGGGGCCGCGATCTGGGACCGGCGGCAAGAGGTGTTCGACGCCAACTGCCTCGACCTCGACCACGGCACCGCCAAGGGGCTCTCGCCCGCGATGATGGACCGGCTGCGGCTGGATGACGGCCGGCTGCGCGGCATCGTCGATGGCCTGCGCGCCGTGGCCGAACAGCCCGACCCGGTAGGCCGCGTGCTGGCCGAATGGACCCGGCCGAACGGCCTGCACATCCAGCGCGTCGCCACGCCGCTGGGCGTTGTGGGGGTGATCTACGAATCCCGTCCGAACGTGACGGTCGATGCCGGGGCGCTCTGCCTCAAGGCCGGCAACGCGGTAATCCTGCGCGGCGGGTCCGAAAGCTTCGAAACCTCGACCGTGCTGCACGATTGCATGGTGCAGGGCCTGCGCGCCGCCGGGCTGCCCGAGGCCGCGATCCAGCTGGTGCCGACCCGCGACCGCGACATGGTCTCGGCCATGCTGCGCGCGGTGCAGCACATCGACGTGATCGTGCCGCGCGGCGGCAAGGGTCTGGTCAGCCTCGTGCAGGCGGAGGCGCGGGTGCCGGTGTTCGCCCATCTCGAAGGCATCTGCCACGTCTACGCCGACAAGGATGCCGACCTCGCAAAGGCCCGCCGCGTGGTACTGAACGCCAAGACCCGGCGCACCGGCATCTGCGGGGCGGCGGAATGCCTGCTGATCGACTGGCGCTTCTATACGCAACACGGCCCGGTGCTGATCGAGGATCTGCTCAAGGCCGGGGTCGAGGTGCGCACGACCGGCGAGCTTCTGAAGGTGACCGGCACGGTGCCCGCCGCCCCCGACGATTTCGGGCGCGAGTTCCTCGACAGCATCATCGCCGCGAAACTGGTCGATGGCGTGGACGAGGCGATCGCCCATATCCGCCGCTATGGTTCCAGCCACACCGAATCCATCCTCACGGAAAACGACGCCACCGCGGCGCGTTTCTTCGAGCGGCTGGACAGCGCGATCCTGATGCGCAACGCCTCGACCCAGTTCGCCGACGGCGGCGAATTCGGGATGGGTGCGGAAATCGGCATCGCCACCGGCAAGCTGCACGCCCGCGGCCCCGTGGGGGCCGAACAGCTGACCAGCTTCAAGTATCTGGTCACCGGCGACGGCACCATCCGGCCTTGAACGCCCGCCCCTCCCGCGGGGCGGCGCCGGGCCGCAGCCCGGCTTTCCCCTTGGGCCGAGCCGGGGGGCGCTGCCCCCCGGACCCCCCGCCCTCCGGGGGGGATATTTGGGCAAGGTGAAACCCGCAGCAGCGGATTGCCGCGTCACCTCCTTGGTCTTCACCTTGTCCAAATATCCCGGGGGTCCGGGGGCAGCGCCCCCGGCCGGGTTATCGGCGTGGCGCGGCCCGCGGCGGGGCGCGTTCAGAGCGCGCGCCAGCCGATATCGCGGCGGCAGAAGCCTTCGGGCCAGTCGATGGCGTCGACCATCGCATAGGCGCGGTCGCGCGCCTCGGCCAGGGTGGCGCCGCGGGCGGTGACGTTCAGCACGCGCCCGCCGCTGGCCACGATCCGCCCGTCCTGCCGGGCGGTGCCGGCGTGGAACACCATGCGGAAGCTGTCCTCGGGCAAGGTGTCGAGCCCGCGGATTTCCGACCCGCGCGTCACGGCGCCGGGGTAGCCGCGGGCGGCCATCACCACGGTCAGGGCGTGATCGTCGGCCCAGTTGACCTGCATGCCGGCAAGGCGGCCTTCGGCGCAGGCCAGCATCAGGTCCAGCGCCTGGGCGCCCAGCCGCATCATCAGCACCTGGCATTCCGGGTCGCCGAAGCGGACGTTGTATTCGACCAGCCGCGCCTGCCCCTGGTGGATCATCAGCCCGGCATAGAGAACGCCGCGATAGGGTGTGCCGCGGCGGGCCATCTCGGCCACGGTGGGGCGCACGATGCGGTTCAGCGCCTGGGTGGCGAGGTCGGCGGTCAGCACCGGGGCGGGCGAATAGGCGCCCATGCCGCCGGTGTTGGGGCCGGTATCGCCTTCGCCGACGCGCTTGTGATCCTGGGCGGTGCCGATGGGCAGCACGTCCTGGCCGTCGCAGAGCACGAAGAAGCTGGCTTCCTCGCCTTGCATGAACTCCTCGATCACCACTTCGGCGCCGGCGGTGCCGAAGGCGCCGCCGAACATGTCGTCGATGGCGGCCAGGGCCTCGGATTCGGTCATGGCCACCACCACGCCCTTGCCGGCGGCGAGGCCGTCGGCCTTGACCACGATGGGGGCGCCGCGGGTGCGGACGTAATCGCGCGCGGCCTCGGCCGTGGCAAAGCGGGCCCAGGCGGCGGTGGGGGCGCCGCAGGCATCGCAGATTTCCTTGGTGAAGGCCTTGGACGCCTCGAGCCGCGCCGCGGCCGCCGAGGGGCCGAAGTGCAGGATGCCCGCCGCGGCCAGCGCGTCGGCGACACCGGCGGCCAGCGGCGCCTCGGGGCCGATGATGACGAAGTCCACCGCCTCGGCGGCGCAGAACTCCACCACCGCCACCGGATCGAGGATATCGAGCGCCGCGCAGCGGGCCACGGCGGCGATGCCGGCATTGCCCGGGGCCACGATCAGCCGGTCGCATTTCGGGTTCTGGCGGACAGCCCAGGCCAGGCTGTGTTCCCGCCCGCCGCTGCCGAGGATGAGGATGTTCATGGGGTGCCCCCTGTTGCCGGCCCCGCGCGCCGGATGCGGCCTTTTAGGGGCTGGGCGCCGGCGAGGCAAGCGGCGCGTCGCCCCCCCTGTCCCTGCGAGGGACAGCCCGCCATCCCAACAATATCAACCACTTGCCGGCGCGTTTTTACGAAGTGTCAACACATCCTCGCCCTGCGGCTGCAAGATCGCAGGGCGGGGCCTGCGCCGAGGTCTTGCGGGGGGCGGCCGGCGTCCGGGGGCGCTGCCCCCGGGCCCCCGGGATATTTGCGGCAAGGTGAAAGGGGGGCGGCGGGGGGCGTGACGTCCTGGCGGGCGGCGGCGCCTGGCGCGGGCGGCCGGATGCTGCCCCGCCACGTCATCGCCCGCCCCAAACCTCGGTTGTTGCGGATCGGTCGGCAGGACAGGACGTGTCAGGCATTGCCCGCGCCGGCGCCGCCGAGCCGGGGCCGGTTTGCACTGGGTTTTCGCGCCCGATTGGTGCAAGCAGGCGGCAAGGTGCTGCGATCGGAGGCCGGGCAGGGTGGAAAGCGGAACGGAAGGTCTGGCCTTGGCCCTGGCCTTTGCAGCGGTGGCGCTGGTCTATGCGGCGGTGGGGCAGGCGGGCGGGTCGGGCTATATGGCGGCGATGGCGCTGGCCGGCCTGGCGGCGCCGGCGATGAAGACCACGGCGCTGGCGCTGAACATGGTGGTGGCGCTGACCGGCACCGCGATGTTCCTGCGCGCCGGCCGGCTGGACTGGCGGGGGTTCTGGCCCTTTGCGGTGACGGGGGTGCCGGCCGCGTGGCTGGGCGGGGCGGTGCATTTGCCCGAGGCGGTATATTTCCCGCTGGTCGGGGCGGTGCTGGTGCTGTCGGCGGTGCAGATGGCGCGCAGCGCCTGGCGGCATGGGCCGGCCGCCCCGCTGCCGGCCCATGCCGCCCCGCCGCCGGGGCCGGCGCTGCTGGCCGGGGGGATCATCGGCTTTGTCTCGGGCACCACCGGCACGGGCGGCGGGGTGTTTCTGGCGCCGGTGCTGCTGGCGCTGCACTGGAGCAGCGCGCGGCAGGCGGCGGCGACCACCGCGGCCTTCAACCTGGTGAACTCGGCCGCGGCGCTGATCGGGGCGCGGGCGCTGTGGGGCGAGATTCCGGCGGCGCTGCCGGTCTGGCTGGGGGCGGTGGGCCTTGGCGGGCTGGCCGGGGCCTGGGTCGGCAGCCGCCGCCTGTCGGAGCGGGCCTTGCGCGCGGTGCTGGCGGTGATGTTGCTGGCAGCGGGGGCCAGGCTGATCTGGTAAGGCCCGTGCGGGGGTTACCGCGCGCCGTCCTGGGCGAACCAGTATTCGACCCGGTCCATGATATCGTCCATCAGGCCGGAACGCCGCGCCTCGGGCCCGGTAAAGTGCAGCGCCCAGCCGGTGCGGGTGCGTTCGCGCCGGATGGTCAGGCCGCGGCCGTTGGTCAGGTGCAGCATCCGCCGCGGCCGGCCCGAGCGGGCATCGGGGCCGCTGTCGGCATCGGGGTCGGGGCGCAGCGCCTCGGCCAGCACCGGCAGCAGGGCCTGCCACTGGGTTTCCAGCGAATCGCCGCGGTGCAGGGTCAGCACATGTTCCACCACATCGGCCAGGTTGCCGCGCAAGGCGGTGGCCAGCCGGTCCATCTGCGACTGGCTGAGCCGTTCGGGTGTGGTGAACAGCCGGTCCAGATGATCGACCACCAGCGCGTGCATCCGCAGGCGGCTGCGTTTCTGCCGGCTGGCCGTGGGATACAGCGCATCGACCGCCGTATCGGCATTGGGAAAGATGCCGCCGATCACCGCCTGCATGATGAGGCTGCCCTTTTCCCATGGCGTGATCGCGCTGCGCACCTCGTTTTCGGTGACCATCGCGGCCATCGCGGCGGGCAGGTCGGGCGCCGGCACCACGAAGGCGGGAATCGTGGCGTGGCGTTCGGGGTGCGGCCAGCCTTGCAGCGCGCGAAAGGCCGACAGGCGGCGCAGGCCGGAAATCAGGCCATAGGGTCGCCCCCCCTCGGGTTCGGGGCGGCGCCAGACCTCGATGGGGCAGCGCAGGCCCGACAGGAAGATGGAGTGGGTCAGCTCGTGCAGCTCGTCGGGGTCGAGCCGGCTGCGGTCGCGCGGCAGCAGCGAATCGTCGATGTCGTCGAGCGGGATGCGGATCAGGTCCATGCGGGGTGCCTCTTGCCGGGGGATGCCGGCCAGTGAAGCGCATCGCGGTTAACGCGCGGTGGCCGGGGCGCGCGGTGGGGGGCGCGCGGTGGCCTTGCACGGGGCGCGCGGCTGCGGCACAACGGGCGGCATGGAGATGTTCGAAGGCGGCAATGCACCCGAGCTGACGGTTTCCGAGCTTTCGGGCGCGGTGAAACGCACGCTGGAAGGCGAGTTCGGCCGCGTGCGCGTGCGCGGCGAGGTCGGGCGCGTCAGCCGGCCGTCCTCGGGGCATCTGTATTTCGACCTGAAGGATGCCAATGCGGTGCTGGCCGCGGTGTCGTGGAAGGGGCAGGTGGCGCGCATGCAGGTGCGCCCCGAGGAAGGCATGGAAGTGGTGGCCACCGGGCGGCTGACCACCTTTCCGGGCCAGTCGAAATACCAGCTGATCGTCGAGGATGTGGCCCCCGCGGGCCTTGGCGCGCTGATGGTCATGCTGGAGCGGCGGCGCGCGGCGCTGGCGGCCGAAGGGCTGTTCGATGCCGCGCGCAAGCGGCCCTTGCCCTATCTGCCGCGGGTGATCGGGGTGGTCACCTCGCCCACCGGGGCGGTGATCCGCGACATCCTGCACCGCCTGCGCGACCGCTTTCCGCGGCATGTGCTGGTCTGGCCGGTGGTGGTCCAGGGGCAGGACTGTGCGCCGCAGGTGGCGGCGGCGATCCGCGGGTTCAACGCGATCGCGCCGGGCGGGCCGGTGCCGCGGCCGGACCTCATCATCGTGGCGCGCGGCGGCGGCTCGCTGGAGGACCTGTGGGGCTTCAACGAGGAAGCGGTGGTGCGCGCGGCGGCCGAAAGCGCGATTCCGCTGATTTCCGCCGTGGGGCACGAGACGGATACCACGCTGATCGACCTGGCGGCCGACCGGCGCGCCCCCACGCCGACGGCGGCGGCGGAAATGGCAGTGCCGGTGCGGCTGGACCTGATCGCCGCGGCCGATGCGCTGGGCGCGCGGCTGTCGCGGGCGCTGGCGCAGGGGGTGGCGCTGCGCCGCCAGCGGGCCGCCGACCTGGCGCGCGCGCTGCCCCGCCCCGACAGCCTCACCGGCCCGGCGCGCCAGCGGCTCGACCTCTGGGCCGACCGGCTGCCGCGGGCGCTGGCGCTGGGCGTGACCCGGCGGCGGGCGCGGCTGGCGGAGCTGGCGGCCACGACCCGGCCCAAGGCGCTGGCGCGGCTGACGGCGCAGGCCCGCCGGGCGCTGATGGCGCTGGGCGCGCGGCTCGACCCGGCGCTGGCGCGGCTGGTGGCCGATGCCGCGCGCCAGAATGTCGAAGGCCGCGCCCGGCTTGCGGGCCTTGCCGCCCGGCTCGACGCCGCCCCGCCTGCCCGCATCGCCGCCTTGCGCGAACGGCTGGCGGCGCGCGACCGGCTGCGCCAGACGCTCGGCCATGTCGAGACGCTGCGGCGCGGCTATGCGGTGGTGCGCGGCGACGGGCAGGTGGTTACCAGCAAGGCCCGGGCCGAAACCGCCGCCACGCTGGAGATCGAGTTCCACGATGGCCGCCTCAGCCTCGGCCCCCGCCCCGCCCCCCGGCGCGGCAAGGAACCCCCGCCGGGGCAAGGCAGCCTGTTCTGACCTGCGCCCTTTCACCTTGATCCAAATATCCCGGGGGGTCCGGGGGGCAGCGCCCCCCGGCGGCGCCGCGGATCAGAACTGGTCCAGCAGCCGGCGCAGGTAGTCGCGTTCCTCCTCGGACCGGCCGAGGTCGCCCGAGCGGCGGCGCAGCTCCTGCAACAGGTCCAGCGCGCGGCGATAGGGGTCTTCGCCTTGCAGCATCCGTTCGTCGGTGCCGATCCGGCCCATCTGGCCGGGCTGGCGGCCCAGCGGGTCGCGCCGGCCCGAGGGGTCGGCGTTGCCGAAGCGTTCGCCCGGGCCCTGGCCGCCTTGCTGGCGCTGTTCTTCGGCCAGCGCCTCGCCGAAGTCGCGCAGGCCCTGGCGCAGGGCCTCCATCGCCTCGGCCTGGCGGTCGAGCGCGCGCGGCAGGTCGCCGTCGCGCAGCGCCTGTTCGGCGCCTTCCATGCTGCGCTGCGCCTGATCCAGCGCGCGGCGGCCCGACTGGCCGCGTTCGGTGCCGTCGCCCGGCAGTTCCGATTGCCCGAGCGCGCGCAGGCGGTTGCGCAGGTCGCGCTGGCGGTCGGCCAGGTCGCGCCCGCCCCCGTCGCCTTCGGCGCCCTCGACGCCTTCGCCCTGGCCGGGCTGCCGGCCGGCCTGGCCTTCGCCTGGCTGCCCCTGTTCGCCTTGCGGACCCTGGCCTTGCGCGCCGGGTTGCTGGCCGCCTTGCAGTTCGTTGAACGCCTCGTCCGACAGGCCCTGCTGTTCGCGCAAGGTATCGGCCAGATCGCGCATCCGTCCCTGGCCTTGGCCGCCCTGGCCGCCGGGGCCTTGCGTGACCTGCATGTTTTCCATCAGCTGGCGCAGCATCTCCATCAATTCCTGCGCCTCGGCCATGCGGCCCTGTTCCATCAGCTCTTGCAGCTTGTCGAGCAGTTCCTGCAACTGGTTGCCCGACATCTGCATGCCCTGCATGTCGGACATCTGCTGGTCGGGGTCGCGTTCGGCCTCCTCGGCCAATTGGCGCATGTAGTTGTCCAGCGCGTCGCGCAACTCCTGCATCAGTTCCGCGATTTCCGAGTCGCTGGCGCCGTTCTTCATCGCCTCGTCCAGCCGGTCCTGCGCGCGCTTCAGCCGTTCCAGCGCCGAGGCGAGGTCGCCCTGTTCCAGCAGGATGGCGATTTCCCACAGCTCTTCGGCCAGGGTATCGCGCGCCTCGGGCGTCAGCGGCGATTCGAGCTGGCGGATCGCCACGCGCAGCCGCAGGAAGGCGCGTTCGTTGCGCACGAAACCTTCGGGCAGATGGGTCACGGCGCGCAGCACCTGGGCGGCGCGGGGGCCGTTGGCCACCGTCCACAGGATGTCGCGGCGCGCCTCGGCCACGGCGGCGGCCAGCGGGTCGAAGAACCGCTTGCCGGGCAGCGCGGTGGACAAGGGCGCCGAATCCCCGGTTTGCCCCGGCGCATCCTGCGCCGTCAGGCGAATCTGCACCGGCAGGTTGGCGAAGGGGTGTTTCGACAGATCGTCGAGCAGGGTTTCGGCGATTTCGGTGCGGTTGCCCGAATAGGGCAAGGGCAGATCGAGCGCGATCGGCGCGCGCGGTTCGGGCTCGGCGGCAAGGCCGTAGCGGCGGTCCACCGCGGGCAGGTCCAGCGCGATCAGCGCCTGCCCTGCGACCACGCCGAAATCGTCCGACGCGGTGAAGGGCAGCTTCATGCGCCCGTCGGATTCGCGTTCGGGGGGGGCGGCCACGGCCACGCTGGGCGGCCGGTCGCGCAGCACGCCCACATCCCAGCCCCGGCCGTTGGGGCCGGTAATCTCGATCCGGCCGTGGCGGGCGATGGTGAATTCGGCGCCCAGGGCCGTGGCCTCTTGCGGCAGGGGGGCATCCGACACGGTTTCCGACAGGCCGAGCGCGCCCGGTTCGCCGTAAAAGCGCAGCACCACGCGGCTGCCTTGCGGCAGTTCCAGCGCCTCGGCGGTGATGTCGTTGAGGTAGAGCGTGGGCTTGCCGGTATAGGGCGGCGGGCGCACCCAGCCTTCCCACACCGGGCCGGCGGCCAGGGCATTAGCGCCTTGCGGCCCAAGCCCCGCGATGCCCGCCATGCGCCCGGCCGAGCCGAAGATCAGCGCCAGAAGTGCCAGGTGCAAGGCGACATAGCGCAAGGCATAGGGGTCGCGCCGGTTCAGGCCCGGATCGGGCGCCGGAGCCCGGGCCGCGGCGGCGCGGGTTGCCATGCGCGCGACATGCGCGGCCCAGACTTCGGCCGAGGCGGGGTCGGTGGCGCCGATGGCCTGGGTATCGGCCAGCGCGGCCAGCGGGCGGCCGGGCAGGGTGGCATCCAGCCGGGCCAGCGCCTCGGTGCGGCGGGGGGCGCGAAAGCCGCGCAGGCCGCGGGCGGCAAAGCCGGCCGCCAGCACCGCCGCCGCCGCAGCCAGCCCGGTGAACCACACCTGCGGCAGGCGCTCGGCCAGCCCCAGCGCCGGCACCGCATATACCAGCAGCGCCACCACCCAGACCGGCCAGAAGGCCCGCGCCAGCCGTTCGGCCCAGAGACCGGCCCAGGTCAGCCGCACCTGCCAGCGCAGGCGCCAGAGCGTGAGCTCGCGGGTCTGGTCGAGGTTGGGCATGCGCACGGCCTCCACGGCCGTGGGGGTCACAGCCATTCGGGGATGGTATCGCGCGACAGGATTTCGTCAAACGTCGGCCGCGCCCGGATGACCGCAAATTGATCGCCCGAGACCAGAACCTCGGGGATCAGTGGGCGGGTGTTGTATTCCGAGGCCATCACCGCGCCGTAGGCCCCGGCCGAGCGGAAGGCCACCAGGTCGCCTGGTGCCAGGGCGGGCAGGGCGCGCGCCTTGGCAAAGGTATCGCCGGTTTCGCAGACCGGGCCGACCACGTCCTGCGGGGCGGTTGCGGTGCCAGGGGCAGGTTCCACCACCGGCACGATGTCGTGATGCGCGCCATACATCGCCGGGCGCACCAGGTCGTTCATCGCGGCATCGAGGATCAGGAAGTCGCGCCCCTCGCCTTGCTTGAGGTAGAGGACCGAGGCCACCAGCAGCCCCGCATTTCCCGAGATCAGCCGCCCCGGTTCGATGACGATTTCGCAGCCCAGGTCGCCGACCACCCGCTTGACCATCGCGCCGTAGTCCGACGGCAAGGGCGGCACCTCGTTCGAGCGGGTGTAGGGAATGCCCAGGCCCCCGCCCAGGTCGAGCCGGCGGATGTCGTGGCCATCGGCGCGCAAGGCGCGGGTCAGCTCGGCGACCTTGGCGTAGGCCTCCTCGAACGGGGCAAGGTCGGTCAGCTGGCTGCCGATGTGCACGTCCACGCCCACCACCTCGATCCCCGGCAGGGTGGCGGCCAGGGCATAGACGGCGCGGGCCTTGGCGATGGGGATGCCGAACTTGTTTTCGGATTTGCCGGTCGAGATCTTCTCGTGCGTCTTCGCGTCCACATCGGGGTTGACGCGCAGGGTGATGGGGGCGGTGGCGCCCATGCCGGCGGCCACGGCCGACAGGGCCAGCAGCTCGGGTTCGGATTCCACGTTGAACTGGCGGATGCCGTGGGTGAGTGCGAGGCGCATTTCCTCGGCCGTCTTGCCGACGCCGGAAAACACGATCCGGTTCCCCGGCACGCCGGCGGCCAGCGCGCGGCGGTATTCGCCGCCCGACACCACGTCCATGCCGGCGCCGAGGCTGCCCAGCAGCTTGAGCACCGCGAGGTTGGAGTTCGACTTGACCGCAAAGCAGACGAGGTGGGGCAAGGGCGACAGCGCCTCGTCGAACAGGCGCCAGTGGCGGGCGAGGGTGGCGGCCGAATAGACGTAGAACGGCGTGCCGACGGCGGCGGCAATGGCGGGGATGGCCACGTCCTCGGCGTGCAGGGTGCCGTTGCGGTAAAGGAAATGGTCCATGCCTGCCCCCTGATGCCCGGTGCGCCTGCGGGTATGGCAGAAGCGCGCAGGCGGGGCAACGGCCCCCTTTCGCCGCGGCGCCCGGGTGCCTAAAGGTAGGGCGCACCCAAGGAAAGGCCGCGCCATGACCCTGACCATCCTGTTCGCCGCCGGGCCCGCGCGCTGGCCGGTCTATCAGCCGCATCTGCGCGCCGCCCTGGCCGAGGCGGGGCTGGAGGCGCGGCTGGTCACCGAAGCCGCCCCCGAAACGGTGGATTACATCGTCTATGCCCCGGGCGGCACGGTGCAGGATTTCGCGCCCTATACCCGGTGCAAGGCGGTGCTGAACCTGTGGGCCGGGGTCGAGCGGATCGTGGGCAACCCCACGCTGACCCAGCCCCTGTGCCGCATGGTCGATCCGGCGCTGACGCAAGGCATGGTGGAATGGGTGACCGGCCATGTGCTGCGCCATCACCTGGGGATGGACCGGCACATCGTGAACCCCGGCCATGTCTGGGCGCCCGAGCCGCCGCCGCTGGCCGGCGAACGCCGCGTGGCCATGCTGGGCCTGGGCGAGCTGGGCCGGGCCTGCGCCGCGATGCTGGTGACCTTGGGCTTTGCGGTGCAGGGCTGGTCGCGCAGCCCGCGGGCCGTTCCGGGCATCGCCTGCCATCATGGCGACGACGGGTTGCAGGCGGCGCTGACCGGCGCGGACATCGTGGTGACGCTGCTGCCGGCGACGCCCGAGACGGAAAACCTGCTCGACGCGCGGCGTCTGGGGTGGCTCGCGCCGGGGGCGGCGGTCGTCAACCCCGGGCGCGGCACGCTGATCGACGATGCCGCGCTGCTGGCGGCGCTGGAGGCCGGGCAGGTCGGCCATGCCACGCTGGACGTGTTCCGGGTCGAGCCGCTGCCCGCCGACCACCCGTTCTGGGCCCATCCGCGGGTGACGGTGACCCCGCATGTCGCCGCCGAAACGCGGCCCGCCTCGGCCTCGCGCGTGGTGGCGGAAAACATCCGCCGCGGCGAGGCGGGCGAGCCCTTGCTGCACCTCGTGGATCGGGCGCGCGGCTACTGAGCGCGCCCGACGCGGCGGCGGTTTCCCGGCCGCATCGGACCGGGCCGGCGCCGCCGCACCGAGGGGTGGCCACGATGACAAGGCGCCACCATCCCGGCGCAAAAGGCGCCGGGATGGGCGCAAACCGCTGGCCGTCCTTGCACGGCTCGGCCTTTGCCCGGCGTTTTGCGCCGCTGCCGTTGCCCCGGCCCCGAGGGCGACAGCCCCCGGTTCGCCGCCGGCGTCAGCCTGCGGCATGGGCCTTTCGCGGCCGCCCGAAGCCCTTTGCCCGCTTCCTGCCCGATGTTCCTGCCCGCCGATCCTCCGGCACCTGCCCGGGCCGCGCGCCCCCCTCGGCCCCGGGCACTGCCGTGCCTCGCCCTGGACGCGGCAGCCCGGGCGGCGGGGGTTCGATGCCCCCGCCGGCCGGGGCCCCGCCGCACGGGTCAGTAGATATAGCGGATCTGGTCGGTCCAGTAGCGTTCCATCCGGCGCAGGGCGGCGTTGATCTCCTCCATCCCGGCGGCATCGACCACGCCGCGCGCCACCAGCCCTTCGGCGTGGCGGGTGAACAGATCCATCAGCAGGCCGCGCACCTTGCGGCCCTTTTCCGTCAGCCGCACGCGCACCGAACGGCGGTCGATATCGCTGCGCTGGTGGTGCATGTAGCCCAGTTCCACCAGTTTCTTGAGGTTGTAGGACACGTTCGAGCCCTGGTAGTAGCCGCGCGATTTCAGCTCGCCCGCCGTCACCTCGTTTTCGCCGATGTTGAACAGCAACAGCGCCTGCACCGGGTTGATTTCCAGCAGGGTCAACCGCTCGAACTCGTCCTTGATGACATCGAGCAGCAGGCGATGCAGGCGTTCCACCATCGCAAGGTTTTCCAGATACCCGGCCATCAGCGCCTTGGGGCCGGGGGGCGAGACTTTGCTCTGAATGGTCATGTGGTTCTCCGGTCTTCACCCGTCAGGGTCGGAGAATCGCTGCCAATTCCAAAGATCGGGTAAATTCGGGACGCTTTTTGCTCAAGTCTTCGCGGAAAGCCGGGCGCGGGCATGGGCGGCCATCGCCGCCACCAGCGCGGCGTGGCGCGGCGGCGGCGGCACCTGACATAGCACCCACTGGATCAGATCCTGGTCGTTTTCGGCCTGCAGCGCATCGAAGGCGTCCAGCGTGGCGGCATCCATCCCGGCCAGGTGGTCGTCGGCGAAGGGGCCCATCACAAGGTCCATTTCCTTGGTGCCGCGCCGCCAGGCGCGCATCCGCAGGCGTTTCAGGCGGGCTTCGGCGGTTTCGGTCATGCTGCGGTCTCCAGCAACTGGCGCAGGCGTTTTTCGCTGCGGGCGATGCGGTCGGCCAACCGTGCCTGTTCGACCGCCAGCCCGCGCAGTTCGCCCAGCAAGGCGCGCGCATCCTGCGGCAGGCCGGCCTGATCGGGGTCGGGCCCGTCGCCTTCGCCGGTCATCAGCCAGCGCAGCGACACGCCGAGCAGCCCCGACAGCATCTGAAGCCGGTTCGCCCGGGGTTCCGAAGCGTCGGCTTCCCACGCTTCGAAGGTGCCCAGCCGCACGCCCAGCCGCCGCGCGGCCTCGGCCGGGGTCAGCCCGGCCTTTTCGCGCGCCGCGGTGATGCGGTCGCCCAGCGTGGCGCGGCCTTCGGCATACCAGGTTTCGGTGTCGGTTCCGGTCATCTCGCCTCTCCTTTTCGATATCGCTTGAACGCCTGACGCGGGAAACCTAAGAGAAACCGCCGCCAATTCCAACCCGAGGCCGCCCATGCCCTTCCTGTCCGACACGCTTGCCCGCGTCAAACCCTCGCCCACCATCGCGATTTCCAACAAGGCGCGCGAGCTGGCAGCCCGGGGGCGCGACATCATCGCCCTGTCGGCCGGCGAGCCCGATTTCGACACGCCGCAGAACATCAAGGAGGCCGCCAAGCGCGCCATCGACGCGGGCGACACGAAATACACCGCCGTGGACGGCACGCCGGCGCTGAAGGCCGCGATCTGCGCCAAGTTCAAGCGGGAAAACGGGCTGGACTACAAGCCGGCCCAGGTGACGGTGGGCACGGGCGGCAAGCAGATCCTCTACAATGCGCTGATGGCCACCTGCAACCCGGGGGACGAGGTCATCATCCCAGCGCCCTACTGGGTTTCCTACCCCGACATGGTGCTGCTGGCCGGCGGCACGCCGGTGCCGGTGGAATGCCCGGCGCAGACGGGCTACAAGCTGACGCCCGAACAGCTCGAGGCGGCGATCACCCCGAAAACCAAGTGGTTCATCTTCAACAGCCCGTCGAACCCCACGGGGGCGGGTTACACCCGGGCCGAGCTGAAGGCGCTGACCGATGTGCTGATGCGGCATCCCCATGTCTGGGTGATGACCGACGACATGTACGAACACCTGGTGTTCGACGATTTCGAATTCTGCACCCCGGCCGAGGTGGAGCCGGGCCTTTACGACCGCACGATCACCTGCAACGGCGTGTCCAAGGCCTATGCCATGACCGGCTGGCGCATCGGCTATGCCGCCGGGCCGGAAGTGCTCATCAAGGCGATGGGCAAGGTGCAGTCGCAATCCACCTCGAACCCCTGTTCGATCAGCCAGGCCGCGGCGGTCGAGGCGCTGAACGGCCCGCAGGATTACATCGCCATGTCGCGCGGGGTGTTCCAGCGCCGCCGCGACCTGGTGGTGAAGATGCTGAACGAGGCCCCCGGCCTCCGCTGCCCGGTGCCCGAAGGCGCGTTCTACGTCTACCCGACCATCGCCGACTGCATCGGCAAGACCAGCGCAACCGGCCTGCACATCGGCAATGACGAGGATTTCGCCAATGCCCTGCTGGAGGAAACCGGGGTCGCCGTGGTGTTCGGCGCGGCCTTCGGCCTCAGCCCCGCCTTCCGCATCAGCTATGCCACCTCGGACGAACAGCTGGTGGAGGCCTGCACCCGCATCCAGACCTTCTGCAAGGGTCTGAAGTGACGTGACCGACCGCGTCACCGCGAACCTGCCGGCCCGCGATTTCGGCGCCACCGCCGGGTTCTGCGGGCGGCTGGGGTTCGCGGTGGTTTACCGCGATGACGGCTGGATGATCCTGCGCCGCGGGGCGCTGGAGCTGGAGTTCTGCCACCACCCGGGCCTCGATCCGGCGCAAAGCCGGTTTTCCGCCTGCCTCCGGGTGGACGACCCCGATGCCCTGCTGGACGAATGGCGCGCGCTCGGGCTACCGTCCGACGATGCGGCCATCCCGCGGCTGACCGGGTTCTTCCGGCCCGGCACGGCGCCGCGGATGTTCGCGCTGGTGGACCCGGACGGATCGCTGCTGCGGGTGATCGACAACGGGGATTGAAAGGGCGAGGCAACGGGCATGGGCGGCGATCTGCCGGATTACTACTTCCGCATCCGCGAGAATGGCGCCGCCGTGTTCCGGGTGGATACCGAAAACCGCCAGCGCCGGATCGAGATGGAGGAGATCGCCTTCGTCAATGCCCGGAACGGCAACATCAAGCCGCATGGCGATGCGGTGCTGACCGAGGCCGACCGCGCCGCCATTGCCGACTGGCTGGCCGCACGCCAGGCCCAGCTGGCCGCGCGCGAGGTGGACGACATCCTGCGCGCCATCGACCATCTGAACCTGACGGCGCACTGGGCGCAGACGCGGGCGACCGACGAGGCGCTGGAGGCGGTGACCGACCGGCTGCTGCTGGCCATGCACGACCTGCGCAGCGTGCTGGTGCGGCGCAAGGCGGAACGGCTGGCCAAGGGGTGACCCCGCCCCGGGCTTGACCCGGGGCCTCTGTCCTGCGGCGCTGCGCGGGTCGAGCAGGAGGCCCCGGGTCAGGCCCGGGGCGGGGTTTCATGGCCGCCAGACCCGCCGCACCGCCAGCCCCGCCAGCGTGCCCAGCCCCACCCCTGCCGCATCGGCCAGCCAGTCGGCCCATTCCCGCGCGCGCCCGACGAAAGGTTGCACCAGTTCGATCGCGCCGCCATAGGCGGCGAGCAGGGGCCCCAGCCACAGCATCGCCCGGGGCTGCGCCGTGGCCATCGGCAAGGCCAGCAGCGCAAAGCCCACGATGTGATGCGTCTTGTCCGACCCGGGCAGGTTCGCCGCCCCGGGCGGCAGGGGCAAGAGCGTGACCGCCGCCATGCCGGCGGCAAGCAGCAGGGTCAGGACCAGGGCGAGGGTGGCGGGGCGGGGGGCGGTGAGGCGGCGCATGGCGCCTTGTGCGCGAGGCCCGCGCCGCTGTCCATATCTCAGGCCCAGTCGGGCTTGCGTTTTTCCAGAAAGGCCGAAATGCCTTCGTCGGTGTCGCGCAGCAGCATGTTTTCCACCATCACCCGGCCGGCGTAATCGTAGGCCTCGGCCACCGGCATCTGGATCTGGTCGTAGAAGGCGCGCTTGCCGATGCGCACCGCGGCGCCCAGCTTGGCCGCGACGGTGGCAGCGAGGGCGCGGGTTTCCGCCTCCAGCGCCTCGGCCGGCACCACACGGTTCACAAGGCCCAGCGCCTCGGCGCGGGTGGCGTCGATGAAGGCGCCGGTGGTCAGCATCTCGAACGCCTGCTTGCGCGGGATGTTGCGGGACAGCGCCACCATGGGTGTGGAGCAGAACAGCCCGATGTTCACCCCGTTCACCCCGAACCGCGTGCCTTCGGCCGCAACGGCCATGTCGCAGCTGGCCACCAGCTGGCAGCCGGCGGCGGTGGCGATGCCGTGCACCTGCGCGATCACCGGCTGCGGCAGGCGGGGGATGGCCTGCATCACCTCGGCGCAGCGGGCGAACAGGTCGGCGAAATAGGACGCGCCCTTGTCGGGGGCCTGGCGGCCGGCCTGCATTTCGCGCAGATCGTGCCCGGCGCAGAACGCCTTGCCGGTGCCGCGCAGCACCACCACCTTGATGCTGCGGTCCGATTCCAGCGCGGCGAAGGCCGATTTCAGCTCGGCCAGCATCGCATCGGACAAGGCGTTCAGCCGTTCGGGCGCGTTCATCGTCAGCGTCGCAACGTCACCTTCGTCGGCGCGCAGCAGCAGGGGCTGGGTCATCTGGACATTCCTTTCGTTTGCCGGAAGCTTACGCCGCGACACAGCGGAGGAAAAGCCTTGACCCTGGCGATGGACATTCCGGCCTTGCAGGCCTTCATGCAGACCGCCTTTCCGCAGGTGGCCGACGATTTCCGCATCGAGCGGCTGGACCCGGAGGCCCTGACGGTGCGCATGGCCATTGCCGACCGCCACCTGCGCCCGGGCGGCACGGTTTCGGGGCCCAGCATGTTCGCGCTGGCGGATGTGGCGATCTATCTGGCGGTGCTGGCGCGCATCGGGCCGGTGGCGCTGGCGGTGACGACGAATTGCAGCATCGACTTTCTGCGCAAGCCCGAGGCGGGGCGCGACCTGCTGGCCGAGGCGCGGCTGCTGAAGCTGGGGCGCGTGCTGGCGGTGGGCGATGTGCTGCTGCGCTCCGAAGGGTCGGAGGCGGTGGTGGCGCGGGCGGGGCTGACCTATTCCATCCCGCCGCGCTGAGCGGTCAGGGCAGTTCGGGCGCCGGGGCGGGTTCGGCCGGCGCCGGGGCCGGGGTTGCCGCGGCCGTGGCGGCCGGTTCGGCGGCTGTGGCCGGCGGCGGGGCCGGGCGGGTGAAGCGGCCTTCGACCTCGGCCCCGGATTCGATTACCAGTCGGCTGCTTTGCACATCGGCGTGCAGGCGGGCGGCCGCGCGCAGGGTCAGCGCGCCGCAGGCGATGGAGCCTTCCATTTCGCCGCGCAGGTCCACCTGGCCGGCCTGGATGCGGCCCTTCATGCGGCCTTCGTTGCCGATGACCAGCGTGGCGGCGGCCAGTTCGCCATCGACGTTGCCGTGCAGTTCGATGGTGCCTTCCGAAGCGACGACGCCGGTGATGACCAGATCCGACGCCAGCACCGAGACATGCCCACCGCGCCCCGTGGTGCTGCGTTCGTCCTTGTTGTACATCCGCCTCTCCCTGACGCGAAACAGCGGGCCGGGAATCCCCCGGCCTTGCGCTGCGGTTGCCGCGCGATTGAAGGGCCAACGCGGCGGTCGGGTCAACCCCTCGATCGCGCATCGGGTGCCTTCGGGTTGGCATCGCGCGGTTCCCCGCCAACGGCGCCGGCGCAAGACGGGGGGCGCGGGCACGGTGCGGCGGGCAAGTCCGGACATGGCCGGGGTCGCGTCGCTGCTGGCGCTTGTCGGCGCGAACGAGGGGACGATCAAGGTGGTGAACGGCGCGTTCAACCCGGTGCTGGCGGTGTCGGTGCCGGCGGTGGGTTGGCCGGTGTTTCAGGGCGCGGCGACGGTGGGGCTGGTGGGCTTGAGGTTGGAGCGGAGCAACGGGCCTGCGCGGAGGTCGGGGGCGCCGCCCCGCCCGCGTCAGGTGCCGCAGAAGGTCTGGTGCACGGTCTCTTGCGGGGTGGGGGCGGCGCGCAGCGGGTGGTCGGGCGCGGCGTCGAAGGGCTGCGCCAGCGCGGCGTCGAGCGCGTGGAAGGGGGCAAAGTCGCCTTGCACCGCGGCGTCGATCGCGTCTTCGATGCGGTGGTTGCGCGGGATCACGGCCGGGTTGACCCGGGCCATCGCGGCGCGGGCCGCCTCGAGGCTGCGCCCTTCGGCGGCAAGGCGCGCGTGCCAGGTCGGTTCCCAGGTGGTGAAGGCGGCGGGGTCGCGGAACTCGGCCGCTGCGGTGCCTTCGGCCAGGCCGCGGAAGGTGCGGGTAAAGTCGGCGCCGCTGCGGGCCATGCGGTCGAGCAGGGCTTCGATCAGGGCGCGGTCGCCTTCGTGCGCGGTGGCCAGCCCCAGCTTGGCGCGGAAACGGGCCAGCCATTCGGCCTGCCACAGGTCGGCAAAGCGGTGCAGCACCTCGGTGGCGGGTTCGATGGCGCGGTCGGGGTCGGCGTCGATCAGCGGCAGCAGGCACGAGGCGAGTTGCGCCATGTTCCAGACCGCGATCTGCGGCTGGTTGGCATAGGCATAGCGCCCGCCCCGGTCGATCGAGGAGAACACCCGGTCGGGGTGGTAGGCATCGAGAAAGGCGCAGGGGCCGTAGTCGATGGTCAGCCCGCCGACATGGGCGTTGTCGGTGTTCATCACGCCGTGAATGAAGCCGAGCGCCATCCACTGCGCCACCAGCCGGGCCTGGGCGGCCACCGCCTCGGCCAGAAGGCCGAGCGGGCCGGTGGCGCCGGGATAGTGGCGGGCCAGCGCCATGTCGGCCAGCAGGCGCAGCGCCTCGGTATCGCCGCGGGCGGCGAAATACTGGAAGGTGCCCACGCGCAGGTGGCTGGCGGCCACCCGGGTGAGCACCGCGCCGGGCAGGCGGGCTTCGCGGTAGACGATTTCGCCGGTGGTCACCGCGGCGAGCGCCCGGGTGGTGGGCACGCCCAGGGCGTGCATCGCCTCGGACACGAGGTATTCGCGGATCACCGGGCCGACCCAGGCGCGCCCGTCGCCGCCGCGCGACCAGGCGGTGCGGCCGGCGCCCTTGAGCTGCACGTCCCAGCGGCGGCCGTCGGGGCCGATGTGTTCGCCCAGCAGGATCGCGCGGCCGTCGCCCAGTTGCGGCACCCAGTTGCCGAACTGGTGGCCGGCATAGGCCTGGGCCAGCGGCTCGGCCCCCGGGGGCACGCGGTTGCCGGCAAGGACCGCCAGCCATTCGGGGGTTGCCAGCCTTGCCGCATCGAGCCCCATTTCGGCCGCGAGCCGGGGGTTGACCGCGATGAGGCCGGGCGCCGCCACCGGCACCGGATCCTGCCGGGTGAACATGCGGTCCGGCAGGCGGGCATAACTGTTGTCGAAGTGCATGGCGGCGGCTTTCCCCGGCGGTTTGCCCCGATATAGGCCGCGCGCGTCGCGCGGCACAGGGGGCGGCGGGCGCGGGCGGGCGGGCGGGGCCGCCGGGGGCCGGGGGGGCGCCCCCCCCCCCCCCGCCCCGG
>NZ_JBKBQM010000004.1:37781-98017 GCF_046292685.1 Gemmobacter sp.
CTCTGCTGCGCGCGCGGGCGGCGGGGCGGGGGGGGGGGGGGGCGGGGGGGGGGGGGGGGGCCCGCCGGTGCCGGGGGCATCGAACCCCCGGCACCGGCGCTGGCGCGGGATGGCGCGGACAGGGGCGGCCTGCGGCAAGGGACGGCCTGCGGCAAGGGACGGCCTGCGGCAAGGGACGGCCTGCGGCAGGCGGGCGGCCTGCGGCAAGGGGCGGCTTGCGGCAGGCGGGCGGCGCAAGCCGTCAGGCCGGGGCGCCGGCGGCGGTGCCGCGCAAGGCGCGTGTCAGCGTTTCCAGAAACGCGGCCAGTGCGGGCGGTGGGCTGCGGTCGCGCGGGGTCAGGGCCGAGATCTGGCGCACGATCGCCGGGCCGGGCAGCGGCCGCGCGACCAGCCCGGCGGCCTGCGGCGCGATGCGGGCATAGCCCGGCAGCACCGCCACGCCGAACCCGGCCGCAACCAGCGCCAGCGCGGTGAAGATCTGCCCGACCTCCTGCGCCGGGCGCAAGGGGAAGCCGGCGGCGTCGAAGGCCATGTCGGCCAGCAGGCGCAGGCCGCTTTCGCGCCCCAGCGCAACGATGGGCGTCTGGGCCAGCGCGGCCCAGCCGGGCGGATCGGCGGCGGCGGCCAGCGGGTGGTGCGGCGGGGCGAACAGCATCAGCGCATCGCGGAACAGCGGGCGCGCGTCGAGGTCGGGCAGGCCGGGGGGAAAGGTGCCGATGCCGGCATCGACCCGACCGTCGCGCAGGCGCGCGACGATGTCGTCCGTGGGCAGGTCGGCCAGGGTCAGCGCGATGCCGGGGTGGCGCGCGGCGAATGCGGCCATGACCTGCGGCAAGAGCCCCGCCGCCAGCAAGGGCGGGGCTGCAAGGCGCAGGCTGCCGGCCTCGAGCCGGGCGAGGCCGCGCGCCTCGGCCTCGGCCCGGTCGAGCTCGGCCAGGCCCGCCGCCGCGCGGGTGGCGAAGGCGGCCCCGGCCGGGGTCAGCGCCACGCGGCGGGTGGTCCGGTCTACCAGGCGCAGGCCGAGCTGGGCCTCGAGGTCGCGGATCTGCGCGCTGAGCGCGGGTTGGCTGAGCCCCAGGCGTTCGGCCGCGCGGGAAAACCCGCCGGTGTCGCGGATGGCAAGCAGGCAATCGATCTGGCGCAGGGTGGGGCGGGTCATTGATTGGAAATCCTGATGAATTGATAACACGCGGGGTGCTGGACGGATAGATGCCGCCTGTGGTCTGCTGTGCAGGGCAAGCGGGGGCAGCATGGACGGGCAAGCGGCAGGCAAGGGCTGGATCGGGCAAGGCATGGCGCGGCGCGAGGATGCGCGGCTCTTGACCGGGCGCGGGCGTTTCGTGGCCGATCTGGTGCCGCAAGGGGCCTTGTGGGTGGAGTTCCTGCGCAGCCCCTATGCGGCCGGCGCCATCGCCGCACTGGATGTCTCCGACGCGCTGGCCGCCCCCGATGTGGTCGCCGTGCTGACCGGGGCGGATTGCGCGGGGCTGGGGCCGGCGGCGGTGAACCCGCTGCTGCCGGGGGCGGCGCTGTTTCCGATGCAGCCGATGGCGGTGGGCCGTGTGGCCGCACCCGGGCAGCCGGTGGCGGCCGTGGTGGCCCGCAGCGCGCTGGCCGCCCGCGATGCGGTGGAACGCATCGTGCTGGAGGTGGCGGAGGACGCGCCCGAGCCCGACCCGGTGCTGGACCTCTCGACCGGCGCCTTGCCCGAGGGGCCGGGCGTGACCGCGCGGGTGGATCATGCGCTGGTGGCGCCCTTGGCGCTGGAGCCGCGCGCGAGCCTGGCCGAATGGGATGGCGCGCGGCTGACCTGCCACCTGTCCACCCAGACCCCGCAGCGCTGCCGCGACGATCTGGCGGCGATGCTGGGGCTGGAGGATGTGCGCGTGGTGGCCCCCGACGTGGGCGGCGCCTTCGGCGGCAAGGCCAGCCTGATGCCCGAGGATGCGGTGGTGGCGCTGGCCGCGCTGCGGCTGGGCGGTGCGGTTGCCTGGCAAGGCACGCGGTCCGAGGAGTTCCTGGCCGCCACCCGCGGCCGCGGCATGGCAACGACGGGGCGGCTGTTGCTGGAGGGCGACCGGATTGCCGGGATCGAAGGGCGGTTCGAGGTGCCCCTGGGCCACTGGATGCCCTATTCGGCGCTGGCCCCCTTGCGCAACGCCAGCCGGATGTTGCCGGGCCCCTATCGCGGCGTGGGGGTGGCGCAGGTCAGCGCCCGGCGCACGGCCGAGGCGGCGGTGAACATCTATCGCGGTGCCGGCCGGCCCGAGGCGGTGATCCTGACCGAACGGCTGGTGGACAAGGCGGCGCGGGCGCTGGGCCTCGACCCGCTGGAGTTCCGGCGCCGCAACGCGCTGACGCCGGATGAGCTGCCTGCGCGGCACGGCCCCTGTTCGGGCGATTTTCCCGGGCTGCTGGAGGCGATTGCGCCGCATTGGGCGGCTGCGCAGGCGCGCAAGGCGCAAGGGGCCATCGCCGGGGCGGGGCT
Source organism: Gemmobacter sp. (assembly GCF_046292685.1). Lineage (GTDB taxonomy): Bacteria > Pseudomonadota > Alphaproteobacteria > Rhodobacterales > Rhodobacteraceae > Wagnerdoeblera. The sequence continues at coordinate 40,270 of NZ_JBKBQM010000004.1, forward strand.
GGCGCTTTATACCGAGCCTTGCGGGCAGGGGTGGGAATCCGCCGCGCTGCGGCTGCAACCCGATGGCACGGTGCTGGCGCTGACCGGGTCCAGCGCCCAAGGCCAGGGCCGCGAAACCGCGCTGGCGCAGCTGGTGGCCGAGGTGCTGGGCATCGCGCCTGCGCAGGTGATCGTGGCGCAAGGCGACACCGATCTTGTGCCGCAAGGCATCGGGGCGCTGGCCAGCCGGTCCACCGCCATCGGCGGCAGCGCCATGCTGGAAGCGGCGCGTGCATTCCGCGCAAGGCTCGATGCCCACCGCACCAACGATCTGGCCGCCCTGGCCGCCCGCCTGCCCGAACCGTTGGAGGTGCGCACCACCTTTGCCGCCCCGGCCGAGGCCTGGGCCTCGGGCGTGGTGCTGGCCGAGATCTGCCTCGACCCCGACACCGGCGCCACCACGATTGCCCGCGTCACCTGGGTGGACGACGCCGGCACGGTGCTGAACCCCCTGCTGGTCGAAGGCCAGATGATCGGCGGGGCGGCGCAAGGCATCGGGGCGGCGCTGATGGAACGGCTGGTGACAACCGACGGCCAGTTGCAGACCGGCAGCCTGATGGATTACGCCGTGCCCCGCGCCGCCGACATGCCCCCCCTGCACCTGATTTCCCGCCCCACGCCCACGCCCGCCAACCCGCTTGGCGCCCGCGGCGTGGGCGAGGCCGGCTGCATCGGCATTCCCGCCGCGATCCTGAACGCGGTGATGGATGCCCTGCCTGCGGACACCCCCGACCTTTCGCTGCCGCTGACATCCGAAACGGTGTGGCGTGCCCTCAACGGACTGGAGCCATGAAATACACCCGCAAGGATGCCAAATCCCACGCCTTTGCCCATATGCGCGGCATCTGGGCCGCCGCGCTCATGCCCTTCCGCGATGACCTGAGCATCGACGAGGACGGGTTCCGCGCCAACATGGACCACTGGATCACCGACCTGGGGATCGACGGGTTCTTCATCGCCGGCAAGCAGGGCGAGTTCTTTTCCATGTCGGTCGACGAACGCAAGCGCAGCTTCGACCTGGCGGTGCAGGCGGCGGATGGCCGGGCACAGACGATCATGTCCTGTTCGGATCAGAACATGGATGTGGTGATCGACCTGGCGAAACACGCGCAGGCCTGCGGGGCGGATTACATCGTCGTCCACGCCCCCATCCTGCATTTCTTCAAGGCGCAGGACGAAACCCTGATCCGATACTACGAAACCATCGCCGCGGCGGTGGACATCGGCATCGCGCTGTGGAGCCACCCCGATTCGGGCTATCTGATGAGCCCCGCGCTGTGCAACCGGCTGGCCGACATCGATAACGTGGTGGCGATCAAGTATTCGGTGCCGCGCCCGATGTATGCCGAACTGACCCGGCTGGCGGGCGACCGGATCATCGTCTCGACCGCGTCCGAGGAGGAGTGGCTGGACAACATCCTGGAACTGGACTGGCGGCTTTACCTCTGTTCCTCGCCGCCCTACCTGATCCAGACGGCGGCCGACCGGCGGATGCGGCGATACACCGACCTGGCCTTTGCCGGGCGCGCGGACGAGGCCCGCGCCATCCGCGACAGCCTGGACCCGGTGCGCCGCGCGCTGCGCGAAACCCGGCCGCCCGAAAAGCCGCACGCCCACCAGAAATACTGGCAGACCCTGCTGGGGCAAACCGGCGGCCGCGTGCGCCCGCCCTGCCTGGAACTGACCCACGCGGAACGCGAAGCCACGCGCAAGGCGTTTGACGCCTGCGGCCTTCGCACCGCATGATGACCGGAGAGGAGATTCCCATGGCCCGCCTGCACGCCTTCAACTTTCAGAAGTGGATCGACGAACACAAGCACCTGCTCAAGCCCCCGGTGGGCAACCAGATGGTGTGGAAGGACAGCGCCCTGATGGTCACCGTGGTCGGCGGCCCGAACCAGCGCACCGATTACCACGACGACCCGGTCGAGGAATTCTTCTACCAGCTGAAAGGCGACATGCTGCTGAAGCTGCACGACACCGGCACCGGCGAATTCTACGACGTGCCGATCCGCGAAGGCGACATCTTCCTGTTGCCCGCCCATATCCGCCATTCGCCGCAGCGCCCGCAGGAAGGCTCCATCGGCCTTGTGATCGAACCGGCGCGGCCCGAAGGCGCGCTGGACGCGATCGAGTGGTATTGCTTCAACTGCAACGCCCGGGTGCACCGCGCCGAGGTCGATCTGGAATCCATCGTCGATGACCTGCCGCCGATCTATGCGGCGTTCTACGCCGACGAAAAGGCGCGCACCTGCCCGCAATGCGGCACCGTCCATCCGGGCAAGCAGGCGCCCGAAGGATGGGTGAAGCTGTGAGGGATTTGCCCTTGATCCGGCCCCGGACGTGCGGCAGGGTCGAGGGCAGGGCCTGATTTTCGAAAATGCGGCTGGAAACAATTTCAAGCTCGAATTATTCCGGCTTGAAATAAATCCGGCCTCAGGATACCGTATGCAGAAATCATCAGCGCCGACCAAGGCGCGACCACAGGGAGACGACCATGAAGAAACTGCTTGCAGCCGCCAGCATCCTTGCGCTGTCCACGCTGCCCGGCTGGGCCGAGGCCGTGAAGATCGGCGTCATCACCACGCTGTCGGGCCCGCCCGGCTACATCGGCGAACAGATCCGCGATGCGATGGCGCTGGCGGTGGAACAGGGCGGCGGCAAGCTGGGCGGAGTCGAGGTGGAGCTGGTCGTCGAGGATGACGGCCTGAACCCCGGCAACGGCCGCCAGATCGCCGAAAAGTTCGTCAACGACCAGGGCATCAAGCTGGTCACCGGCATCGTGTTCTCCAACGTCGCGGGCGCCGTGGTGCCCGACGTGGTGGACAACGGCGCCTTCTACATCTCGCCCAACGCCGGGCCGTCGAACCTGGCCGGGGCGGGCTGCAACGAAAACTACTTCGTCGTCAGCTGGCAGAACGACAGCCTGCACGAGGCCACCGGCGCCGCCGCGAAATCGCTGGGCTATAAAAAGGCCGTGGCGCTGGCCCCCAACTATCAGGCCGGCAAGGATGCCATCGCCGGCTTCAAGCGGCTGTTCGAAGGCGAGGTCGAGGAAATCTATACCCAGCTGGACCAGACCGACTTCGCGTCCGAAATGGCCCGCATCCGCGCTGCCAACCCCGAAGTGGTGTTCCAGTTCCACCCCGGCGGTCTGGGCATCGCGTTCCTCAAGCAGTATCAGCAGGCCGGCCTTCTGGGGCAGATCCCGATGGTGCTGTCGGAACCCTCGATCGACGGCGTGATCCTGAACGCGGTGGGCGAAGCCGCCATCGGCATCAAGGGCACCACCCACTGGAACGAGGATTTCGACAACGAGGCCTCCAAGGCCTTCGTCGCCGCCTGGCGCGCCAGGCACGGCGACCGGCCTATCACCTACTACGCCCAGCAGGCCTATGATACCGCGCTGCTGATCGGCTCGGCCCTGGCCAAGGCGACGCCCGACAACGCCGATGCCTTCCGCGAGGCGCTGCGCGCCGCCGATTTCGCCAGCACCCGCGGCGCCTTTGCCTGGGGCCCGAACCAGCACCCGGTGCAGAACTGGTACATGGTCGACATCGTCGCCGGCGACGGCGGCAAGCCCAAGGCGGTGACCGGCCCGCTGCTGCGCGAAATGGTGGGCGACATCTACGCCGAGCAGTGCAAGATGTGATCCGGCTTCGGGGGTGGCGGCCCGGCTGCCGCCTCCGGCTGCGGTTGCCGCCTTCACCTTGACCCAAATATCCCCGCCGGAGGCATCCGACCTTTCCGCAGGCGCCTCCGCCGGGCCATTTGTCGCGCCGGTGCCATGATCCTTGTGCTCGAACAACTGCTGAACGGCCTGCAATACGGCGTGATGCTGTTTCTGCTGGCAGCCGGGTTGACCCTGATCTTCGGGATCATGGGGGTCATCAACCTGGCGCACGGGTCGCTTTACATGATCGGGGCCTATGCCGGCACGCTGGCGGCCGCGGCGACCGGCAATTTCTGGCTGGGCATCCCGGTGGCGCTGGTCGCCGCCGGCGCTGCGGGGCTGGCGATCGAGGCGCTGGTGATCCGCAGGCTCTATGCCCGCGACCACCTCGATCAGGTGCTGGCCACCTTCGGGCTGATCCTGGTGTTCAACCAGCTCATCACGCTGACGGTCGGCCGCCAGCCGGTGTTCGTGGCCATTCCCGAAAGCCTGGCGGCCCCGGTCGAACTGTTGCCGGGGCTGTTCTACCCGCCCTACCGTCTGGTCATCATCGTTGCGGGGTTGCTGGTGGCCTTCGGGCTGTATCTGCTCATCAACCGCACCCGCATCGGCATGCTGGTGCGCGCCGGTGCCACCAACCGCGACATGGTGCGCGCGCTGGGGGTGGATATCCGGCTGCTCTACACGGTCGTTTTCGGGCTGGGTGCGCTGCTGGCGGGGTTTGCGGGCTATGTCTCGGGCCCGATCAGCGCGGTGCAGGTCGGCATGGGCGAACAGATCCTGCTGGCCACCTTTGTCGTGGTGGTGGTGGGGGGCGTCGGCTCGATCAAGGGGGCCTTCGTGGCGGGGTTGCTGCTGGGCATCGTGGACACGATGCTGCGCGCCTTTCTGCCGGGGCTCCTGCGCGGGGTGATGCCGGCGTCCGAGGCCGATGCGCTGGGCATCGGCATTGCCTCGATGGGCATCTACCTGTTGATGGCGCTGGTGTTGCTGGTCCGGCCCAAGGGCCTGTTTGCGGCGGGGGCATGAGGCATGGCCAATCCTGAAACCCGGGCCCTGTGGCGCAAGGTCGGCATCGTGGTGCTGGCGGCGCTGTTGCTGGCGGTGCCGATGCTGGCCGACGGGTCCACCCTGTCGCTGGTCACGCGCATCCTGATCTATTCCATCGCGGCGGCCAGCCTGAACCTGGTGCTGGGCTATGGCGGCATGGTCAGCTTTGGCCATGCCGCATTCTTCGGCATCGGCGGCTATGTCGTGGGGATGCTTTTCGTGCACCATGCCGAAGGTTCGCCGCTGCTGGGGTTCATTCCGGGGTCCAACCAACTGCTGGTCACCGTGCCGGCGGCGATCCTGGTTTCGGGCCTGCTGGCGGCGGCCATCGGGGCGCTGAGCCTGCGCACCGGCGGGGTGCAGTTCATCATGATAACCCTGGCCTTTGCGCAGATGATCTTCTTCCTGTTCGTCAGCCTCAAGGCCTATGGCGGCGAGGACGGCATCATCATCCGGCGCACCAACGAGTTCCTTGGCCTGAACATGCGCGACCGGGTGACGCTGTATTACGTGATGCTCGGGTTCTGGGCGCTGTTCATGCTGGCCTTTTGGCGGGTCATCCATTCCAGCTTCGGCACCGTGCTGCGCGGGATGAAGCAGAACGAGCGGCGCATGGCGGCGCTGGGCTATGCGCCTTACCGCTACAAGCTTTATGCCTTCGTGCTGTCGGGCATGGGCGCGGGGCTGGCGGGCGCCCTGATGGCCAACTTCCTGCGCTTTGCCAGCCCCGACATGCTGCACTGGTCGAAATCGGGCGCGCTGATGATGATGGTGATCCTAGGCGGGGTGGGCACCTATCTGGGCCCGATCTTCGGCACGGCGGCCTATCTGGTGCTGGAAACCTGGCTGGCGGCGAAAACCGAATACTGGCAGCTTTACCTGGGCCTGATCCTGCTGGCGGTGGTGCTGGGCACAAAGGGCGGCATCAGCGCCGGTCTGGCCTGGGTCGTGGCGCGCGTGACGGGGAGGCGGAAATGACCGGGCCGGTGCTGGAGGTTCGCGGGCTGGTCAAGCGCTTTGGCGGCTTGACGGCCACCGACCATGTATCGCTGACCGTGGAGCCGGGCGAGGTGCATGCCCTGATCGGCCCGAACGGGGCGGGGAAATCCACGCTCATCAACCAGCTGTGCGGCGAACTGGTGCCCGACGAAGGCTCGGTCCGGCTGGGTGGGGCGGATGTGACCGGCCTGCCGGTGCCCGACCGGGTGGCGCTTGGGCTGGGGCGCACGTTCCAGATCACCAACCTACTGGGCGAGATGAGCGTGCGCGAGAACATCGCCCTGGCCGTGCAGGCGCGCGAGGGGCACAACTTCCGCATCTGGGATGCGGTGGCGCGCCGCCGCAGCGTCTGGGCGCAAACCGATGCCTTGCTGGCCGGCACCGCGCTGGACCACCGCGCCCATGTGCCGGTGGCCGGCCTGAGCCACGGCGAAAAGAAGCAGCTGGAACTGCTGGTCGCGCTGGCGCGGCGCCCGCGCATCCTGCTGCTGGACGAACCGATGGCGGGCCTTGGTGCCGCCGAAAGCCATGACATGATCGGCCGCCTGCGCGAGGTGGCGCAAGCCACGCCGATGCTGCTGGTGGAACACGACATGGAGGCGGTGTTCGCGCTGGCCACGCGGATTTCGGTGCTGGTTTACGGGCGCATCATCGCCTCGGGTTCGGTCGAGGACATCCGCGCCAACCCCGAGGTGCGCGAAGCCTATCTGGGCGCGGAGGACGAGCTGTGCTGAACGTATCCGGGCTTTCGGCCGCCTATGGCGCCAGTCAGGTGCTGTTCGACGTGTCGCTGGACATCGCCGAAGGCGAGGTGGTGACCTTGCTGGGCCGCAACGGCATGGGCAAGACCACCACGGTGCGTTCGATCATGGGGCTTGTGGCGCCGCGCGGCGGTCAGGTGCAGTTCGAAGGCCGCAGCGTGGCCGGCCTGTCGCCCGAACGCATCGCGCGCATGGGGGCGGGGCTGGTGCCCGAAGGCCGGCAGGTGTTCCCGACGCTGACGGTGCGCGAAAACCTGGTGGCGACGGCGGCCAACCGGCTGGGCCGGGCCAACCCCTGGACCCTGGCGCGGGTTTACGAGCTGTTCCCGCGGCTGGGCGAACGCGCGGGGCAACTGGCGGGCACGCTGTCGGGGGGCGAACAGCAGATGCTGGCCGTGGGCCGCGCGCTGATGACCAACCCGCGGCTGCTGATCCTGGACGAGGCGACCGAGGGGCTGGCGCCGGTGATCCGCACCGAAATCTGGCATGTGATCGAGCGGTTGAAGGCGCAGGGGCAGTCGATCCTGCTGATCGACAAGAACCTCGGGGTGCTGAAGCGGCTGGCCGACCGGCATTTCATCATCGAAAAGGGGCGCACCGTCTGGTCCGGCACACGCGCGGATCTGGAGCGGGATGCGGCGATCGTGCAGGGGTATGTCGGGCTCTGACCCTGCGGCGCGGCGTGGTGCGGCCGGGGGCCGGCGACCCGCGGGATCGGGTGTTTCAAGGCAAGGGGCAAGGCGATGCGGCTGGTTCTGGTAGGCTGGGGGGCCATTGCGCAGCGGGTGGCGGGGATGCTGCCGGCCGGCGTGGTGCTGGCCGGCGTCGGCCTGCGGCCCGGGTCGGGCGCGGTGCTGCCGGCGGGGGTCGCGCGGGTCGAGGCGCCCGAGGGGCTGGCCGCGCTGGCGCCCGGGCTGGTGATCGAGGCCGCGGGCCGCGCGGCGGTGGCGCCCTGGGGCATGGCCGCGCTGGCGGCGGGGGCGGATTATGCGCCGGTTTCCACCTCGGCGCTGACCGATGCGGCGTTGCTGGCGGGGCTGGTGGCGGCCGCGCGGGCGGCGGGGCGGCAGGTGCTGATCCCGCCCGGGGCGCTGGGGGGCATCGACGCGCTGGCCGCGGCGGCGCGGCTGCCGCTGGCGCGCGTGCGCCACGAGATCGTCAAGCCGCCGGCCGCCTGGCGCGGCACCGAGGCCGAGGCGCTGTGCGACCTGGGCGCGCTGGCGGCGCCGGTGACCTTCTGGCAGGGGCCGGCCGCCGAGGCCGCGGCGCGGTTTCCGCAGAATGCCAATGTGGCGGCGATTTCGGCGCTGGCCGGGCTGGGGATGGCGGGCACCGAGGTGGCGCTGGTGGCCGACCCGGGGGCCGCGCGCAACGCGCACCGGCTGACCGCCACGGGCGATTTCGGCGCGCTGTCGGTGGTGCTGGAAAACCGCCCGATGGCCACGAACCCCAAGACCTCGGAACTGACCGCGCTGAGCCTGGTGCGGCTGATTGCAAACCGTATCGACCCCCTGGCGATCTGATGAACCTTGCTGCCGAAGCCGCCTGGCCCCGCGACCGCCTGGATGCCGATTACACCGCGCGCCTGACCTGTTCCGAGGCCGATTTCCACCGCATCGTCGGCGATTATGCCCGCCTGTCGGCGGCGGCGCTGGCGCTGCCCGGCGCGCGCAGCGGGCTGGTCTACGACCCGGTGTCGGGCGAGGCGCTGGACCTGTTCGGCACCGTTCCGGGCGAGGCGCGGCCGTGCTTCGTGTTCATCCACGGCGGTTACTGGCGGGCGCTGTCGCGCGGGGCTTCGGCCTTCATGGCGCCGATGCTGGCGGCGCGGGGCATCGCCTGTGCCGTGCCCGATTACACCCTGGCCCCGGCGGTAAGCCTGACCGAGATCACCCGCCAGTGCCGCGCGGCGCTGGCCTGGCTGTGGCAGAACGCCGACAGCCTCGGCATCGACCGGGGGCGCATCGTGGTCGGCGGGTCCAGCGCCGGGGGGCATCTGGCGGCGGCGGTGGCCGCCGGGGGCTGGCAAGCCGCCGCCGGCCTGCCGCCCCAGCCCCTGCACGGGCTGATGCCGGTGTCGGGGTTGTTCGAGCTGGCACCGCTGGCGTCGAGCCATGTGCAGGACTGGATGCGCCTTACCCCCGCCGAGGTCGCGGGCCTGAGCCCGCTGCGGCATCTGCCCGCCGCCCCGCTGCCGGCCGTGGTGGCCCTGGCCGAAGCCGAGACCCCGGGCTTTCACCGCCAGAGCGCGGCCTATGCCGCCGCGATCGGCGCGCCGGTGCTGGAGGTGCCGGGGCGCAACCACTTCGATGTGATCCTGGACTGGACCGACCCTGACAGCGCGATGTCGCGCCGCCTGCTGGCGCTGTTGCAGGCGTCAGTCGCCTGAGCCTGCACCCCAGTCGGCGCCCTGCATCTCGCGCAGGCGGCTGGCGGTGCGTTCGAACTCGAAGGCGCCGGCGCCTTCGAGATAGAGCCGTTCGGGCACATCGGCGGCGCTGGCAATCAGCCGCACGCGGCCTTCGTAAAGCGCGTCGATCAGGGTGACGAAGCGCTTGGCCTCGTTGTAGTTGGTGGCCGAAAGGCGGGGAATGTCCTCGACCATCAGCACGCGCACGGCGCCGGCGATGGCCAGATAGTCGGCCGGGCCCAGCGGGCGGCCGCAGAGATCCCAGAACGAGGCGCGGGCGACACCGTTCTGCACATGATCCAGCACCAGATCGCGGCCGTTGACGACCAGCCGCAAGGGCGCGCCCGGGCCGCCGCCGGTCAGATCGTGCCACATCGCGGTCATGGCGGCGTGGGCGGCGGCATCGGCCGGGGTGAAATAGACCTGCGCCCCCTGCAGGCGGTGCTGGCGGTAATCGGTCGGGCTTTCCAGGTGAACGACCTGCATGCGGCTGTTCAGGAAGTCGATGAAGGGCAGGAACAGCGCGCGGTTCAGCCCGTTCTTGTAAAGGTCTTCGGGCGGGCGGTTCGAGGTGGTGACGATCACCACCCCCGCATCGGTCAGCAACTGAAAGAGCCGCCCCACGATCATCGCATCGGTGATGTCGGTGATCTGCATTTCGTCGAAGGCCAGGCAGCGCAGGTCGCGCGCCACGGCGGCGGCCACGGGGGCCAGCGCATCATCGACCCCGGTCTTGCGCACCTCGTGCATGGCGCGGTGGATTTCCTGCATGAAGGCGTGGAAATGCACCCGCCGCTTGCCCGGGATGCCGAGGTTTTCGGTGAACAGGTCCATCAGCATCGACTTGCCGCGCCCGACCCCGCCCCACAGGTAAAGCCCGCGCGGCACCGCCGGCGCCTTGCGCAGAAAGCCCGCCAGCAGCCCGCGCGGGCGGGTGGGGTTGGCCTCGAGCCAGAGGCGCAACTCCTCCAGCAGCGGCAGCACCGCGTGCTGTGCCGGATCGGGGCGCAGGGTGCCGGCGGCAACGCGGGCGTCGTAAAGGGCGGGCAGGCTGGTCATGCCCGCGGCTTAGCGCGGCGCGGCGCCAAGGAAAAGGGGCTGCCGGCCTAGCGTTCGCGCAGCGCCTCGCGCGATTTGTATAGCGGCTTGAGCAGATAGTGCAGCACGGTCTTGGACCCGGTGTGCAGTTCCACCGCGGCCTGCATCCCGGGGCGGATTTCCAGGTTGCGTTGCCGGTCGGTCAGGTGAGACAGGTCCACCGACAGGGTCACGCGGTAATGCGGGTCGCCATCCTTGGCGCGTTCGTCCTTGAACGTGTCGGCCGAAACGAAGCTGACCGCGCCCTTGAGCGAGCCGTAGATGGTATAGTCGTAGGCCGACAGCTTGATCGTGGCGGCCTGGCCGACCTTGACGTTGGCGATGTCTTCGGGGCGCACGCGGGCCTCGATGAACAGTTCCTCGTCCAGGGGGATGATCTGGAGGATCTCCTCGCCGGGGCGCACGACGCCGCCGATGGTGGTGACCTTGAGCGCGTTCACCACCCCGCGCATGGGCGAGGACAGCACGGTGCGGTCCAGCTGGTCTTGCGCGGCCTTCAGCGTCTGGCGCAAGGACGCCAGTTCCTTGAGCGTGTCGGAAAGTGCGCCGGCGCGTTCCAGCCCGGTCTGGGTGACCACCTCCTTGTGGCGGTTTTCGGCATCGGAATGGGCCTTGCGCGCGCGTGTCACCTCGATCAGCGACACGATTTCCTTTTTATGAAGGTCTTCCAGCAGCTTGCGTTCGCGGGCGGCCTCGTCCAGCACGCGTTTGGTGCCGTCGCGGCGGCTTTCGTAATCGGCCTGGCGCGCGGCCAGCAGCGCGCGTTCCGAGGCGACCATCGCCGGCACCCGTTCGGCCAGCGCGGGCGGCACCGCAAAATTGCGGGCGCCTTCGATTTCGGCCTCCAGCCGCAGGCGGCGCACCTCGAGCGTGGCGATCTGCTGGCTCAGGTCGTCGACCTGGCTTTGGAATTGCGTGCCGTAAAGCCGGGCCAGCACATCGCCGGGGTTCACCACATCGCCTTCGCGGACGTGCAGTTCGGCCAGGATGCCGCCTTCGAGGTTCTGGATGATCTGCGGCCGCGAGGACGAGACGATCTCGCCTTGCCCGCGCACGATTTCCTCGACCGTGGCAAAGGCGGCCCAGCCGATGAACAGCACCACGACCGCCGCCACCAGCCGGATGACAAGGCTGGGGCCGCGGCTCTGGTCGTCCAGTTCCTGATCGTAGGCGATGGTCATGCGCGGCGGGCCTCGGTGCCCGGGGCCTTGGGCGCGGGGCCCTTGCCGTTCATCAGATGGGCCAGCACGGCTTCGCGCGGGCCGTCCACCGTCAGCCGGCCGTTCTGCAGGATCAGCACCCGGTCGGTCAGCGCGAGGATGGGCACGCGGTGGGTGGCGATCACCGCGGTGCGCCCGGCCAGCCAGTCGCCCAGGCGGCTGACCACCGTGGCCTCCAGCGTCTGGTCCAGCGCGGCGGTGGGTTCGTCCAGCAGCACCACGCGCGGATCCTGCAACCAGATGCGCGCCCAGCCGATGCTTTGGCGCTGGCCGACCGAAAGCCCTTCGCCGCCGTCGCGGATGGGCATGTCCAGCCCCTTGGGGTGGCCTTTGACAAAGGGGGCAAGGCCCGCGAATTCCAGCGCCCGGAACAGGCGGTCCTCGTCGCGTTCCAGCTGCGTCAGGTTCAGGTTGTCGCGCAGGGTGCCGGCGAACAGGCGCACCTCCTGCCCCAGATAGCCGACGTTGCGGCGCAGGTCGCGCGGGTGGATCTGGGCCATTTCCACACCGTCGAGCATCAGCCGCCCGGCTTCGGGCGCATAAAGCCCGGCCAGCAGCTTGAGAAAGGTGGATTTGCCCGACCCGTTCGGCCCAAGCACCGCGATGCGCTGCCCGGCGGTGATCGCCAGGCCCGGAATGTCCAGGGTGGCGGCGCCGTCGGGGTCGTAGCGGAAGGTCACGCCCTTCAGCTCCCAGCCGCCGGCGATGGTCTTGCGGCGCAGATACTGGCGGTCGGCCGCTTCGACCTGGTCGGCCCTGGCAATGGCATCCAGCCCCTGCAGCGCGGTCTTGACGTTGGACCAGCGCGCCAGCGTGGCCGACAGTTGCGACAGCGGCGCCAGCGTGCGCCCGGTGAGGATGCCGACGGCGATGATGGTGCCCACGGTGAATTCGCCGGCAAACACCATGTAGGCGCCGATCACCACGCAGACGATGTAGGTGGCCTGCTGCACGCCTTGCGCCCAGTAGGTCAGTGCCGAGGCCATGCGGCGCTGGTCCGAGGATTTCATCGAGGTCAGCGCCGACAGTTCGGCCCAGAGCCGTTTCACCCGGTCCTCGCCGCGCTGGGTGCGCAGGGTTTCGGCCTCGAAGATCGTTTCGTGCAGCAGCCGGGCGGTGTTGGCGCCGGCGCCGTGAGTTTCCTGCGTCAGGCGCATCATCCGGTCCTGCATCAGCAGACCGGGCACCACCATCAGCACGCCGCCCAGCACCAGCACCCAGACGATCGACCCGCCGATCGACCAGACCAGCACCAGAAACAGCAGGATGAACGGCAGGTCCACCACCGTGCCCACGGTCGAGGCGGTAAAGAATTCGCGCACCGAGCCGAATTCGCGCATCGACTGGAACAGCGACGAAGGCGTGGGGCCGCCGGGCGTGCGCTTCATGCCCAGCAGGCGGTCCATCAGCCGGCGCTGCACCGACAGTTCGATCCGCCGGCCGGCGCTGTCCATCAGGCGGGCGCGGGCGACCTCGAGAAACGCCTCCATCGTCAGCGCCAGCGCGGCCCCCAGCGCCAGAACCCACAGCGTCGCCTCGGACTGATGCGGGATCACCCGGTCGTAGACCTGCAGCGAGAACAGCGCCACCGCCACCGCCAGCACATTGGCCACGAACGAACCCAAGGCCACCTCGGCAAAGGCGCGGCGGTGGTGGCGGAATTCGCCCCAGAACCAATGCGGCGGTTTGCCGGTGCCGGCATGGGCGGCGGTCAGTTGCGCCAGCGAAGGCCGGGCGCGCAGGATCTGCCCGGCGAAATAGGGCTGAAACTCCGACAGGCCCACCTCGGCGCGCCGGTCGGGCAGGGTCGGGTCGTAGATCGTCAGCCGGGCGCCGTCCTGAGCCAGCACCAGCACCAGTTGCCCGCTGGTCATCTGCGCCAGCGCCGGCCACAGGTCGGCGGCGGGGGCAGGGGCCGCGACGGTTTCGGCCTGCATGCCTTGCGCGCGCAGGGCCTGGGCCAGTTCGGGCAGGCCGATGGCGGCATCAACGCCATGCGTCCGCGCCAGATGTTCGGTCAGGTCGGGCAGCGCCAGGTCGCGCCCGACCCATCCGGCCAGCACCACGGCCAGTTCCGCCCGCGCCCGGGCGCGCGGCGACAGGCCGGCCGGCGCCGGTTCGGCCGCCTTCGGGGCGCCCGGTGCGGGCTCTGGCCGGGCCGTGGCGGGCGCGGCCGCGGGGGCGGCGGTGGCGGTGGCGGCAGCCGCAGGCATGGGCACCACCTCCGGCGCCTCGGGCGGGCGACTGCCGGGCCGGCGCACTGCCGTGATCGAGGGGGTGCGCGCCTTGGCGGCTGCGTTCATGTCGAAGGAAAGGATCTTTTCGCTCACAGTCCTGCCCCGTCTGCCAGAAGTCCCAGGTCGCGTGCGATGTCCAGCCGGGCGCGGGCGCGCTCGTGGCGCATGTTCACCAGGTCGCGCTCCATCGCGGCCAGCGCCTCGTGCTGGGTCACCAGGTCCATCAGCGGGCGCACGCCAGCCTTGTACTGGTCTTCGAACCGCCGGAGGTTGGCGCGGGTCTGCGCGGCGAGTTCCTGTTGCGCGGCCTCCTGCCGGTCGAGTGCGGCGATGCGCAGTTCCAGCGCCTGCCGGCGGCGGGCGGCCTCTTGCCCGGCCTGGATCACGCGCGCGGCGGCGGCGTCGGCGCCGGCGGTCACCGCCTCCAGCGCGGCGGCACGGCCCGGGCGCAGGCCGTTGCCGAAGCCGCCGGTCACCCCGATCGCGCCGCCGTTGGTCAGGTTCGAGCTGGCGCTGACCCCCGGCATGTACCCGGCGCGGATCATCTTCAGCTCGGCCACGGTGCGTTCCTTTTCCGCCTCGGCCCGATGCACGGCCAGCGGGGTGACGGCCGGCATGCTGCCCGGCAACTGCGTGAGCCCCGCCGAAGCCGAAACCGGCGCCCCGGCCATGGAATCGAGTTCCGCCGCCGCCAGCATCGCCGCGTCGCGGTCGGCTTGCAGGGCGGCCTGCATTTCGATCAGCTTCTGGCGCAGCACGGTCTGTTCGGCCATGTTCGACACGCCGCCTTGCACGCGCAGCGCCATGATGCGGTCGAAGTCGGCGAGGCGCCGCAACGCCGCCTCGGCCACCGCGGCACGGCCGCGGGCGGCCTCGGCATCCACATACAGCGTCAGCGCCTGATGCACGCGGCGGTTGCCTTCGACCGCAAGGTTGACGGCGGCGACCTCGACATCGGCGACGGCGAATTCGCGTTCGGCCTTGCGACGGCCGTTGTCGAACAGCGCCTGTTCCAGCAGCAGCGAGGTGGCCAGCGTGCCCAGCGAGGAAAGGTTGACCGAGGGCCCGAGCGACGGCAGCCAGTTCTTGGACCGCGCCTCGGCCTGCAACTGCTTGACACGCAGTTCGCTGCGCGCGCTGCCGCTGTCGGCGGCGATCACCGCGCGGGCGATCCGGTCGTAGCTGGACCCGGGCGGCACGATGCTGCGTCGTGCCGCAAGCTCGGCGATCACGGCCGAGCCTTCGACCTTGCGTTCGGGGCGCGCCGCCAGCAGTTCGGCGCCCGGGCGGTCGGCCGCCTTGGTGGCCTCGGCCGCTTTCGGCGTGGCAAGGGTGCAGCCCGACAGCGCCAGCGCTGCCAGCATCGCCAAAGATGCGCCCCGCAACGGGGCTGGTCCCTGTGGGCCGGTCATGGCCTCTCCTCTGCCTCGGACGTCGCGCGTCTTGCTGTTGCCGGGCGGCAGGCTGGCCGCCGCCCGGAAGACCGCGTCAGTGCAACGCGGTGTGCACGGTCACGTCCTCGCCCACGATCAGCGAGGCCCCGGCATCGCCCAGGGTATAGACGTGGTAGCCGTGGCCATCGATCTCGACCCGTTCGCCGGTATCGACCGCGCCATAGGCCGTGACGGTGTCCTGCGCATCGCCATGCACGACCAGCGCATCGGTGCCGGCCGACAGTTCGCGCAGTTGCGCCTCGGTGATGACCAGGTTCGCCTCGGGGGCGAAGTTCAGGTCGATCTCGGCAATCTGGAACCCGTCCAGATCCACCCGGGCGAGGTCCAGCGTCAGCTGCCCGTCGTCGCCGATCAGCACCAGGGTATCGGTGCGGTTGCCGGCCTCGTCGGACTGGCCCACGACCAGCAGGCTGCCATCGGGCAAGGGCTGGTCGAAGAAGTGCATGTGCCCGGCGGTGGGGTGGGCGCAGGCCGTGGTGTCCAGCAGGGTCGCCCCGGCGCCCCCGACCAGCGAGAGCGAGACATCGGCGCTGTCGGTGCCCAGCCCCAGCAGGCCGGTAGGCCCGTGCAGCGCCGCGGTGATGCCTGCCGCCTCGGGGGCGACGGTATCGACCACGATCATCGCGCAGGCGCTGGCGCGGTTGCCGGCGGCATCCGTCACCGTCACCGTCGCGGCCGAGCGGAAGTCGCCGCCCGCGATCTCGCCCGGGCCGAAGGCAACCGACCAGGTGCCGTCGGGGTTGACGGTGGCGGCGCGCCGCACGCCTTCGTAATGCACCGTCACCGCTTGCGCGCCGGGTTCGGCGCTGCCGGTCAGCACGAAGCCGTTTTCGATTTCGACCGCGTTCACGATGCCGTCGCCGGTGATCGTGGAGGCGTCGATCCGGTTGCGGGTCACCAGGGTATCCACGGTGAAGTCGTGGGTCACCCGGCTGATGTTGCCGTGGCCGTCATTGGCATCGGCCACCAGCACCGCCGGGTATTCGCCTTGCGGCAAGGCCCCGGCGGGCAGGGTCACCGCCCAGGCGCCGTGGGCATCGGCCACCGTGCCGGCGGTGACGGCGGCGCCGCCGGGCAGGTGCACCACGATGCGGATCGCGGCACCCGGGTCGGCAGTGCCGGTCAGGTTCACGCCGCCGGCGTTCTCGGCATGGTTGGCGACGTTGTCGGCCGTGACCGGGTTGACGGCCAGCGCCCCGGCATCGGTGTCGATCACCACGGCGTCATGGGTCACCGTGGTGTTGCCCAGGGCGTCGGTCGCGCTGACGGTGATGGGCTGGGCATATCCGCCTTGCGGGAACAGCCCTGCCGGGAAGGTCGCGGCCCAGTGGCCTTGCGCATCGGCCCAGACCGTGGCGGTGCCGCCCGGCACGCCGTCGAGCGTGATGGTCACCTTGGCCCCCGGTTCGGCGGTGCCGGCCAGTTCCACGCCATCGGCGCGGTCGGCAGCGTCGAACACGTGGCCGGTGCTCTCGGTCCCTTCGGTCAGGTCGAGGTCCGGCGGCGTGACGTCGATCATCGCGCGCGGGCCTTGAAGCTGATGCTGGACGCCGCCCGGCGTGGTGATGCTGACCTGGGCGCGATAGAGCCCGTCGGCCGGCAGCGTCGGGCCTTCGAACGCGGCACCCCAGCGGCCGTTGCTGCCGGCGGTCGCCTGCACGGTCATGCCGCCCAGCACGACCATCACGGCCGAGCCGGCCGGCGCCCAGCCCGTCACGCTCACCTTCTGCACCGCGTCGTTGCCGGTCACCAGCCAGGTGGCATTGGCATGATCCACCGAAGGCGCGACAGGCTCGGCCGGGCAGGTGGGCTGCGTCGGGCAAGTGGGCTGCGTCGGGCAGGTGGGCTCGGTCGGAACCGTGGGTTCCGTCGGGCAGGTCGGGTGCGTCGGCACCGTGGGCTCGGTCGGCACGGTCGGGTCCGTGGGAACCGTCGGTTCGGTCGGGACCGTCGGCGTGGTCGGCTCGGTCGGATGCGTGACGCAGGTCGGCTCGGTGGGCACCGTGGGGTCCGTCGGCACGGTCGGCTCCGTCGGAACGGTGGGTTCCGTCGGCACCGTCGGTTCGGTGGGCTCCGTGGGAACCGTCGGTTCGGTCGGGACCGTCGGGACCGTCGGCTCGGTCGGGTGGGTGACGCAGGTCGGCTCGGTGGGCACCGTGGGTTCCGTCGGAACGGTCGGGTCTGTCGGCACCGTCGGAACGGTGGGGTCCGTGGGAACGGTGGGCTCCGTCGGAACCGTCGGTTCGGTCGGAACCGTCGGCACGGTCGGGTCCGTGGGAACGGTCGGGTCCGTGGGAACCGTCGGCGTGGTCGGCTCGGTCGGGTGCGTGACGCAAGTCGGCTCGGTGGGCACGGTCGGGTTCGTCGGAACGGTAGGTTCCGTAGGCACGGTGGGCTCCGTCGGGATCGTCGGCTCTGTGGGAACCGTCGGCTCTGTGGGAACCGTCGGCACCGAGGGGTCGGTCGGCACGGTGGGCTCCGTGGGCACGGTGGGCTCCGTGGGCTCCGTGGGCACGGTCGGGACCGTCGGCGTGGTCGGTTCGGTCGGGTGCGTGACGCAGGTCGGCTCGGTGGGCGCCGTGGGGTCCGTCGGCACCGTGGGAACAGTCGGGTCCGTCGGGTCCGTCGGAACCGTCGGCTCTGTGGGAACCGTCGGCACAGTGGGCTCCGTCGGAACCGTCGGTTCGGTCGGGACCGTCGGCGTCGTCGGCTCGGTCGGGTGCGTGACGCAGGTCGGCTCGGTGGGCACCGTCGGTTCAGTCGGCACGGTCGGATCGGTCGGGTCCGTGGGATCCGTCGGAAGGGTGGGATCCGTCGGAACGGTGGGCTCCGTCGGGACCGTCGGTTCGGTGGGCACCGTTGGAACCGTCGGCTCGCTCGGGTCCGTCACGCAGGTCGGATCGGTCGGCGCCGTCGGATCGGTCGGGTCGGTGGCTTCCGTCGGGTCTGTGGCCTCGGTCGGGTCTGTGGCTTCCGTCGGGTCGGTGGCTTCCGTCGGGTCGGTGGCTTCCGTCGGGTCGGTGGCTTCCGTCGGGTCGGTGGCTTCCGTCGGGTCGGTGGCTTCCGTCGGGTCGGTTGCTTCGGTCGGGTCGGTGGCTTCCGTCGGATCGGTGGCCTCGGTCGGGTCGGTGGCTTCCGTCGGATCGGTGGCTTCCGTCGGATCGGTGGCTTCGGTCGGGTCGGTGGCTTCGGTCGGGTCGGTGGCTTCCGTCGGATCGGTGGCCTCGGTCGGGTCGGTGGCCTCGGTCGGGTCGGTGGCCTCGGTCGGGTCGGTGGCCTCGGTCGGATCGGTGGCTTCGGTCGGGTCGGTGGCCTCGGTCGGGTCGGTGGCCTCGGTCGGGTCGGTGGCTTCGGTCGGGTCGGTGGCTTCGGTCGGGTCGGTGGCTTCGGTCGGGTCGGTAGCCTCGGTCGGGTCGGTAGCCTCGGTCGGGTCGGTGGCTTCGGTCGGGTCGGTGGCTTCGGTCGGATCGGTGGCTTCGGTCGGGTCGGTGGCTTCGGTCGGGTCGGTGGCCTCGGTCGGGTCGGTGGCCTCGGTCGGGTCGGTAGCCTCGGTCGGGTCGGTGGCTTCGGTCGGGTCGGTAGCCTCGGTCGGATCGGTGGCCTCGGACGGCGCCGTCGGTTCGGTCGGTTCGGTCGGTTCGCTGGGCTGCGTCTGGGCCCCCGCGCCGCCGGCCGTGCTGAGCAGCGCCGCCCCGCCGAGCAAGGCCGCCGCGGCGCCGATGCTGCTGGTGCCGCCCACCGCGCCGATCAGGGCCGGGGTGAAGGGGCCCATGCCCGCCACCTCGTCGCTGCTGTCGCCGGCGCCCAGGAAGGTCAGGGCATCGTTCGGGCTCCACTTGCCCTAGGTTTCGGCGCGCCCGTAGACGGGCACCACCGTGTCGCCCGGGCCATCGGTCAGGCTGACCTGCGTGATGTCGCCATCGGTGGACAGGAACAGCCGGTTTGCCGGCCCGGTGGCGCCGAAATACCCCCGCACCGTGACCACCCGGCCATCGGCCAGGGTGATGTGCAGATCGCGCCCTTCGCGCACATAGCCCAGCACATCGCCTTGCGAGAGGTTCAACGACACATCGCCGCCTGCCGTCAGGTCGATGCTTGCGTTGCCGTCGTTGCCGGAGATTACACCTTTCCGAATTGCGCCCGCACGCGAACGCAAGACGAACTCAATCGCCTTCGCCATAGTTACTGCTCCGCCTCAAGTGCAGCGATGCGCTGCTTGTTCTGTGTTTTGCCGGAAAGATAGCCAGAAGCCGCCACAATCGCTAGCGGGATTTTCTGCGGCGGCATCGGCGGGCCAAGATTTTCGCCCGCAGAACGAATCGCCGGGAAATGCGTTGCGTGCCGGCAACACGACCCCGGCGAGCTGCGGAAACCTGCCGCAGGTTTGCGGCCGAATCCGCCCAGTCGTTCGGCAGGTCCGGCCCGGAGCGATGCTGCAGCGCAGCGCAGCGGCGCGCGACACGAAGGCCGGGTTTGCGGCCGCCCGCGTCAATGTGGCGCTTTCAAGGCAATTTCAAGGCATCAGGACGCGCCGCGGGGGGCGGGCAGGCGGCCGCGGTTGTAGTCGGACCAATCCTTGATGTCGGGGTAGAATCGGCGCCGCCAGGCGCGCACGCGCGGGTTCATCACCCGCCGCCACAGAGGCGGCACCATCGCCAGCGCCGTCATCGCCGGGTAACCCAGCGGCAGTTGCGGCGCCTCGTCGGGGCCATAGGTCTGCAACAGCGGAAAGCGGCGGTCGGGCTTGTAATGGTGGTCCGAATGCCGTTGCAGGTTGATGAGAAACCAGTTCGAAACCTTGTGGCTGGCGTTCCACGAATGCCGCGGCAGCACGTGTTCGTAGCGCCCGTCGCCCAGGTGGCGCCGGGTCAGGCCGTAATGCTCGATGTAGTTGGTCAGCTCCAGCTGCCAGACGGCCGAACCCGCCTGCACGGCAAACAGCCCCACGCCGGCCCACCCGCCGATGCCGTAAGCCAGCCCCAGCATGGCCCCCTGCAAGGCGAGATAGCGCCAGAACGGGTTGCTGCGGTGCCAGACCGGCAGGCCGCGCCGCGCCAGCATCCGGGCTTCGGCGCGCCAGGCCGAAACCGGGCAGGTCAGCAGAACCCGCAGGAAAAAGCGGTGGAAGCCTTCGTTGTAGCGCGCCGAAACCGGGTCGCGCGGGGTGCCGACGTAACGGTGATGCACCAGCAGGTGTTCGCTGCGGAAATGGCTGTACAGCACCATCGCCAGCAACAGGTCGCCCAGGGTGCGTTCGACCCGGTTCTTCTGATGCAACAGCTCGTGTGCATAGACGATGCCGACCGCGCCCGAAATCACCCCGAGGCCGAAGAACAGCCCCAGCTTTTCCGCCAGCCCGTCCAACCCGCCATGCGTGACCCACCACAGGCAGCCGAACACCACCGCCGCCTGGATCGGAAACCAGATCAGCGTGATGAGCCGATACCAGAACAGGTCGCGGTCGGGCTGCGCGGGGTCGGGGTTCGTTTCGTCCAGCCCGCCGGCGATGTCCAGGATGCTGACCATGCCCCAGCCGAACAGCGGCAACAGCAGCACCGCCCAGCCGCCCGCCAGCGCCGACACCAGCGCGATCGGGATCAGCAGCAGCGACACCCAGAACGGCAGCGCCGCACGCAGGCGGCCGGGGTCGCGGGCAGGGCGGGGCAGGGTGGCAGTCATCGGTCGCATCCTTTGCTGCGCGCAACCCTAGCACGGGAAAGCGGCAGGAAAACGGCCCCGATCGTCGCGGCTCAGGGCAGATGGGGCAAGGCCGCCTCCCACGCCTTGCGCATCACGCTGGGCAGGGTTTCGGGCCGGAAACCGGGCACGAAGGCACCGCGATGTGGCCGGGCATCCTTTGCCACCTGCGCCACCTGCACCGACAGGATCAGGTGGAAATGGGTGAAGGTGTGGGTGACGGCCGCGTTCAGCGCCAGCCAGTCGGCATCCAGCGGCGGCTCGGCCGGAGCCGGGGCCTCGGCCCAGTCGTTGCCGGGCCAGCCGGGCATCCCGCCCAGCAAGCCGCGGGCCGGGCGGGTTTCCAGCAGCACCGCGCCATCGCTGCGCTGCGCGACAAAGACCGTGCCGCGGCGCGTGGGCTTGGGGGCCTTGCCCAGCTTGCGCGGCAGGTCGGCGGCAAGCCCCTGCGCCTGCCCCTCGCAATGGCCGCGCACCGGGCAGACGCTGCAGGCCGGGTTGCGCGGGGTGCAGATCGTGGCGCCCAGATCCATCATCGCCTGGGCATGGTCGCCGGGGCGGGCCTGCGGGGTCAGCCGGCTTGCCAGCGCGGCCAGCTGCGGCTTGCTGCGCGGCAAGGGATCCTGCACCGCGAACAGGCGCGCGACGACGCGTTCCACGTTGCCATCGACCACGACCGCCGGGCGGTCGAAGGCGATGGCCGCCACCGCCGCCGCCGTGTAAGGCCCGACGCCGGGCAAGGCGCGCAAGCCTGCCTCTGTCGTCGGAAAGCCGCCCATTGCCGCCACCACCCGGGCGCAGGCCAGCAGGTTGCGCGCCCGGGCGTAATAGCCCAGCCCGGCCCATTCGGCCATCACCTCGGCATCGGGGGCGGCGGCCAGGGCGGCAACATCGGGCCAGCGGTCGGTAAAGCGGCGGAAATACTCTCGCACGGCCGCGACCGTGGTCTGCTGCAACATCACCTCGGAGAGCCAGACCCGGTAAGGGTCGGGCACCACCCCGGCGGCACGGTCGGCCGGCGCGACGCGCCAGGGCAGGATGCGGGCGTGCCGATCGTACCAGGCCAGCAGGTCGGCGCCAAAGGTGTCTTGCATTTTTCGGTCTCCTGCGGCGCAGTCACGCGCTAGTCACTGGCGCCTGCCCGCGCGGCCGATAGAATAGCGCCGACACCAGCAAGGAAAACCCCAAGGCATGGCCCGACCGTCCGACCCCTCTGCCCCACCGCCCGGCCGCCGCATGCGCGGGTTCGAGCCGGCGGGCGGGCTGATGGCCCGGCGCATCCAGAAGGCCGGCGAATCGCGCGGCTTTGCCGTGACGCGGCTGCTGACGCACTGGCCCGAAGTGGCGGGCGCCGACATGGCCGCGGTGACGCTGCCGGTCAAGGTCGGCTACGGGCGCGAAGGCATGGGGGCCACGCTGACGCTGCTGGTGGCGCCGGCCCATGCCCCGATGGTCGAGATGCGCAAGGAACGCCTGCGCGAGCGGGTGAACGCCGTTTACGGCTACAACGCCATCGCCCGCATCCACCTGACCCAGACCGCCGCCACCGGATTTGCCGAAGGACAGGCGGCCTTCGACCACGCGCCGCGCACCGGCGATGCCCCGCGCGCCTTGCCGGAACCCGGCCCCGAAGCCCGCGCCGTCGCCGATGGCGTGGCCGATGCCGGTCTGCGCCGGGCGCTGGAACAGCTGGCCCAGAACGTGCTGGCGCGCAAGCGCCCCTGACCCCGAAATCCGATCCAGAAAGGAACCCCGATGCATCGCAGAACCCTGCTTGGCGCCCTGGCCGCCGGTGCCGTTGCCGCCCACCTGCCGCTGGCCGCCCGTGCCGAAACGCCCGAGGTCTGGGAGGTGGCAATCGGCCCGGCCGATGCCAAGGTCACGCTGACCGAATACGCCAGCTACACCTGCCCGCATTGCGCGAATTTCCATGCCAAGGTGTTCAAGGATCTCAAGCGCGACTACATCGACACCGGCAAGATCCGCTTTGTCTACCGCGAGGTCTATTTCGACCGCTACGGGTTGTGGGCCGCGATGGTTGCGCGCTGCGGCGGCGAGATGCGGTATTTCGGCATCCAGGACTTGCTTTATTCCCAGCAGCGCGAATGGTCCTCGGCCGGCGACCCGGTGGCCATCGTCGAGGCGCTGCGCAAGATCGGCCTGACCGCCGGGCTGACCAAGGAACAGCTCGACGCCTGCCTGTCCGATGGCGCGATGGCCGAGGCGATGATGGCCAAGTTCCAGAAGGATGCCGAGGCCGACAAGATCGACAGCACCCCGTCGCTGGTCATCAACGGCGAGAAATACAGCAACATGTCCTACGCCGACCTCAAGGCCATCCTGGACAAGAAGCTGGCCGAATGACCACCGCACCGCTGGCCGGCCTGAAGGTGGTGGAGCTGGCGCGCATCCTGGCCGGTCCCTGGGCCGGGCAGACGCTGGCCGACCTTGGCGCCGATGTCGTCAAGGTCGAGGCGCCGGAAGGCGACGATACGCGCCGCTGGGGCCCGCCCTTCGTGGACCGGGGCGGCGACCGTTCGGCCGCCTATTTCCACGCCGCCAACCGCGGCAAGCGGTCGGTCGTGGCCGATTTCCGCACTGCCGAAGGCCAGGCGCTGGTGCGCCGGCTGGTGGCCGATGCCGATGTGCTGATCGAGAACTTCAAGGTCGGGGGGCTGGCGAAATACGGGCTGGACTACGCCAGCCTCAAGGCGGTGAACCCGCGGCTGATCTATTGCTCGGTCACCGGCTTTGGCCAGACCGGGCCCTATGCACACCGGGCGGGCTACGATTTCATCATCCAGGGCATGTCCGGGCTGATGAGCGTGACCGGCGAACCGGGCGGCCAGCCGCAGAAGGTGGGCGTGGCGGTGACCGACATCTTCACCGGCGTCTATGCGGTGGTCGGCATCCTGGCCGCGCTGCACCGGCGGCAGGCGACCGGGCAAGGCGAATACATCGACATGGCGCTGCTGGATGTGGCCACCGCCATCATGGCCAACCAGGGCATGAACTATCTGGTCTCGGGCAAGCCGCCGGGGCTGATGGGCAACGCGCACCCGAACCTGGCGCCCTATGCGGTGTTCGACTGCGCCGACGGCTGGATCATCCTTGCCACCGGGAACGATGCGCAATACCGCCGGCTTTGCGCGGTGCTGGGCCTGGGCGACATGGCCGATGACCCCGCCTTTGCCACCAATGCCGATCGCATCGCCCACCGCGACGAGATGACCCGCCGCCTGACCGAAGCCACGAGGGGCTGGGCCAAGGCCGACCTGCTGGCGGCCTGCGAGGCTCAGGGCATTCCCGCCGGCCCGATCAACGACCTGGCCGAGGTCTTTGCCGACCCGCAGGTGCAGGCGCGCGGGCTGGTGCTGGACATGGACGGGATGCCGGGCTTGCGCACGCCGATCACCTTTGCCGGTGCCGCGCTGGCCACCGGGCGGCCCGCGCCGGCGCTGGGGCAGGATCAGGCCGAGGCGGACTGACCGCCGCGCGCGCGGCCGGCGTGGCAGCGGGGGTTTTGCACCCCCGCACCCCCGCAGGATATTTTTGCAAGGTGAAGCCGCGCAGCGTCAGCCGATCCGGCCGCGCAGGCCGCCGGTCTGGCCGCGGTCCATCAGCAGATGGTCGAGCAGGACGCAGGCCATCATCGCCTCGCCCACCGGCACGGCGCGGATGCCGACGCAAGGGTCGTGGCGGCCCCTGGTGACCACCTCGGTTTCCTCGCCTGCCACGGTCACGCTGCGGCGCGGGGTCAGGATGCTGGAGGTGGGTTTCACCGCAAAGCGGCAGACCACGGGTTGCCCGGTGGAAATGCCGCCCAGGATGCCGCCGGCGTGGTTGGACAGGTATTCCGGGCCGTTCGGACCCATGCGGATTTCGTCGGCGTTCGTGCTGCCGGTCAAGGCGGCGGCGGCCATGCCTTCGCCGATTTCCACGCCCTTGACGGCATTGATGCTCATCATCGCCGCCGCCAGGTCGCTGTCGAGCTTGGCGTAAAGCGGCGCGCCAAGGCCGGGGGGCACGCCTTCGGCCACCACCTCGATCACGGCGCCGACGGAATCGTGCGCCTTGCGCAGGCGGTCGAGCTCTTCGGCCCAGGCGGCGGCGGCCCGGGCGTCGGGGCACCAGAACGGGTTGCGGTCGATTTCGGCGGCGTCGAAGCGCGCCCGGTCGATGGCATGGGCGCCCATCTGCACCATGTAGCCCGTGATCCGCAGCCCCGGCACCAGCGCGGCCAGCACCGCCCGGGCCACGCCGCCGGCCGCCACCCGTGCCGCGGTTTCGCGCGCGCTGGAGCGCCCGCCGCCGCGATGGTCGCGCAGGCCGTATTTCTGGTGATAGGCGATGTCGGCATGGCCCGGGCGGAAGGTGCGCGCGATATCGCCGTAATCCCTGGACCGCTGGTCGGTGTTTTCGATCATCAGCTGGATCGGCGTGCCGGTGGTGCGCCCTTCGAAGGTGCCCGACAGGATGCGCACCAGGTCGTCCTCGCGCCGCTGGGTGGTGTAGCGGCTTTGCCCGGGCTTGCGCCGATCCAGCCAGGGCTGGAGGTCGGCTTCGGTGACGGCGATGCCGGGCGGGCAGCCATCGACCGTGCAGCCAAGCGCCGGCCCGTGGCTTTCGCCCCAGGTGGTGACGCGGAACAGGTGGCCGAAGGTGTTGAAGCTCATGGTCTGCCCCTTGCTGGCGGATGCGGGCTTCCTAGCGCCTCGGGGCCGCCGGGGGAAGCGGCGCGCGCGAAAAACCCGCGCTGCCGCTTGCCGCGGGGCAGGCGGCCGCATACATCGACAGGCATGATGCGCTTCATCCCCTTCATCCCTCGTCCGCCGGTCGTGTCGGTTGTCCGGCTGGCCGGGGCGATCGGGGCCGCCGGCCGGTTCGGCGGCGGCCTGAACGATGCTGCCCTTGCCCCCGTGCTGGAGCGCGCCTTCAAGGCGGGCCGGCCAAAGGCGGTGGCGCTGGTCATCAACAGCCCCGGCGGATCGCCGGTGCAATCCTCGCTGATCGCGGCGCGCATCCGGCGGCTGGCCGAGGAAAGAAAGCTGCCGGTGCACGCCTTTGTCGAGGATGCGGCGGCTTCGGGCGGCTATTGGCTGGCCTGTGCGGCCGATGACATCTGGGCCGACGACAGCAGCATCCTGGGGTCCATCGGGGTGATCTCGGCCGGCTTCGGCTTTCCCGAGCTGCTGGCGCGGCAGGGGATCGAGCGGCGGGTTCATACCGCGGGGCGGTCGAAAAGCACGATGGACCCGTTCCGCCCGGAAAGCCCCGAGGATGTGGCGCGGCTGAAGGGCATTCTGGAGCCGATTCACGCCGCCTTCATCGCGCATGTGCAGGCCCGGCGTGGCGACCGGCTGGCCAAGGACGCGCCCGATCTGTTTGAGGGCGCCTTCTGGGCGGGGCGCGCGGCGGTGGCGCTGGGTCTGGCCGATGGCATCGCCCACCCGGTGCCGAAGCTGAAGGAAATCTACGGCGACAAGGTGCGGCTGGTAGTGCATGGGCCGCGGCGGGGCCTGATGGCCCGGTTCGGCCTGCGCGCCGGTGCCGAGGCGATTGCCGAGCTGGCCGAGGAGCGTGCCCTTTGGGCGCGGATCGGGCTGTGATCGTCAAGATCGTCACCCTCATGCTGGTGGTGCTGGCGGGGCTTGCCATTTTCGGCCGCATGCGGCTGGGCTTGCCGGGGCGCAAGGCGCCGCCGAGGCTGGCCGCCACCTGCCGCGATTGCGGGCGGCCGCGCATCGGCAAGGGCCCCTGTCCTTGCCAGTCGGAGAACCGGGGATGAAGGCGCTGTTGACCGGGCAAGGCGACTTGGCCGATCGGGTGGCCGGGGTGCTGGCGGCCGAGGGGTGGCTGTTGACCCGTGCCGCCGACGCGCCATCGGCCCGGCTGGCGGGGGACGAGACCCTGCTGGTTACCGTGGCGCCCGACCCCGCAGGCGACTGGGGGCCCGCGCTGGAGTCGGTCCTGCTGGCGCCGGTGCGGCTGGCGCAGGCGCTGGCGGCCGCCCAGCCCGACCCCTCGCGCGACGCCAGCGGCGAGCGGCGCGCGCCCGCGCAGGTCGTGCATGTGGTGCACCGGCGCGCGCTGGTGCCCGGTTGCGCAGACCCGGTGCAGGCCGCGGCGACCGCCGCTCTGGCAGCGGCCTTGCGCGAAGGCGCGCTGGCGCTGGCGCCGCGGCTGCGGGTCAACGGCCTGGCCGTGGACCAGGGCGCCGACCCCGCCCCGGCGCTGTCGTGGTTGCTGCGGGCCCATGCGGTGACCGGGCAGGTGCTGCACCTGGGGCCCGACCCCCGGCCCGTCACCGGCTGGCGCCGCGAGGCCGGCGCAGCGGACACTTGAAACCTGCGGGTTCCGCAGCCTGGCCTCTTGACTTGTCCACCGCTGCACGCGCAGTCACGCAACGGTAACGATTCTGTCATGCGGATCAATCGTTTGCCGAGGGTTAAGAAATTTATTCAATGTTTCCAGCAAGTTAAAAAATTGCCCAAAAAACGGGCAGATCAGGGAAACCGGCCGAAAACAACGGAAATCCGGCCAATCCAAAACCTTCTCCTCAGACTTATCCACAGAAACCGTGGACAGCTTTGCCCTTGAATCTGCGGCGCGGACAAGGCAGCCCACATCGCAAACCCGTGGAATCACCATGCAGGACGAAACCGCAGACCCCGCCGATCAACCCGAAGATGCAGCAACAGGCCATGCCCTGATCGCGCGGCTGGTGCGCGGGCTCGACGGCTCGCCCGGGGTTTACCGCATGCTCAATGCGGCGAACGAGGTGCTGTATGTCGGCAAGGCGCGCAACCTCAAGGCACGGGTGTCGAACTATGCCCGGCCGTCGGGCCATTCCGGGCGCATCGCGCGCATGATCCACGAAACCGCGGCGATGATGTTCCTGACCACGCGCACCGAGGTCGAGGCGCTGCTGCTGGAACAGAACCTCATCAAGCAGCTCAAGCCGCGCTACAACGTGCTGATGCGCGACGACAAGTCGTTCCCGAACATCCTGATCTCGGGCAACCACGACTTTCCGCAAATCGCCAAGCACCGCGGCAAGCGGTCGGCACCGGGGCATTACTACGGCCCCTTTGCCAGTGCCGGGGCGGTGAACCGCACGCTGAACCAGTTGCAGAAGGTCTTCCTGCTGCGCAGCTGTTCGGACACGGTGTTTTCCAGCCGCACGCGGCCGTGCCTGCTGCACCAGATCCGCCGCTGTTCGGCCCCCTGCACCGGCGAGATCGGCAAGGAGGATTACGCCGCGCTGGTGTCCGATGCGCAGCGCTTTCTCGAAGGCAAGACCACCCATGTGCAGGCCGAACTGGCCGCCCAGATGCAGGCCGCCGCCGAGGCGATGGAGTTCGAACGCGCCGCCGCCTTGCGCGACCGGATCCGGGCGCTGACGAACGTGCAGTCGGCGCAAGGCATCAACCCGCGCGGCGTGGCCGAGGCCGATGTGGTGGCCGTGCATCTCGAAGGCGGGCAGGCCTGCGTGCAGGTGTTCTTCATCCGCGCGCATCAAAGCTGGGGCAACCGCGATTTCTACCCGCGCACCGGGGCCGGGGCCGAGGAGCCGGAGATCCTCCAGGCCTTTCTCGCGCAGTTCTATGACGACCGCGAACCGCCGCGGCTGATCCTGACCTCGCATCCGGTCGAAGACCCCGACCTCCTGGGTCAGCTGCTGTCGGACCGCGCCGGGCGCAAGGTCGAGCTGGCGCTTCCCCAGCGCGGCGAAAAGGCCGAGCTGGTGGAAAACGCCCTGCGCAACGCGCGCGAGGCGCTGGGGCGCCGGCTGGCCGAAACCACCGCGCAAGGCAAGCTGCTGGCCGGCCTGGCCGAGGTCTTCGCGCTGGAGGCCCCGCCGCGCCGGATCGAGGTTTACGACAACAGCCACATCATGGGCACCGATGCCGTGGGCGGCATGATCGTGGCCGGGCCCGAAGGCTTCCTGAAGGGCGAATATCGCAAGTTCAACATCAAGGGCACCGACCTGACCCCGGGCGACGATTTCGGCATGATGAAAGAGGTGCTGACCCGCCGGTTCGAACGCCTGCTGCGCGACGACCCCGACCGCGAAAGCGGCGCTTGGCCCGACCTGCTGCTGATCGACGGCGGCGCCGGGCAGGTTTCGGCGGTGGCCGGCGTGCTGGCCGGGCTGGGGGTGGACGACGTGCCCTTCGTCGGGGTGGCCAAGGGCGTGGACCGCGACGCCGGCAAAGAGGAGTTCCACCGCCCCGGCCAGCCGCCGATGGCCCTGCCGCGCAACCACCCGGTGCTGTATTTCATCCAGCGTCTGCGCGACGAGGCGCACCGCTTTGCCATCGGCGCACACCGGGCGAAACGCGCCAAGGCGGTGGGCGCAACGCCGCTGGACGAGATTCCGGGCGTGGGGGCCGCGCGCAAGCGGGCGTTGCTGGCGCATTTCGGCTCGGCCAAGGCGGTGTCGCGCGCCGGCCTGCCCGACCTGATGGCCGTGGACGGCATTTCCGAGGCGATGGCACGCACCATCCACGATTTCTTTCACGATCGCGGGTAGCGGACCGGCGGGCAGGGGGCAGGGGGCGCTCGCGCCCCCTCTGGCCCGTGCCGGGCCATTCACCCCCGAGGATATTTGGGTCAAGGTGAAAGGCGCCGCGGTCAGAACGGGCAGGGCGCGTTGAAGGTCTGCATCACTCCGGTGTCCGGGTGGCGAAAGCGCAGCGATTCGGCGTGCAGCATCAGGCGCGGATGCGCGCGCGCGGCGCCCGAGGCATAAAGCGGGTCGCCCAGGATCGGGTGCCCCAGTTCGGCCATGTGCACCCGCAGCTGATGGCTGCGCCCGGTCAGCGGCATCAGCCGCACGCGCGTTTCACCCTCGCCGACCCGAACCACGCGCCAGTCGGTCTGCGCCGGGCGGCCGGTTTCGAAGTTCACGTGCTGGCGCGGCCGGTTCGGCCAATCCACGATCAGCGGCAGGTCGACGCGCCCCTGCCGCCCGGACATTTCGCCGGCAAGCCGGGCGATGTAGGTCTTCTTGATCGTGCGCGCTTCGAACTGCTTGCCCAGGGCGCCCTGCGCAGCCCGGGTGCGGGCAAAGACCATGACGCCCGAGGTGTCGAGATCGAGCCGGTGCACCAGCAGAACATCCGGCCAGACGGCGCGCAACCGTGCAATCAGGCAATCGGCGCGGTCCGCGCCCCGGCCCGGCACCGACAGCAGGCCGGCCGGCTTGTCCACCACCAGGATCGAGTCGTCGGCGTGCAGCACCCGCAGCGGCACGTCCGGGGGGGCATAGACAAAGCCCGGCTCGTTCTCCTCGGCACCCTGCATCTTCACCTTGCCCCAAATATCCCCGCCGGAGGCGCAGGCCGGCCGCCCCGTGCTGCGCGCGGGCGTTTCACACCACCCGATGCCCGGCCGCCAGCAGCCGCCGCCGCAGTTCGGCGATGTGATCGGGCCCCACCTCGCAGCAGCCGCCGACGATACTGGCGCCCATGCCGACCCAGGCCATCGCCATGTCGGCGTAGCGCGCAGGGGTCAGGTCGTGGCGGTGTTCCAGCGTGTCGACGGTGGGGGCATCGGTCTTGAACGCCTCGGAGATATGGGTGAAGCCATTGGCATAGGCGCCGAACGGCAGCCCGAGGTCGCGCAAGGCCGCAAGCGCGGCCGGCATCGCCTCGGGGACCGAGCAGTTGGCCAGCACCGCCGCCGGCCGATAGCGTGCGACCAGCGGGGCCAGCGCCGCCACCGGCTCGCCCGAGCGCAGGCGGCTGCCGTCGGCATCGTCCACGGTGACCGACAGCCAGACCGGGCGGCCCTGGCCTTGCGCGCCTGCCAGCGCGCCTTCGGCCTGTTGCACCGAGCTCATGGTCTCGGCCAGGAACAGATCCACGCCCGGCGCCAGCAAGGCGCAGATCTCGGCGTATTTCGGGGCGGCCTCGGCCACCGGAGGGCAGGTTTCGGGCCGGTAGGAGGCCACCAGCGGCCCCAGCGACCCGGCGATGCGTCCCGCGCCGTGGGCGGCGCGTGCGGCCTGCGCCTCGGCCAGGGCGGCAGCGTGCAGCCGGGCGAATTCATGGTCCAGCCCGAAGCGTTCCAGCCGGTCGTGGTGGATGGCATAGGTGTTGGTGGTGGCCACCGTGGCCCCGGCGGCGAAATAGTCGGCGTGAATCGCCTGCACGAGACCGGGGTGGTCCATCATCACCCGCGTGGCCCACAGCGGCGTGGGGGCCTGCCCCGACCGCCGCACCAGTTCCTGCCCCATCCCGCCGTCCAGCAAGGTGATGTCCATTCAGCCCTCCGTCGCAAGGCGGAGCGCGAGCCCGGCGAACAGCACCGCCGCCAGCCGGTTGACGACCCCCATCCGCCGCGCCAGCGCCTGCCCGGCGAAACCGGCGGCGGCACCGTAGCCCATGGTCACCAGCGTGCCGGTCAAGGCGAACACCAGCCCCAAGGCCACGATCTGCTGCCATACCGGCGGCCCGCCCGCCACCACGAACTGCGGCAGGAAGGCCAGCACGAACAGCACCGGCTTGGGGTTGAGCATGTTGGTCAGCAACCCCTTGCGCCAGGCGCGCCACAGGCTCGCATGCCCCTTCGCCGGGCCCGCGGGGCCGGCGCGCCACGCCTTCCACGCGAGCCACACCAGATAGGCCGCCCCCGCCCAGCGCAGGGCGTCCACCGCCTGGGGGTGTGCTGCGATCAGCGCCGAAACCCCGGCCGCGGCCAGCCCCACATGCCACAGCACGCCGGTGCCGGCACCGAACCCGGCCGCCGCCCCGGCGCGCGGCCCGCCCTGGATGCCGCAAGCCGTGGCCAGCACCATGTCGGCCCCGGGGGCAAAGTTCACCACCAGCCCGCCGACCAGAAAGGCCGCGAACTGTTCGGGCGACAGAAAGGCCAGCGCGTCGATCATGGCGGGGCTCCGGTGCGTCGGCGCCAGTGATCGGCGCGCAAGGGGCCAAGGTCAAGGGGCCTTGCGCGCGCCGGCGCCCCGGTCACGCCGGTTCGATCCGCACCTGCGCCCGTTCGCCGCCCAGGGCGGCAAAGGCGCGCTGGCGGCAGGTCAGCACCAGGATCTGCTGGTCGCGGGCGGTGCGGTGCAGCGCATCGAACATCGCCTCGATCCGGTCGTCGTCCGAATGCACCAGCGCGTCGTCCAGGATGACCGGAACCGGGCGGCCCGCCGCCGCGAACAGCCGGGCAAAGGCCAGCCGCGTCAGGATCGCCACCTGTTCGCGCGTGCCGCCCGACAGGATCTCCATCGCCTCGGCCTGGCCGTTGCGGGTCAGCGTGGCGGGCAGCAGGTTGGCATCGTCGAGCCCGAGGCGCGCACCGGGGTGCAGGATGGCCAGCAAGGGTTGCAATTCGCGCAGCACCGGCGCGAAATAGGCATCGCGCGCGCGGGTGCGCGCCTCGTCCAGCGCAAGGCGCAGGCGGTTCAGGGCGCGGACCTCGGCGTCATAACGCGCGGCGCGGGCCTCGGCCTCGGCCCGCGCCTCGCTCAGCGCCGAAAGCCTCTCCTCCAGCCCTTCCTCGGCCAGGGCGGCAATGGTGGCGTTCAGCGAGGCGAGGTCTTCGCGCGCGCGCTGTTCGGCGCTGCGGGCCTGTTCCACCGCGCCTTTCGCCCGGGCAAGCCGCGCCGCGCAGGTGGCAAGGTCGGGGGCCGCGGCGCGCAGCGTTGCCAGCGCCGTTTCGGCCTGGGCCGCCGTTTCGGCCAGCGCGGGGGCGAGGGGCGCCAGTTCGGCGATGCGCGCGGCCAGGGCCTCGGCGCTGCCGGCTTCGGCCTCGGTCGCGGCCAGTTGGCGGGCGGCGCTGCTGCGCTCGGCCTCGGCGGCGGCGCGGATCTCGCCGGCCTGGGCGGCCAGGGCCTGCGCGGCGCGCGCTTCGGCGCGGGCGGCATGCTCGGCCGCCTCGGCCGCGGCCAGGGCGGCGGTCAAGGCGGCGGGGTCTTCGGCGGTATCGGGGGCATCGGCCGCCTCGGCCAGGGCCCGGGCCAGCGCGGCGCGCAGGTCCTCCAGGCCTTCGGGGGCAACCTCGGCCAGCAGGGCTGCGGCCTGCTGCGCCTCGGTCTCCAGCCGCACCGCCTCGGCCCAGCGGGCGCGGGCGGCGGCCAGGCTTTCGGCCTGCGCCTCGGCCAGCACGCGGGCCAGGGCCGCGCCCGCCTGGGCGACGGCATCGCTGCTGCGGGCGCTGCCCGGGTCGATGCGCAGGGTGCCGAAGCCGGGCAATACCAGCTCGGCCGCCGACAGGATCGGCACCGGACCCGGGGGCAGCGGCGCGCCGTCCAGCTGGGCCGGGGCACCGTCGGGCCGCGCCTCGACCGTGACGGCCTGCGCCTCGGCCCGCGCGCGGGCGAGGTCCAGCGCGGCTTGCGCCTTTTCGGCCGCGTCCAGCAACCGCGCCGTCACCGCGATGCGGGCGCGTTGCGCGCGGGCCTGATCCAGCGCGGATTGCAACCCGTTCGCACGCTCGAGGCGGCGCTGCAGCGCGGCCGCCTGGTCGCGGGCCAGACGCGCCGTCTGCGCGCGGGCGGCCAGCTGCAACCGCTGGCGCAGCGCGCCGGTCTGCTGCGCCAGCGCCTCGGCGCGCGCGGCGGCGGCACCGTCGCGCCGGGCCAGGTCTTCGGCCCGGGCGCGGGCCTCGGCGGCGGTCGCCTCGGCCCGGCTGGCGGCGGTGCGGGCCTGATCCAGCCGGCGGGCAAGGCTCTCGGCCGCGGCCATGTCCTGCTGCAGGCGCTGATGGTCCAGCCGCGCCAGCCGCAAGGCCGCTTCGGCCTGTGCCACCGATGCCTGATGCGCCTCGGCGGCCTGATGGGCGGCGGTCGCCTCGGCCAGGGCCTGCGCCCGGGCGGCGGCATCGGCCGGGTCGGCCAGCCGGGCCAGGTTGCGCGCCACCTCGGCCCGGCGGGCAAGGTCGCCCGACAGCCGGTCCACCCGCGGGCGCAAGGCGGCCTCCTCGGCGGCCAGGGCTGCGGCCTCGTCCAGCGCGCGGGCCCATTCGCCGCCGGCCTTTGGGCGCAAGGTGCCAGTGGCCAGCCGCGCCAGCGCCTCGGACACGCGGTCCAGCACCGCATCCATCCGCCGCCCGCCGGTCATCATGTCGATCTCGCCGGCCACCGACGACAGCAGGTCGCGCCGCGCCAGCAGCCCGCGTTCGCGCAGCCGCCGTTCGTCGGTGCTGTTGCCTTCGGGCTCCAGCCCCAGCAGGCCCTGCCGCACCCAGAGCAGGCCCGAGGGCCCCGCCAGCCCGCCGCCGGACAGCGCATCGACCCAGGCTTCGGCCTCGTCGGCCTGGGCGATCAGCCGGCCGCCGGCGTCGGTGACGCGGGCCTGCGGGCGCTGCATCCAGCGTTTGGCAATGCGAAAGCGGCCTTCGGGCAGCTCGACCTCGACCATCACTTCGGGGGCGCCGCCGGCATGGGGTTGCAGCGCCTTGATGGCGGCGTTCCGGCTGCCGTGGCGTTCGAAGAACAGCGCGTGCAGCGCGTCGAAAAAGGTGGATTTGCCGAACTCGTTGGGTTCGGACAGCACGGTGATGCCGTCGCCGATGCCGGCAAGGCTGGCCCGCTGTTCGGCAAAGCGGCGCACATTGACCAGTTCGATCGCGCGCAGCTTCATGCCTGCACCTCTTGCGCCAGGGCATAAAGCCGCGCCAGCGCCGCTGCGGCGGTGTTGCGTTCGGCCGCGGCCAGCGCGGGGTTGCCGGCCTCGGCCAGCAGCGCCTCGGCCGCCTGCCGCAAGGCGCCGGCGCGGTCGATCCGGTCCAGGTCGTCGGGCTGCGCCTCGACCGCAAGCGCCGAAAGGTCGGCGGCGAACCAGCCGAAATCGGGGGCGCGGGCGGCAAGGGCGGCCTCCAGCGCGGCCCGGTCGGCCAAGGGCAGCCGCCCGGTGACGCCCAGGCGGATCAGATGGTCGCGGGCGCGGGTCTGCGGCAGCAGCGCGGCAAGGCGCGCCGGCGCATCGTCGCCGGGCAGCAGGTCCAGCACCGGGCGGCGCCAGCGGAACTGCGCGGTTTCCACCGGCGTCACCTGCGGCGCGCCCTCCAGCGCCACCAGCAGCGCCGCCCCGGGGGCGTCGTGCTTGAACCCGTCGGGCTCCGGCGTGCCGGAATACCAGGTGGCGGGCCCGACCTGCATCTGCCCGTGCCAGTCGCCCAGGGCAAGGTAATCCAGCCCCGAGCGGGCGGCGCGGTCGGGCGGGATGATGCCGGTGGCGCCTTCCTCGCCGGAAAAGTCGGTGATTGCGCCGTGCCCCAGCCCGATGCGCCGCGCGCCGGCGGGGGTGGCGGCGTCCATCGCCTCGGTCAGGTCGCGGCCGGGGCGGCGCTGCGTGCATGGCGCCGGCAGCAGCCAGACGCCGGGCGCCAGTTCCACCGGCGCCGGCGTGGTCAGCGCGCGCAGGTTGGCCGGCCCGTCGGCGGCGATGCGGCGCCACAGTTCCGAGGCCGCGAGGCTGTCGTGGTTGCCGGGCAGCAGAACCCAGGTCAGGTCCGCCTCCTCGCCCATCGCGCGCAGCGCCTGGCGCAGCGTGTCGGGCGCCGGGGTTTCGGCATCGAAGGTGTCGCCGGCCAGCAGCACCACCCCGGCGCCGCCGGCCCGGGCCGCGGCGGCCAACCGGGCGATGGCGCCGTGGCGCGCCTCGCGCAGGCGGTGGCGGATCGTCTCGGGGTAGCCGCCGAAGGGCCGGCCCAGATGCAGGTCGGAGCTGTGCAGAAAGCGAAAGGTCATGCGGCGGGTCCAGGGGCACGAGAGGGCGCGGGCACCGCCCAGCCTTGCCCGGATTCGCCGCCGCTTCAACCCCTTGCCGCCCCGGTCCCCGCGCCCGCCTCGGCCCCGCCCGCGCGCCGCAGGCCGAGCCGGATCTGCTTTTCGATCTCGATGATGGCAAAGAACGCCGCCCCCACCGCCAAGATCAGCACCCCGTCGGCCAGCGGCACCGCCACCGTGCCCAGCACCGCCTGCATCGGCGGCAGATAGGTCACCGCGAACTGCGCCGCCGTGATCGCCACCACCACCGCCCAGACCACCGGCGTGCCGCGCACCCCCGCCCATGTCAGCGAGGTGCCATGAATGTTGCGGATGAAGAACAGATGGAAGATTTCCAGCACAACCAGCGTGTTCATCGCCATGGTCTGCGCCAGCGCCAGCGGATACCCCTTGCCGATGGCATAGCTGAACACCGCGAACACCGCCGCGGTGAACAGCCCGCCCACCAGCACCACATGCCAGACCAGCTCGCCCGACAGGATCGGCGCCGCCCGCGGGCGCGGCGGGCGGGTCATGGTGCCGGGCTCGGTCGGCTCGAAGGCCAGCGCCAGGCCCAGCGTGATGCTGGTGATGAGGTTGATCCACAGGATCTGCACCGCCGTCACCGGCAAGGCCAGCCCGGCCAGCAGCGCCAGCACCACCACCAGCGCCTCGCCCGCGTTGGTGGGCAGGGTCCAGCTGATGACCTTCTTGAGGTTGTCGTAAACCGTGCGCCCTTCGCGCACCGCCGCCGCGATGCTGGCGAAATTGTCGTCGGCCAGCACGAGGCTCGCGGCCTCCTTCGCGGCCTCCGAGCCCTTGAGGCCCATGGCGATGCCGGCATCGGCGCGCTTGAGCGCCGGGGCGTCGTTCACACCGTCGCCGGTCATCGCCACCGACAGGCCGCGCGCCTGCAAGGCGGTGACCAGCCGCAGCTTGTGTTCCGGGCTCGTGCGCGCGAACACATCCACCACCGCGGCCTCCTGCGCCAGTTGCGCATCGTCCAGCTTGTCGAGGTCGGCGCCCGTCAGCACGCGCGCGGGGTTTTCCAGCCCGATCTGCGCCGCGATCGCCGCAGCGGTGCCGGCATGGTCGCCGGTAATCATCTTGACGCGGATCCCGGCGGCGCGGCACTCGGCCACGGCGGCAATCGCCTCGTCGCGCGGCGGGTCGATCAGCCCGACAAGGCCCAGCAGCGTCAACCGCCCGTCGAGGTCGTCCTGGCCGATCCGCTCGCCGTCGAAGGCGCGCACGGCCAGCGCCAGCACCCGTTGGCCGCGTGCCGCCATCGCATCGGCGCGGTGGTGCCAGCGGGTCAGGTCGATGCCCGTGCACATCATCAGCACCCGTTCGGGCGCGCCCTTCACATGCACCAGCCGCTGCCCGCCCGGCCCTTGCGACAGCACCGCCATATAGCGGTGGCGGCTGTCGAAAGGCACGGCATCCTGCCGCACCCAGCCGGCGGCATCCGCGACGCCGGCGCGGGCGGCAAAGGCCAGCAGCGCGCCTTCCATCGGGTCGCCCTCGACGCTCCAGACCCCGCCGCGCAAGGTCAGAGCGGCGTCGTTGCACAGGCGCGCCGCCAGTGCGAGGCCGCCCAGGTCGCCCGACGCCGGGGCGATGCGGCCTTCGGGCCCGTAGCCCGCCCCCTCGATCGCAAAAACCCCTTCGGGCGTTTCCGCCGCGGTCACCACCATCTCGTTGCGGGTCAGCGTGCCGGTCTTGTCGGTGCAGATCACCGAAACCGACCCGATCGCCTCGATCGCCGGCAACCGCCGCACGATGGCGTTGCGCCGCGCCATCGCCTGCACGCCGATGGCCAGCGTCACGGTCATCACCGCCGGCAAGCCTTCGGGAATGGCGGCAACGGCCACGCCGATCACCACCATGAACAGCTCGCCGAAATCCTGGTGGCCGACGAAATACCCCCAGGACAGCAGCAACCCCGCCACCAGCAGGATCAACAGCGACAGCCAGCGCGCGAAATGATCCATCTGCGCGACCAGCGGGGTGGTCAGCTGTTCCACCTTGTCCAGCATCCGGCCGATGCGCCCGATTTCGGTGGCCGGGCCGGTGGCCACCACCAGCCCCCGCGCGGTGCCTTGCGTGACCAGCGTGCCCGACCACAGCATCGACCGCCGGTCGCCCAGCGGGGCCTCGGCGGGCACCGGGCCTGCGTCCTTGTCCACCGGCACGGATTCGCCGGTCAGGATCGCCTCTTGCGCGGCCAGTCCGCGCGCCTCGAGGATGCGCAGGTCGGCCGGCACCTTGTCGCCCGCTTCCAGCAGCACGATGTCGCCCGGCACCAGATCGGCCCCGGGCACGCTGGTGCGCCGCCCGTCGCGCAGCACGGCGGCGCGCGGCGCCAGCATGCCGCGAATGGCGGCCATCGCGCTTTCGGCCTTGCCTTCCTGGATGAAGCCGATGGCGGCATTGGCCAGCACCACCGCCAGGATCACCCCGGTATCCACCCAGTGATCCAGCCCCGCCGTGATCGCGGCGGCGGCCAGCAGCACATAAATCAGCACGTTGTGGAACTGCGCCAGAAATCGCAGCAGCGGGCCGCGCGCCTTGGCCTCGGGCAGGCGGTTGGGGCCGTGGCGGGCCAGCCGCGCGGCGGCTTCGGCGCTGCTCAACCCGGCGGGGTCGGCGTGCAGGGCGGTCAGGCAGGCCTCGGCCGTCTGGCTGTGGGCTGCGGGCGGGGGGGCGAGCGGGGTCATGCGTTTTGCCTTTGCCGTCCGGGGCTTCGCCGGGCAGCATGGCACGGTCGGGCCGTCAGGGCCAGCCTTCAGGACGGCCTGCGACGGTTTAGGCCACCCGCGGCGCGCGCATCCAGAACCGCACCAGCAGCGCAGCGGCCGTCAGCGACAGGCCCAGCACCAGCCCCAGCCACAGCCCCACCCCGCCCCAGCCCAGCCCGAAGGCCATGCCGTAACTGGCCGGAATGCCGATGACCCAGTAGCACAGCGCGGCAATCAGCATCGGCACGCGCGTATCGCGGATGCCGCGCAGCAGCCCCAGCGCCATCACCTGCGCCGCATCCGCCACCTGAAAGGCCGCCGCGCACAGCAGCAGCAGCGACCCATAGGCCACGATCCGCCCCGCATCCGGGTCGCCCATGTCGAGGAACAGCCGGATCAGCGGCTCGGGCGCCAGCACGAAGGTGGCGATGATGAACAGCCCGATGCCCTGGCTCAGCACCAGCGCCACCGCCGCCCCGTCGCGCAAGGCGCGGGCGTCGCCTTCGCCTTCGGCCCGGCCGGTGCGGATGGTGGCGGCGTTCGACAGGCCGACATGGATCATGAAGGTGACGGCGGTGATTTCCAGCGCGATCCCGTGGGCGGCCAGTTCCACCGTGCCGATCCAGCCCATCATCAGCGCCGCGGCGTGGAACAACCCGCCTTCCATCAGGCTGGTCAGCCCGATCGGCCAGCCCAGCCGGAACACCAGCCGCATCGCCGGCCAGTCGGGGCGCCAGAGCCGCTGCAGGATGCGGAACCGCCGCAGCCCGGGGTGCAAGGCGCCATAGCCCGCCACCGCCACCAGCGTCACCACCTGCACCAGCACCGAGGCGACGGCCGCCCCCGCCAACCCCAGCTCGGGCGCGCCCCAGTTGCCAAAGATCAGCGCCCAGTTCAGCGCCGCATTCACCGCCACGCCCAGCAGCGTCACCGCCAGCACCACCCGCGTGTGTTCCAGCGCCGACAACCAGCTTCGCAGCACCATCACCATCAGCGCCGGCACCATGCCCAGCCCGGCGATGCGCAGGTAGTCCTGCGCCAGCGCCGAAACCTGCGCATCCTGCCCCAGCGCCAGCAACAGCGGCCCGGAAAACCAGAACACCGGATAGATCGCCGCGCCATACCCGATGGAAAGCCACAGGCCCATCCGCGTGTCGCGCCGCACCCGGGTTTCGTCGCCTGCCCCCATCGCGGCCGCCACCAGCGGCATCACCGCATGGGCAAACCCCGACCCCAGCATGAACAGCAGGAAAAAGCTCGACGCCCCCAGCACCCCCGCGGCCAGCGGCAGCACGCCATACCAGCCCAGCATCACCGTATCGGTGACATGCAGCGCCATCTGCGCCACATGGCTGCCGATCAGCGGCAGCCCCAGCACCAGCAGCGCGCGGGCATGGGCGTGATAAGGCAGGCGGGCAGGCATCGCATTCCCCCGGGGGTTGCAGGACAAGCGCCAAGCGCTAGCAAAGCTTGCCGCCGGGGGCAAGGTCGGGAAAGGCGCTCCTTCCTGGCCGGCATCAGCCCCGCAGGCTGTCCGCGATTCGGGTGCGCAGCCACAGCGTGCGCGGCGCGCCATCGTCGCGGCCACCGGCGCGGCGGCGCCGGCGCATCGCCTCCAGCCGATCGTCCACCCCACCGCGCAGGTCGCCCGCCGGCGAAACCGGCATGCGATCGGTCGCGCACCAGGCTTCGAGGCTCAGCTCCAGCGCCTCGGGCACCCCCACCCTTGCCGAGGCAGGCCAATTCGGGCTGCGACTCCGTCGATCCCGGCAAGCCGGCGCGGGCGCGCCCGCCGGAACCTCGTTCCAGCCCCTTGCCATCCCCGACGGCACCCGGATCACCGGCCAGATGCGGTGTTCCGGCGGCGCAGCGGCAGGCAGGGGGTGCAAAGGCCGTCGCGTTGACCGGCAAGGCGCTGACCGGCGGGGGGGGGCGGCAGGGTCAGGGGGCGGCGGCCGGGTCGCGGTCCGGGGGCAAGGCGCCTTCGGGCCGCGCGGGCGTGTCGCAGGCCTCGCCGGCCAGTTCGGCGGCAAGAAAGCGTTCGAACCCGTCGAGGTCGACCGGCTCGAACTGCCCGAAGCCCTGCATCCAGACCGAGGCGGCGCGCAGGCCATCGGGTTCGAGCTTGCACCATTTCACCCGTCCGCGCTTTTCCTGGCTGATGAGCCCGGCCTCGGCCAGGATCTGCAGGTGCTTGGAGATCGCCGCCAGCGACATGGCAAAGGGTTCGGCCACGTCG
The DNA here is from genome assembly GCF_046292685.1 of Gemmobacter sp. GTDB lineage: Bacteria > Pseudomonadota > Alphaproteobacteria > Rhodobacterales > Rhodobacteraceae > Wagnerdoeblera. The sequence continues at coordinate 80,613 of NZ_JBKBQM010000004.1, forward strand.
GTGACGGCCATGTCGTCTTCCAGCAGCAGCGACAGGATGGCACGCCGGGTCGGGTCGGCGAGGGCGGCGAAGGTCAGCGAGAGCGGATCGTCGGTCATGCGGGGCGGCCTGCGCGGCTAGGGGGGCGCTGCCCCCCGAAGGCGCGTGGCGCGCCTTCTCCCCCCGGGATATTTGGGGCAAGGTGAAAGGGCTGCGCCGGGTTCGGGGCGGAAAGGCCGGGGCCAAGGCTAGGGTGCCGCGCGGCAAAGGTCAACCGGCGGGTTGAATGTGCGCCGGGCGCCGCAACGCAGCCCAAGCGGTTGCCGCGCCGCGGCGTGGTGGCGCAAACGCATTGAATATCAATGGCTTGACGTGAGATGTCGCGCCGAGATGCGCGCTTGACTCCGGTCTGGCCCGTCACTAGGTTGCGCCCGACTGCAAGAAGGGGCCCCTGGGCATGGCAGACGATCCCGATCCCGGCCGCATCGACGCGCTGGAACGCCGGATCGCCGCGATGAAGGCGGGGGAAAAGCGGACCCCGACGGCAATGAAGGGCCTGGGCCAAGGCGAAGCGGCCTGGCGCATGGTGATCGAGCTGGTCGTGGGCATGGGGCTCGGGCTGGCGATCGGGTTCGGGCTGGACGTGCTGTTCGGGACGAAGCCGGTGATGATGGTGATCTTCGTCCTTCTGGGCCTTGCGGCCGGGATCAGGACGATGCTCCGCACGGCGGCGGAGCTGGGCAAACAGGCAGAGGCTTCCTCTGCGGGCGAAAAGAGGGACTAGACGTGGCGGCTGAAGGCGGTCTGCAGATTCACCCGATGGACCAGTTCATCGTGAAGCCCCTGTTCGGGGACGGTCCGGTGATGTGGTATACGCCCACCAACGTCACGCTGTGGCTGCTGCTGGCGGTGCTGGCCATCGGCGCGCTGATGGTGCTGGGCACGCGGCGCCGCGCGGTGGTGCCGACCCGCAGCCAGTCGGTGGCCGAGCTGGTCTACGGCTTCATCCACGACATGGTCGAGGATGTGGCGGGCCATGACGGGGTGAAATACTTCCCCTACGTGCTCACGCTGTTCCTGTTCATCCTGTTTGCGAACGTGCTGGGCCTGATCCCGATGTCGTTCACCACCACCAGCCATGTGGCGGTGACCGTGGTGCTGGCGCTGTTCGTGTTCCTGGGCGTCACGCTCCTGGGCTTTGCCCGCAAGGGCGTGGGCTTTCTGTCGATGTTCTGGGTGTCGTCGGCGCCCTTGCCGCTGCGGCCCGTGCTGGCGCTGATCGAGGTGATTTCCTACTTCGTGCGCCCGGTGTCGCATTCCATCCGTCTTGCGGGCAACCTGATGGCCGGCCACGCCGTGCTGAAGGTGTTCGCGGGCTTCGCCTCGGTCGCGCTGGTCTCTCCGGTTGCCATCGGTGCCATGACCGCGATCTACGCGCTCGAACTGCTTGTGGCCGTGATCCAGGCCTACGTGTTCACCATCCTGACCTGCGTCTATCTCAAGGACGCGGTGGGCGACGCCCACCACTGACGGTCAGACCCCTTACCAGCCATTCCAACCACAGGAGAACGATCATGGAAGGCGAACTCGCACAAATGGGCAAATTCATCGGTGCTGGCCTTGCCACCATCGGTCTGGGCGGCGCCGGCATCGGCGTGGGCCACGTTGCCGGCAACTTCCTCGCCGGCGCCCTGCGCAACCCCTCGGCGGCCGCTGGCCAGACCGCGACGCTGTTCGTCGGCATCGCCTTTGCCGAAGCGCTGGGGATCTTCTCGTTCCTGATCGCGCTGCTGCTGATGTTCGCGGTCTGATCCGGGCCGGGGGCGCGTGACGCGCCCCCAACCCAGACCGACCCCGACACAACCAGGAGACGATCATGGCAACGGATGCGCATGGCGCAGCCCATGGCGCCGAACAGGCCGCCGGCATGCCGCAGCTGGATTTCTCGACCTGGCCGAACCAGATCTTCTGGCTTCTGGTGGCGCTGGTCCTGATCCATCAGCTGCTGACCCGCGTGGCGCTGCCCCGGATCGGGGCGGTTCTGGCCGAACGCAAGGGCACCATCACCAACGACCTCGCCGCTGCCGAAGAACTCAAGCAGAAGGCGAAGCAGGCCGAGGCCGCCTACACCCAGGCGCTGGCCGACGCCCGCGCCGAAGCCGCCAGGATCGTGGCCGAGGCCCGCGCCGAAATCCAGGCCGACCTCGACGCGGCAACCGCCAAGGCGGATGCCGAAATCTCGGCCCGCGCGGCCGAATCCGAACGTCGCATCGCGGAGATCCGCGCTTCGGCGATGGAAAGCGTGACCGAAGTGGCCAAGGACACCGCGAAGGAAATCGTCGCGGCCCTGGGCGGCAAGGCCGACGCCCGCAGCGTCACCGCCGCGGTCAACGCCCGGCTGAAAGGATAAGGACGATGCGCTATATCCTTCCGTCGCTTCTGCTGGCCGCGCTGCCGGCGCATGCGGCCTCGGGCCCGTTCTTTTCGCTGGCCAACACCAACTTCACCGTGCTGATCGCCTTTGTGATCTTCATCGGCGTGCTGGTGTATTTCAAGGTGCCGGGCATGCTGACCGGCATGCTCGACAAGCGCGCGGCCAAGATCCAGCAGGATCTTGACGAGGCCCGCCGCCTGCGCGAGGAAGCCAAGGCCCTGGTGGCCAGCTATGACCGCAAGCTCAAGGAAGCGCGCGATCAGGTGGAACGCATCGTCGCCAATGCGCAGGCCGATGCCAAGGCCGCCGCCGAGGCCGCCAAGGCCGATCTGGCCCGCTCCATCGCGCGCAAGCTGCAGGCGGCCGAAGAACAGATTGCCGCGGCCGAAGGCTCGGCGATCCGCGAGGTGCGCGAACGCGCCATTGCGGTGGCCATCGCGGCGGCCGGCGATGTTCTGGCCAGGCAGACCACCGGCGAATCCGCCGCGGCACTGATCGACGCCTCGATCGCCGAAGTGGGCAAGCGGCTGAATTGACCGCCCGAGACAGACCGGACAAGGCCCTGCCGACCCCGGCGGGGCCTTGTTGCCTTCAGCGCGCCGCCAGATGCGCCAGCACCGCCCGTGCGTCGGCGCCGTTCCAGTCGGCTTCGCCGATCAGCCGCGCCACCTCGCGCCCCTCGCGGTCCAGCAGCACGGTCACCGGCAGGCCGACGACGCCCATTTCCCGCGCCAGCGCCGATTTCGGGTCCAGCAGCACCGGCAGGTTGACGATGCCCGCCTCGGCGCGGAACTTGTCGATGGCGGCGGGCGGGTTGCGCCCGGTGGCCACGGCCACCACCGCCACATCCGGCGCCATCGCCGCAGACAGCGCATCCAGCGCCGGCATTTCCGCCCGGCACGGCGCGCACCAGGTGGCCCAGAAGTTCAGCACCACCACCCGGCCTTGCCAGTCGGCCAGCCGGTGTTCGGTGCCATCGCGCCCGGCAAAGGTCGCGGTGCCGGCCGCGACCGGCGCGGCATGGACCACCAGCTTGCGCATGTCGCCCGTGCGCAGCGCCTCGGGCACGGCTTCGGCCGCTGCCGGGTTTGCACCCAAGGCCAGGGCCGTATACACAGCCGCCACCAGATACCCCTTGAACCCCGACAGGCCCGCCATGACCAACCCCTCGCCCGATGCCAAAGCCGCCGCCAATGCCATGTGGGGCGGGCGCTTTACCGCCGGGCCCGATGCGATCATGGAGGCGATCAACGCCTCGATCGGCTTCGACCGGCGGCTTTACGCCCAGGACATCGCGGGCAGCCGCGCCCATGCCGCCATGCTGGCAGCCACGGGCATCCTGACGGATAGCGATGCAACCGCGATCCGGGAAGGGCTGCTCACGGTGTTGTCAGAGATCGAGGCCGGAACCTTCGACTTCCGCACCGATCTGGAAGACATCCACATGAACGTGGAAAGCCGCCTGCGCGACCTGATCGGCCCCGCGGCGGGCCGCCTGCACACCGCGCGCAGCCGCAACGACCAGGTCGCGGTGGATTTCCGGCTGTGGGTGCGCGACCAGTGCGATGCCGCCATCGGCGGCATCGAGGCGCTGATCCGCGCGCTTCTGGATCAGGCCGAGGCCGGGGCCGACTGGGTGATGCCTGGCTTCACCCACCTGCAAACCGCCCAGCCGGTGACCTGGGGCCACCACATGATGGCCTATGTCGAAATGCTGGGCCGCGATCTGGGCCGGTTCCGCGATGCCCGCGCCCGGATGAACGAATGCCCGCTCGGCGCGGCGGCGCTGGCCGGCACCAGCTTTCCCATCGACCGGCACATGACGGCGGCGGCGCTGGGCTTCGACCGGCCCACGGCCAACAGCCTCGATTCGGTGTCCGACCGCGATTTCGCGCTGGAGTTTCTGGGCGCCGCCAGCATCTGCGCCATGCACCTCAGCCGCTTCGCCGAAGAGCTGGTGATCTGGTCCTCGGCGCAGTTCCGCTTCGTGCGCCTGCCCGACCGCTGGACCACCGGGTCCAGCATCATGCCGCAGAAAAAGAACCCCGACGCGGCCGAGCTGATCCGCGCCAAGATCGGCCGCATCCTGGGCGCCAACATCGCCTTGTTCACCGTGATGAAGGGGCTGGCGCTGACCTATTCCAAGGACATGCAGGAAGACAAGGAACAGGTGTTCGACGCCGCCGATTCGCTGATGCTGGCGCTGGCGGCGATGACCGGCATGGTCGCCCACATGCAGGCCAACCGCCCGGTGCTGGCGGCGGCGGCGGCCTCGGGCTTTTCCACCGCCACCGATCTGGCCGACTGGCTGGTGCGCGCCCTGGGCCTGCCCTTCCGCGAGGCGCATCACGTCACCGGCGCGCTGGTCAAGCTGGCCGAGGACAAGGGCTGCGATCTGCCCGACCTCAGCCTCGACGAGATGAAATCCGCCCATCCCGGCATCACTGCCGAGGTGTTCGGCGTGCTGGGGGTGGAAAATTCGGTGCGTTCGCGGCAATCTTACGGCGGGACCGCCCCCGATCAGGTGCGCGCCCAGATTGCCCGCTGGAAGGAACGCCTGGCGTGAAAGCCGCCCTTGTCCTGCCCCTGCTGCTGGCCGCCTGCGTTGCCGAACCCCGGTTGAACGCGGGCATTTCCATCGGCACCGGGGGCGTTTCGGTTTACCCCAGCGTGTCGGGCCGCGTCGGCCCGGCGCGCGTTGCCATTTCGCCCTGAAGGATTTTCGCCATGACCCGTCTTGTCGCCCTTGCCCTGTCGCTCGGCCTGCTGGCCGGCTGCGGCGCCGACGGCCCCCCGGTGCCGCCCACCAAGGCCGAAACCGCGCCGACCGGCCTGCGCGTTTCGGGCGAGGCGCGCATCGGCATCGTCACCGGGTTCTGACCCCGCGGGCTGCCGGCCGCGGCGGCTCAGCCCATCGCGGCGATCAGCGCCTTCAGCGCCGCGGCCGGGTCGTCGTGGCGCCACACCTCGTCGCCAAAGGCGAAGAAGTCGGTGGCCGGCGCCAGCGCCGCCACCAGATCGGGCGTCAGGGCCCCCTCGGCCACCACCGGCACCTCGATCATCTCCGACCACCACTGGAACAGCTCGGGCTCGGCCCGGCTGCCGTCGCCCAGGGCCGTGGCGCCCACGGGGCCGAAGCTGACGTAATCCGCGCCGGCCTCGGCGGCGTTCATGCCCTCGTGCCGGGTGGTGCCGCAGAACGCCCCGATGATCGCATCGGCGCCCAGATCCTTGCGGTGCTTGCGGATGTTGCGCGCCCCGTCGGTCAGGTGCACGCCGTCCAGCCCCAGCCGCGCGACCATCTGCACATGCCGCTCGATCACCAGCGGCACATCGCGCGCATGGGCCACCAGCCGCAGCGTATCGGCGGCGCGGGCGATGTCGTCTTCGTCGCGCGTGGCCAGCGCCAGCCGCAGGCAAGCCACCTCGGCGGCATCCAGCACCGCCGCCAGCCGGTCGGGAAACAGGTCCAGGTTCATCGTCGGCGGCGAGATCAGGTAAATCTGCGGGCGGTCGGCGTCGGCCATGCGGGCGGTCCTTTGCGGTTTTCCGCCTTGTAGCGCGCCCGTGGGCGAAAGGCCACCGGCAGGGCAGGGCCGGCCGCCCTTGCACCGCGGGCCCGCGCACCCTATCACCCCTCCGTTCCGGCAAGGAGACCGCCTTGGACCAGCCCCTGATGATCCTCGTGCGCCCGCAGATGGGCGAAAACATCGGCGCCGCCGCCCGCGGCATGCTGAACTTCGGGCTCGACCGGATGCGCGTCGTCGCCCCGCGCGACGGCTGGCCGAACCCCAGGGCGGTGGCGATGGCTTCGGGCGCCGGGCGCCTGCTGGACCACGCCGGGCTGTTCCCCGATACGGCCGCCGCCGTGGCCGACTGCCACTATGTCTTTGCCACCACCGCCCGCCCGCGCGAACTGACCAAGCCCGTGCTCACCCCGGAGGAGGCGATGGCCCAGGCCCGCGCCCTGGTCGCGGCGGGCAAGCGGGTCGGCATCCTGTTCGGCCCCGAACGCACCGGGCTGGAAAACGACGACATCGCCTTGGCCAACGCCATCGTCACCGTGCCGGTCAACCCGGATTTCCCCTCGCTCAACCTCGCGCAATGCGTGCTGCTGGCCGGCTACGAATGGCGCCGCCAGACCGACGGCACCATCCCCGTGCCCGACATCGACCTGGCCACCGCGATCGAGCGCCAGCACCTCGGCGACCATTACGAGGAAACGCTGGAGGCGGCCGGGTTCTTCTTCCCCGAAACCAAGGCCGCGAACATGAAGCGCAACCTGCGCAGCATGTGGGCGCGCCTGCCCCTGACCCGCGCCGATGTGCAAACCCTGCACGGCCTGCTGCGCCAGGTGGTGCGCCGGCTGGGCTGACGCCGGCGGCCTACACGGTGGCCAGAATCTCCCGCGCCCGGGCGCAGTCGGCCTCCATCTGCGCGATCAGCGCCGGCAAGCCGTCGAACTTCAGCTCCGGCCGCAGGTATTCGACAAAGCCCACCGACAGGTGCTGACCGTAAAGATCGCCCTTGAAGTCGAAGATGTAGGTTTCCAGGTTGGGCAGGTTTTCCCCGAACATCGGCCGCACCCCCAGCGAGGCCGCGCCCAGATAGCTGCCCTTCTGCGGCCCGGTCAGCACATCGACCTTTACCGCATAAACCCCGATCTTCGGCAGATGCAGCCCCGCCACCGACATGTTGGCGGTCGGATAGCCCAGTTCGCGCCCGCGCTTTTCGCCGTGCAGCACCGGGCCTTCGATGCGGTGCCAGTGGCCCAGCATGGCATGGGCATCGCGGGGCCGCCCTTCGGCCAGGGCCGCCCGGATCGCGGTCGACGAAATCTCCACCCCGCCGACCGCCACCAACGGCGCCACCGTCACCTCGAACCCCAGCTCCGCCCCCAGCGCCACCAGATCGGCGGCGCGGCCGGCGCGCCCCTTGCCGAAACAGAAATCGGCGCCCACCACCACATGCCGCACGCCCAGCCCCTCGGCCAGCACGTCGCGGGCAAAGGCCGCGGGCGACAGGCCCGCCAGCGCAGCATCGAACGGCAGTTCGTAAAGCTGTTCCACCCCCAGCCGCGCCAACCGGTTGGCCCGCGCCTCGGCGTTCATCAGCCGGAATGGCGCGGCACCGGGGTTGAACACCTGCCGCGGATGCGGCTCGAAGGTCACCACCCCCAGCGGCGCATCCGGGCGGCGTGCCCGGTCGATCACCGAACGGTGGCCCAGGTGCACCCCGTCGAAGTTGCCCATGGCCACCGATGCGCCCTTGTCGGCGGCATCCAGCCCTTGCCAGTGATGATGCGTTCTCATCTTCCCCCGGGGTGGCGGGGGCGCCCGCCGTCAGTCGAACTTGCGGCTGGGCGCCAGAACCAGCGCCTCGCCTTTCAGCACCACCGTATCGCCCACCGCGCAGCGGGTTTCAAGGGTGACCCGCCGGCGCGCATGGTCCACCGCCGTCACCGTCACCTCGGCCAGCACGGTGTCGCCCGGGCGGACGGGCGCCATGAACTTCAGGCTCTGGCCCAGATAGACCGTGCCATGCCCCGGCAGCTGTTCGCCGATCACCGCCGAGATCAGCCCGGCGGTCAGCATGCCATGCGCGATGCGGCCCTGAAAGATCGTGTCGCGGGCATAGGCGTCGTCCAGATGCACCGGGTTGCGGTCGGTCGAGACTTCGGCGAACAGCTCGATGTCGCGGTCGGTCACGGTCTTGCGCAAATGGCGCGACATGCCGATCTCGATATCCTCGATGCAGATCGTCCCGCGCGGCATGTTGTCCAGCATCCTGCGAATCCTCCAAGCGATGCTTGGGACGCTAGCAGATGCTGCGCCGCAGCACAATGGCGCAGCGTAACTTTGCGACGCTTATTCGCCCCTCGGCGCAATATTGTTGCCTTGCCGCTTCAGCGCAACTGCCCGATCGCCCAACGCGGCGCGGCCTTCTGCGCGGTCAGCCATTGGGCCAGCAACGCCGGGTCCGGTGCCGCCGCATCGGGGCCAAAGGCTTCGGCCGCCAGCCCGCCGGTCACGAACAGGCAATCCAGCCCTTCGCCGGCAGCACCCGCCACATCGGTCCCGATGCCGTCGCCCACGCACAGGATGCGGTCCTCGGGCACATCGCGCCCCAGCGCCGCCAGCCGCCGCCGGGCGAGGTCGTAGATCGGCGGATGCGGCTTGCCGAAATACAGCACCCGCCCGCCCATCTGTTCATAGATCTGCGCCAGCGCCCCGGCGCACCAGAGCCGCCGGCCGCCCCAGTCCACCACGATGTCGGGGTTCACGCACAGCATCGGCATCCGGTTCTGCGCCGCCAGCATCAGGCCGGCGCGGTAATCCTCGGGCGTCTCGGTCAGGTCGTCGGCAAGGCCGGTGCAGACGATGCCCTCGGCCTCGGCCGGCGCCACCCGCGCCACCGTGCCCGCCGGCACGTCCTGCGGCAGGTCGTCGAAAAAGGTCAGGTCTTTCTCGGCCCCGATGTGCCACACCTTCCGCCCCACCGCGCCCGAGGCCATCGCCCATTGCGCCGCATCGCCCGAGGTGGCGATCTCGTCCCAGGCATCGCGCGGCACGCCCAGCCGCTGCAACTGGCGCATCACATCCGTCCTGGGGCGCGGCGCATTGGTCACCAGCACCACCGCGCCGCCGCCTGCCCGGAACGCCTGCAAGGCGGCGACCGCCGGCGCAAAGGCCACAACCCCGTCGTGCACGCAGCCCCACAGGTCGCAGAACAGCGCATCATAGTGTGCGGAAACCGCCGCCAGTTCTGGAATGATCCGGGTCATCGCCTCTCTCCGGCTCCCGGGCCTGCCGGGTTCATTTTCTGTCCGAAAATATCCCGGGGGTCCGGGGGCAGAGCCCCCGGCTCCGCGATCAAAGCTTCAGCGCCGGGATGATCTGCTTCTTGCGGCTCATGATGCCCGGCAGCACGACCGTATCGCCGGTGACCTTGCAGCCGAAGCTCGCCTCGGCCATCGCCTTCACCAGGTCGTTGGGCACCAGCAGGGTGGCTTCTTCCTTGATGATGTCCACCACGAACAGCAGCACCTGGTCGGCGCCGTCTTCCCTGGCCACGTCCACCATGCTGGCCATCAGGCTGTCCTTGCGGTCCAGCACGACCTTGGGCGCGGTGGTTTCCAGCACGCTCACGCGCAGTTCCTTGCCGGCGACGTTGTATTCCTTGCTGTCCATCCGCAGCAGCTCGGCATCCGAAAACGCCGACACGTCCGACTTCGCCTCGAACATCGCCGCCGCCAGCTCGGGAATCGACACGCCCAGGTCGGCGGCCAGCGCCTCGGCCACGGCCTTGTCATGCGCGGTGGTGGTGGGGCTGCGGAACGCCAGCGTGTCCGACAGGATGCACGACAGCATCGCGCCCTTGATCCCGCGCGGTGCCTTGGCCACCGCATCGCCCATCAGGTCGTGCATGATGGTGGCGGTGCAGGCCAGCGGGCGGATGGTGATGTCGATCGGGTTCTTCGTCTTGATCCCGCCCACCAGCATGTGATGGTCGATGATCCCCTGAATCTTCGCCTCGTTGATCGAGGGCGGCAGCTCGGCCGGGTTGTTGGTGTCGACGATCACCACCTTGTCCTCGGCGGTCACGTCCGCGATGATCTCGGGCTTGTCCAGCCCCCAGTGGCGCAGCACGAAGGCGGCTTCGGTGTTCGGTTCGCCCAGCAGCACCGGCTTGGCGGGGGTGCCTTTCGCTTCGCTCAGGTACCAGGCCCAGACGATGGGCGAGCCGGTGGAATCGGTGTCGGGCGACTTGTGGCCGAAAACAAGCGTGGTCATGGAACTGCCTTCGCAAAGCGGGTGGGTTTCGGGCGCCTTATAGGCGCCCGCGCCGCGCTTGTCACCCTGCGCGGCAAAGGTCTGCGGCAATTTTTCTGCGCCGCAGCATCAGCCTTCCAGCTGGCGGCGCAGCATCGCCAGGTCGTCGGCCAGCTGGCTGTCGGTGGCCATCAATTCCTCGATCTTCTTCACGCCGTGCATGATGGTGGTGTGGTCGCGCCCGCCGAACCGCCGCCCGATTTCGGGCAAGGACCGCGGGGTCAGCTGTTTGGCCAGATACATCGCCACCTGCCGCGGCCGGGCCACGGCGCGCAGCCGCTTGGGCCCGATCATGTCGGACAGGCGGATGTTGTAATGCTCGGCCACCTTGCGCTGGATTTCCTCGATCGTCACCTTGCGGTCCGAGGCGCGCAGGATGTCGGCCAGGCAGTCCTGCGCCAGTTCCAGCGTGATCTCCCGCCCGACGAGCGAGGCAAAGGCAAACAGCCGCGTCAGCGCGCCTTCCAGCACGCGCACGTTGGTGGTGATGCGGTTGGCCAGAAACTCCAGCACCCCCGGCGCGATGCGCAGGCCCGGATACTGGCCGCGATAGAACTCCACCTTGGTCTGCAGGATGCCCAGCCGAAGCTCGTAATCGGTCGGGTGCAGGTCCACGATCAGCCCGCATTGCAAGCGGCTGGCGATGCGGTCTTCCAGCCCCTTGATCTCGCCCGGCGCGCGGTCGGCGGAAATCACGATCTGGCGGTTCTGGTCCACCAGCGCGTTGAAGGTGTGAAAGAACTCCTCCTGCGTGCTGTCCTTGCCGGCGATGAACTGCACGTCATCCACCATCAGCACATCGACCGAGCGGAACAGCTCCTTGAACGACATGATCTGCTTGTCGCGCAGCGCCTGGACAAAGCGGTACATGAACTGTTCGGCGCTCAGATACAGCACCCGCGCCGCGGGGTTGCGCGCGGTGATCTCGTGCGCGATGGCGTGCATCAGGTGGGTCTTGCCCAGGCCCACGCCGCCATACAGGAACAGCGGGTTGAAGCTGACGGGCCCGCCTTCGGCCACCCGGCGCGCGGCGGCATGGGCCAGCTGATTCGGCTTGCCCACCACGAAGGTGTCGAAGGTGAAGCGCGCATCCAGCGGGCTGCTGGCCATATCCTCGTCATTGGCGCGGGCGGGGGCGGCCGCCGCGGCCGGGGCAGGGCGGGCCACCGCCGGTGCTGCCGTCTGGCGCGCCACGGCAAACTCCACCCGCGTCACCGCCGCACCCGAGCCCAGCAGCTCGCGCCGGATATGGTCGGCGAAATTGCGCGCCACCCAGTCGCCGTGAAAGCTGGTCGGCACGGTGAACCGTGCCACACCGTCGGTCAGGTCGGCAAAGCGCAAGGGCTCGATCCAGGTCAGGTAGTTGTTGCGGCCCACCCGCTTGAGAAGTCCCTCACGCACCTGCCCCCAAGTTTCTTCGGTCATCTGTCCCGTTCCGAACGCGGTTGTTGTTGTTGTCACCCGGGGCGTTCGCCCTTCGTTAGCCACAGACGATCCGGCCACCGGCCCGGCGGGGGGCAACCCGTTGCCGGGCCGCCAAACGGCGCACAACGCCCCGCCCAGCCGTTGCCGGCCGTGGCAAGGTGCGCAGGCAATGCGCGTTTGTTCAACAAAAGCAAGGGCTTGCGTGAAAGTTGGCAGCACAGCCCTTGCGATCTGCATGTCCCCCCCCAGGGAACGATGTGAATCGCTCAGGCAAACTAGCGTCCTCGCGGCGGCGGCTGCAACCGAACTTCGCTGTTGACTCGGTCTTTCCCGAAACCGAATCCGCGCCCCTCGGCAGCTTTGCCACAGTGACGCGGCGGCAAGCAAAAAGGCGCCCCGCAGGGCGCCTTTCCGAATCTCCGTTCGGGCGGGTTCAGGCGTTGGCCGGAACCGACAGCGCCTTCACGCGCGCCGACAGGCGCGACATCTTGCGCGCCACGGTGTTCTTGTGCAGCACGCCCTTGGTCACGCCGCGCGCCAGCTCCGGCTGCACAGCCTCCAGCGCCGCCTTGGCCGCATCGGCATTGCCGCTGGCGATCGCTTCTTCCACCTTGCGCAGGAAGGTGCGGATGCGCGAGCGGCGCGCCTTGTTCACGGCATAGCGGGCTTCGGACTGGCGGGCGCGTTTTTCGGACTGGGGCGTATTGGCCATGTTTTCGGGTCTTCCGGGTCTGTTGCGGTTTCGGTTGCGTCACAGACCCCGGGCCGGACGATTCGTCCGGCGACTTGCTTGCCTAAGCGGGCCCACGCGCATGTGCTGCGGCACTTACACCATCGGGACGGCAAAGGAAAGGGGGGGGGCGTCAGCGGTCGCGGAACTGCGGGGTGCGCTTTTCGACGAAGGCGCTCATGCCTTCCTTCTGGTCTTCGGTGGCGAACAGGCTGTTGAACACCCGGCGCTCGAACAGCAGGCCCTCGCGCATCGTGGTCTCGTAGGCGCGGTTGACCGCCTCCTTGGCCACCATCGCCGCCAGCATCGACTTTTCGGCGATCTTGCGCGCGGCCGACATCGCCTCTTTCATCAGGTCCTTGGCCGGCACCACGCGCGACACGAGGCCCGAACGCTCGGCCTCGGCCGCGTCCATGAAGCGCCCGGTCAGGTGCATGTCCATCGACTTCGACTTGCCGACGAATCGCGTCAGCCGCTGGGTGCCGCCCATGCCGGCGATGACGCCGAGGTTGATTTCGGGTTGGCCGAACTTGGCGGTGTCGGAACAGATGATGAAGTCGCACATCATCGCCAGCTCGCAGCCCCCGCCCAGCGCATAGCCCGACACCGCGGCGATGATCGGCTTGCGCACCCGCAGCAGCCGGTCGCTGTCGGCGGCGAACAGATCCTCGCCGAACACCTCGACAAAGGATTTGCCGGCCATTTCCTTGATGTCGGCACCGGCGGCAAAGGCCTTTTCCGACCCGGTCAGCACGATGCAGCGCACCTTGTCGTTGGCATCCAGCGCGGCCAGCGCATCGCTCAGCTCGCCCAAGAGCTTCGCGTTCAGCGCGTTCAGCGCCTCGGGGCGGTTCAGCCGCACGACGGCGACGTAGTCCTCGATCTCAAGGATGATCGTTTCATAGGCCATGACGGAACCCCCGGGGTTTGAGTTGCGGCGACTCCTAGCAGGACGGCGGCGGGGATCAAGTCATCTCTGGCAGTCGGGGCAATGGAAGGACGAGCGCCCCGATTGCACGATGCGCGCCACGCGCCCCCCGCAACCGGGCGTCACGCAAGCCGCGCCTTCACGCCCGTAGACGCGAAAGGCGTGCTGGAAATAGCCCAGTTCGCCATCCGCCTGCCGGTAATCGCGCAAGGACGAGCCCCCCGCCTCGATCGCCTCGGCCAGCACCTCGCGGATCAGCGGCACAAGGCGCGCGACCTCGGCCGCGGTCAGGTCGCCCGCCAGCCGGGCCGGGTGGATGCCCGCGCGGTGCAGCACCTCGCAGACATAGATGTTGCCCAGGCCCGCCACGTTGCCCTGGTCCAGCAGCGCGGCCTTGATGGGCGTGCGCCGCCCTGCCAGCCGCGCGGCCAGCCAGCTTTCGGAAAACCCGTTGCCGAAGGGTTCTGGCCCCAGCCCTTCCAGCAGCGGATGCGTGCCGGCGAACAGATCCCACATGCCGAAGCGGCGCGGGTCGTTGAAGGTGATGCGCGCGCCCGACTCCATGTGCAGCACGATATGGTCGTGCTTTTCCGCCGCCCCGGTGTCGTGCACGAAATCGCCGGCCATCGCCGACGCCCCGCCCGGCGGCGCCACCAGCACCCGCCCCGACATCCCCAAATGGATCAGCAGCACCTCGCCGCCCGACAGATCGGCCAGGATGTATTTCGACCGTCGCCGCAGCGCGCCCACCCGCTGCCCGGTCAGCCGCTCGGCCATGCGCGGGGGCAGCGGCCAGCGCAGGTCGGGGCGGCGCACCTCGGCCCGGGCGATGGTCGCGCCCTCCATCAAGGGCGCCAGGCCGCGGCGCACGGTTTCAACTTCGGGCAGTTCGGGCATCGGGCGGTTCCTGCGCACGGCAAAGCCAATGGTTCGCCATCTGCCGCAACGCCGCCGCCCCGACAACCTGTTTCGGCACCGCGATCACGCTGCCGTCGGCGAAATGCAGCCGGATGGTCAGCGGCCCCGCCTCGGTCATCTCCACCAGCGACCGCCACAGCCGCGCCCGGCGGCCGAAGATCAGCACCGGCGCCGACAGGCCCACCGCGTCGAAGCGCAGCTCCCACGTCCACATCGCGGCGGTGTGCCACACCAGCGCCGCCAGCAGCACCAGCTCGGGCCAGGGCACCGCGCCGCCGTCCACCCGCAGCTGCCCGCCCTCGTGCAGCAGCAGCAGCGCCCCGGCCAGGCCCGCGCTGGCCGCCGCCAGCCCCGCGCGCAACCCCGGCGCGGTGCGCAACCGCACCTCGGCCGCCCCTTGCCGCGGCGGCGCCCAGGCCGGCCCCGGCGGCCCCCCGGCCTTGCGCCCGGCCCACCACACCCCGGCGTTCAGCGCCAGCACCGGCAGCGCCAGCACCAGGATCGTCAGCATCAGCGGATCGCTCAGCGCCATCACCCCTCCCCCTGAGGCAGAATGCCGGTTTCCCCTTTGTGCCGGCAACGCTATATGCCTCGCATGGCGGATTTCGGGCGAGGGCACGGCATGACCGGGGACAATCAGGCGACAACGCACTTCGGGTTCCGCGACGTGCCCGAGGGCGACAAGGCCGGCATGGTCCACGGCGTCTTTACCCGCGTCGCTTCGAAATACGACGTGATGAACGACCTGATGAGCCTTGGCATCCACCGCATCTGGAAAGACGCGATGATGGATTGGCTCGCCCCCCGCCCGGGCCAGCGCCTGCTGGATGTGGCCGGCGGCACCGGCGACGTCGCCTTCCGCTTTCTCGCCCGCGCGCCGGGCGCCACCGCCACCGTCTGCGACATGACCGAATCCATGCTGGCCGAAGGGCGGCAACGGGCCGAGGCCGACCGCCTGGCCGACCGGCTCGACTGGGTGGTGGGCGATGCGATGGCCTTGCCCTTTCCCGACAACAGCTTCGATGTCTACACCATCAGCTTCGGCATCCGGAACGTCACCCGCATCCCCGATGCCCTGTCCGAGGCCTGGCGCGTGCTGCGCCCCGGCGGGCGGCTGATGGTGCTGGAGTTCAGCCAGATCCCCAACGACCTGCTGCAATGGCTGTATGACCGCTATTCCTTCAACGTGATTCCGGTCATGGGGCAGGTCGTGGCCGGCGACCGCGACAGCTATCAGTATCTGGTGGAATCCATCCGCAAGTTTCCCGACCAGGAAAGCTTTGCCGCCATGATCCGCGCCGCCGGCTTCGGCCAGGTGAAATACCGCAACCTCACCCTGGGCATCGCCGCGCTGCATTCGGGCTGGAAACTCTGATCCATGCGCGGGCCCCACAACATCTGGCGGTTGATCCGCACGCTGGCCACGCTCGAACGCACCGGCGGCATCGGCGTGGTGCTCGATGCCTTCCGCGCGCCGCCGCGCATCCGCTTTGTCGCCCGGGTGCTGGGCTGGCCCTTCAAGTGGCTCGGCCTCAAGGGCGACCCGGCGTTGCCTTCGGCCACCCGCGCGCTCACCGCGCTGGGCCCGGCCTACATCAAGTTCGGCCAGATCCTGTCCACCCGCCCCGACATCGTGGGCGAGGAAATGGCCACCCAGTTGAAATACCTGCAAGACAAGCTGCCGCCCTTCGACACGCTCACCGCCAAGCGCATGATCGAGGCCGAGCTGGAAATCCCCGTCGATCAGGTGTTTTCCGAGTTTTCCGAACCCGTCGCGGCCGCCTCCATCGCGCAGGTCCACCGCGCCCGGCTGGCCGAAACCGGGCAGCTCGTCGCGGTCAAGGTGCTGCGCCCCGGCATCGAAAAGGCGTTCCGCAAGGATATCGACGCCTTTTACCTGGCCGCCGGGCTGATCGAAACCATCGCCCCCTTTTCCCGCCGCCTGCGCCCGACCGACGTGATCGCCCATTTCGAAGGCGTGGTGATGGGCGAGCTGGACTTGCGGCTCGAATCCGCCGCTGCCGCCGAATTCGCCGCCAACACCGCCCAGGATGCCGGCATCACCGTGCCGCAGCCGGTGTGGGAATATTCGGGCCGCAGCGTGATGACGCTGGGCTGGGCCGAAGGCATCGGGCTGGCCGATACCGCAGCCCTCGATGCCGCCGGGCACGACCGCAAGCTCCTGGGGGCGCGGGTGCTGTCGCTGTTTCTCAGCCACGCGCTGCGCGACGGCTTCTTTCACGCCGACATGCACCAGGGCAACCTCAAGGTCGCGGCCAACGGCGACCTGATCCTTTACGATTTCGGC
Source organism: Gemmobacter sp. (assembly GCF_046292685.1). Classification (GTDB taxonomy): domain Bacteria; phylum Pseudomonadota; class Alphaproteobacteria; order Rhodobacterales; family Rhodobacteraceae; genus Wagnerdoeblera. Next base: position 97,167 of record NZ_JBKBQM010000004.1, read on the forward strand.
ATCATGGGCCGGCTCGACGAATATACCCGCCGGGTCTATGCCGAAATCCTGATCGGCTTCATCCGGCGCGATTACCGCCGCGTCGCCGAAGTGCATTTCGAGGCCGGTTACGTGCCCGCCGACCGCGACATCGACGAATTCGCCCGCGCGCTGCGCGTGGTGGGCGAGCCGATCTTCGGCATGGATGCCACGCGCATCTCGATGGCGCGCCTGCTGGCCTATCTGTTCGAGGTGACCGAGCGTTTCGGCATGCAGACCCGCACCGAACTCATCCTCCTGCAACGCACGATGGTCGTGGTCGAAGGGGTGGCGCGCACGCTCGACCCGCACATCAACATCTGGCAGGTCGCCCGCCCGGTGGTCGAAGGCTACATCACCCGCAACGTCGGCCCGCGCGCTCTGCTGCGCGACCTTGTGCGCACCGCGCAGGTGCTGGGCCGCTTCGGCCCACGCCTGCCCGCGATGATGGAGGCCGCGCTGATCCGCCAGTCGCAACCCGCCCCGGCGCCGGTGCCGCGCCGCACGCACCCGGTGCTTTGGATGGCGCTGGGCGGGGCGCTCAGCCTCGGGGCGGCTGCCTTGGGCATCCTGCTCGGCGCGGGCTGATCGCGCCCCGCCGCGCCCCGCCGGCACCCGGTCCGGCATCCCCTATTCGCAGTCCACCGGCCGCCGGACCAGATCGCCGCGCCACGCCGCGCGCTGCCCCGATCCCCCCCGAGGCCCGCCGGCGCCGCCCGCCAAGGCGTCACGCCGCGGCCCCCCTTTCACCTTGCCGCAAATATCCCGGGGGCCCCGGGGGCAGCGCCCCCGGACGCCGGCCGCCCCCGACCCCGGCCAGGCGCGACCCGTCG
>NZ_JBKBQM010000005.1:0-94466 GCF_046292685.1 Gemmobacter sp.
GCCGGCCGAGAAGGACAGGGTCGTGCCGCTGTCGGCACAGAACCCGATCATGGAGACGGCGGCACTGAACCGGACCCCTTCGGCCGCAAACGGCACATCCGAAAACGCAGCCAGCGACACGATGCCCGCGCGGCCCGATGCGATGCAGCGCAATGCGCAACCCCCGGGCGGCGGGGCTGGCAGGCGACAGCCGCGGGCACTTCGGCCACGGGCTCGGCGCGAGCCTTGGCAGCGAGGATTGGCCGTTCATTTCCGCCCCGACCGACGTCTTGGCCGAACCCGGCATGATGCTGGCCTTCGAATGCCCGTTCTACGCCACCGGCCTTGGCGGGTTCTTCATCGAGGACATGGTTCTGGTCACCGAAACCGGCGCCGAAACCCTGAACCGCCTGCCCACCGATTTCGTCTGCCGCTAGGCGGTTTGCGGCCGGCGGATCTGCCCGGCAGCCCGCACCACCAGCGGGCGCAGCCCCGCGCCGCCGGCATCCAGCACGGCGAACAGCTGGGCGCGCATGCGGGGTTCCCAGAAGTCGTTGATGTGGCTTGCCAACCCGGCCAGCGCCTCGGCCTCGGGCTTGCTTTCCATGAAGGTGGCGATCTGGTTCGCCATGCGGACGATCTTGTCAGCGGACATGCGGCACCTGCGCTTCGATGCGGTCGGAATGGGTGAAAAGCTCGAACCTGTCGGGCCGGGCAAGGGCCATCAGCGTGATGCCCAGCCGGTCGGCCAGCGCCACGGCATCGGCGGTGGGGGCCGAAACGGCGATCAGCACAGGCTGGCCCATCGCCGCCACCTTCTGCACGAGGTCGATGGAAACCCGGCTGGTCAGCACCACGGCCCCTTGCCCCTGCGGGTGCCGCGCCAGATGGCCGGCCAGCTTGTCCAGCGCGTTGTGGCGGCCCACATCCTCGCGCACCGCAACCATGCGGCCGCCTTGCCAGAACCCGGCGCAATGCGCAGCACGGGTGGCATCGTGCAAGGGCTGATGCGCGGGCAACCCGGACACCGCCGCCATCACCTGCGCCGGCGTCATGCGAAACCCCGAGGGCGGCACCGGCGCCATGTCGCGCAGCGCCTGGTCGATGCTGTCGATGCCGCACAAGCCGCACCCCACCGGGCCGGCCATCGTGCGCCGCCGCGCGGCCAGCCGGTCGGCCGCACCGGGCACCAGCCAGGCCTGCACGTCGATGCCGCGCCCTTGCGGCACGATGGCCAGAGACTCGACCTCCTCGGGCGCCGCGATGCCTTCGGTCAGCGCAAAGCCATAGGCGAAATCCTCCAGATCCGCGGGGGTCGCCATCATCACCGCCTGGGCGCTGCCGTTGAACGACAGCGCCACGGCGGTTTCCTCGGGCAGCACGCGTTCGCCCGGCTGGGGCCGGGCGCCGAAGGCCAGCCGCGGGGTGGCCCGCGCGCCCTGCATCACTCGGCCGCCGGCAGGATGCGGCGGGCAAGCTCGGCCTGGGCGGCATAGTCCTGCTGCCACTGGCTCGGCCCGTTCGACGGGCTGACCTGCACCGCCGTCACCTTGTATTCCGGGCAGTTGGTGGCCCAGTCGGAATAGTCGGTGGTGACGACGTTCGCCTGCGTATCGGGGTGGTGGAAGGTGGTATAGACCACGCCCGGCGGCACCCGATCGGTGATTTCGGCGCGCAAGGACGTTTCGCCCGACCGGCTGGCCAGCCGCACCCAGTCGCCCTGGCGGATGCCGCGCTGTTCGGCATCGTGCGGGTGGATCTCCAGCACATCCTCGTCATGCCAGACCACATTCGCCGTGCGCCGCGTCTGCGCGCCGACGTTGTACTGGCTGAGGATGCGCCCCGTGGTCAGCAACAGCGGGAAACGCGGGCCGGTGCGTTCGTCGGTGGCGACGTATTCGGTGCGGATGAACTTGCCCCGCCCGCGCACGAACCCGTCGATGTGCATCATCGGCGTGCCTTCGGGCGCCTTGTCGTTGCACGGCCACTGGACCGAGCCCAGCTCCTCCAGCCGTTCGTAGCTGACGCCGGCAAAGCTGGGGGTGGTGGCGGCGATTTCATCCATGATCTGCGAAGGATGCGTATAGGCCCAGCCGGCCCCCATCGCGTTGGCCAGCATCTGGGTCACTTCCCAGTCGGCATAACCCTGCCTGGGCGCCATCACCTTGCGCACGCGGTTGATGCGGCGTTCGGCGTTGGTGAAGGTGCCGTCCTTTTCCAGAAAGCTCGATCCCGGCAGGAACACATGGGCGTAATTGGCGGTTTCGTTCAGGAACAGGTCATGCACGATGACGCATTCCATCGCCGCCAGCCCGGCCGCCACGTGCTTGGTATCGGGGTCGGATTGCAGGATATCCTCGCCCTGGCAATACAGGCCCTTGAACGTGCCTTCGACCGCGGCATCCAGCATGTTGGGGATGCGCAGGCCGGGTTCGGGGTCGATCTCCACCCCCCAGACCCGTTCGAAGATGGCGCGCACCTCGGGGTTCTTCACATGGCGATAGCCCGGCAGCTCGTGCGGGAACGACCCCATGTCGCAAGACCCTTGCACGTTGTTCTGCCCGCGCAGCGGGTTCACGCCCACGCCGGGGCGGCCGATGTTGCCCGTCAGCATGGCCAGGTTCGCAATGGCAATGACGGTGGTGGAGCCCTGGCTATGCTCGGTCACGCCCAGCCCGTAATAGATCGCCGCATTGCCGCCGGTGGCATAAAGCCGGGCAGCCGCGCGCAGCTCCTCGGCCGGGACGCCGGTGACGAGCTGCACCGCCTCGGGGCTGTGGCGCGGGTCCGAGATGAACTCGGCATAGTCCTGGAACTCGTCCCAGTCGCAACGCGCGCGGATGAAGGCCTCGTTGTAAAGCCCTTCGGTCACGATCACATGCGCCATCGCCGACACCACGGCCACGTTGGTGCCCGGGGTCAGCGCCAGATGATGCGCGGCCTTGTAATGCGGGCCCTGCACGGTTTCGGTCCGGCGCGGGTCCACCACGATCAGCTTTGCCCCCTGGCGCAGCCGCCTCTTCAGCCGGCTGGCGAACACCGGGTGCCCGGCGTGCGGGTTGGCGCCGATCACCATCGCCACATCGCAATGTTCCACCGAGTCGAAATCCTGCGTGCCCGCGCTGGTGCCGAAGGTTTGCCCCAGGCCATAGCCGGTGGGCGAATGGCAGACGCGCGCGCAGGTATCGGTGTTGTTGTTGCGGAATACCGCCCGGGCCAGTTTCTGGACCAGATAGGTTTCCTCGTTCGTGCAGCGGCTGGAGGTGATGACCCCCAGCGACCGCCGCCCGTATTTCGCCTGGATGGCCTGCATCCGGCGGGCGGCAAAGGCCATCGCCTCGGCCCAGCCGACTTCGCGCCACGGCTCGGTGATCGCCTCGCGGATCATCGGTTTCAGGATGCGGTCGGGGTGGGTGGCATAGCCATAGGCGAACCGGCCCTTGACGCAGCTGTGCCCGCGGTTGGCCTTGCCGTGCTTGTAAGGCGTCATGCGCACCAGCTCGTCGCCGCGCATCTCGGCCTTGAAACTGCACCCCACGCCGCAATAGGCGCAGGTGGTGATGACGGCGCGGTCGGGGGTGCCGATCTCGATCACCGATTTTTCCTGCAAGGTGGCGGTCGGGCAGGCCTGCACGCAGGCACCGCAAGACACGCAGTCCGAGGTCAGGGCAGTATCCGTTTTCGCACCGAACGACACCCGGCTGTCGAAACCGCGGCCCTCGATCGTCAGCGCAAAGGTGCCTTGCACCTCCTCGCAGGCCCGCACGCAGCGCGAACAGACGATGCACTTGGCCGGATCGTAGGTGAAATAGGGGTTGCTGTCGTCCTTGGGGATGTATTGCGGGTTGGGCCCGGAATTGTTTCGCGCGCGAAAATGTGTTGCCAGTTCGTTACCGGGCGCCGGCCGATAGCGCACGTCGCGCAGGCCCACGGCCCCGGCCATGTCCTGCAATTCGCAATCGCCGTTGGCCGAACAGGTCAGGCAATCCAGCGGATGATCCGAGATATACAGCTCCATCACCCCGCGGCGCAGCTGTTTCAGCCTTGCGGTCTGGGTGTGCACTTTCAGCCCCGGCGCCACGGGCGTGGTGCAGCTGGCCGGGGTGCCGTTGCGGCCTTCGATTTCCACCAGGCACAGCCGGCAGGATCCGAAGGCATCGAGGCTGTCGGTGGCGCACAGCCTGGGCACCGGAATGCCCGCTTGGGCCGCGGCGCGCATGATGCTGGTGCCCTCGGGCACCGTCACCGCGAACCCGTCGATTTCCAGCGTCACCATCGTTTTCGCGCGGGACGCGGGCGTGCCGTAATCGGCGTCGGGGATGATGAAGTCCTTCATTCGGCGGCCTCCTTCCGGCAGGCGAAGTCGTCGGGGAAATGGGTCAGCGCGCTGAGCACCGGATAGGGCGTGAACCCCCCCAGCGCGCAAAGCGAGCCGGATTTCATCGTGGCGCACAGGTCGGTCAGCAGCGGCACGGCGGCGCCGTCGCCTGCCGCGATGCGGTCGATGGTTTCCACCCCGCGCACCGCACCGATGCGGCAGGGGGTGCACTTGCCGCAGCTTTCGATGGCGCAGAACTCCATCGCAAAGCGCGCCATGCGCAGCATGTCGATGCTGTCGTCGGCCACCGTCAGCCCGGCATGGCCGATCAGCCCGTCGCGGGCGGCGAATTCCTCGTATCCGAAAGGCGTGTCGAACAGCGCGGGCGGGAACCAGGCCCCCAGCGGCCCGCCGACCTGCACCGCCTTGACCGGCCGGCCCGAGGCGGTGCCGCCGCCGATGTCGTTGACGATTTCGCCCAAGGTAAGGCCGAAGGCGCATTCGAACAGCCCGCCGTGGCGCACGTTGCCGGCAATCTGCAACGGCATCGTCCCGCGTGAGCGGCCCAGGCCGAAGCCCGCGTAATGCGCCGCGCCCTTTTCCAGGATCACCGGCACCGTCGCCAGCGAAATCACGTTGTTGACCACCGTGGGCCGGCCCATGAACCCCTGCAGCGCCGGCAGCGGCGGCTTGGCGCGCACCACGCCGCGCTTGCCTTCCAGACTGTTGAGCAGGCTGGTTTCCTCGCCGCAGACATAGGCGCCCGCCCCCATCCGCAATTCGATGTCGAAGGCCGGACCCTGCCCCAGCACCGCGCCGCCCAGCACCCCGGCCTCGCGGGCGATCCGCAAGGCGGCGGTCAGCACCGCGGCCGCATCGGGGTATTCGCTGCGCAGGTAGATGAAGCCCTTGGTCGCGCCCACGGCCAGCCCGGCAATCGCCATGCCTTCGATCAGGCAGAAGGGGTCGCCTTCCATCAGCATGCGGTCGGCAAAGGTGGCGCTGTCGCCTTCGTCGGCGTTGCAGACGATGTATTTCTGCGGCCCCGGCGCGTCGTGCACGGTTTTCCACTTGATCCCGGTGGGAAAGCCTGCGCCGCCCCGGCCGCGCAAGCCGCTGGCGGTGACTTCGGCCACCACCTCGGCCGGGGTCATGGCCAGCGCGCGGCGCAGGCCGGCCAGCCCGCCATGCGCCTCATACTCGGCCAGCGACAAGGGGTCGGTCACGCCGACGCGGGCGAAGGTCAGCCGGGTCTGCCGCGCCATCCAGGGCAAATCCTCGGTCGGGCCCAGGTGCAGCGGCGAGGATCCCTCCAGAATGTCGGGCACATCGGCGGCGGTGGCAGGGCCGTAGGCGTGGCGCACGCCGCCCCGCTCCACCTCGACCAGCGGTTCCAGCCAGATCATCCCGCGCGAGCCGTTGCGGGTCAGCGCCACCTCCTGCCCGCTGGCCCTTGCGCAGGCCTGCACGGCTGCTGCGACGGCATCGGCGCCCAGTGCACGTGCCGCCGCATCGCGCGGAACCCAGACCCGGATCATGCCGCACCCCCAGCCAGAATCGCATCCAGCCGCGCCGCATCCAGCCGGCCCACCGGCTGCCCGTCGACCAGCGCCGCCGGCCCGCAGGCGCACAGGCCCAGGCAGAACACCGGCTCCAGCGTCAGGGCGCCGTCGGCGGTGGTGCCGTGCCAGTCGAGCCCCGTGCGCGCGCGGGCGTGGTCGGCCAGCGCATCGGCGCCCACCGCCTGGCACGCCTCGGCCCGGCACAGCTTCAGCACGCGGCGCCCGGCCGGTTCTTCGCGGAAGTCGTGGTAGAACGTCATCACGCCATGCGCTTCGGCCTTGCTGATGTTCTGGTCGGCGGCGATCAGCGGCAGCGCATCGGCCGGCACATGGCCGAATTCGGCCTGCACCGCGTGCAGGATCGGCAGCAAGGCCCCTTCCACCCCGCGGTGATCGGCAAGGATTTCGTGAATGCGGGCGCGACCGGCATCGGACAAGGGCTTGGCTGACATGGGCTCCTCCTGGCGCGAAAAGCCTAGGGGAAGGCGGGCGCCAGGATCAAATTGATTGTTCCGTTGCCTGATTGGCGCGGCCTATCGCCACCACCGAGGCCACGAAGCGTTCCAGCAGCAGCGACCGCCGCCCCTCGACCGGCAGGATCAGCGCGAACTGCGGCATCCGCAAGGCGCCATCGTCGCCCTCGATCGGGGTCGCCACCAGCCCGGGGGCGCGGGTGAACTCGGCCGCCGCCCGCACCGGCAAGATGGTCGCCAGCCCCGCCGCCGCCCCCCCGGCGCGCACATGGCCCACAAGGGCCACGATGGAATTGGCCTCGATCACCGGGTCGGGCAGCAGGCCGGCGCGGGTCATCAGCCGGTCGATGATCTTGCGGTTCTGCATGTCGCGCGTCAGCAGGCACAGCCGCATCCCGGCCAGATCGCCCCAGCCGACCCGCGGCGGATAGGGCCCGCCTGCCGCCGCCCGCACCAGCGCATAGCGCTCGCGGTAGAGCGGCAGCGATTCCATGCCGGGCGGCAGCGTCAGGTCCAGATCCTCGGCCGAATAGCTGAACCCGGCGTCGAGGTCGAAATCAAAGAGCGAGGTCACGATATCCTGGCTGGTCATCGACCGCAGATGCAGCCGCAACCCCGGGTTCTGCGCCAGAAACGGGCCGGTATAGCCATGCACCGTGGCCATCGCGGTGGGAATCACCCCCAGCCGCAACCACCCGCTCAGCCCGCTGCGCGCCTGGTCCAGATCGGTCTGGATCGCGCGCGCCTCGGCCACGATCACGCGGGCGCGGGCCAGCACCCGTTCGCCTTCGGGCGTCAGGCCGATGTAACGCGACCCGCGATGCACCAGCTGCGCGCCGAAATGTTCCTCCAGCGCCTTGATGGCCGAAGACAACGTCGGCTGGGTCACGTGGCAGGCCTCGGCGGCGCGGCCGAAGTGGCGTTCGCGTTCCAGCGCGATCAGCATTTCCAGCTTGTCGATCATCGGCGCCCCCCCTTCCATCCTTGGCCTAAGCCAGAGGGGCGCGCAATTCCAGCGCCACTTGCATTCGCCGCCCCCGGGCGGCACCTTCGGGCGCCAGAATAGGAAACCCGCCATGCGCCATGCTGCCCCCGATGCCACCCCCCCGTTGCGCGTGCTGCTGCTGGGCGCCTCGGGCCCCGGCTGGTATGCCGCCTCGGACCGGGACCGCCAGGCGGTGATCCTGCCGCGGCTGATGGCGGTGTGCGCGCAGTGGCTGGACATGGGCGCGCGGCTGGTCACCACGCTGGACGACGACATCCTGAAGGTCGGGCAACCGGCCGATACCGACCACACCTGGTATCTGGTCTACGAGGTGCCGTCGCTGCAAACGGTATCCGACATGCTGCACCTGTTCCGGGTCGAGGAAAACGGCGCCCGGCTGGACCGCTGGTTCCGGCTGGAGGCCAAGGTCTGCCGGCCATTCTTTCCGGTCGAGGCGCTGTCTCAGCCGTAACGCAGCCAGCCGCCGCGCCGTTCCAGCGCCGCGATGATCGCCTGCGCCACCGGGTGCGGGCCGTTGCCGAAGCGCACTTCGGTTTCGATGGTCTGGCCGGGCATGGCGAACGAGGCGCGGATCACGTGGGGCCCGCCATCCTCGGTGCAGCGGAGCGCGATGGTGGTGGCCTCGATCCCGGGGCCGCACAGCGCGGCCGCGGTGGCGGAGTTCGGATGGTCGGGGAACAGCTCTGCCGCCTGCGCCAGCGGCCCGGCAAAGATCGGGCCGGGTTCGATCAGGTTGACCGCTGTCATGGCCATCCCCCCGCAACAGCCCGGCCACCCCCTGGGGCAGCCGGGCCGCCGATCCTTACTTCAGCGATGCGATGAAGGCGCCCACTTCCTCCAGCGGGATGTAGCGCTTTTCCTCGACCCCGCTGGCACCGAAGGTCCAGGACACCGCCGGGGCCGACACATCGCCATACGGGTCGAAGGACACCGCGCCGGTGCCGCCCTGGATCGAGACGGCCTTGCCTTCCTTCAGCAGCGCCATCGCCTTTTTCAGCCCTTCGACATCGACGCCCACCTTTTCGCCGTTGGGGTCGGTCACCATCGGCACCTTGGCGGCGATTTCCGCCCCCGTGGCGCCACGCCCCGCAGCATGATAGGCCAGCAGCGAAATGGCCGCGGCATCGAAGCTGTTGGGCAGGCCCGGGCCGCTCGGCGGCTTGCCGAACCTGGCCTCATAGGCGGCCTTGAAGCTGCTGGCGCTGTCGGTGCGCGGGGTCGAGGTATCGGTGCCGATGAAATCGGCCAGATACTGCATCCCCACCGCATCGCGGAACTCGTCGGATTTCAGCGAGTTGGCGCCGATCATCTTCGTCGTGCCGCCCAGGCTCAGCCATTCGCGCACGACCGAGATGCCCTCTTTCGGATAGAGCGGCAGATACAGCGCATCGGGCTCGCTGGCCAGCGCCTGGGTCACCTCGGCGCGGTAGCTGGGCTGCGCATCGGTGATGGCGATCGAGGCCGCAACCTCGATGCCCGAACCCTGGAAGGCCTCGGTCGCAAGGCGGGCGATGTCCTGGCCCCAGTCGTCGTTCTTGTAAAGGATCGTGACCTTCCTGTAGCCCTGTTCCCTGGCCACCATCGCCGCGACCGCAGCCTGCACCCGGCTGGTGGCAAAGGTGCGGAACCACAGCCCCTTGAGCTGGCCATCCGCCGCAAGCCCGGTGATGCGGGTCGAGGACGAGCAGCAGGAAATCTGCATCACCCCGGCCGGCACCGTCACCGAGGTGAGAATCGGGATGGTCACGCCCGACGACACGGCACCCATCAGCAGTTGCACCTTGTCCAGGTCCACCAGCGCCTTGGCGGCATCGACGCCCACCTTGGCATCGTTCTGGTCGTCGCGCAAAATCGCCTCGACCTTGCAGCCATCGACGCCGCCGGCCTCGTTCACCATGTCGGCGACCCACAGTGCGGTTTCGGCAATCGGCTTGCCCCAGTCCACCGACGTGGGCAGCACCACGCCCACCTTCACCGAACAGTCCTGCGCGGCGGCAAGCCCCGCCTGCGCCATCAGGGCCATCGCCGCGGCGGCGGCGAAGCCTGCGAATTTGCGTGTCATCCCGTTACTCCCTTGCTGGTGGTTCCGGCCCTGGCGGCCGGTTTGAAAAACCCTGCGATGCGTTCGGGCAGCAGCCCCTGCGGCCGCCACAGCAGCATCCCCACGATCACCGACCCGATCAGAATGTATTGAATCGAGCCGGTGTAAAGCTGCATCGACTGCGGCGCGAACTTCGACAGGGCAAAGCCGCTGGCCGTCCAGGCCGCCCAGATCAGAAAGGCGCCCAGAACCGCGCCGCGGTTGTTGCCCGCCCCGCCGACGATCAGCATCGCCCAGACCTGAAAGGTCAGGATCGGCGCCAGATCCTGCGGGCTGACAAAGGCATAGAAGGCCACATACAGCCCGCCCGCCAACCCCATGATGGCCGAACCGATGACAAAGCTTTGCAGCCGCAGCCGCGCGGGGTTCTTGCCCAGGCTGCGCGCCGCCGTCTCGTCCTCGCGGATGGCGCGCAAGGCACGGCCATAAGGTGAATGCACCAGCCGCTCCAGCCCCCAGAACACCGCCAGCAGAACCGCCAGCACCATCGCCAGAAAGACCAGGCCATAGACGAAGGTGTTGCCGATGGCCGCCTCCAGCGGGCGGGGAAAGCCGCGCAGGCCCTTGGCACCGCCGGTCAGCCATTCGGCGTTGCGGGTCACACTTTCGAACGCGACCGCGACGCCGAAGGTGGCAATCGCCAGGTAATCGTGCCGCAGCCGCAGCGTCAGCAACCCCACGATCCAGGCCACCAGCGCCGCCAGCGCCACCCCCCCCGCCAGCGCCAGCAGAAAGGGCCATTCGAACCCGCCGAACTGCCCCGGTTCGGGCCGCCCGCCCAGCAGCATGGTGCCATAGGCCCCGGCCCCGAAAAACGCCACCACCCCGCCGTTGAACAGCCCGGTGTAGCCCCATTGCAGGTTCAGCCCCAGAACCACGATGGCCAGGATCCCCGCCATGGTGGCAAAGAACGCCAGATAGGAAATCAGCCCGATCATGACTGGTCTTCTCCGAACAGCCCGTGCGGGCGCACCAGCAGCACGGCCAGGATGATGACAAAGGGCATCGCCGGCGCGTAACCCGACGGCAGCACCATCAGCGCCAGCCCCGAGGCGATGCCCACGATGAACCCGCCCAGCACCGCGCCATGCACGCTGCCGATGCCGCCCACGATGGTGGCCGCAAACACCGGCAGCAGGAAGTTGTGCCCCAGCACCGGCGACAGGTGGTTGGTCATGGCATAGAACACCCCCGCCGCCGCCGACAGTGCGCCGCCGATCATCCAGACGGCGGTAATCATCGTGCTCAGCCGCACGCCCGACACCTGCGCCAGCGCCGGGTTTTCCGCCACCGCGCGCAAGGCAAAGCCGAAGGTGGTGCGCGTCAGCACCAGATGGAACAGCCCCATCAACGCCAGCGCCGCCACCAGCACGAAGACCTGATCGGGCTTTATCAGCAGCAAGGGGTCGCGGCTCAGCACCACGGCAAAGGCGATGTCTTGCGAATAGAGCTGCGCCTTGTGGCCGAAGGCCAGCGTCAGAACGTTGCGCACGATCAGCGCCACCCCGAAGCTGGCGAACACCATCGACAGCGTGTCGGCCTTGGCGCGGATGCGCCTGAAGACCAGCCAGTCGATCGCCACCGCCGAGGCGCCGGTCAGCACCATCGCCACCAGCGTGGCCAGCGCCAGCGAGGCGGTCAGCGTCAGCGGCTTGAAGGCGGTGGCCAGCACCGGCGCCAGCCCGGAAAACAGCGCGTCGAACACCAGCGCGGCATAGGCGCCGATGGCCAGCAACTCGGCATAGGCAAAGTTGGCAAAGCGCAGCATGTGCATGACCATCGTCAACCCGATGGCCCCCAGCGAGATGATGGCCCCGGTGAGAACTCCGTCCACGATACTCTGGATCATGCTGCCCCCACGCGCTTGCCGCCCAGGTAGATTTCGCCCACCACCGGGTCCGAAAGGATGTCGGCCGCCGGCCCGTCGATCCGGTTGCGCCCTTCGGCCAGGATCCAGCAGTGGTCGGCCACCCGCAGCGCCTGCTTGACGTTCTGTTCCACCAGCAGCACGGTCACCCCTTGCCCGGTCAGGCTGCGCGCCAGGTCCAGCACCTCGGCCGCGATCTTGGGCGACAGGCCGGCCGAAGGTTCGTCCATCAGCACCAGGCGCGGGCGGTTGGCCAGCGCCATTGCCACCGCCAGCATCTGCCGCTGCCCGCCCGACAGCGCCCCGGCGCGGTCCTTGTGCTTGGCGGCCAGCGGCGGGAACAGCGCATAAAGCTCGTCCAGCCGCTGCGCACGGTCGGGCAGGCGGCACAGCACCAGGGACAGATTCTCGCGGATGCTCAGGTGGCGAAAGATGTTGTCGGTCTGCGGCACATAGGCCAGCCCCAGCGCGCCCATCTGGTCGGGGCGGATGCCGGTGATCTCGGCCCCGTCCAGCACCACCCGCCCGGCGCTGACCGGCACAAGCCCGGCAATCGCCTTGATAAGCGTGGATTTTCCCGCGCCGTTCGGCCCGATGATTACCGTCAGGCTCGCGCGTTCCACCGACAGGCGCACCTGGCGCAGGATGGGCAGGTCGCGCACATAGCCTGCCTCCAGCCCTTCGACGGTCAGGATCGCGCTCATGCCGGCGCCCCCAGATAGGCATCGAGCAGCAAGGGGTTCGCCCGTGCCGCGTCGGCCGTGCCCTGGAACACGACGCGCCCTTCGGCCAGCGCCACCACCGGGTCGCAGTGGCGCATGACGAAATCCATGTCGTGCTCGATGATGACAAAGGTGGTGCCTTGCCGGTTCAATTCCTCGATGCGCTCGATCAGCGTGCGGGTCAGCGAAGGGTTCACCCCTGCCGCAGGCTCGTCCAGCAGGATCACTGCCGGGTCGCCCATCAGCGCGCGCGCCAGTTCCAGCAGTTTCATCTGCCCGCCGGAAATCTTGCCTGCCGGGTGGTCGGCCAGCTTGCCCAGCGTCATGAAATCCAGGATGCCGCGCGCCTTGTCGCGCAACCGCGCTTCCTCGGCCGCCACCCGGCCGCGGCGGAACAGCGCCCCCAGCACCGTTTCGCCCACCTGCGCCGGCGGGGCCAGCAGCACGTTGTCCAGCACGCTCATGCGCCGGAACGGCCGCGGGATCTGGAAGGTGCGCGCCAGCCCGCGGGAAAACAGCGCCTCGGACGGCAGGCCGGTGATGTCCTGCCCGTTCAGGCTGACGCTGCCGGCCGTGGGTTTCAGCGTGCCGGCCACCATGTTGAACAGCGTGGTCTTGCCCGCGCCGTTCGGCCCGATCAACCCGGTGATCGACCCGCGCCGGATGTCGAGCGTCACGGAATCGACCGCGCGGAACGGGCCGAAATCCCGCGTCAACCCGCGCAAGGACAGAACCGCCTCGCTCATGCCCCGTGCACCTTGTCGTCGGGGTTGGTGTTGAGGTTGTATTTCATGATCCGCCCGTGCCGCCCGCTCCGGTCGCCTTCCAGCCCGTAGACCGGCCCCCCCGGCCCGCGCGCCTGCGCCAGCACCGCGGCGATGGCGGCATGGTCGTCGGCATCCAGAGCCAGGCGGAACGCCTCCAGCGTCTTGGGCAGATGGCGGGCATAGCGCGCGCCGACGATGGCGGCTGCCACCTGCGGCTGGTCCAGCACCCATCGCGTCGCCACCGACGACAGCGCCACCCCATGCCGCTTGCCGATGGTGTCGAGCGTTTCCAGCAGCGTCTGGAACAGATCCCAGGGCCCGAACTCGTCGATGATGAGGCGGTATTTCACCAGGCTGCGGTTGTCGAACCGGAACCCCGGGTCGGGCCGGCCCAGCCAGGCATCGGTCAGGAACCCGCCGGCCAGCGTGCCATAGCACAGGATCTGGACGTTGCGCCGCGCGCCCCAGGCCGCCATCGTGGCCGCCGGGCGGCGGTCCAGCAGCGAATACTGCACCTGCGCCGACACCACGTCGAACCCGGCGTCGATGAAGCGGTCCATCACCGGCGTGTCCCAGTTGGTGGTGCCGAGGTTGGCGATCTTGCCCTGACGCTGGCAGTCCTTCAGCACCTCCAGCGCCTCCACGGCATTGCCAAGCGTCATGTCCCACCAGAAGAACTGCACCAGCGGAATCCGCTCGATCTGCAAGCGCTGCAAGGATCGGTCGATGATGGCCACCACCTCGTCGGGGCGCAGATCGGCCAGCCGGCCCAGGTCGGGCACCAGCTTGGTATGGACGACGACGCGGTTCGCCACCTCGGCCCCGCGGCGGCGGCGGACATCGGCGATGAAGGTGCCGATCATCTCCTCCACGCCCTTGTAGATGTCGGCGCAGTCGAAGGTGGTGATGCCGGCGTCCAGAAACGCCTCCATGTCGGCGATGGCCTCGGCGGGGCGCACCTCGCCGTGGTCGCCGGCCAGTTGCCAACCGCCCTTGATGATGCGCGAAATGCGGTGGCCGGGGCGCAGGTCGGCGGTTTCCACGGTCATGGCGTGTCCTTCCAGTAGGGGGTGCCGCGGGCATCGGGCAATCCGGTGGTGGCGGCGTGCGAAAACCACCGCCGCCCTTCGCGCGTGATGCGGAACCGCCCGCCGCAATGCGGGTCGGCGCAGGCGATCTCGCTGTCGGTGCTCATCCAGTCGTCGGGGTCGGTCTCGCGCTGGCGGGCCGGCAGATGCGGCAAGACCCCGATCAGCGCATACATCGACACGCTTTGCGGCCCGTCGAACACCAGGTTTTCGCCCACCACGCGGAAATACTCTCCCTCCACATGGCGGCAGACCGGCGTTCGCCCCTCCAGCACGCATTCCACCCGCAGATCGTAAAGCCAGAAGCCCCGTTCGCCGTTCCGTTCCATCGATGCGCCTTTCCGGGCTTGACCGACTCTCGTGTGATCTGTGATATTTTATCAATGATACATCGTGAGCCTGTCAATAGTCCCATGACCAGCCCCGCCATCGCCCGCCTCGACCCGGTGAAACTGCGCGAGAATGCCTATTTCGCGCTCCGCGATGCCTTTACCCGCGGCGCCTTTGCGCCCGGCGATGTGCTGAGCCTGCGAACCCTGGCCGAACAGCTGGGCGTCTCGATGACCCCGGTGCGCGAGGCGGTGCGCCGCCTTGTGGCCGAAGGCGCGCTGATCGACACGCCGTCGCGCACGCTGATGGTGCCGGTATTCGATGCCCGCCGCGCCGCCGACCTGATGGCCGCGCGCCTGGCGCTGGAACACCTGATCCTCGATCAGGCGATGGACCGGATCGACCCCGAGGGCATCGACCAGATCGACGCCATCCTGTCGCGCGCCAAAGACGGGCCCGACCACCTGCCCGACCTGGTGGCCAACCACGACTTCCACTTCACGCTTTATCGCTTCAGCGGGTCCGAGGTGCTGTTGCCGCTGATCGAGGCGCTTTGGCTGCAATACGGCGCCTACCTCAACCTCATCATCAACCGGCCGCAAGCCGGGCAGATCGCCGAACACGCCCACCACCGCGAAATCGTCGCCGCCTTGCGCGCCGGCAACCGGCCGGCCGCGCACGCGGCCTTGCAGGCCGACATCACCCGGTCCTTCCGTTTCCTCATTCCCGAAAGCTGAGCCATGCCCAACCGCCCCGACCGCCTGCGCCTGACCGACCGGCTGGAAATCTCGCGCGCCCTCACCGGCCTGTGGCAGGTGGCCGACATCGAAAGGAACGGCACCACCATCGACCCCGACACCGGCGCCGACTGGCTGGCCGCCTATGCCGCCGCCGGGTTCGACACCTTCGACATGGCCGACCACTACGGCAGCGCCGAGATCATTGCCGGGCGGCTGCTGGCGCGGGGCACGCGCGCGCTGGCCTTGACCAAATGGTGCCCCGCACCGGGCCCGATGACGCCGCAGGTGGTGCGCGCCGGCGTGACCGAGCGGTTGCAGCGGCTGGGGGTCGAACGGGTGGACCTGCTGCAATTCCACTGGTGGACCTTCGAGCACCCGGCCTGGCTGGACGCGCTGCACGAACTGGCGCGGCTGCGCGACGAAGGGCTGATCGGAGAGCTCGGGGTAACGAACTTCGACGCGGCGCATTTCAACCTTGCGCTGTCCGACGGCGTGCCGCTGCGCACCAACCAGGTCAGCTTTTCGCTGATGGACCGGCGCGCCGCCGGCGACCTGGCGGCGGTGTGCGAACGGCACGGGGCCTGGATCCTTGGCTATGGCACGCTGAACGGCGGCTTCCTGGCGGACAAATGGGTAGGCCAGCCCGAACCCGCCCGGATCGACGACTGGTCCAAGATGAAATACCGCCGCTTCATCGACGCGGCCGGGGGCTGGGCGGCGTTTCAGGCGGTGCTGGGCGCCGCCGCGCAGGTGGCGCGCAAGCACGGGGTTTCGGTTTCCAACGTGGCGACGCGCTGGGTGCTGGAACAGGCGCGCGTCGCCGGCGTCATCATCGGGGCGCGGCTGGGCGAAAACTTCCACGCCGCCGACAACCTGCGGCTGTTCTCCTTTGCGCTCGACGACGAAGACCGCGCCACCCTGGCCGCCGGCTTTGCCGCCACGACCCCCATCCCCGGCGATTGCGGCGACGAATACCGCCGGCCGCCGTTCCTGACCGCCTCGGGCGACCTGTCGCACCACCTGTCCGAAGTGCCCAGGGCCTTCGCGCCCCAGGCGGTGGCGGGCGGCGCGCGCGTGCTGACCGGCTCGAAATGGGAAGACATCGCCGGCTATTGCCGCGCGCAGCGCATCGGCGACCGGATCCTGGTTTCGGGCACCACCGCGGTGGCCGGGCTGGCCCGCGCCGTGGCGCCGGCCGATGCCGGGGCCCAGACGACCTATATCCTCGACCGCATCATCGCCGCCGTCACCTCGCTGGGCGGCCGGGCCGAAGACATCGCGCGCACCCGCATCTACATCACCGACGAAGCCGACGTCATGGCGGTGTCCGCCGCACACGGGCGCGTGTTCGGCGCGGTCAAGCCGGCCAACACGCTGGTGCGCGTGGCCGGGCTGATCGGCGATCACCGGGTGGAAATCGAGGCCGAGGCGATCCTGCGCGGCTGAGGCTGCGGCTCAGCCCGCCGGGGCCTGCCAGCGCGCCAGCCACTCGGCATGGCGCGCCAGCACCGGCGGCACCGCGGTTTCCGCCGGCGTCACGAAGCCGCGCGCCGGCTGCGACGACCACCAGATGATGACCGGCGCCACCAGCATCGGCACCAGCACCGGCGACAACCACGGCACCAGCCCCGGCGAAAGCCCGGCCGCCAGCGCCAGCCCGACCGCGCCCGAGGTCACGATCCAGTGCCCGGCGGCCCAGGCCTCGGCAAAGGTCAGCGACCCGTCGCCGCGCGACTGCGCCGGCCAGCCGCCATCGATGCCCGCCACCACCTGCAACACCGAACGGGTGTTGAACATCAGGAAGACCGGCGCCGCGATGGCGGAAAACACCAGCTCGCGCAGCACCGAGGCCGTGGCCCGCAGCGCCCCGCCAAAGCCGCGCGCCCGCCCGCGCAGCACCGCATCGGCCAGCACCAGCAGCTTGGGCAGGAACAGCAGCCCGAACACCAGCACCGCCAGCGCCAGCGCCTTGGACGCCTCCGACACCGGAATCACCGGAAAGGGCCAACCCTCGATCGGGAAATAGTCGATCGGCGGCGCAAACAGCGGCGCCGCGATCGAGGCCAGCAGAAAGGCCAGCCACAGCACCGGCGACAGATAGGCCAGAATGCCTTGCACGAAGACAAAGCGCGACCAGGGCTTCAGCCCCGGCGCCAGCAGCAGCCGCGAATGCTGAAGGTTGCCCTGGCACCAGCGCCGGTCGCGCTTGGCGTGCAGCACCATGTTTTCCGGGCCTTCCTCGTAGCTGCCGCCCAGGTCGTCATCCACCCGCACCGTCCAGCCGGCCCGCGCCAGCAACGCGGCCTCGACGTAATCGTGGCTCAGGATATGCCCGCCGAAGGGCGGCTTGCCCTTCAGCGCGGGCAGACCGCAGCTTTCGGCAAAGGCGCGCACCCGCACGATGGCATTGTGCCCCCAGAACGGGCCGGTGCGCCCTTGCATCATCGCCAGCCCGCGGCAGAACACCGGCGAATAGAACGCGGCGGCAAACTGCTGGATGCGCCCGAAGCGGGACCGGGCGTTCACGATCACCGGCAGGGTCTGCAACAACCCCAGGTCGGGCGCCCCCGCCATGCGGCGCACCATTTCCACCAGCGTTTCGCCTTCCATCAGGCTGTCGGCATCGAGGATCACCGCATATTCGTAGGCGGCCCCCGACCGGGTGATGAAATCCTCGATGTTGCCGGCCTTGCGGCCGCGGTTGGTGTCGCGCCGGCGGTAAAAGATGCGCCCGTCGCCCCCGGTATCGTCCAGCAGCCGCAAGAACCAGGCGCGTTCGGCCTGGGCCACGGCCTCGTCGCGGGTGTCGGACAGGATGGCAAAGTGAAACCGCTCGCCCTGTCCCGCCGCCTTGACCGAGGCATCCATCGCCGCGATGCGGGCGAACGTGACGGTCGGATCCTCGTTGTAAACCGGCACCAGCACCACGCAGCGCGCCCCCGGCGCGGGTTCGGCGCGCGGCACCGCGGGGGGCCGGGTCGTCAGGCCGGCAACCGCCTGCACCGCGCCCCAGGCCAGCCAGAAGGTCGACACGAAGATCAGCCCGGCACGCACGACATCCATCGCGTCGAACCCGTCGGACAGGCCATAGCGCAGGAACAGCACGAAACCGCCGCAGCCAAAGGCCAGGCTGGCCCCCAGCAGGACCGCGCGGGTGACCAGCACCCGCCACCCCGGCCCTGCCCCGGCCAAGATCAGGCCCCGCGCGACAGCGGCAACCGCAGCAGGCGCAGGGGCGCCGTCAGCCGCTCGGCCCAGCCGTGCGAGGGCCGCTCGAGGCACTGGGTCGGCATCGCCAGCGGCGCATCGGGCAGCACGCCGCGCGCCTGCCCGCTCAGGTCCGGGTCGGGCCGGAATTGCGTCGGGATGTCGGTCATGTCGCGTTGATCCACTGATAGAGCCAGTCTTCGGACAGCTTGCGCCCGAATCCGGCCAGATGCACGGAAAGTTCCACCACCGCGTCGTCGTCGGCGGTCACGTCGATCGCCACGCGCCACACCCCGGTTTCGGCGATGTGCTGCACCGTGGTCGAGACCAGCGCCCCGTTGGACACCGTCACCACGGGTTGCACCGGCGCGCCCGGATCCAGCCGGGCCAGCACGCCGCCGCGGAAATCCACCACGAACTTGCGCAGGTTCTCGGTGCCGCGCAAACCCGAATAGCCGCCATGCCCGGCGCGGGTTTCGGCGACATGCGCGATTTGCGCCTGCGGGTCCAGCGGCAGGTCGCCCCAGTGCAGCCGATAGGCGAATTCCCGCGCCTGCCCGGCCCGGGCGGGCTCGGCCGGCACCCAATAGGCCACGATGTTGTCGTTCGCCTCCTGGTCGGACGGAATCTCGACCAGCCGCACGAAGCCCTGCCCCCAGTCGCCCAGCGGTTCCACATCCAGCGAGGGCCGGCGGTGATACTGCGCCTCGGCATCCTGATAGCTTTCGAACCGCCGGTCGCGCTGATGCAGCCCGAAGCGCCGCGGCGCCGTTTCGGGAAAATAGCTGCCCGTCAGCCGCGGCGGGTTGTTCAGCGGCCGCCAGATCACGCCGCCATCCGCCCGCGCGATCCGCAACCCGTCGCTGTCGTGCACATTGGGGCGGAAATCGTCGAACTCGGCCCGGTTCTTTTCCGAAAACAGGAACATCGAGGTCAGCGGCGCCACGCCCAGCTCCTCGACATCGCGGCGAAAGAACAGCCGCGCGGTCACGTCCATCACCGTTGCGGCACCCGGCCGGATCACGATGCGATAGGCCCCGGTCACGCTGCGGCTTTCCAGCGCGGCGCAGACCGTGGCCTCGGTTGCCCCGCGCTCGATCCAGAACCGGGAAAAGCGCGGAAACTCCTCGCCCGCGGCCGTCGCCGTGTTCACCGCCAGCCCGCGCGCCGACAGGCCATAGGCCGACCCCTGCCCCAACGCCCGGAAATAGCTGGCGCCGATGAAGGCCACCACCTCGTCCATCACGTCGGGCCGGTTCAGCGGGTGATGCAGGCGAAAGCCCGCCACCCCCGGCATGTCGGTCAAAGGCGGAATCCGGGTGCCCAGATCGTTCAGGTATTCGAAATCCTCGGTGGTAAAGCGCAGCTCCTGCGCCATCCCGCCCGAAACCTCGAACAGGTGCACCGGCTCCTTGAACAGCCACCCCATCGGAAAGGCGCCCAGCCGGAACGCGCTTTCGGGCTCGGACCAGCGCTGCCGGTCGGGGCGGAACTGCACCAGGCGGTAATCGTCGTAATCCAGGTCGGCCAGAAAGCCCTGCACCTGCGGGCCCGGCGCCCAGGGCTGCGCGGCCAGGGCGCGCATCTCCTCGGTCAGCAGGTCGAAGCTGAATTGCTGCGGCGCAGCATCACCGATGCCGGTTTGCCGGGCACCCGCGCGCAACGGCCACGCCAGCCCGAGCGCTGCCGCCATCGCAAGCACCCTGCGCCGGGGCAGAGAGACGACCGTCGAACCGACCCGAGACATTTCCAGATGAAACCCAAGGCGTTGCCCGCCGCCGCGAAGCCGGCGACTCAACGCGCCATATAGGCTGCCGGCCTGCCGCCCCGCAAGATGCGCGAAAGAATCCCTCGCGTCATGGCAGATGGATCACACCCTTTTGCACAGCTTGCAGGCAGCACCATGCCGCAGGTGCAAATAAAGGCCCCGATCACCCCTGCGCCTCCAGCTCGACCCGCACAGCCGCGCCATATTCCGCACGCAACCCGGCCTCGGTCAGTGGTGCCTGACGCATGCTGCCCCTGCCATCCTGTCTGGTCATTGCCGGCCTGCCGCCGCTTGTCGTTGTCGCCACTGTGACATCATCCGGTTTTTGGTCACCCGGCACCAGACGACGGCATTATCCACAAACACCCGCAACAATCGGAATTTTCCGGTTCAATGGTATCGGGAGACACCTTGCCTGTCACCGAATTGCGCCGCCGCCTGCGCTTTCGCGGCAAGCCGCTGCTGCCCGAACGCCCGCGGGGCCGCGCCTTGCGGGTGGCGGTGTCGAACTTCAAGGGCGGCGTCGGCAAGACCGTGGTGCCGCAGCACCTGGCCAATGCCGCCGCGCTCGACGGCTGCCGCGTGCTGGTGGTCGATTTCGACCCGCAGGCAACGCTGACGCCTTCGATGGGTCTGGTCGAGGTCAAGGCATGGAACAGGGTCTGAGGCATCATGTGCCGCGAGGCCGACCGCATCATGGAAAGCTGCGACGACCCGGCCGATTGCCCCTGCCGCGCCGCCGACGAGCTGCCCAAGGATGTGCAGGAAATCGGCACATGCGCAGGCCGGATTTCATCCGGCGCACCACCGGCCCAGCATCGACATCATCCCCTCCTGCGCCAACGCCGCCTTCGTCAAGTTCGCCAGCGCGCAATACCGTCCGCTGCACACGGTCAAGCGCGCCGATATCCGCTGCTTCGTCGGGCTGATGCAGGCCCTGGGCGATGCGCTGCCCTTTCCCGAGGCGGTGCCGCGCGACCTCGGGGGCGAGGTGGGGCGCCGCCTGGCCGGGCGCGACGGGTTGACCCTGCGTCGTCACCGGCCGGTAACACGGGCGCCGAAAGCAGCCTTGATGGATGCGCAAAACCTGCGCATACTGCACAGCATGGCCCGCACCCCGTTTGCTTCCGACCAGGAGCCCGAGTCCGACGCCGACCTGTGGTTCCTGCCGCCGGCCGAGGATCCGCCCGCCTCGCCCTTGCCGCAATCCGACCGGGCGCGCCTGTTTCCCCATGCCGAATGGCGCGCGGCCGAGGCGGCGCTGGCCCCCGACCTTGCGGCCCTCGCCTTCGATTTCGGCCGGCTGGAAGAACGCCTGCGCCGCGCGGGCCCCGGCGCGCGCCAGCGTCTGGCCTTGCAAGAGGTCGCCAGCCTCGGCTGGTGGACAGGCGACCGCCTGCCGGCCGACCGGCTGGTGCTGTGGCTCGGGCTTCAGATCGGTGCCACGGGGGCCGATGCCCAGGCGCTGGCCCGCGGCGCCTGGGCGGTGCGGCGGCTGACCGGCGGCCCCGCCCCCGTCGGCCCCGACCGCGCGCAGGCGCTGGCCACGCTTCTGGGCCTGGCCGACCCGGGGGCCGCGCGCATTGCCGAACCCTGCGAGGTGCTGGAAACGCTCGACCCGCTGCATCCGGTGGTGCAGGGGGCGGTGATGTTCCACCTCTGGCGCATCGCCGAACCCTCGCCGGCCCGCGATCTGGAGGCCGCGGTGCTGGCCTCGCGGCTGGCGGGGTCGGTCGCCGGCTCGCCGGCCTTCCTGCCGCTGGCGCTGGCCGGCTTCGGTGCGCTGACGGCACAGGGCCCGGCCGACCGGCGCCTTGCCGCCTGGATCGGTGGTGCGCATCAGGCGGTGTTCGCAGCCCTGCTGCACCTCGACCGGCTCGCGTCCTGGGCCGCCCGCGCCGCCGAGGCCACGCGCGACCTGTCGGGCCGGACGCCGCCCGCGCTCTTGCGGCTGCTGGCCGACTGGCCCAGCCTCTCGGCCCCGCTGGCCGAGGCGCAATCGGGCGCCTCGCGCGCGGCGGTGCAACGCAACCTCGACCTGTTCGCGGCGCGCGGGCTGGTGCGCGAAATCACCGGACAGGGGCGCTATCGCGTCTGGGCGGCCAAACTCTGATCCACAGCGCCCGGCACCAGCGCGCCGCGCGCCCCGATCACCCGGGCCGCCACCTGCATCGCCGCCTGCGCCGCATCGGCCAGCGGCCGGCCGCTGGCCAGCCCGGCCAGGAACACGCCGGCAAAGCTGTCGCCTGCCGCCGTGGTATCGACCACCTGCGCCACCGGCATTGCGGGCAAGGTCTCCACGCCGTCGCCGCTGCGCAGCGTCAGCGGCTCGGCGCCGTTCTTCACCGCCACCACCTGCGCGCCAAGTGCGGCATAGCGCGCCGCGGTCGCCTGGGGCGTGGCATCGCCGAACAGGGCGGTTTCCTCGTCGAACGAGGGCAACACCACATCGGCGACCGAGGCGCCAAGCCGCAACCCCGCCTGCATCGCCGCCGTGCCTTCCCACAGCCGCGGCCGCAGGTTGGTGTCAAAGCTGACCAGCGCCCCGCCCGCCCGCGCCTGCGCCAGCGCCGCGCACAGCGTCGCGCGGCCCTCGGGCGGCAGGATGGCCAGCGTGATGCCGGAAAAATGAATGACCCGCCGCCCCGCCAGCACGCCTGCCAGCCAGGCAGGGTCTTCGGCCAGCATCCGCGCCGCCGACTGGCCGCGCCAATAGCTGAAGCTGCGCTCGCCCGCCGCCAGCGTGATGAGATACAGCCCCACCGTCCGGTCTTCGCGCTGGCGGATGCTGCCGGTGCCGATGCCTTCGCCGGCCATGAAATCCAGCATCGCTGCCGAAATCGCATCGCGGCCGACCTGGGTTGCGTAATCCACCGTCCAGCTTGCGGGCAAGGCGCGGCGCGCATACCAGGCGGCGTTGAACGTATCGCCGGCAAAGCCCTGGCGCAGCAGCCCGCCATCGGCCGGGGCCAGTTCCACCATGCATTCGCCAAGCGCCAGAAAGCTGCCCATCACAGCACCGCGCCGACCTGCCAGGGCACGAATTCGTCGTCGCCCAGGCCCTGCGCCTCGGATTTCGTCGCCTCGCCCGAGGCCTGCCGCAACCACATCGCGTAAATCTCGCGCCCCACCGCCTCGATCGAGGCGCCTTCGCCGACGATCCGCCCCGCGTCCAGGTCGATATCGTCGCCTTGCCGGCGGAACAGCTCGGTGTTGCTGGAAATCTTCATCGACGGCGCGGGCTTGGCGCCAAAGGCCGACCCGCGCCCGGTGGTAAACGCGATCAGCGTGCACCCCGAGGCGATCTGCCCGGTGACGCTGGCGGGGTCGTAGCCGGGGCTGTCCATGAACACGAAGCCCCGCGCGGTAATGGGTTCGGCATAGCGATAGACCCCGGTCAGGGGCGAGGTGCCGCCCTTGGCCGCCGCCCCCAGCGACTTTTCCAGAATCGTGGTCAGACCCCCGGCCTTGTTGCCGGGGCTGGGGTTGTTGTCCATGCTGCCGCCGTGGCGGGCGGTGTAATCTTCCCACCAGCGCACCAGCCCGACCAGCCGTTCGCCCACCGCCGGGCTGACGGCCCGCGCCGTCAGCAGGTGTTCGGCGCCGTAGATCTCGGGCGTTTCCGCCAGCACGCCGGTGCCGCCTTGCGCCACCAGCAGGTCGCAGGCATGCCCCAGCGCCGGGTTGGCGGTGATGCCCGAAAGCCCGTCCGACCCGCCGCATTGCAGGCCGACCATCAGGTCCGACACCGGGCAGGGCTCGCGCCGGGCGGCGTTCACCAGCGGCAACATCTCCTCGACGATGCGGATGCCGGCCTCGACCGTGCGCCGCAGGCCGCCCATGTCCTGAATGTTCATGGTGCGGAACAAGGGGCCCGGCGTCAGGCCGTGCGCCTCGATCAGCCAGTCGATCTGCATCATCTCGCAGCCGAGCCCCGCCATCAGCACGCCGCCGACATTGGGGTTGCGGGCATAGCCCCACAGCACCCGCTGCAGGATCTCCAGCCCCGTGCCGTCGCCGCCCATGCCGCAGCCGGTGCCGTGGACAAAGGCCGTGACGCCATCGACATTGGGGTATTCGGCCAGCCGTTCGGGGGTGAAGTGCCGCGCGATCATCCGCGCGGCGGTGGCCGAACAGTTCACGCTGGTCAGCACCGCGATGTGGTTGCGCGTGCCCGCCCGCCCATGCGCCCGCCGGTAGCCCATGAAGGTATCCTGCACCGCCGCCGGCGCCACCGGGCGCAGGTTGCTGGCAAAGCGATGCGCCACCTGCGCGGCGCGGAACCCGAGGTTATGCGTGTGCACATGCTGCCCGGGGGCGATGTCGGCCAGGGCATAGCCGATCACCTGCGCGTATTTGCGCACCGCCTCGCCCTGTGCGATGGGCTCCACCGCCATCTTGTGCCCGCGCGCGATCGCCTCGGCCGCACCGCCCTCGCCCGCGGCCAGCGCCCGGGTGGCCACCGCGACGTTGTCGGCCGCATCCAGCCGCAGCAGCATCGCTCAGCCCCCCTGCACCATCGGATGCGACAGCGCGGTCATGATCCCGCGCAGCTCGGCCAGCCCGCGCATCCGCCCGATGGTTGGATAGCCCGGCTGCCCCTTGCGGCGCAGATCGTCCAGGATGTCCTGCCCGTGGTCGGGGCGGAAGGGGATGTCGGCATCCGCCCGCCCCGCCGCGCGGCGCCGCCGCTCCTCGGCCAGGATCGCGGCGATCACTGCCACCATGTCGGTGCCGCCTTCCAGGTGCATCGCCTCGTAGAACGAATTGCGCAGGTCGCTTCCTTCCAGCGTGACGTTGCGCAGATGCACGAAATGCACCCGGTCGGCCAGCGCGGCCATCATCGCCGGCAGGTCGTTGTCGGGCCGGGCGCCGAAACTGCCGGTGCAGAAGGTCACGCCGTTCGCCGGCACATCCACCGCCTCCAGCACCGCGCGGTAATCGGCCAGCGTGGACATCACCCGCGGCAGACCCAGCAGCGGAAACGGCGGGTCGTCGGGGTGGCAGCACAGCCGCAGGCCCAGGCTTTCGGCCACCGGCGCCACCTCGGCCAGGAAATCCACCAGGTTCGCGCGCAACCGTTCGGCACTGATCCGGTCGTATTCCGCCAGATGCCGGCGCACATCCTCCAGGGTGAAGCTTTCGGCCGCCCCCGGCAGGCCGAACACCACGTTGCGCGCCAGCGCCGCGCGGGCCGCATCGTCCATCGCGGCGAAGCGTTGCGCGGCCAGGTTCTGCAAAGGCTCGGGGTAATCCTCGGCCGCGCCGGGCCGCGCGAGGATATGAATGTCGAAAGCCGCGAAATCCGGCAGATCGAAGCGCATGCAGGTGGCCCCGCTGGGCCGCCGCCAGGCCAGATCGGTGCGCGTCCAGTCCAGCACCGGCATGAAGTTGTAGCACACAACCGGAATGCCCGCCGCCGCCAGATGGTGCAGGCTGGTCTTCCAGTTTGCCAGATGCGCGCGCCAGTCGCCTTTCTGCTTCTTGATGTCTTCCGACACCGGCAGCGATTCCACCACCTCCCACGCGAGGCCCGAAGGCGACCCGTCGGCCTTGCGCGCGATCAGCGCCTGCCGGGCGGCGATCTCCTCCGGGGTCCAGACCGCGCCGGTCGGCACATGGTGCAAGGCGGTCACCACGCCTTCGACCCCGCATTGCAGCATGTCCTCGACCGAGGCCAAGTCCCTGGGCCCGAACCACCGCCAGGTTTGCCGCATGCTGTCCCCCCGCGCCGCGCCCGCCACCGGGCCGATCTTTCGTCCGCGGTTTTACACCAGGGCAGGGCGGTTGACTAGCATATTAGTATATCAGATGCCCGGCCCCCGCGCGAAAACCGGGCCGGCGGCGCGGCCCGGTTGCGCGCGGGGTCACGCCGGCCTACTCCGGCAGGCGGCGCACCGCGCCCTTGTCGGCCGAGGTGGCGAAATACGCATAGGCCTTCAGCGCCGGGGTCACGTTGCGCTTGCGCGGCGCGGCCGGTTGCCAGCCCCTGGCATCCTGTTCGGCGCGGCGCGCGGCCAGTTCGGCCTCGGGCACCGCCAGGCGGATGCTGCGCGCGGGAATGTCGATCTCGATCCGGTCGCCGTCGCGCACCAGGCCGATGGCGCCGCCCGCCGCCGCCTCGGGGCTGACATGCCCGATCGACAGGCCCGAGGTGCCGCCCGAAAACCGCCCGTCGGTGACCAGCGCGCAGGCCTTGCCCAGCCCTTTCGATTTCAGGTAGCTGGTCGGATACAGCATTTCCTGCATCCCCGGCCCGCCTTTCGGCCCTTCATAGCGGATGACCACCACGTCGCCTTCCTTCACCCCGCCGTTCAGGATGCCATAGACCGCGGCATCCTGGCTTTCGAACACCTTGGCCGGGCCGGCAAAGACCAGGATCGATTCGTCCACGCCGGCCGTCTTCACGATGCAGCCGTCCGGCGCCAGGTTGCCCGACAGCACCGCCAGCCCGCCATCCTTGGAGAACGGGGTTTGCGCCGAACGGATCACGCCCTTGGTGCGGTCCAGGTCCAGCGAAGGCCATTTCGACGACTGGCTGAAGGCGGTTTGCGTCGGCACCCCGCCGGGGGCGGCCAGGAACAGCTCTTGCGCAGCGGGGTTGTTGGATTTGGCGATGTCCCACTGGTCGATGGCGGCGCCGATGGTCGGGGCATGCACCGTCGGGCAGTCGCGGTGGATCAGCCCGGCGCGGTCCAGCTCGCCCAGAATGGCCATGATGCCGCCGGCGCGGTGCACGTCCTCGATATGCACATCGGCCTTGTTCGGCGCCACCTTGCACAGGCAGGGCACCCGGCGCGACATGCGGTCGATGTCGGCCATGGTGAAATCGACCCCGCCTTCCTGCGCCGCCGCCAGGATGTGCAGCACCGTGTTGGTGGACCCGCCCATGGCGATGTCCAGCGCGATGGCGTTTTCGAAGGCCTGTTTCGTGGCGATGTTGCGCGGCAGCACCGAGTCGTCGCCTTGCTCGTAATAGCGCTTGCACAGCTCCACCGCGCGGCGCCCGGCCTCCAGGAACAGGGTCTTGCGATAGGCGTGGGTGGCCAGCGTGGACCCGTTGCCCGGCAACGAGAACCCCAGCGCCTCGGTCAGGCAGTTCATCGAGTTGGCGGTGAACATGCCGCTGCACGACCCGCAGGTGGGGCAGGCCGCCTGTTCGATCGCCGCCAGATCCGCATCGGAAACCTTGTCGTCGGCGGCCGCGACCATGGCATCCACCAGGTCGATGGCGATGGTGCGCCCGTCGCCCAGCGTGACCTTGCCCGCCTCCATCGGCCCGCCCGACACGAAGACCGCCGGAATGTTCAGCCGCATCGTTGCCATCAGCATGCCGGGGGTGATCTTGTCGCAGTTGGAAATGCACACCATCGCGTCGGCGCAATGGGCATTGACCATGTATTCCACGCTGTCGGCGATGAGCTCGCGCGAAGGCAGCGAATACAGCATCCCGTCATGGCCCATCGCAATGCCGTCGTCCACCGCGATGGTGTTGAACTCCTTGGCGATCCCGCCCGCCGCCTCGACCTCGCGCGCCACCATCTGGCCCAGATCCTTCAGGTGGACATGCCCCGGCACGAACTGGGTAAAGCTGTTGACGATGGCGATGATCGGCTTGCCGAAATCGCTGTCCTTTACCCCGGTCGCGCGCCACAGGCCGCGGGCGCCGGCCATGTTGCGGCCGTGGGTGGTCGTGCGGGAACGATAGGCTGGCATCGGGTGTCCTCCAGGGATCGGCTGGGCCACCAGATGCCCCCCAATGCGCAGGGAATCAAGCCCGCGCGCGACCTGCGCGCTGTTTTCGCGTTGACCTGCGGGGCGGCGCGGCTAACCTGCGGGTCCGGGCCGCCGGCCCCAACGATCACGCCTTCGGGAGGATGACCATGACCACGACCACCCTGACCCGCCGCGCCCTCGCGGGTGCCGCGGCGCTCGCGCTCTCGCTCGGCCTTGGCGCCACCGCCGCCAGCGCACAGGACTTCGTGCTGAAGCTGCACCAGTTCCTGCCGGCGCAGGCCCCGGTTCCGGCCGGCGTCCTCGTGCCCTGGATGGAAAAGATCGAGAAGGACTCGAACGGCCGCATCAAGTTCGAACATTACCCCGCCATGCAGCTTGGCGGCCGCCCCGGCGAGCTGATCGACCAGGTGATCGACGGCGTGGCCGATGTGGTCTGGACCCTGCCGGGCTACACCCCCGGCCGCTTCCCGCGCACCGAGGTGATGGAACTGCCCTTCATGATGACCAACGCCGAGGCCGCCTCGCGCGCCTTCTGGGAGCTCGGCGCCAAACACATGATGGACACCGAACTGAAGGACGTGAAGGTCATCGGCCTCTGGACCCACGGCCCCGGCCTGATCCACTCCAAGACGCCGATCGTCACCCCCGACGACCTCAAGGGCGTGAAACTGCGCGCCCCCACCCGCGTCACCAACATGATGGCCACCGCGCTGGGGGCCACCGCCGTCGGCATGCCGGTGCCCGCGGTGCCCGAATCGCTGTCCAAGGGCGTGATCGACGCCACCATCCTGCCGTGGGAAGTCACCGGAGCGCTGAAAACTTCGGAACTGGTCAGGAACCACACCGAGTTTCCGGGCGCGCCGCTTTACACCTCGTCCTTCCTGCTGGCGATGAACAAGGCCACCTACGACAAGCTGCCCGACGACCTGAAGGCGGTGATCGACGCCAACTCCGGCGCCGATTTCAGCGCCAATGCCGGCCGCGTCAGCCAGGCCGCCGATGACGGCGCGCGCGACATCGCGGTCAAGCTGGGCAACAACATCATCCAGCTGACCCCCGAACAGATCGCGCTGTGGAAAGCCGGCGCCGCCGGAACCATCGACACCTGGATCGCCGAAAGCGCCAAGGCCGGGTTCGACGGCAAGGCCCTGGTGGACGAGGCCCGCGCCCTGATCGCGCAATACACCAAATGACAGGTCCGGGCGGGCCGCGCCCCGGCCCGCCCGCGCCGCCCCCGGAGCCGCGGATGGATCGCCTCGCCCATACCCTTGCGCGCCTCGCCGCCCTCGCCGGCGGTCTGGTGCTGGCCGTGCTGGTGGTGATGACCTGCCTGTCGATCACCGGCCGCGCCTTCGCCTTTGCCGGGCTCGGCCCCGTGCCCGGCGATTTCGAACTGGTCGAGGCCGGCATCGCCTTTGCCGTCTTTGCCTTCCTGCCCTGGTGCATCCTCAACGCCGGCCATGCCACGGTGGATATCTTCACCAACGGGCTGTCGGTGCAGGTCAACCGCCTGCTGCTGGCATTCTGGGAACTGGTCATGGCCGCGGTCATGGCGCTGCTGGCCTGGCGGCTTTACGAAGGGCTGCTCGGCAAGCTGAAGAACGGCGAAACCACCTTTCTGCTGCAATTCCCGGTCTGGTGGGCCTATGCCGCCTGCCTTGTGCCGGCGGTGCTGGGGGTGCTGGTGGCGCTGTGGTCGGCCTGCGACCGCACCCGCGCCCTGGCCACCCGCCGCGATACCCGCGCCGTCAAGCCCGAGGTGTCGCATTGAGCAACATCGAAATCGGGCTCTGGGCGTTTCCGGTTCTGCTGGGCATGATCTTCCTGCGCGCGCCCATCGGGCTTGCGATGCTGGTCTGCGGGTTGGGGGGCATGTGGCTCATCACCGGCAGCCCCAACATGGTGCTGTCCAAGCTCAAGACCGAAACCTACACCACCTTTTCCAGCTACTCGCTTTCCATCGTGCCGATCTTCCTGCTCATGGGGCACCTGGCGGGCATCGGCGGGCTCAGCCGCGCGCTGTTCAAGGCGGCCGAGGCCTGGCTCGGCCACCTGCGCGGCGGCACGGCGATGGCCTCGGTCGGGGCCTGCGCCGGCTTTGGCGCCATCTGCGGCTCGTCGCTGGCCACCGCGGCGACGATGGCGCAGGTGGCGCTGCCGGAACTCAAGCGCGCTGGCTATGCCGGCGGGCTCTCCACCGCCACGCTGGCGGCCGGGGGCACGCTGGGCATCCTGATCCCGCCGTCGGTGGTGCTGGTGGTCTATGCCACGCTGACCGAACAGAACATCGCCAAGCTGTTTCTGGCCGCCTTCGTGCCGGGGCTGCTGGCGGCACTGGGCTACATGCTGGTCATCGCGCTTTACGTGCGGCTCTACCCCGCGCAGGCGGGCCGCGCGCCGCGCCTGGCCCTTGCCGAACGGCTGGCGGCCACCCTCGCCGTCTGGCCGGTGATCGTGATCTTCGTGGCGGTGGTCGGCGGCATCTACACCGGCATCTTCACCCCCACCGAAGGCGCCAGCGTCGGCGCGCTCGGCACCGGGCTGGTGGCCTGGGCCTCGGGGCAGCTCGACTGGGCGCGGTTCCGCGCCGCCATTCTCGCCACCGCCTCGGGCACGGCGA
Source organism: Gemmobacter sp. (assembly GCF_046292685.1). Taxonomy (GTDB): domain Bacteria; phylum Pseudomonadota; class Alphaproteobacteria; order Rhodobacterales; family Rhodobacteraceae; genus Wagnerdoeblera. Next base: position 30,286 of record NZ_JBKBQM010000005.1, read on the forward strand.
TGATCTTCTTCATCGTGCTGGGGGCGGCGTTCTTCAACGCCTTCCTGGCGCTCAGCCAGGTGCCGCAGGCGATTTCCGCCTGGGTCGTCGAGCAGGGCTTTGCGCCGATGACGGTGCTGTTCCTGGTGCTGCTGATCTACCTCGTGCTCGGCTGCGTGATGGACAGCCTGTCGATGATCCTGCTGACCGTCCCGATCTTCTTTCCGGTGATGACCGCGCTGGATTTCGGCATGTCCACCGAACACATGGCCATCTGGTTCGGCATCCTCGTGCTGATCGTGGTCGAGGTCGGGCTGATAACGCCGCCGGTCGGGCTCAACCTGTTCGTCATCAACGCGATGGATCGCGACACCCCGATCCGCGCCACCTGGGGCGCGGTGCTGTGGTTCGTCGGGTCCGACCTGCTGCGCGTGGTGGTGCTGGCGCTGTTTCCGGGCATCGTGCTGTTTTTGCTCTGACCGGGCGCGGTGGGGCCGCGCGGCGCCGGGCAGGGCAGGGCGCCCCGGGGTGCCAGGGGGGGCCAAAGGTTAAGGCTTCGTGAAAACGCGCCGCCAAGCCCTTGATCTTGCTGGGGTCGGCCTGTGTCCCTCGGGGGGACAGGCTCAGCCCTCCACCGGCCCCAGGATCGGCGGGGCCGCGTTCAGCGCCTCGATGCTGAAGCCCGCCAGCCGCTTGTAATGCTCGGCATGGGCGGCCAGTTCGGCCCGCGGGATCACCGCCTCGATATCGTCGAACACGCCGCCGCAGCGGTCCTCCACCATCTGCATCACCGCGTCCGGCCCCTTGCCCCGGTTGGCCAGCCCCACCGCCGTGGTCCGGGGGCGCACCTGCGCCTCATAGGCCGCCAGCGCCGCCGGGGTGGGGCCAAGGCGGCGGACCTCTGCCCCGATCACCCTTGCATCCACGATCGCCTGGCTCGCCCCGTTCGAGCCGACCGGATAGGTCGGGTGCGCCGCGTCGCCCATCAGGGTCACGCGGCCTTCGGTCCAGCGGGGCAGGGGGTCGCGGTCCACCATCGGGTATTCATAGACCTCCGCCGCCCCGGCGATCAGCGCGGGCACGTCCAGCCAGTCGAAGCGCCAGTCGGCAAAGGCGGGGGCAAAGTCGGCCAGGTCGGCGCGGCGGTTCCAGTCCTCGCGGTTCCAGCCCGCGCCCGGGTCGCGGCGCAGCTCGGCAATCCAGTTCATCGTGACCAGCCCGGTGGCCGGATCGGGGGCCGAGATCGGGTAGGCCACGATGCGCTGGCTGTCGTGCCCCGCCAGCGCCATCGCCGCCCCGCCGAAGAATTCGGGCGCCGGCGTGGTGCCGCGCCACAGGATCGCGCCTTTCCAGATCGGCGGCCCTTCCTCGGGGAACATCTGCGCCCGCAAGGCGGAATGGATGCCGTCGGCCGCCACGATCAGGGCGCCTTCCTCCACCCGCGGGCCGTCCTCGGTGGTCAGGTGCAGCCGGGCGGCATCGGCCCCGGTCTCGAACCGCGCCGCCCGCGCGCCGGTCACCAGGCACCCTGTGCCCGCCCGCGCCACCAGCGTTTCGGCCAGCAGCATCTGCAGCCGCCCGCGGTGGATCGAATACTGCGGCCAGCGATAGCCCGCCGCCAGCCCGCGCGGTTCTTCCCAGATCGGCCGGCCGGTCCTGGAATAGAACCCGTATTGCCGGGTGCGCACCCCGATCCGGTCCAGATCGGGCCCAAGCCCCAGGTCCAGCAGCTCGCGCACCGCGTTGGGTTGCAGGTTGATCCCCACGCCCAGCGGCCGCAAGGCGCGCACCGCCTCGAACACCCGGAAGGGCACGCCGACCTGGTGCAGCGTCAGCCCCAGCGTCAGCCCGGCGATTCCGGCCCCGGCGATCAGAACGGTCATGGCAAGCCCTCCTCCTCGGTCCCGGCGGCAGGTTAGGCGATGGCGCCCGGTCTGGCCAGCGCCGCCCTTGCCCCCGCGTTCATCCGCGCAGCAAGGCCGCGCGCCGCGCCGGCCACCAGCCGTGCTGCGGCGGCCAGGGCGCGTAATCCTCGCCCTCCAGCGTGCGGCGGGCATGCAGCGGCCAGTTCGGGTTTTCCAGCGCGTCGCGGCCGATGCGATGAGGTCGGCCGCGCCGGATTGCAGGATGGCCTCGGCCTGTTCGGCGCCGGGGATCAGGCCGACGGCCATGGTCGGGATGCCCGCCCCTTCGCGCACCGCCTGCGCGTAAGGCACCTGGAACCCCGGCCCGCGCGGCGCAAGGCCGCTGGTCGCGGCGCCGAGGATCCCGCCCGAGGAACAGTCGATCACATCCACCCCCACAGCCTTCGGCGCGCGGGCCAGGGCGACGGTATCGGCCAGCTCCAGCCCGCCGGCGACATGATCCACGGCCGAGACGCGCACGAACAGCGGGCGATCCTCGGGCCAGACGGCGCGGACGGCCGCGGCAACCTCCAGCACGAAACGCATCCGCCTCGCGGCATCGACGAAACCGGCCGCGATGGCGGCAAGGTCGGCGGGCGTCATTTCCAGCGGCACGGGCAGGCCCGGCCCCATCGCCAGCGCCGAGGGCGCCAGCACCGGCCAGGGCGCCTCGGCCCGCGCGGCCACATCGGCAGCGGACAGCGGCTTGCCGCCGTGGAAAGGGCGCTGCATCGACCCATTGCGCCCGGCATGCGCCAGCTGGATGCCGATGGCCGCCCCTTGCGAATGGACGAAATCGACGACCCGGGCCAGGGGGGGCCACCTGCGCCAGCGCGCTTGCGGCGCGGGTGCACAGGTCCAGACTTTGCCCAAAGGAAACCGGCATGAGCTGGAACCCCACGCTTGCCCCCCGGTTGCCCCGACGAGATCGGCACCGACGCCATCGAAACGCTCATCATCCCGCGCGCCCGCACCCGCATGCCGGGCTGGACACGGTGACCTACCTGTATTCCGGGCATTTCCGGCACCGCGACAGTCTGGGCCCCGACCAGATCATCCGCCCCGGCGCGGTGACCTGGATGGTGGCGGGGCGCGGGGTCACGCATTCGGAGCGCTCGACGGCAGAGTCGCACCAGGCGCCGCAATCGCTGCTCGGGACCCGGACCCGGATCGCCTTGCCCGAAAGCGCCGAGGACATGGCCCCCGCGTTCGAGCACCACGGCAAGGACAGCCTGCCGGGGCTGGCGGCCGACGGCGCCAGCGCCCGGTTGATTCTGGGCCGGGCCTGTGGCGCAGCGGCGCCGGCGACGCTGTGTTCCGACGCCTTCTATCTGGCTGTCGTTCTGGTGCCAGGCGTGCGCTTTCCCTTGCCGGACGATCACGAGAGCCGGGGGATTTACGTGGTGCAAGGCGCGGCCACCACCGCCGGCCACAGCTGCAAGACCGGGCGGATGATGGTGTCTCGTCCTGGCGATGCGATTACCGTCGGGGCCGGGCCGCAAGGCGCACGGTTGATGGCGCTGGGGCGAAGGGCCGTTCGACCTGCCGGCCGGAGACCGCGAGGCGATCATTCCGCGGCCAGGCAGCGCGCTTGGCTCTTGTGTTGCGCGGGCGGCGGCGCCACACCGGCAGCCGGAGCCCCGCGACCGAGACCGCCGATGCCGTTTGCCGCCTTGCGCGCCCACCGCCTGTTCCTGCTGCTGCTGGCGGCGCGCTTTGCCGTGCCGCTGGCGCTGTGGGGCAGCATCGCCGCCGGGGTGCACGACAACCTGGATTCCGAGGTGGTGTATTCCGCCGTGATCGGCCGGTTCTGGGCCGCGGGCGCCGACCCGGCGGCGTTTTCGGTGTTTCTGGGCGGTGTGCTGGGCTGGGCCGATTTTGCCCGCACCTTGCAGCCGCTGGGGCTGCTGTATGCGGCCTTTCCGCCAGTCTGGGCCTATGCGCTGACCGAGGCGGGGTTGCTGGTGCTGGCCTATGCCGGCTTTCGGGTGCTGCTGGCCACGCTGGGGCTGCACGGCGGGGCGGCGCTGGCCTGCCTTGCGGCCTTCGGGCTGTCGTATTCCAGCTATGGGGCGGGGCTGGCCGGGGCGCCCTTGATGCTGGCGCTGGTGTTCCGGGCCGGGCGGGTGCGGCCGTGGGAATGGGGCGCGGCGGCGCTGCTGGGGCTGAACAGCGCCTTTGCGCTGCATGCGCTGTTCCTGCCGGTGGCGGCACTGGCACTGGCGGCGATGCTGGGGCGCTGGCCGGGGGCAGGGCGGATCGGGCTGCTTGCGGCCTATCTGGGGGCTGCGCTGGCGGCTTCGGCGGGGTTGGTGCTGTCGGTGCTGTCGGGGGTGCCGTCGCACCGGGCGGACTGGGTGCCGGTGCTGCCAACGGCGCCGCTGGCCGAATGGGTGGCCGGGACGCTGGCCAACCTGGCCACGCTGGGCAGCGCCTACCACGCCATTGTCACGCCGGCGCTGCATGTGCCGGTGATCCTGGTGGCGGCGCTGTGGGCCGGGCGGCGGCGGGCGGCGCTGGTGGTGGCGGGGTTCGTGGCGCTGGCGGTGGCGGTGCGGCTGGCCGAGCCGCTGGCGGCCTTGCACCTGGGGCCGCTGGGGTCGATCCAGTGGCACCGCTTCTTGCTGTTCGCGCCGCTGCTGGTGCTGGTGCTGGCGGCGATGGTGCCGGGGCGGGCGGTGCGGTGGGCGGTGGCAGTCTCGCTGGGGCTGGCGGTGCTGGCGGGCATGGGCTTTGGCCCGGCGGCGCTGAAAGCGGCGGTGCCGGCCGGGCAGGTCGCCGCCATCCGCGCCACGCTGAAGGCGGAGGGCCGCGGTGCGGCCTTGCGGCAGGCGGGGGCGGCGCTGGCTGCGCTTGGCCCGGCGGATCTGGCCCGCGGGGTGGAAACCTGGGGCCGGCACACCCGGCCGGCCGCCTATGCCTGCCTGGCCGCCGCCTTGCCGCCGGGGGCAGGGCGGGTGCTGTCCTATGGCCCCGATCCGATGCTGGCGCCGCTGCACGGCATCGCGGCCATCGACGGGTATCACAACTATTACCCTCTGGCCTACAAGCGCGCCTTCCGCCCGGTGATCGCCGACCGGCTGGCGGCCGACCCCGCGCTTGCGGCCTATTTCGACCTTTGGGGCAGCCGCATCGGCACGCTGGCCGACCGCGGCCCGGATGTGCCGCCCGACTGGGCCGCGGCCACGCGGCTGGGCGCCACCCATGTGATCGCCGACCGCGAGGTGCCGGGCCTGCCGCGGGTGGCCACCTGCGACGGGTTGCAGCTGTACCGCATCGCGCCCTGACGCCGCAGGCGGGATCGCGGCTTGACGCAGCGCGCGACGCGCCCCAGAACGGCCCGAAAGCAGGGGGAAAGCATGGCCAAGGCCGAGTTCTGGCGCGGGCGCCGGGTGTTGGTGACCGGGCACACCGGGTTCAAGGGCGGCTGGCTGGCGCTGTGGCTGGCGCGGATGGGGGCCGAGGTGCATGGCCTGGCCTTGCCGCCCGACACCGCCCCGGCGCTGCACGACCTGGCGCGCGTGGGCGAACGGGTGGCGGGCCGGATGCTGGACATCACCGATGCGCCGGCGCTGGCCCGGACCGTGGCCGAGATCGCCCCCGAGGTGGTGTTTCACCTGGCCGCGCAGCCGCTGGTGCGGCTGTCGCACGACGAACCGCTGCGCACCTTTGCCACCAACGTTATGGGCACCGCCAACCTGCTGGAGGCCTGCCGCGCCGTTGCCCCCTTGCGCGCGGTGGTGGTGGTGACCACCGACAAGGTCTACGAAAACCGCGAATGGGTCTGGCCCTATCGTGAAAGCGACCCGCTGGGCGGCAAGGATCCCTACTCTGCCTCGAAATCGGCGGCGGAAATGGCGGTGCTGGCCTGGCGGCGCAGCTATTTCGAGCGCGCCGGCGTGCCGGTCGTGACCGCGCGCGGCGGCAATGTGATCGGCGGGGGCGATTGGTCGGCCGACCGGCTGGTGCCCGACCTGTTCCGCGCCCTGGCCGCCCGCCGCGCGCTGGAAATCCGCGCCCCTGCCTCGGTCCGGCCCTGGCAGCACGCGCTGGTGCTGTGCCACGGCTATCTGGACCTGGCCGAAGCGGCGATCGACGGCAGGGTGCCGGGCGAAGGGGCCTGGAACTTTGGCCCCCTGCCGCCCGACTGCGTGCCCGTGGCCGCGCTGCTGGACCGTTTCGCCGCCGCAGGCGTGGCGCCGGGGGTGCGCGTGGTACCGGGCGACGGCAAACCCGAAGCGCGGATGCTGGCGCTGGACAGCGCCAGGGCCCGGGCCGAACTGGGCTGGCGCCCGGCGCTGGAGCTGGCCGAGGCGGTGGAATGGACCGCGCGCTGGTATCTGGCCGCCGCCGCCGGGGCCGACATGCAGGCCGAGACGCTGGCCCAGATCGACGCCTACGCGGGCCGGCTGTGAGCGGCGTTGCCATTGTCGGCGGCGGTCGCTGGGCGCGGGTGCTGGGGTCGGTGCTGGCGCGGATCGACCCGGGGCCGGTCTCGGTGTGTTCGCCGGGCAACCCGGCGGCCTGGGCCGACCGCCCGCAAGGCTGGCGGATGGCCGGGCTGGATGCGATCTGGCGCGATGCGGGCATTGCCCATGTGCTGATCGCCCGCCGTGCGCGCGACCATGCCGAAACCGTGCTGGCCGCGCTGGCGGCGGGCAAGGCGGTGCTGGTGGAAAAGCCCTTTTGCCTGACCCGGGCCGAGGCGGATGCCATTCTGGCCGCCGGCGGCACCTGCCGGACCGGCCTTGTGTTTCTGCACGCAGGCTACCTTGCCCGCTTTCGCGCCGCCGTTCTGGCCGCAGGCCGGCCGCAGCACCTGGTGCTGACCTGGTCCGACCCCACGTCCGAGCATCGCCACGGCGCCGCCAAGACGCATGATGCCAGCCTGAACGTGGTGCAGGATGTGCTGCCGCATGCCTGGTCGGTGCTGCGCCCGCTGTTGCCGGCAGACCCGGCGCTGACCGCCGCCGCCATCGCCGATGGCGGTGCGCGGGTGGACCTGACCTGGCAGGCGGGCGATGCAACCGCGGAAATCCGCCTGTGCCGGGGGGCTGCGCAACGCGTGCGGCACCTGGCGCTGAGCGGCGCGGGGCTGGAGGCGGCGCTGGACTTTGCCGCCGAACCCGGCGCCGCCATGCTGAACGGCGCCCCGCTGGACGTGGCCGCCGGCCACGCCAGCCCGCTGGAGGCCGAGTTGCGCGGCTTTCTGGCCGGGGCCATGCACCCGCTGGCCGATGTGGCGCAGGCGGTGCAGGCGCTGGACCTGACGCTGGCGGCAATGGCGCGCATCCGCCCCTTGCAGGCGCAGGCGATCCGGGCCGGCCATGCCGGGGCCTTGCGCGAGGTGGCGCTTGGCGGCATCGCCGGCGACGGCCGCCCGGCCGCGCGCGCCGACATCGCGCGCTGGCTGGGTCTTGCCGAAGACGCGCCTGCCTTCAACGCCGCGTGGACAGCCGCCTTTCCGCCGGATATGAGCGGCGGGAAAGGCCGCTGACCGGCGCGGCACCCATACCCAGAGGCATTCATGGTCGACCACGACGTTTCCCCCGGCAAGCTGTCCCGCTGCCAGATCTGCGGTTGCGAGGATCTGGAACTGGTGCTGGACGTGGGCCATCAGCCGCTGTGCGACAGCCTGCTGACGGCCGACCGGCTGGACATGCCCGAGGTGTTCTACCCCTTGCGGCAATGGCGCTGCCCGCGCTGCACCCTGAACCAGCTGGATCACGTGGTCGATGGCAGCGTGGTCTATGCCCCGGAATACCCCTACCGCTCGGGCATTACCGCCGAGTTGCGGGTGTATCAGGAGGCCTTCGCCGACAGCGTCATCGGCAAGATCGGGCTGGAACCCGGCAGCCTGTGCGTGGACATCGGGTCGAACGACGGCACGCTGCTGACCGGATTTCGCAAGAAGGGCATGGTCGCCCTGGGGGTCGAGCCCACCAACATCGCCCATATCGCCCGCGCCGAAAACGGGATCGAGACGATCCAGAGCTTTTTCACCGAAGCCGTCGCCCGCGACATCGTGGCCGAACGCGGCCATGCAAAGGTTGTCACCACCACCAACGTCTTTGCCCACATGGCACCCCTGGGCGAGGTGATGCGCGGCATCGCGGCGCTGCTGGCCAATGACGGCGTGTTCATCACCGAAAGCCATTACCTGCTGGATGTGCTGAAGGGCGCGCAATACGACACGATCTATCACGAACACATCCGCACCTATTCGCTGAAATCGCTGGTGACGCTGGTGGATTTCTACGGGATGGAGGTGTTCCACGTGCAGCGCGCCGACCGTTACGGCGGCAACATCCGCGCCTATGTCGCCCGCAAGGGCACCCGGCCGATGGACCCTTCGGTGGCCGCGCTGCTGGCGGTGGAAGCCGAAGCCGGGCTGGCCGACGGCGCCATCTACAAGGCGTTTTCCGACAACGCCTATCGCACCCGCGACGACCTGATGGAGTTCGCCTATCGGGCGAAGAAGAACGGGCACTCGTTCGTCGGCAATTCCTGCCCCGGGCGCTGTTCCACGCTGCTGAACTTCTGCGGGATGAAGCCGGAGCTGCTGCCCTATCTGGCCGAGCAGCCCACCTCGCTGAAGCTGGGGATGTATCTGCCTGGCCTGCACCAGCCCATCGTGGAAAACTCGATCCTCATCCGCGAACAGCCCGATTTCGTGCTGCTGCTGGCCTGGCACTATGCCAAGCCGATCAGGGAGCAACTGCGCGCCCGGGGGCTGAAGTCCAGGTTCGTGATGCCGCTGCCGCGCTTCGAAGTGCTGGAGGACTGACGCGTGGAGGACCGTCCGCTGATCTCGGTCATCGTGCCGGTCTTCAACGAGGAAGACAACGTCGAGCGGTGCTATCGCGCGGTGCGCGAGGTCTTTGCCCGCGTGGCGGATGAATACCGGCTGGAGCTGTTCTTTTCCGACAACCACTCCACCGATCGCACGTTCGAGTTGCTGGCCGGGCTGGCCGCGCGTGACCCGGATGTGCGGGTGATCCGGCTGGCGCGCAACTTCGGGTTCCAGCGCTCGGTCCTGACGGCGTTCCGCAACGTCTCGGGCGATGCGGCGGTGCAGATCGACTGCGACCTGCAAGACCCGCCCGAGCTGATCCTGGAGTTTCTCAAGCTCTGGCGGCAGGGGCATGATGTGGTGGTGGGCATCCGGCGCAAGCGGCAAGAGGCTGCGGTGCTGCAACTGGCGCGCAAGGGGTTCTACCGGCTGCTGCGGCGCATTTCCGACGACCAGATGATCGACGACGCCGGCGATTTCCGTCTGGTGGATCGCAGCGTGATCGAACGGTTGCGCGAGGTGCGCGATGCGCGGCCCTATACGCGCGGGCTGGTGTCGGCGCTGTCGGCGCGGCAGACCGGCATCCCGTATGACCGTTCGGCGCGCGAATTCGGCAAATCGAAATTCCCGGTGCGGCGGCTGTTCGGCTTTGCCATGGACGGCATCGTCAATCATTCGCTGGTGCCCTTGCGGCTGGCGACCTGGATAGGGATGGCGGCGTTCCTGGGCGCCTTCCTGATGATCCTGTGGTATGTCGGCCGCTACGCCCTGGGGGGGGCCGACTGGCCGCCCGGCTTTGCCACGCTGGCGGTGCTGCTCTTGGGGTCCATCGGGCTCAATGCCATGCTGATCGGGATTTTGGGCGAATACGTCGGCCGGATCTATGAGGAGGTGCGCGTGCGCCCGCTGACCATCATCGAAACCTCGTTGAACCTGGACCGCGCGCCCGACACGGAAAGGGCGCGGGCATGAAGGCCGTCATCCTGGCCGGCGGGCGCGGCACCCGCATTTCCGAGGAAAGCCACCTGCGCCCCAAGCCGATGGTGGAAATCGGCGACAAGCCGATCCTGTGGCACATCATGAAGATCTATGCCGCCCACGGCATCAACGACTTCGTCATCTGCCTGGGCTATCGCGGCTATGTCATCAAGGAATACTTCGCCAACTACCGGCTGCATTCCAGTGCTGCGGTGACCTTTGACTATGCCACCGGCGACACGGTCTATGAGCAGGGCGGGGGCGAGCCCTGGCGCGTGACGCTGGTGGAAACGGGCCTCGATACCCAGACCGGCGGGCGGCTGCGGCGGATCCGGCCCTGGGTCGCGGGGGACGAGGCGTTCTGCATGACCTATGGCGACGGGCTGTCGGATGTGGACATCACCGCCAGCATCGACCACCACCGGGCGCAAGGCCGCCTTGCCACGGTGACAACGGTGGTGCCCCCTGGCCGGTTCGGCGTGATCCAGACCCGGGGGTCGGCGGTCACCGCCTTTACCGAAAAGCCGGCGGGCGATGGCACCCAGATCAACGGCGGCTTCTTCGTGCTGTCGCCCAAGGTGCTGGACCTGATCGAAGGCGATGCGACGGTGTGGGAAAAGGAGCCCCTGCAGCGGCTCGCCGAAACCGGGCAGCTGACGGCCTTTGCGCATGCCGGGTTCTGGCAACCGATGGACACCTTGCGCGAGCGCGACCTGTTGCACGGGCTGTGGGAAACCGGGCGCGCGCCGTGGAAGCGGTGGTGACATGGCGGGCAAGTCGGTCAACGAGGAGATCTTCGACGGGGTGGCCGGGCGCTATTCGGAAACCATCGACGCAAGCCTTGGCCGCTTCGGTGCCAGTCACGATTTCTTTACCCGTCACAAGGCAAGGCTGATCGCGCGGTTGCTGGCGGCGCGCGGCCGAAGCCCGGCCGACATGGACCTGCTGGACGTGGGCTGCGGCATCGGGCAAATCCACGACCTGATCGGGCCATCGTTTCGCAGCGTGACGGGGGTGGATGTATCTTCGGCCTCGATCGACCAGGCGAAGGCGCGCTTTCCCGATTACCGCTACATGGCCTATGGCGGCGACCGCCTGCCGTTCGACGACGCCGGTTTCGACATGGCGATGGCGATCTGCGTGTTCCACCACGTGCCCCCGGCCCAGTGGCAGGCGCTGGCCGCCGACATGCTGCGCGTGCTGCGCCCGGGCGGGCTGGCGCTGGTGATCGAGCACAACCCCTGGAATCCGGTCACCCGCCGCATTGTCAACACCTGCCCAATCGACCGCGACGCGGTGCTGTTGACCCGAGGGCAGACGGTGGAGCTGTTCCGCAAGGCCGGCGCCACGCAGGTGATCGCGCGTTCGGTGCTGTCGATCCCGCCGCAGACCGAGACGCTGATGACCGTGGACGGCTGGTTCGGCCGGCTGCCGTTCGGCGCGCAATACTGGTGCCTGGCGGTGAAGGGTGGTTAGGCCGCTGGAGTGGCTGGCAAGGTCGCAGGCGCTGCCGGCCCGGATGATCCGCTTCGGCATCGTGGGCGGGGCGACCAGTGCCGCCTACGCGCTGGTGGTGGCGGGTCTGGTGCACCCGGTTTCCGAACCCGTGGCGGCGGCGCTGGCCTATCTGGTCTTGCTGCCGGTCAACTACCTTGGCCACCGCCGCGCCACCTTCCGTTCGCGCGCGCCCGGGGGGCCGGAGCTGCTGCGTTACCTTGCGGTGCATGGCCTGACGCTGCTGGCCTGCATGGCGGTAATGCAGGGGGTCACCGCCGGCCTGGGCGCAAGCCACTGGGCCGGGTCTGCGGCGATCGTGGTGATGGCGCCGGTGCTGAACTTCGTGCTGATGCACCTGTGGGTGTTCCGCCGGGAAACGGCCGGGCCGGGGCGCTGAGCCCGGGGCGATCCTGGCGGCGCTGGCGGAAGAGGTGGGATTCGAACCCACGGATGGTTGCCCATCGGCGGTTTTCAAGACCGCTGCCTTAAACCACTCGGCCACTCTTCCCTGCGGCGGCCCGTTCGTGCGCTGCCGCATGGTGTTAGGCACAAGCGCCCGTCATTGCAAGCGCCTGCCCGGGTGCCCGGCCGGTCGCCAGCCGGGCGATTGCGGCCCTGGAGGGCTTTCGACCATGATTTGCAATCTTGCAACACTGTTTGAAACGGTCGTTTGAAAGAAGATGCAACCGCGTTGCCGCCAGCCCGAACGCCATGTTTTCCTTTCCCATGCCGGGCCGGGCACGCGACCGTGGCAGCCAATCCGGCGCGAGGCGCGCCCGCCGTCGCGTCGCCGACGTCAAAAGGCGAAGTAGCGTTCGAAATCGCAGCATTTTGCAGATCGCAGCGATCTTCCCCAACCACCGAACGCCCTCGGCTCAGTGCCCCAGCCGCGCCATGAAGCCGCGGTCGATCCGGTCCTTAAGCCGCCACAGCCAGCGGCCCTGCAGCGTCAGCCCGCGCCATTCGGCCACCGCCGCGCGTTCGCCCAAGGTGACCAGCTTCAGGAAATCGTCCTGCGGCGCATAGGGCACCAGCGGCGCGCCGCGCGCCAGCGCCACGATGTTGCGCGCAAGGATCGGCGCCTGTCGCACGGCGTAGACGCCGGCCTTGGGCCGCGGCGCGTGTGACATGGCAGCGCAGTCGCCGGCGGCAAACAGGGTGCCGCGCCCTTGCACCTGCAAGGTCGGGTCCACCCGCACGAAACCGCGTTCGTCCACCGGCAGGCAGCCGGCCAGCCATTCGGCCGCGCGCGCCCCCGCCGCGCCGATCACCAGCCGCGCCGGAATGCGGGGGTCCCCGGCCAGCTCCACGCCTTCGGCCGAAACCGCCTGCACCCGCGCCCCTGCGGCCACCGTAACGCCTTGCGCCTGCAACCGCCGTTCCAGCAGCGCCACGCTGCGCGGCGCCAGCCCGCGGCCGATGGTCGGCCCGGCCTCGATCAGCGTGACCCGGGCGGCATGGCGATGCACCAGCGCCAGCGCGATTTCCACGCCCGCGACCCCGGCGCCGATCACCGCCACCGGCAAGCCCTGCTGCGCCTCCAGCAGCGGCCCGACGCGCGCAACGAAGCCGCCCAGCGGCTTGACCGCGACGGCATGCGCCTCGAACCCCGCAACCTCCGGCATCCGCGCATGGCTGCCGATATCGAGCGAGGCCAGATCGAACCCCACCCGGCGGTGCCCGGCCGGCCCCGCCAGCTCCAGCGCGCCATCGCCGACCGCAACCGCAGCGGCCTGCATCACCTCGATCCCGTGGCGGCGGGCAAAACCCGTCAGATCCACCGATGCATCGCGCAGCCTGTAATGCCCGGCCAACACCCCCGGCAACATCCCCGAATAGGTCGCCGCCGGCGCCGGATCGACCAACAGGATGCGCGCCTGCGGCAGGCCCGCCCGAATCGCCGGCACCGCCAGCAGATGCGCATGCCCCGCCCCGACCAGCACGATGTGCGGGCGCTCAGACCCCGGCGGCATGGGGGCCTCCGGTCGTCAGGTGCACAACCGCGCCGCCGGCGGCCTCGGCATCGGCGGGGTCGTGGGTGACCAGCAGCGCCGGAATGCCCCGGCTGCGGACATGGCCGAAGACAAAGCGCCGCATGTCGGCGCGCAAGGCAGCGTCCAGGCTGGAAAAGGGCTCGTCCAGCAACAGTGCCGCCGGTTCGGCCAGCAAGGTGCGCATCAGCGCCGCGCGCGACCGCTGCCCCCCCGACAGGCTGGCCGGGTCGCGGTCGTGCAGGCCGCCAAGCCCGGCCTGTTCCAGCGCCGCCGCCACCGCCGCCCGCCGCGCCGCGCGCCCGCGCACCCGCGCCGGCAGGCCGAAGCCCAGGTTGTCGCCCAGGCTCAGATGCGCAAACAGCACCGGCTGCTGCATCATCAGCCCCACCTTGCGCGCCTCGGGCGCCAGCCCGGCCAGGTCGCACCCGTTCAGCCGGATGCGCCCCGCCAGCCGGAACCCCGGTGCCAGATGCCCGGCAATCGCGTCCAGCAGGGTCGATTTCCCGGCGCCCGAGGCGCCCATCACCGTGGCAACCGCGCCGGGCGCGATGCGCAGGTCCAGCGGGGCGAACAGCGCGCCCGCGGGCGCGACGATCTGCACCCGCTCCAGCTCCAGGCTCATCGCGCGCCCCCCTGCATCCCGGCCCGGTTGCGCCAGACGAGCGCGGGCACCAGCACCGCCGCCAGATAGCCCGCCAGCGGCACCAGCGCCTGCAAGCTGGCCATCGCCGCCGTCACCCGCCGGTCGCTGCCCGAAGCCAGGGCCACCGCCTCGGTCGTCAGGGTGGCGATGCGGCCCCCGCCCATGAACAGCACCGGCAGATACAGCGCCACCGAAACCGCCACCCCGATGGCCGCCGCCGTCAGCACGGGCGCCAGCAACATCGGCAACTTCACCCGCCACAGGCGCCGCCACGGCCCCAGGCCCATCGAGGCCGCCACCCGCGTCAGGCGCGGGTCCAGCCCCCGCCAGGGGCCGCGCAAGGCGATCAGCACATAGGGAAACACGAACACCACCTGCGCCCAGATCACCGCCCCAAGACCGCTGCCCAGCCCCAGCCGCAGCAGCAGCACGTTCAACCCATACAGAAACCCGACCTGCGGCACCAGCAGCGGCAGGCCGATCGCCAGTTCCAGCCACGGGCGGGGCGGGCGGCCGGCGCGGTCGTCGGCCTCCAGCCACAACACCGCCGCCCCCAGCGCCAGCGCGGTGCTGGCCCCCGCCAGCAGCAGCGTCTGCCCCAGCGCCGGCCCCAGCCCGGCCGACCGCCAGGCCACCAGCGACCATTGCACCGGCCACACCTCGGGCCAGGGCCAGCGCCAGGCCACCGACCACAGCGCCAGCGCGGCCAGCGCCAGCGCGCCCAGCAGCAGCACCCCGGCCACCGCAACCGCCAGCACGCGGGCCAGCGCCGCCAGAACCACGCCGCCGCCCGCGCCGCGCCGCAGCCACCACAGGCCCAGCCGCGCCGCCACCCTTTCGGCGCCCCGGACCAGCACGAGGCCAAGCACGACCAAACCCACCTGCACCACCGCCCCGGCCGAGGCCGGCAGCACCTGCGCCAGATCGGGCGCCACGTAAAGCCGCGTCACCAGCACGGCCAACACCGGCGGGGTCGAAGGGCCCAGGATCAGCGCCATGTCCACCACCGACAGGCCATAGGCCAACACCACCAGCACCGGCAGCCGGATCAGCGGCCAAAGCTGCGGCACGATGGCCCAGAGCCAGACCTCGGCCGGCCGGCGGCCCAGCGACCGGCCCGCCTGCATCTGCGCCTGCACCGGCAGCTGCCCCAGCGCCGCCAGCATCACCAGCAGCAGAAACGGCAGTTCCTTGACCACCAACCCCAGGATCAACGCCAGACCCAGCGGGTCGCCCACCAGCCCGGAGGCCGGCGGCTGCACCCAACCGGCCACCGGGGCCACCAGCCGCATCAGCCAGCCCGAAGGCGCCAGCACGAAGGCCAGCCCGATCGCCACCGCCGCATGCGGCGCCGCCAGCAGCGGCACCAGCCAGCGCGCCGCCAGCCGCGGCGACAGCCGCCCGTGCAGCCAGGCGCCGAGCCCCAGCGCCAGGCCCACCGCCAGCCCGGTCGAGGCAAGGCCGGTCCACAGGCTCAGCCCCACCGCACGCGCGCACCCGGGCACCGCCACCAGGTCGCGCCAGGCCCCAAGCCCCGGCTGCACCAGCCCCAGCCCCGGCATCACCCCGAAGGCCGCGCGCAACGTCTCGGCCAGTCCGGCGGCAATCGGCGCCAGCAGGCCAAACCCCAGCACCACCAGCAGCGCGGCGCGCAAGGCCGGGGCGCGGGCGGGCGGCGGCACGTTCACCGGGTATAGCGCCGCGCCCAGTCCTCGGTCAGGCGCGTCATCCAGCTGGCATGCGGCTCGGGGCGCGAGGGGCCCAGCTCCTCCAGCGTCGGCAAGGCAGGCGCCGTGGGCAAGGCGGCAAAGGCGGCGCGCCCCGCCGCGTCCAGCCGCGCGGGGTCCAGCACCGAAAAGGCGCCCAGAACCTCGATGTTCTGCATATGCGCCTGCACCGCCGGATCCAGCAGGAAATTGGCCACCACCCGCGCCCCTTCCTTGTGGGCCGCGTTGAAGGGAATCGCCACGAAGCTCACATTGCCCAGCGTGCCGCCTTCGGTCACGAAAACGCGCGCGGTGTCGGGCAGCAGCCCTTGCGCGATGGCGGCCGCGGTCGAGGCCGGATCGAACGACATGGCGATGTCGATTTCGCCATCGTTCAGCAACTGCTGCTGCACCGATTCGTTTTCCGGGTAAGCCGCGCCGCCGCGCCACAGGTTCGGGCGCAGCGCATCGTACCAGGCCCACAGCGGCGCGGTGGCGGCGGCATAGGCGGCGTCATCGGCCGGGGCCAGCAACACCGCCGGATCGGGCGCCAGCTCTACCAGCGCCTGCTTCAGGAACGTCGCCCCCATGAAGTTCGACGGGTTCGGATGCGTCAGCCGCCCCGGGTTGGCCGCCGCCCAGGCCACGAAATCGGCCATGCGGGCCGGCGGTTGCGGCACCCGCGCGCTGTCGTGCACAAAGACGAACCGCGCCAGCCGCCAGGGGCTTTCCATCCCTTCGACCGGCACGGTGAAATCCAGCGCGGCCGGCGCACCCGGCGACAGGTCCAGGAACCTTGCATTGGGCAGGTCGGCCACAAAGGGGCCGTGCAGCAGGCCCTGTTCCTTCATCGCCAGGAAATTCGGCCCGTTGATCCAGATCAGGTCCACGCTGCCGCCTTCGGTCCGCCCGGCGGCCTTTTCGGCCAGCACCCGCGTCACCGCCTCGGCCGTGTCCGACAGCTTGACCTGTTGCACCCGCACGCCGTAACGCGCCGTCGTCTGCTGCGACACCCAGTCGATGAAGGCGTTGGTGCGCGCATCGCCCCCCCAGGCGTTCCAGTAAACCGTCTGGCCCCGCGCGGCTTCCAGCGTTGCCGGCCAATCCGGCTGGGCCCGCGCGGGCGGCGCAGTCAGCGACAAGGCGGCAAGGGCGGCGGCAAGGGCAAGGCGCATGGCAGGCTTTCCGGGTGTCAGGGGCGGTGTGTCAAGGACGGTCAGAGGGGCCGAAACTGCGCCAGCCTTGCAGCCAGCGCGTCACCGTGGTGATGGCGCAGGCGGCGGCAAAGACAAGGGCCAGCGGCACGAAAGCTTGCGGAAACAGGCAAATCGCCACGAACAGCACGATGGTTTCGGCCCCTTCGGTCAAACCGCCAAGGTAATAGATGCCCTTGGTGGGGTAGGCATCGGGCCGCATGCCGCGCTTCCCGGCGATGACCGCAAAGGCCAGGAACGACGACCCGGTACCGACGAAAGCCGCGATCAGCACCGCCGCGGCCAGCGCATTGGCCCCCGGATCGGCCAGCGCAAAGCCCAATGGCACCAGCGCGTAGAACGCAAAGTCCAGCGCGATGTCCAGAAAGGCGCCGCGGTCGCTGCCGCCGCCGCG
The DNA here is from genome assembly GCF_046292685.1 of Gemmobacter sp. Classification (GTDB taxonomy): domain Bacteria; phylum Pseudomonadota; class Alphaproteobacteria; order Rhodobacterales; family Rhodobacteraceae; genus Wagnerdoeblera. The sequence goes on from NZ_JBKBQM010000005.1 coordinate 47,388, forward strand.
GTGCCGCGCCACCGCCCCATCCAGCCCGTCGCACAGCCGGTTGAGCAGAATGGCCGCCAGCGCCCAGCCGAACAACCCCAGCGCCAGCGCCGGCACCGCCAGAACCCCGATGGCAAAGCCCGCCAGCGTCAGATGGTCGGCCTGCACGCCGCGCGCCGCCAGCGCGGCGGCCACCGGCGCCAGCATCCGGCGCTGCACGGGGATCAGCGCGGCGTCGATCATCCGCGCCTCCGGTCGTGAAACCAGCGCAGCAGCCGCAACAGCCGCGGGTCCAGATGCGCCCGCCGCCAGGCCCCGGCGGCGAACTTGTTGGCCTCGGCCAGGGTCGGGTAGATGTGAATGGTGCCCAGAACGCGGTTCAGCCCCAGCCCGTGCTTCATCGCCAGCACGTATTCCGCAATCAGCTCGCCCGCCTGCGGGCCGACGATGGTGACCCCCAGGATGCGATCCTTGCCGGGCACGGTCAGCACCTTGACGAAGCCTGTGGCGGTGCTGTCGGCGATGGCGCGGTCAAGGTCCGCAAGGTCGTAGCGCGTCACCTCGAAGGCAACCCCCCGGTCCACCGCCTCGGATTCCGAAAGCCCGACGCGGGCCACCTCGGGGTCGGTAAAGGTGGCCTGCGGTATGACCCGGTTATCGGCGCGGAACCGGCGCAGGTCGCCGAACAGCGCGTTCACCGCCGCATACCAGGCCTGATGCGCGGCCACATGGGTAAACTGCCAGGGCCCTGCCACATCGCCGGCCGCCAGGATGTTGGGATACAGCGTTTCCAGCCAGGCGTTGGTTTCCACCACCCGCCCCGCCGGGATCCCCAGTTCCTCCAGCCCAAAGCCGGTAAGGCGCGCCGCACGGCCCGTGGCCACCAGAAGCGCATCGAAACCCAGGCGCTGCACGGCGCCGTCCTGGCCTGCAACCTCGATCCAGCCTTCGCCGCCGTCCTGCCCGCAGCGCAGCGCGCGGTGCCCGGTCAGCACCCGCACCCCGTCGGCCTGCAAGGCCGCCTGCACCAGCGCCGAAACCTCGGGGTCTTCGCGCGCCAGCAACCGCGGCGCCTGTTCCACCTGCACCACCGCCGAGCCCAGCCGGGCAAAGGCCTGCGCCAGCTCCGACCCGATCGGCCCGCCGCCCAGCACCACCAGCCGCGCCGGCGGGCGGGGCTGGCCCTTCAGCCGCTCCCACAGGGTTTCCGAGGTCAGGTAGTCCACCGCCTCCAGCCCCGGCAGATCGGGCACCAGCGGCCGCGCGCCGGTGGCGATGACGATGGCGCGGGTGGTCAGCCGCTGCGTGCCGCCGCCGTTCAGAGCCACCTCGACCGTCCAGGGATCGACGATGCGGGCGTGGCCGGCCAGCACCTCCACGCCAAGCGCGGTATACCGCTCCACGCTGTCGTGCGGGGCGATGTCCGCGACCACCTGCTGCACCCGCGCCATCACCCGGTCGAAGGCGACTACGGGTTCCGCCGGCGCCAGACCCAGCCGGTCGGCATGGCGCATCTGATGCGCCGCCCGCGCGCTGGCGATCAAGGCCTTCGAAGGCACGCAGCCGGTGTTCAGGCAATCGCCGCCCATCGCGCCGCTTTCCACCAGCGTCACCCTGGCCTGCGCCGCCGCCGCGACATAGGCCGACACCAGCCCCGCCGCCCCGGCCCCGATCACCACCAGGTTGCGGTCGAACCGCGCCGGGCGGCGATACCCGGCATAGACCCGGCGCCGCCGGACCCAGGCCACCGCGCCGCGCGCCGCAAGCGGAAACAGCCCCAGCAGCGCAAACGACACCAGCATCCCCGGCGACAGGATGCCCGACAGGCTGTCGAGCTGCGCCAGCTGCGTGCCGGCATTCACGTAAACGGCCGTGCCCGCCAGCATCCCTGCCTGGCTGACGAGGTAAAAGGTTGCCGTGCGCATCGCCGTCAGCCCCATCACGAGGTTCACGGCAAAGAACGGCACCAGCGGCACCAGGCGCAAGGCAAACAGGTAGAACGCCCCGTCGCGCGCCAACCCCGCCTCGATGCCTTGCATCCGCGCGCCGAACCTGCGGCGCACCGCATCGCGCAAGAGATACCGCGCCGCAAGAAATGCCAGCGTGGCGCCCAGGCTGGCCGCGAAGGACACCAGCAGCAACCCCCACCAGAACCCGAACAGCGCCCCGGCCGCCAGCGTCATCCACACCGCCACCGGCAGCGACAGCGCCGTCACCCCGACATAGCCGGCAAAGACCAGCGCCCACAGCAACACCGGGTGCGCCTGACGCCACTGGTCCAGCGCGGCCACATGGCCGCGCAAGGCGGCCAGGTCGGGCACCTGACCGCGCAGCACCAGCCAACCCGCCGCCATGGCGGCAACCGCCACCGCCAGGAACAGCGCCCTTGCGCCTGTCGGCCTCACCTTGCCCGGTTCTCCGCCTTGCGGCGCATCGCGTTGCCTCCTTCGTCCGCCAGCCATATTCCCGGTTCTGCCCGGCGCGACAAGCCACGAACATGTGTGCCGCCGATGCCCGCCGGCAAGGGGTCAGGGTTCGCCCGAGGGGCGAAAGGGCGCCGCAGCGCGGCGGGCGCGGCGCCACAGGTCGGGCGATTCCTGCCGGGCATCGGGCCGGCCGATGGCCGCGAACATCGCATCGGCCATCGCCTGCGCCTCGTCCAGGATGGCGCCGGCATCCAGGTGCCGGACCTGCCGCGCCTCCACCAGCACCCGGCCGTTCACCACCACCGTATCGACATCGGCGGCATTGGCGAAATGGGTCACCCGGTTCAGCACCATCACCGGCGGCCACAGATGGGCCTTGCGGCCATCCAGCAGCACGATGTCGGCCTTCTTGCCCACCTCGAGCGACCCCAGCGCGCGCTCCAGCCCCAGCGCGCGGGCAGCGTCGATGGTGCACATCTCCAGCGCCTTGCCTTCGGGCGGCACGGCGGCATCGCGGAAATGCCGGCGGTGGTAATGCATCGCCTGCGCCATGTGGCGGAACATGTCGAAGCCACGGTCGGGCGCGCCGGCATCGGACCCGATGCAGACGTTCACCCCGGCCTCGATCAGCTCGGGCACCGGGCAGCGCCCGGAAATCGACATGATCGCACTGGGGTTGTGAATGATGCTGGCCCCCGTGCGCTGCAAGGCGGCGACATCCGCCCCGGTCAGCTCGATGCCGTGGCCAAGCGCCGCACGCGGCGACAGCAGGCCCAGCTCCTCGGCCAGCGCGATGCTGCCCGATCGGTGGCCATCCTGGGTGAACAGCGCGCCGGTCCGGGCCTGCAGATCGGCCATCGCCAGTGCCATCGCACGGATTTCGGCACCATCGGCGGCCATGTGCGCTGGCAGATAGTGCGCTGGCAGATAGACCGGCAGGATCAGCGCAATGCCGGTGCCGCGGCCCAGCACATCGTCATGCCGGGCGAACAGGTCGGCGGCGACCTCCATCTGCCGGGCAAAGCCCACCGGGCGACGGTCGGGGCCGAACCCGCGCGGAAACGGCAGCCGCCCCGGCCCCACCGCCAGAATGGTGCGCAAGCCGGTTTCGCGGCTGGCGGCGCAATGCGCATCGCCCGCCGCGGGCGTATCGGTGCGGTAAACGTCGGCCCCGCCCCCCAGCAAGGCGACCGCCGTCGTCACCCCGCCCATCAGCCGCTCCAGCCCGGCCAGCCGCGCCTCGGCGGCCCAGAAAGCCGGCGTGGCGGCCTCGGCGTAAATCGCCGCGCAAATGTCGAACCAGGCGTCGCCGTCGCCGGCGCCGGCCGCGCGCACCAGCCCGTGCCCGGCGTGGGAATGCGCGTCGATCAGCCCGGGCAACGCGATCAGCCCCGGCCGGTCGATCACCCGCGCGGCCTGCGGCGCGGGCCCGGTGCCGATCCCGGCGATCCGGTCGCCGGTGACGGCGATCCAGCCATCCTCGATCACCCGCCGGTCGGGGTCGACGGTGACAACGCTGGCGCAGCGGATCAGCAGGTCGGCCGGCGGGGTCATTGCAGCAAATCCTTCAGGTCGGTCTGGCGGGCGCTGTCGTCATCCAGATCCAGCGTGCCCTCCAGATGGTCCATGTGATGGTCCATCAACGCCATCGCCTGCGCCGCGTCGCCGGCCGCAATCGCCGCCACGATGTCCGCGTGTTCGTCGGGGCCGCAATCCACCTGCGACCGGCGCTGATACATCACCACGATCAGCGAGGTGCGCGACACCAGATCGCGCAGCACATCGCCCAGATACCCCGGCCCACAACCTGACCCGCATCGAACATTCGCCCATCGCCTCGGCCGCAACCCGCGTGGCCGCGCTGCTGTCGGGCGAAATCGACCTGATCGAACCCGCGCCCTTGCAGGATGCCGCGCGCATCGACGCCGCCCCCGGCGTGCGCATGCTGGAAAACCCCGGCCTGCGCAGCATCATGATGGGCATCAACATGGGCCCCGAGCTGGTCGACGGCAACACGCCCGGCAAGAACCCCCTGGCCGATCTGCGGGTGCGCCAGGCGCTGTATCACGCGATCAACATGGACCTGATCCGCGACCGCATCATGCGCGGCAAGTCGCGCGTCACCGGCTCGCTGATCGCGCCCGAGGTCAAGGGCTATACCGCGGCGATGGACGAACGCCTGCCCTATGACCCGGCCCGCGCCAAGGCGCTGCTGGCCGAGGCGGGCTACCCCGACGGCTTCGCCTTCAACCTCAACTGCCCCAACGACCGCTACGTGAACGACGAGGCGATCTGCCAGGCGATGGCCGCGATGCTGACGCAGGCCGGGTTCCAGCCGCGTCTGGTCACCGAACCACGCCAGATCCACTTCCAGAAGGTCGACGAGCACAAGGTGGACGTGTTCATGCTGGGCTGGGCCACGCTGCCCATGCTCGACGGCTTCTCGGTGCTGTCGGCGATGCTGGCCAGCAAGGAAGGCAGCTACGGCACCTTCACCCCCGCGGGCTATTCCAACCCGAAGGTCGATGAACTGACCAAGGCCATCGCCGTGGAAATGGACGAGGACAAGCGCGTGGCCATGATGGTCGAGGCGCTGATGCTGGCCAAGGCCGATATCGCCTGGCTGCCGGTGCACCAGCAGCCGCTGTCCTGGGCCGCGAGCGACAAGGTCGAGCTGCCGCAGGCCGCCGACGACCTCGTCCGCCTGTGGTATGCTCAGGTCAAGCGCCGACCCCGCGGGCCGCGCCGGCAACGGCGCGGCCCCCTTTCCATTCCCGGCAGAGGGAGGAGAACCATGCTCGGGTTTCTGGTCCGCCGCATCGTGCAATCGGTCTTCGTGATGCTGGCCGTGGCGCTGATCGCCTTCATGATGTTCCGCTTCATGGGCGATCCGGTGAATTCCATGGTCGCCGAAAATGCCACCGTGGCCGAACGCGAGGACGTGCGCGCGCGCCTTGGCCTCGACCAGCCGCTGTATGTGCAATACGCCCGTTTCGTGACCCGGGCGGCGCAAGGCGACTTCGGGCTTTCGTGGCGCAACGCCCGGCCGGTTTCCAACCTGCTGGCCGAACGTCTCCCGGCCACGGCGGAACTGGTGCTGGTGGCGGCCGGCCTGTCGCTGGTGCTGGGCATCCCGCTGGGCATCCTCACGGCGCTGCGACCCCGCGCCTTCAGCACGCAGGCGCTGCAATTCCTGTCGCTGGTCGGCATTTCGCTGCCGACCTTCGTGACCGGCATCCTGCTGATCCTGGTGTTTTCGGTCTGGCTGGGGTGGCTGCCCTCCTACGGGCGCGGCACGGTGGTGGATGTGGGCTGGTGGTCCACCGGCTTTCTGACCGTGACCGGGCTCAAGGCACTGATCCTGCCGTCGATCATGCTGTGCCTGTTCCAGCTGACGCTAATCATGCGTCTGGTCCGGGCCGAGATGATGGAGGTGCTGCGCACCGACTGCATCAAGTTCGCCCGCGCCCGCGGCCTGTCGGACCGCGCCATCCACTTTCGCCACGCGCTGAAGAACACGCTGATCCCGGTCATCACCATCTTCGGGCTGCAACTGGGCGGGCTGATCGCCTTCGCCATCATCACCGAAACCGTGTTCCAGTGGCCGGGCATGGGGGCGCTGTTCATCCAGGCGGTCGGCTTCGGCGATGTGCCGGTGATGGCGGCCTATCTGGTGCTGGTCAGCCTGATCTTCGTGACCATCAACACCATCGTCGATCTGCTCTACGTCGTGCTCGACCCGCGCCTGCGCGTCGAAGGCACCCGTTCCGCACATTGAAAGGAACCGGACATGGCAACCTCGACCCTTTCCCGCGCGCTGTCCGGCGACGTGGCCTGGAGTTTCCGCCGCTCGTGGTCGGCGCGGATTTCGGCGCTGGTGCTGATCGTGCTGTTCGCGGCCGCGATCCTGGCCCCCCTGCTGGCCAACCAGAACCCCTATGACATCGGCCAGCTCAACCTGTTCGACAGCGAATTGCCCCCCGCCTGGGTCCAGGGCGGCGACCCGCGCTATTGGCTGGGCACCGACAGCCAGGCCCGCGACGTCTATTCCAGCATCCTCTACGGCCTGCGGCTTTCGCTGATCGTAGGGTTTGCCAGCGTGGCGCTGGCGGCGGTGGTCGGCATCTCGCTGGGGCTGCTGGGCGGCTACGTGGGCGGCATTGTGGACGGGGCGATCATGCGCTTTGCCGATGTGCTGCTGTCGTTTCCCACCATCCTCGTGGCGCTGCTGGTCAACGGCATCGTGCGCGGCGCGCTGCCGCCGGCGCAGCACCAGCAGGCGGCCATCTGGGTGCTGATCCTGGCCATCGGGCTGACCAACTGGGTGCAGTATGCCCGCACCGTGCGCAGCTCCACGATGGTGGAACGCAACAAGGAATACGTGCAGGCCGCGCGCATCAACGGCGTGTCGCGCACCGGCATCATGGTGCAGCACATCCTGCCCAACGTGCTGGGCCCGGTGCTGGTGATCGCCACCATCAACCTCGGCATGGCCGTGCTGACCGAGGCGACGCTGTCCTTCCTGGGCGTCGGCATGCCGGCCACGCAACCCAGCCTCGGCACGCTGATCCGCATCGGCAACGAGTTCCTGTTTTCCGGCATCTGGTGGGTGGTGATCTTTCCCTCCTTCGTGCTGGTGGCCCTTGTTCTGTCGGTGAACCTGCTGGGCGACTGGCTGCGCGATGCGCTCAACCCGAAACTGAGGTAACGTCATGGCCTTGCTCACCGTCGAAAACCTGACCGTGACCTTTCCCAGCCGTCACGGCGCCACCAACGCCATCGAGAACGTGTCGATCCATGTCGAACCCGGCGAAATCCTGGGCATGGTCGGCGAAAGCGGCGCGGGCAAGTCGATGACCGGCGCCGCCATCATCGGCCTGCTGGAACCGCCCGGCTACATCAGCCAGGGCGAAATCCGGCTGGAGGGGGAGCGCATCGACACCCTGCCCCCCGCCGCCATGCGCAGGATCCGCGGCCGCAAGATCGGCGCGATCTTCCAGGATCCGCTGACCAGCCTGAACCCGGTGCTGACCGTGGGCGACCAGCTGATCGAAACCATCCGCACCCACCTGCCGCTGACGCGCGAACAGGCCCGGGAACGCGCGATCGACTGGTTGCGCCGCGTGGGCATCCCCGCCCCGGAAAAGCGGATCGACACCTACCCCCACCAGTATTCCGGCGGGATGCGGCAGCGCGTGGTGATTGCGCTGGCCCTGTGCGCGGAACCACGCCTCATCATCGCGGATGAGCCGACGACGGCGCTGGATGTTTCGGTGCAGGCGCAGATCATCGCGCTCCTGCGGCGTCTCGCGCGCGAAACCGGGGCGGCGGTCATTCTGGTCACGCATGACATGGGCGTCATCGCCGAAACCGCCGACCGCGTGGCGGTGATGTATGCCGGCCGCATCGTCGAGGTCGGGCCGGTGGCCCAGGTGCTGACCCGCCCGCAGCACCCCTATACCGCGGGGCTCATGGCCTCGATCCCGCGCATCGGGCCGCGCCCCGAGGTGCTGCCCCAGATCGAAGGTGCCATGCCCCGCCCGGCCGCCCGGCCCGCCGGCTGCGCCTTTGCCCCCCGCTGCCCGCACCGCATGAGCCGCTGCACTGCCGAACGCCCCGCCCTGCGCGGCGAAGGCCCGGCCCAGGTCGCCTGCCATCTGGCGCAAGGAGTGCCCGCATGACCCAAGCCCTGATCCAGGTCGCCGGCCTGAAAAAGACCTTCGACCTGTCGCGCCCGTTCCTCAGCCGCATGCTGGACCGCAGCCCCCGGCAATTCGTCCATGCCGTCGACGGGGTGGATTTCAGCATCGCCCGCGGCCAGACGCTCAGCCTCGTGGGCGAATCCGGTTGCGGCAAGTCCACCGTGGCCAAGCTGCTGATGGGGCTGACGCGCCCCAGTGGCGGCAGCATCCGGTTCGACGGCGTGGAACTGGCCGGCCGCCCCGCCGGCAGCCCGCCCGAAACCCGGCGGCGGATGCAGATGATCTTTCAGGATCCCTACGCCAGCCTCAACCCGCGCTGGCGCGTGGCGCGCATCATCGGCGAACCGATGAAATCCTTCGGCACCCACCCCGACCCGGCGGCACGCCGCCGCGAGGTGGACCGCCTGCTGGAGTTCGTGGGCCTTTCGGCGGCAGATGGCGAAAAGTTCCCGCACGAGTTTTCCGGCGGCCAGCGCCAGCGCATTTCCATCGCACGCGCCATTTCCACCAGGCCCGAGTTTCTGGTCTGCGACGAACCCACCAGCGCGCTGGACGTCAGCGTGCAGGCGCAGATCCTGAACCTGATGCGCGACTTGCAGCGCGAACTTGGCCTGACCTACCTGTTCATCAGCCACGACCTGGCGGTGGTCAACTACATCTCGGACTGGATCGGGGTGATGTATCTGGGCCGGCTGGTGGAACTTGCGCCGGCGGCCGACATCTTTGCCCGCCCGCAGCACCCCTATACCCGGCTGTTGCTGGACACGATCCCCGACATCGGCATGAAGAACCGCGACATCGACCGCCCCGCCGGCGAGGTGCCCAACCCCATCATCCCGCCGCCGGGGTGCCACTTCCACCCGCGCTGCCCGCTGGCCGACGCGCGCTGCCGCAGCGAAACGCCGCTTTTCCTGGCTAAGGGGGCCGCGCAGGTGCGTTGCCACGCGGTGCAGGAAGGGCGCAAACAGGCGGAACCGCTGCGAAAGGCCGGATGATGAACTTCGACTTTACCGCCCTGCCCGCGCAGGACCGTTACCGCCTGCTCACCAACTTCATCGGGCCGCGCCCCATCGCGCTGGTCACCACACGGGCGGCGGCGGGCCACACCAACGCCGCCCCGATGAGCTTTTTCAACGTCTTCGCGCATGAACCGCCCATCGTCATCATCGGCTTCAGCGCCCGCCCCGACGGCAGCGAAAAGGACACGCTGGTCAACATTCGCCGCACCGGGCAATTCTGCGTCAACATGGTGGACCTCGCGCTGTCCGAGGCGATGATCCTGTGCGGCGTCAACTTTGCCGGCGATGTCGACGAAACCGTGTTTGCCGGGCTCGACACCAGCCCCTGCCGGCAGATCGACGCACGCTTCGTCAGCCGCACGCCTTGCGCGATGGAATGCCGGCTGGACCGGATCATCGACTATCCGCGCCGCGCCATCGTGATGGGCGAGGTGGTGGAAATGACCGTGCGCGACGATTGTCTGGACGAACGGGGCCGGTATGTGAACCCCGATGTCTACCAGCCGCTGGCCCGCCTGCACGCCGACAACTACATCGTTGCCGACCGCCAGTTCGAATTGAAGAAACCCGCCGGCATGGCCGCGCTGGAAGTGGCGCAAACCCCCGCAAAGGAACCCCGCTGATGCGCCTGCATCTGGTCAACCCGAACTCCACCCGCGCAATGACCGAACTGGCCGGGCGCGCCGCCGCCCGCGTGGCCGCCCCCGGCACGGTGATCGACCTGTGGACCCCCGCCGATACCCCGGCCTCGATCGAAGGCTACGCCGACGAGGCGATGGCCGTGCCCGCCTTGCTGGCCGCGATCCGCGCTGCCGAGGCGCGAGGCGCGCAGGCCCATGTCATCGCCTGTTTCGACGACCCCGGCCTGAACGCCGCGCGCGAGGTGGCGGTCGGCCCGGTCATCGGCATCTGCCAGGCGGCGGTGCAGGTGGCCATGACGCTGGCGGCGCGGTTTTCCATCGTCACCACCCTGCCCCGCTCGGTGCCGATCATCGAAGACCTCGTCGATGCCTATGGCGCCGGCCGCCGCTGCCGGCGGGTGCGCGCCATCGACCTGCCGGTGCTGGCGCTGGACGAAGACCCCGAAACCGCCTTTCGCCTGCTGGTGGCCGAAATCCGCGCCGCCCGCACCCAGGACAGCGCCGAGGCGGTGGTGCTGGGCTGCGCCGGCATGGCCGACCTGTGCAGCCGGCTGACCGCCGCCACCGGCGTTCCGGTGATCGACGGGGTGACGGCGGCGGTGAAACAGGCCGAAGCCATCGTCGGCATGGGCTACCGCACCGCCAAGACCGGCGCCTACGACTGGCCGCGCGGGAAACGCGGCGGCCTGTGCTGCGAGGTGGCGTGATGTCCGACCTTCTGCTGCGCAACGTCCGCCCGATGGGCGGCGCCCCGTCCGACATCCTGATCCGCGCCGGCCGCATCGCCGAAATCGGCCCTGCCCTGTCGGCCCCCGGCCTGCCGGTCGAAGACGGCGGCGGCGCCATCGCCATTCCCGGCCTGGTCGAGGCGCATACCCACCTCGACAAGACCGTGATGGGCATGGACTGGTACGAAAACGCCGTCGGCGCCGACCTGCGCGCGATGATCGACAACGAGCGCGCCGCCCGCGCCGCCCTTGGCCTCGACCCGCACCGCCAGTCGATGCGGCACGCGCTGGCGCTGATCGGGGCCGGCACCACCCATATCCGCAGCCATGTCGATATCGACACCGACCACGGCCTGGACATGCTGCACGGGCTGCTGCAAACCCGCGCCGCCCTGGCCGGTCAGGTCGACATCGAAATCGTCGCCTTTCCGCAATCGGGGCTGCTCTGCCGCCCCGGCACGGTGGAACTGCTGGATGCAGCCCTGCGCGAAGGCGCCGATCTGGTCGGCGGGCTCGACCCCTGCGGCATCGACCGCGACCCCAAGGGCCACCTCGACGCCATCTTTGCCCTGGCCGACCGCCACGGCAAGGGCATCGACATTCACCTGCACGAACCGGGCGATCTGGGCGCCTTTTCGCTGGACCTGATCCTCGAACGCACCCGCGCGCTGGGGATGCAGGGGCGCGTCGCGGTCAGCCATGCCTTCTGCCTCGGGATGCCCGACTGGCCGCGCACCGAAGCCATGCTGGCGGCTCTGGCCGATCAGGACGTGGCGATCCTCACCACCGGCGCGCCCTCGCGCGAGGTGCCGCAGGTGAAACGCCTGGTTGCGGCCGGCCTGCGCATGGGCGCCGGCTGCGACGGCGTGCGCGATACCTGGAACCCCTGGAACCGCCCCGACATGCTGGACCGAGCCCGCATCATCGCCTTGCGCAACAACCTGCGCGCCGATGCCGATGTGGACCTGGCGCTGTCGGTCTGCACCACGGGCGGGGCGGTGGTGATGAGGGTGCAGGGCTATGGCCTGACCCCCGGCTGCACCGCCGACCTGACGCTGCTTGCGGGGCGCACCCTGGCCGAAGCGGTGGTCGACGGCGCGCCCCGCGTGCTTGTGCTGAAATCCGGCCGCGTCACCGCGCGGCATGGCCAATCGCTGACGAAGGCCCCGTAAGATGCTGGAATCGCTGACCCTCGGTGCCCGCCCGCAAGGGCGCACCGCGCTTGCCGCCCGCTGGATCGTCGCGCATCACGGCGGCAGCCACCGCCTGCTGGAACACGGCGAGATCGTGCTGGAGGCCGACCGCATCCTTTATGTCGGCCCGCGTTTCCCCGGCGAGGTCGCCCGCCGCTTCGACCTGGGCGAGGTGCTGGTTTCGCCCGGCTTCATCGACCTCGACGCGCTGTCCGACCTCGATACCACCCTGCTCGGCGTGGATTGCGGCCCGGCCTGGGCCAAGGGGCGCGTCTGGCCGCAAAGCTACATCGACCGCGGCCCCTACGAGATGTACACGCCCGAGGAACTGGCGTTTCAGAAACGCTTCGCCTTTGCGCAGCTTCTGTGCAACGGCATCACCTCGGCCTTGCCCATCGCCTCGCTGTTCTACCGCGCCTGGGGCGAAACCGTGGCCGAGTTCGAGGCCGCGGCCGAGGCGGCGGGCGAGCTGGGCCTGCGCGTCTGGCTGGGGCCGGCCTACCGCTCGGGCGGGATGGTCTGCACCGCCCCCGGCGTGCTGGAACCGCGCTTCGACGAGGCGCGCGGGTTGCAAGGGCTCGACGATGCCATCGCCTTCGTCCGGGCGCAGGCCGGCCGCTTCGGCGGGCTGGTCCAGGGCATGCTGGCGCCCGACCGGGTGGAAACCTGCACCCAAACCCTGCTGACCCGAACGATGGCCGCCGCCGCCGACCTCGACATCCCTGTCCGGCTGCACATGGCGCAAGGGCTGATGGAACGCCAGGCGATGGCCCGCCTGCACGGCAGCACCGCGCCGCAATGGCTGGCGTCCTTCGGCGCGCTCAACGACCGGCTGATCGCCCCCCATGCGGTGCAGGCCACCGCCGAGGATCTGGCCCTTTACGCTGCGCATGGCGTGACGGTGGCGCATTGCCCGCTGGTCTTTGCCCGCTCGGGGGCGGCGCTGAACTCGCTGGCGAAACTGCGTCAGCTCGGGGTTCGGGTGGGCATGGGCACCGATACCGCACCGCCCGACATGGTGCTGAACATGGCCGTGGGCGTGATGGCCGCGCGCCTCATGGGCGACAGCCTGACCGAAACCGCCCCCGAACACCTGTTCGACGCCGCCACCCTGGGCGGGGCCGATGCGCTGCGCCGCGCCGACCTCGGCCGCCTGATGCCCGGCGCCAAGGCCGACATCGCGGTGTTCGACATGGCCGACCCGCTGATCGCCCCCCGCGTCGATCCGGTGCGCAGCCTCATTCTGGGCGCCACCGGCCGGGTCACGCGGGCGGTCTTCGTCGATGGCCGCCTGTCGATGCGCGAAGGCCAGGTGCCGGGGCTCGACATGGCCACCGCGCGCGCCCGCGCCCAGGCGCAATTCGACCGGCTGGTGGCAAAATACCCCGACCGCACCTGGGGCCACCCGCCGGTGGGCACGATCTTTCCGCCGGCCTACCCGCCCCTGCCCTGACCGGCGCCTGCGCACCATCAGGGTTGCCACCGCCCGGCAGGGCTGTAGAAATCGGGGCGAACCGACCCTGCCGGAGGCCGCCCGCCATGACCGATGTCTTCATCTGCGACTATATCCGCACGCCCGTCGGGCGCTATGGCGGCAGCCTGTCGTCGGTGCGCACCGACGACCTCGCGGCCGTGCCCCTGCGGGCACTGATGGCGCGCCACCCCGGGGTGGACTGGGCCGCGGTCGATGATGTGGTGATGGGCTGCGCCAACCAGGCCGGCGAAGACAACCGCAACGTCGCGCGCATGGCGCTGCTGCTGGCGGGCCTGCCGATGTCGGTGTCGGGCACCACGGTCAACCGGCTGTGCGGCTCGGGCATGGATGCGGTGCTGATCGCCGCGCGCCAGATCGCCTGCGGCCAGGCCGAGCTGATGATCGCCGGCGGCGTCGAAAGCATGAGCCGCGCGCCCTTCGTCATGCCCAAGGCCGACAGCGCCTTTTCGCGCAGCGCCGCGATTTACGACACCACCATCGGCTGGCGGCTGGTGAACCCGGCGATGCAGGCCGCCTATGGCACCGATTCCATGCCGCAGACCGGCCAGAACGTCGCCGACGCCTACGGCATCAGCCGCGAGGCGCAGGATGCCATGGCGCTGGCCAGCCAGGCCAAGGCCTCGGCCGCGCAGGCCAACGGGCGCCTTGCCGCCGAAATCGCCCCGGTGACCATTCCGCAGCGCAAGGGCGACGCGCTGGTGGTGGACCGCGACGAACACCCCCGCGCCACCTCGATGGAGGCCTTGGGCAAGCTCAAGCCGCTGTTCGCCGGCGGTTCGGTCACCCCCGGCAACGCCAGCGGCGTGAACGACGGCGCGGCGGCGCTGATCCTGGCATCGGCGGCGGCGGCGCGGGCGCATGGCCTGACCCCCATCGCCCGGGTGCTGGGCGGCACCACCGCCGGGGTCGAGCCGCGCATCATGGGCATCGGCCCTGCCCCCGCCAGCCAGAAGCTGATGGCCCGCCTGGGCCTGACCCCGGCCGATTTCGACGTGATCGAACTGAACGAGGCCTTTGCCGCGCAAGGCATCGCCACCCTGCGGCTGCTGGGGCTGGCCGACGACGACGCCCGCGTCAACCCCAACGGCGGCGCCATCGCGCTGGGGCACCCGCTGGGCATGACCGGGGCGCGCATCACCGGCACCGCCGCGCTGCAACTGAAATTCGGCGGTGGGCGCCGGTCGCTTTCGACCATGTGCATCGGCGTCGGCCAGGGCATCGCCATCGCGCTGGAACGGGTCTGACCGCTCAGGCGCTGACCGTCACGCCCCCCAGGCCAAGCCCCTGGTCGCGCAAGGCCGCGGCCAGGCGCCCCAGGTGGTGCGTGGCCACGAAACTGGCGTGAAACCGGCTGGGCGCCACCAGATCCACCGCGCCGCCTTCGGCTTCGCGCAGGCGCAAGGGCGCGAACCAGGCGGCAAAGATCGCGCTGTCCTCGGCCTGCAACCGGGCGCGGGCGCGGTCCCAGCCGCTGGCGCCGGGCGGCATCTCGGGCACGGCGGCGCGCGGAAAGGCCACCACGTTCGGCGCCGCCGGCGCAGCCCCCTGCCCGCCCATCCGGGCGGCAAAATCCGGGCCGACCGCACCCCAGGCCGGTTCGGTCACCGCGCGCACCGCTTCGATGTCCAGCCCGTGCACCGCCACCCGGCCCCGCGCCGCCGGCCGCTTGACCACCAGCCAGCCCATATCGCGCAGGCGCGCCATCTCGCGCTTGACGGTGCGTTCGTCCACCGCCCACAGGGCTGCGATTTCCGCCTGACCCACGGCAAGCTCGTCGGCCAGCCAGTTGTAACGCGCCACGATCAGCGTGATGAAGCGCAGGACCAACCGTTGCAGGTGCTTGTCGCCGGCACAGGCAAAGGCGCCGAGCGCCGTGAGGATGTCGTATTTGCGCGCCGCTGCATGCGGACCCGCGGGCCGTGCCAGTTTCATCGCCTGCTCCTTGCCCCAGGGGTCGGGGCGGGGGCTCTGCCGGCCCCTTGGTTGACCCGGGATCACAACGTTAATCCCGAACATGCGCCTATTTGCGTCCTGCTTTCCGATTCTGTCAAGCCCAAGCCACAGCCGGGGCGTTTTCCGCCCTGCATCCGATCGGAACGAAAGGTTCAATGGTATTGGGGGACATGCTGGCTGACACCCAAAGGGCCGGAAATGTCCCCTCAACCCGATGGGGTCCGCGCTGCATGTCCCCCCAAATCCTGTGGCGCCTCGGCGCCCCGACCGAATCGCCCTTGGCCTTGCCCGCGTCCTTTGGCGCAAGGCCGGGCATTTCCCCGCGGGGAAATCCGGGTGCAGTATATTTGCATTTGCGCCGATTGCAAAATCCACGTATTTTCTGATCGATGCAGAAATAACGCCGAGGCTTCGATGTTCACTCACAAGGATCTGCTGCAACTGCGCGACACCTCGCTGAAGATGCAGGGCTGGATCCGCAAGCAGACCTTCTCGCCCGAGATGGAAAAGACCCTTCGCCGCTTCTCCAGCTGGGA
This sequence comes from Gemmobacter sp., assembly GCF_046292685.1. Classification (GTDB taxonomy): domain Bacteria; phylum Pseudomonadota; class Alphaproteobacteria; order Rhodobacterales; family Rhodobacteraceae; genus Wagnerdoeblera. Next base: position 63,060 of record NZ_JBKBQM010000005.1, read on the forward strand.
GGTGGCGGAGCTGATCTTCAAGGTCAACCAGTCCACCTTTCGCGGCCGCCTGGCCGCCGAACCCGGCCTGCCCGATGGCGAGGTCGAGGAAGATGGCCGCCAGCGCTGGTTCAGCCTGGACGAGATCAACGAGATGCGGCGCAAGATGAAGATCAACCGCAAGAGCCTGCTGCCCTATCGCCCGGCCGGCAAGCGCGCGATCCGCGCCGCCATCGCCAACTTCAAGGGCGGTGCCGGCAAATCCACCGTGGCGCTGCATCTGGCCCATGCGGCGGCGCTGGATGGCTACCGGGTGCTGTGCATCGACTTCGACCCCCAGGCGACGCTCAGCCACTCGATGGGCCTCAACGACGTGGCCGAGGAACACACCGTCTGGGGCATCATGGCGCGCGACCTGATCCGCGAGACCGACCGGATGAACCGCAGCGCGCAAGGTGCCGAATCGGGTGCCGCCCTGCCGCGCCGCCGCCTGCCCGCGCAGATCACAGGCATGGGCCTTGGCGACCTGCGCGCCCCCGACTTCATCAAGCCGACCTGCTGGTCCACCATCGACCTGGTGCCAAGCTGCGCCAACGCCGCCTTCGTCGAATTCGCCAGCGCGCAATACCGCCACCTCAACCCGGACTGGAGCTTTTTCGCCGCCGTCTCGCGCTGGCTGGACCAGCTGCCCGACGATGCCTACGACCTCATCCTGTTCGATTGCCCGCCGGCCATCGGCTATCAGTCGATGAACGCGGTGTTTGCGGCCGATGTGCTTTATATCCCCTCCGGCCCCGGCTACTGGGAATACGACAGCACCACCAGCTTCATCGGCCAGCTGGCCGAAGCGCTGGAGGACTTGTCCGCCGGCTTTGCCGATTTCCCCGCGGGGAAATCGACCCTGCCCAAGGCGTTTCTCGACATCCGCTTCCTGCTCACCCGTTACGAGCCCGGCAACGACCTGCACCGTGCGATGCTGGAAGCCTTTCGCAAGGTTTTTGGCGACAGGGTGGCACAGCACCCGATCGAACACACCCGCGCGGTGGAACAGTCGGGGCGCTTTCTGAGCTCTGTCTATGAAATCGACTACCGCGACATGACCCGCGAAACCTGGCGCCGCGCCCGCGCCACCTTCGACAAGGCGTATGAAGAATTCCGCACGAACATCTGTGCGGCCTGGGATCGGCTGGAGGACACCGGCGCATGAGCAAGAAACGCCGCATCTTCGACATGGACCTGCCCGAGGACGAGCCGCCGGCCCCCGCGCCGGAAACGCCCGTCCGCCGCGGCCCGATGGCCACCGCCATCGGCGAAAACGCCGAATCGCTGCGCCGCCGGCAAGAGCAGGAGGCCGCGATCCGGGCCGAGAACGATGCCCTGGCCCACGAATTCGTGCGGCTGAAAAAGCTGGGCCTGGTCACCGACCTGATCCCGCTCGACAGCATTTCTACCAGCAAGCTGGTGCGCGACCGCTCGCGGCGGCTGGACCCGGAACTGGACGACCTGAAACAGTCGATCCGCGACCTTGGCCTGTCGAACCCGATCCGGGTGGAGCCACGCGAGGATGGCGGGTTCGAGCTGGTGCAGGGCTGGCGGCGGCTGTCGGCCTATCGTGCGCTGCACGCGGAAACCGGCGACGACCGCTATGCCCGCATCCCGGCCGGCATCATGGCGCGCGGCGAAACGCTGGAATCGCTCTACCGCCGGATGGTGGACGAAAACCTGGTGCGCAAGGATATTTCCTGGGCCGAAATGGCGCGGCTGGCGCGCAGCTATGCCGACGACCCCGATACCGGCTGCCCCGATCTGGACACGGCGGTGAACCGGCTGTTCGCTACCGCCTCGCCGCAAAAGCGCAGCTACATCCGCCGTTTCGCGGCGCTGATGCAGGCGCTGGAAAAGGTGCTGGAACACCCCGAGGCCATCCCTCGCGCCCTGGGGCTGGAGGTCGCCGCCCGGCTGGAGGCCGACCCGATGGCACAGGCGCGGCTGGCCCGCCTGCTGGCCGCCGCCCCCCGCCGCAGCGCCGAGAAAGAGCTGGAGATCCTGCGCGGCTTCGTTGCCGGGGCCGCGCCGGCCCCCGCGATTTCCCCGCGGGGAAATGCCCGCGGCCGCCCCGTCGGGCGAGGCAAGCAGGTGCTGCGCCTGCCGCTGAGCGAGGGCGAGGTGAAATGCACCGCCACCGCCGGCCGGCTGGAGCTGCAGACCGCGCGCGATTTTTCCACCGTCGGGCGCGACCGGCTGGAGGCCGCGATCGCCGCCTTTTTCGCCGCGCTGGATTGACCGGCGCGGCACTGGCCTCCCGGTCCTGCGCATTTTGATGCGATTTTGCGCGCCATCGTAGCGGCGCGCCATGTTTGAGCCATTTCCACGGCCTTCCCCGCCCTGCGTTCGCGTTCACGATTTCTTGGCATCTGCCGTGCCAGGATGCCCCCCGTGCCGGATGCAAAGGGGCGGCGATGATCGGGATCATCCAGAAGACGTTGACCGAATGCCTGCTTCAGGCCGGGGGCGAACCGTTGCGGCTTGCCGTGTTCCGCGAAGCCGGCGTGCCGCCCGACCGCGTGTTCCGCATGGACCAGAACTATGCCGATGAGGAGATGGGCCGCCTGCTGGCCGCCACCCAGCGCGTGACCGGCCTTGGCGCGGACGAGCTGCATGACCTGTTTTCCCGCACCTTCGTCGAGGTGGTGAAACAGGTGTTCCCGCAATTCATCTCGATGTCGGCCAATTCCGAGGAACTGGTGCGCATGCAGGCCAAGATCCACGCCCTGATCGGCGCCGGCATGCGCTCCAAGATCGAACGCGACACCACCGCCGACAAGTTCCACCTGGAAGATCACGGTCCCCACCATGTCGCGGTGCGCTACAGGTCGCAGTTGCAGCTGTGCGGGCTTTACAAAAGCCTGGTGTGCGCGATGGCGGCCGAATTCGGCGACGTTGTGGATATCGAGATGCTGCGCTGCCGCAAGGCCGGGGCCGAGGCCTGCGGTTTTGCGGTGCGCTGGCTGGCGATTGCCGGCCGGCCCACCGGCATGTCCCCCCGCCCGGCGACGCCGGCGCCGGCCGAGGGTTGAGGCATGGCGGTGCGTCGCGCCCGGCCTGCCTTCCCGCAGGAACCCGCTGACGAAAGCCGGCTGGATGCCGAGGTTGCCGCCGCGATGGCCGAGGCCCCGCCGGCGCGCCGGCTGTCGGAGCTGATGCGCCCGATGACCCCGACCGATGCGATGGTGGCCTCCATCGGCGACCAGTTGTGCGCCATCGTCAAGGACAACTACGACATCACCGTTTCGGTCGATACCGACACCGACAACATCCACATCCAGAAACTGACGCTGCTGATCAATTCGTTGCTGGAAAACGTGCGCCGCAACATCCGCGGGCTTTCGGCACTGGCCGACGACCTCGAATCCAAGGTGCGCGAACGCACGCTGCGGCTGGATCTGGTGGTGCAAGGCGCGAATGACGGGGTCTGGATCTGGGACCTGGTGCGCGGCTCGGCCGAGTTTTCGCCGCGCTGGCGGCAGTTGCTGGGGCTGGAAACCGAAACCCTGGGCCAGATCGAGGATTGGCTCGGCCGTGTCCACCCCGACGATGTGCAACGCCTGCGCGCGGCGCTGCGGGCGCATCTGCAAGGCACCAGCCAGTTCCTGCACGAGGATTACCGCATCCGCCATGCCGACGGCACCTGGCGCTGGATGTGGTGCCGCGGCAAATGCGCCCGCGACGAAACCGGCCGCGCCACGCTGATGGCCGGCACGCAGACCGACGTGCACGACCTGCGCACCATCGATTCCGCCACCGGCCTGCCCAACGAGGCCACCATCCTGGCGCAGATCGAAACCCTGATCCGGGCCGGCGTGCCGTTTCGCGCGATGGTGCTGGGCGTGCCGCGCGTGGTGTCGATGAAGGAGGATCTGGGCACAGGCGAGATCGAGGCGCTGCGCGCCTCGATCGCCGAACGGTTGTCGGCGTGCCTGCCCTTCGGTGCCGATCTGGCGCGGCTGTCGGGCGATTTTTATGCCGCATTGCTGCCGGCCGACCGCGTCGGTTCCTGCGATGTGGCCACCGTGGCCGAGGCGCTGGCCCGCGCCTTTGCCCGCCCGTTTCAGGCCGGCGGCCGCAGCATCTGGCTGGAAGTCTGGGCTGGCGCCACCATGCCGGTCGAAGGCGCGGGCGTGACGACCTCGGACGTGATGCGTGACGCCTGGAGTTCCTATCGCATCGCGCGCACCGAGGGCCGGCCGATGAACCTTTTGTCGCCCGAACAGGCGGCGGCGGCGCGCGACCGGGCCCAGATGGGGCAAGAGGTGCGGGCCGCGCTGAACAACGGCTGGTTCGTGCCGTATCTGCAACCCATCGTCGACATGCGCAGCGGCGTGACCCGCGGTTTCGAAACCCTGGTGCGGATGAACCACCCCAAGCTGGGGCTGGTGCCGCCCGGCCGCTTCATCCCTGTGGCCGAGGAAATCGGCGTGATGGGCGAGGTTTCGCAGCAGATGCTGCTGCGCGCGGTCGAGATTCTGGCCGGATGGGCCAGGTCCGACGGGCCGCAGCGCGACCTGTTCCTGTCGGTCAACCTCGATGCCGCGCGGGTCATGCAGCCGGCCTTCGTGCCCGAACTGGCCGATTTGCTGGCGCGCCAGCGGGTGAACCCGGCCAACCTGAAGATCGAGATCGTGGAAAGCTCGGTCATCGGCAATTTCGCCGCCGCCGCGCGCCAGATCGGGCGGTTGCGCGACCTGGGTGTGCGCGTGGCGCTGGACGATTTCGGCACCGGCTATTCGTCGCTGGAATATCTCAACCAGCTCAGTTTCGACCTCATCAAGATCGACCGCGCCTTTGTGGACGGGGTGCAGGCCGATACGCGCAAGCAGTCGATGGTGCGCATGATGTGCGTGTTGTCCGACCTTCTGGGGGCGGATGTCTGCGTCGAAGGGATCGAGGACGAGGCGCAGGCCGCTTTCGTGCGCGGGTTGAACGTGGCGTTTGGCCAAGGCTACCTGTTCGCGCGCCCCTTGCCGCTGGAGGCCGCGCTGGCGCATGCCGCGGCCTTGCCGGCAGGGCAGGGGGCAGGCTGAGCCGGGGTCAGACCGCCCCGGTCACCACCAGCACCACGAACCCGCCCGCCAGCACCAGCAACAGCCCCACGGCAAGCGAGCCCAGATCCTTGGCATCCTTGGCCATCTGCGACCATTCCGGCGACAGCCGGTCGGTCAGCACCTCGATGGCGGTGTTCAGCGCCTCGACCGCCAGCACCAACGCCAGCAGCGCCGCGCCGACCAGCCAGTGCCAAAGCGCCGCCCCCGCCCACCAGAACGCCAGCGCTGCCAGCGCCGCGCCCAGAATCTCCAGCCGGGCGGCGGTTTCGGCCCAGAGCCGGCGGAACCCCGCCAGCGAATAGCCGGCCGCATCGATCACGTGCAGCAGGCCGCCGCGAGGCCGCACCACCTGGCGCGGCGACGATTCCGGTGTGCTCATCAGCCGGTCTCCGCCGTGCGGCACGCGGCCGTCAGGTCAAGGCCCGGGTCGCGCACCGAAGTTGTCACATCCAGCAAGCCTAGCACGCTGTGGAACAGGTTGTCATGGCTGGCCGGCGCCCGGGCGGCGGCTTGCAGGCAGGTGTCGTCCAGCGCCATCGTCTGCCGGAAGGCGGGCGAAAGCCACATCACGAAGGGCACCTTGGTCTGCACGTCGGGCGCCATGAAGCTGGGGGCGGCGTGCAGGTACAGCCCGTCCTCGCCCAGCGATTCGCCGTGGTCGGACATGTAGATCATCGCCGGCACCACCCGGTCCGCCGCGGCCAGCATGTCGATGCTGCGCGACAGCACGTAATCGGTTTGCAGGATGGTGTTGTCGTAGGTGTTGACGATCTGTTCGACCGTGCAGGCCGAAAACTCCGAGGTCTTGCATTCGGGCTGATAGACTGCGCGTTCCTGTGGATAGCGCAGGTAATAGGCCGGGCCGTGGCTGCCGATCATGTGCAGCACCAGAACGGTGTTGCGGGTCATGGTGGCCATCGTCTGTTCGATCAGCGGCAGGAACACCTCGTCGGTGCATTCCACCTTGCAGGCCGCGGGGTCCAGCGTCGCATCCACCTGGGACCAGCCGGTGCGGGTGGCGATGCGCTGGTCGCCGGTGTTGTTGTCGTGCCACTGCACATCCATGCCGGTGCGGGCCAGCACGTCGAGCAGGTTTTCCTGCCCGAGGAAGGCCGCGCGCGAATAGTCGGCCTGCGGCAGGGCCGAGAACATGCAAGGCAGCGACACGGCGGTAGAGGTGCCGCAGGCCCGGGTATCGGCAAAGTTGATGACCCCGCGTTCGCGCAGGCCCGGCGTGGTGTCGCGGGCATAGCCGTTCAGGCCGAAGTTCTGCGCCCGGGCGGTTTCACCGGCCCAGATCACCAGCAGCACGGGCTTTTGCGCCGCCGCAAGCCGCGGGCCGGGGCGGGCATCGGTGCCGATGGGGCGCACGACCGTATCGGCGGTGCGCCACTGTTCCTTGCCGTATTTCGCCAGTGCGGCAATGGTGGCGCCGGGCTGGTAGGTGGCGGTCAGTTCGGATTGCGCGCGGATCGCGGCCGAAAACGCCTTGAATTGCGAGAACAGCGCCCCCGCCAGCAGCGCAAAGGCCAGGGCCACGCCCAGCGGCCAGCGCCAGAGCTGGTGCCAGGGGCCCAGCCGCTGCACCCGCGGCCAGAACACCAGCGCGGCGGGCAAGGCGCCCGTCAGGCCGATCTGCCAGATGCTGCCCGAGGTGACCAGGTGCCGCGATTCGGCAAAGGTGGTCTGGAACACGTTGCGCACCATCTCGCGGTCGATCACCACGCCGAAGTTGCGTTCGTAATATTGCGCCCCCGCCGCCATCAGGATCAGAAGCGCCGCCACCGGCTTTTGCAGCCGCCAGGGGCCGAAGAATTCCAGCGTCAGCACCGTCAGCGCCCAGAAGGCCAGCCCGAACACCGCCATCTGCAAGGGCGAATCGTCGAACACCCGTGCGACATGGCCCCAGAACCCGAGGTTGAGCACAAGCATGATGTAGGTGGCGACGATCAGCGTCAGCGTCGTCTGGCGCAGGACCGGGCGGGTCAGGCGCAGGGGAGTGGCGGGTCGGTTCAGGGCTTCGGTCATGGTCTTCTTGCGGTCGTTTCGGGCGTTGGTGCCGCGGCTGCCTTGACCTGCCCAGCTTGCGCCAGGCTTACAGCGGCGAGGCTCGCGCAAATTTTCCGTCGCCCCGGGGCGGGCGGGGCGCTATGCAGGGGCATGAGGTTGCTGTTCGTCGAAGATAACCCCGAGCTTGCCCAGTCGGCCCTTCGCTTTCTGCAGGCCGAAGGGCACGTCGTGGATCATGCCCCCGATGCCGCCACTGCGCGGGCGGCGCGCGACGTGGCGGAGTATGCCTGCGTGGTGCTGGATCTGGGCCTGCCCGACGGCAGCGGCCTGTCGGTGCTGCGCGGCTGGCGCGCGGCGGGGGACCGCACGCCGGTCATCATCGCCACTGCGCGCGAACAGATCAGCGACCGCATTGCCGGGCTGGACGCGGGCGCCGACGATTACGTGCTCAAGCCTTACGACCTGCACGAACTGGCCGCGCGCATCCGCGCCCATGCGCGGCGCGGGCAGGGGGCACCGGAGGCGCGGTTGCAGGTGGCCGGGCTGGAGGTGGACCGCGCGGCGGCGCGGCTGTGGCGCGACGGGGCCGAGGTGCGGCTGACCGCGCGGGAATGGGCGCTGTTCGATGCGCTGCTGGGCGCGCGCGGCCGCGTGCTGTCGAAAGCCGCGCTGGAGGAAGCCTTGTCGAGCTTCGATGCCGCCATCGAAGGCAATGCGGTCGAGGTCTATGTCTCGCGCCTGCGCCAGAAGCTGGGCGCCAGCGTCATCGAGACGCGCCGCGGCCTGGGCTATGTGCTGCCATGACCGCCGCCGCCCGGCCCTGGTCGCTGCGTCGCCGGCTGGCGGGTCGGGTGCTGGGGCTGGTGGTCGGCGCCTGGCTGGCGACGATCGCGCTGTCGATGGTGCTGCTGGACTACGAGTTGAACGAGATGTTCGACGAGGAACTGCAGGCGCTGGTCGAAACCACGGTGCTGTTTCTGGATGCGGCCGAAGGAAACGTGTTTCCGCGCAATCTGGGCGTGGAAACCCGCGACGGCGAGCGCATCCTGCGCGTGGTGCCCGAAGGCGGCGTGGTGCCGCCCGCACCCTGGCCGCCGCTGACGCAGGACGGGTTTCACGACGTGGCCGGCTGGCGCATCCTGCGCCGCAGCGCCGAGCGCGCGGTGATCGAGGCGGCCCACGCCCGCAGCTGGCGCCGCGAGGAAATGCTGGAGGCGGCTTCGGCCTTTCTGGTGCTGGCCTTGCCGCTGATTGCGGGCTTGCTGTGGGGCCTGCGCCGGACCACGGCCGAAACGGTGGCGCCGGTGCAGGCGCTGGCCCAGGCGGTGGCGGCGCGGCGGCCCGACGACCTGTCGCCCGTGGCGGTGGGCGACCTGCCGGCCGAGCTGCAACCGCTGGCGCTGGCCTTCGGCGGCTATCTGGGCCGGATCGGCAACATGCGCGAGGCCGAGCGCGATTTCGTGGCCAATGCCGCGCACGAGCTGCGCACGCCCTTGGCCACCATCCGCGCGCGGCTGGAGCTTTCGGCCGACCCCGACGCGGCGGCGGCGGTCGGGCTGGTCGATGCGCTGGCGCGGCGGGTGGAACGGTTGTTGCAGCTGGCGCGGTCCGAGGCCGGGGTGGGCATCGGGCGCGGGCCGGCGGACCTGCTGCGCATCCTGCGCCTGCTGATCGATGAATTGCGCCCCGTCTGCCGCCACCCGATCCGGTTCGACGACAGCGACCTGGAAAGCCTGATGGTCGCGGCCGACCCCGACGCGCTGGCGATCCTGCTGCGCAACCTGCTGGAAAACGCCGCCGAACACGGCACCGGCGACATCCGCATCCGCCTGACCCCGGATGCCCGGCTGAGCATCGAGAACCCGGCCGCCGACCCTGTGCTGGCCGAGGGCCGCTTTGCCAATGGCAGCGGGTCGGGCGGCATGGGGCTGGGCCTGTCGATCGTGCAGGCGCTGGCCCGCGCGATGGGGGTCGCGGTGGCGCAGCGGGTCGCCCCGGGGCAGGTGCGGTTCGACCTGGCCTTCGTGCCGGCCGCGGCGGCGGCCTAGCCCAGTTCGGCCAGGCGGCGGGCGAGGCGGGCCATCAGCCGGTCCACCTCGGCGCGCGAGGCGGCCGACAGCGCGGCGCCGGGGCGGCGCTGGGTGTCGTGCGCGATGATCCCGCGGCGCATCATCACATGTTTGCGCACCGCAAGGCCAAGGCCCGGCTGCTGTTCGAACCGCGCCAGCGGCAGGTAGGCATCGAACAGATCCTGCGCGCGGTCGGGGTCGCCCGCGGCCATCAGGCGCGTCACGTCCACCATCATCTCGGGGTAGGCAAAGCCGGTCATCGCGCCATCGGCGCCGCGGGCCATTTCCTCGGGCAGGAAGACCCCGCCGTTGCCGCACAGGATGGAGATGCGCCGGTCCAGCCGCCCCGGCGCGCGCAAGGCGCTGATCTTGTCCAGCCCCGGCCAGTCCTCGTGCTTGAGGCAGACGCAGGTGGGCAGGTCGGCCACGATGCGCGCAATCACCGGCACGCTGATCTGCACGCCGGTCACCAGAGGAAAATCCTGCAACACGAAAGGCGTGTCGCCGATGAACTCGGCCGCGTTGCGATAATAGGCGACGATCTGGTCGTCGGTGCGCAAGGAGCCGGGCGGGGCGATCATCACGCCGGCGGCGCCGGCATCCATCGCGGCGGCCGAAAGCTCGGTCATCGCCGCGAAGCCGGGCGAGGAGACGCCCACCACCACCGGCACCCGGCCCGCCACCCGGGCCAGCACCCGCGCCACCACCGCCTGCGATTCCGCCGCCGTCAGCTTGGGCGCCTCGCCCATGATGCCAAGGATGGTAAGGCCGGTGGCCCCGGCTTCGAGGTAGAACTCGGTCATCCGGTCGAGGCTGTCGTAATCCAGCGCGCCATCGGGCAGGAAGGGTGTCGCGGCAATGACGAACACGCCGGCGGCAGAGGTGGTCAGGCGGGTCATGGGCTGTCCTTTCGGGGTGGTGCGGTGCAGGAGGGCGGGCGGCGTCAGCCCGGCACCGCCTGCACTTCGATCTGATAGCCTTCGGGGTCGTTGAACACGAAGGCGCGGATGCCGAGTTCGGGCGAATTGCGCGGTGCCGTCAGGCCGGCCACGCCTTGCGCGGCCGCCCAGGCGTGCCAGGCATCGACATCGGGCACCCGGAGGCACAGTTGCACCGGCTTGGGGTCGGCGGCGCGGTGCATGCCGCGGGTTTCGTCCACCAGCCCGACATGCGCCTGCCCGGCGATGCGATAGATGCGCGACCAGCCCTGGTCGATCGCCAGTTTCAGCCCCAGCACCCGTTCGTAAAAGGCGCAAGCCCGCGGCAGGTCTTGGTAGTAGAAAAAGGTGATCGCCAGGTCGACCGGGCCGGGCGGGGCAGGGGGAGGGGTCATCGCGGGCCTGTGGCTTGGGGCTTGGGCGCCAACCCTAGGCACAGGCGTGGCGGTGTCAATGCCGGCCGGCCTTTGGCAGCGGGCCCCGACGGCCGGGCACGTGCTGGCCGCGCCGGGGTCGGGCCGCCGGGTGCCCATGCTGCGCAGCGCCGACATGGCCCGCCGGCCGGCGCTGCAAGGGCCGGACTAGCGGAACAGCAGGTGCGGCAGGCCGGTGGCCAGCACCGGGAACAGCGCAATCACCACCAGCATCAGGATCTGGATGGCGACGAAGGGGATGATCCCGGCATAGATCTGCGGCGTGGTCACCGAAGGCGGCGCCACCCCGCGCAGGAAGAACAGCGCAAAGCCGAAAGGCGGCGTGAGGAAGCTGGTCTGCAGGTTCACCGCGATCATCACCCCCAGCCACACCGGATCGGCCCCGAGCAGGATCAGCGAAGGCCCGACGATCGGCACCAGGATGAACACGATTTCCAGGAAATCGAGGAAGAACCCCATCAGGAACATCAGCGCCATGACAAAGATCATCGCCCCGGTCAGCCCGCCCGGCAGCGACTGCAGCAGGTGGTGCACCGTTTCCTCGCCGCCAAGGCCGCGGAAGGTCAGCGAAAACAGGCTGGCCCCGACCAGGATGGCAAAGATCATGCCGCAGATGCGCGCGGTGGTTTCCACCACCGCCGTCAGCACGCCCAGCCGCAGCACATGCCACAGCGCCAGGCCCACGGCCAGGGCCATCACCGCCACCAGCCCGAAGGAAAGCCACAGCATCGCGGTTTCGGTGGGGCTGAAATCCTCGCGCAGGATCAAGAGGTTGAAGAAGCCGTTGATGACCATGAGCCCGATGGCCGCGGCCACGCCCGCCAGCATCAGCCCGACACCGCGCCCCGACGCCGCCCGGATCCCTGCCAGCAGCGTGGCCCCGATGGCGCCCACGGCCGCAGCCTCGGTCGGGGTGGCGATGCCGCCGAGGATCGAGCCCAGCACCGCCACCACCAGCGCGCCGGGGGCCACGAGCCCGCCCCAGAACATCGCCCAGCGTTGGCCGCGCGTCAGGTCGGCGGCGCCCGCTTGTTCGACCATCGCGGGGGCAGAGGCGGGGCGCATCCAGGCCAGCACCACGACATGAAGCGCATAGGCCAGCACCAGCAGCAGCCCCGGCACCAGCGAGCCGGCGAACAGGTCGCCCACGCCTACCGAAACGCCGCTGGCCTTGCCGGCCTTCAGGTTGGCCTGCTGGTTGGCATAGGTCAGGATATCGCCCAGGAACACCAGCACGATGGAGGGCGGGATGATCTGCCCCAGCGTGCCCGAGGCGCAGATGACGCCGGTGGCAAGGCGCGGGTCGTAGCCCTGTTTCAGCATCACCGGCAGCGCGATCAGCCCCATCGTCACCACCGTGGCGCCGACGATGCCGGTGGAGGCCGCCATCAGCATGCCCACCAGCACCACCGACAGCGCCAGCCCCCCGCGCAGGCCGCGGAACAGCCGCGTCATGGTCAGCAGCAGGTCTTCGGCGACGCGGGACTTTTCCAGCATCAGCCCCATGAAGATGAACAGCGGCGCGGCGATCAGCACCTCGTTCGACATGATGCCGAAGATGCGCTGCGGCAGGAAGTTGAGCTGCCGGAACTGGAAGATGCCGAACCACTGGCCGATCACCGCAAAGATCAGTGCGGTGCCCGCCAGCGTGAAGGCCACCGGAAAGCCCAGCATCATCAGGACGATGGCCGTAAGGAACAGGCCGATTTCAAGGTATTCGTGAATCACCGCGTGCCCTCTGCCGGAACGGTCGGGGCGTCTTCGCGCCCGGTCAACAGGATGCGCAGGTTGCGCAGCGCGAAAGCCACACCCTGCACCGCCAGCACCGCGACGAAGACGAGGAGGAAGGACTTGAGCAGGTAGACATAGGGCAGGCCCGCCACGTCGGACGAGGTTTCCTTGAGCCGCCAGGACCGCTGCACATAAGGATAGCTCGCGTTCCAGATCACCCACAGCACCGGCGCCAGCAAGAGCAGGCTGCCGCCCAGGTCGATCGCGGCGCGGGTGCGCGGGGGCTTCTTGCCATAGAGGATGTCGATGCGGACGTGTTCGTTGCGCATCAGCGTCCAGCCGCCGGTGGCCGCCATGACGATGGCAAAGGCATAGAGCACCGTTTCGATCATGGCGATGTTGGCGATGCCGTACATGTAGCGCAGCACCACGTTCACGAAGGTCATCAGCACCATGTAAAGCACCAGCCACGACACCATCCGCCCGATCAGCGCGGTGATGCCGTCGAGCACGGCGATGGTCAGGTCCAGCAGACGCAAGGCGATACTCCCGAGGCGGCAGGCAGAAACCCCGGCCGGCAAGGGGCCGGCCGGGGGTGGCAGAGGCGGCGCGCGATCAGGCGCCGTTTTCGAACGCCAGCTTGCGCGCGCGGTAGGTCGGGTAATCCACCAGCGCCGAATACTGGATCGCCTCGTCGCGATAGGCCTTCCAGCTGGCGTAGGTTTCCTTGGCGTAGTCGTCGGTCTGGCCCAGTTCGGCCATCACCTCTTGCGAGGTCTTGGCCAGCGCGATCAGCACGTCGTCGGGATAGCTGCGCACATCGACCTTGTGTTCGGTGCGCAGGGTTTCCATCGCCTTGGCGTTGAAATACGGCCATTCGCCGATGTTCATCGAGTTGGCCGATTGCGCCGCGTGCTGCATGATCTTCTTCTGCAGCGGGGTGAAGCTGTCGAACAGGTCGGCGTTGATGCCGATTTCGCCGGCGCTGTTCACCTCTTGCCAGCCGGGGGTGTAGTAATACTTGGTGTGCTGGTGGAAGCCGTTGGCGATGTCGAGCCAGGCGCAGCACAGTTCGGTCGCGTCGATCGCGCCCGATTGCAGCGATGTGAAGATTTCCTGCGGCGGAATCATCACCGCGCTGGCGCCGACGCGGCGCATCACCTCGCCCGCGATGCCCGAGCTGCGCATCTTGACGCCCTGGAAGTCGGTGAGGCTGTTGATTTCCTTGTTGAACCAGCCCGCCATCTGCGTGCCGGTCTGGCCGCAGGTGAAGGGGATGAGGTTGAACATGTCGCGGTAGATCTTCTGCTGAAGCTCCTGCCCGCCGCCGTAATACATCCAGCCGCAGTGCTCCGTGACGTTCAGCCCGAAGGGCACGAGCCCGTAGAAGGCGCAAGGCTGCCACTTGGAGGCCAGGAAGCTGACCGAGCTGTGGTAGACGTCGGCCGTGCCTTGGCCCACGGCATCGAACACCTCGAGCGCGCCGACCAGTTCGCCGGCCGCGTTCACCTTGATGGTGATCTGGCCGTCGGACAGTTCCTCGACGAACTTCGCGAAATTGTAGGCGATGGAGGCAAGGCCGGGGAAATTGTGCGGCCAGGCCATGACCATCGTCAGTTCCCGCTTGCCCTGGGCCAGGGCCGGCGTGGCCAGCCCGACGGCGGTTGCCGCGGCACCGGCCCCGGCAACGGCGCTGTGCCTGATGAAGCTACGGCGGTTCAGTGTCATCCTTTCCTCCCCTTGGATGCACCAGCCGGCAGCGGCGGTCTTGTCCGGCCGGTCGGCAGTTGTTGCGTCGGATCGGCGGGTCGCGTTCGACACGAGACTCTTTTGCCAAACAAACACCTGTTCAAATTGCGGGAAAATGCGTAGTCTCGCAAGCATAATTATCGCGTGCCGGAACCGGGCTGCGAGGAGGCGGCGGTTCGGGCGAAAAACCCCGAGGGAGGAGATGCCATGACTGCCGCAACCGATTTTCGCGCCGCGAAACCGGCCGGAATGGACGATGCCGAATGGGCCACGCGCGTGGATCTGGCCGCGTTCTATCGCCTGGTGGCGCATTTCGGCATGGACGACCTGATCTACAACCACATCTCGGCCCGGGTGCCGGGCCCCGAGGAGCATTTCCTGCTGAACCCGTTCGGCCTGATGTATGACGAGGTGAAGGCCTCGAACCTGGTCAAGGTGGACCTGGACGGCAACATCATCGGCGACACGACGCATCGCATCAACCCGGCGGGCTATGTGATTCATTCCTGCGTGCATCGCGGGCGGCACGACCTGCTGTGCGTGGCGCATACCCATACGCCGGCGGGGGCGGGGGTTTCGGCGCAGGCCGGGGGGTTGCTGCCGATCAGCCAGACGGCGCTGCTCTACAAGGATCTGATCCGCTATCACGATTACGAGGGCCTGGCGCTGAACATGGACGAGCAGAAGCGCCTGCTGGCCGATCTGGGGCCGACGGGGCAAATCATGTTCCTGCGTAACCACGGCATCCTGGCCTGCGGCCGGACCATCCCGGAATGTTTCGTGATGCTGTATTACGCCGAGGAAGCCTGCCGCATCCAGGTGGCCGCGCAGGCGGGCGGTGCCGTGGTGACTCCGCCGCAGGCGGTGCAGGATCTGACCCATGCCCAGGCCATGCGCGGTTTCGGCGCGGGCCTGGGGGTGATGGAGTTCACCGCGCTGAAGCGGCGGCTGGACCGGATGGGGGCGGACTACGCCACCTGACCCGCCTGATGGGGCATGAGCAGCGCGCGCCCCATTTCCAGCACCGGCACGGGCACGCCCTTGCGGCGCGCCTGTGCCACCAGCCAGCCGATGGTGGCCTCCATTTCCAGCGGGCGGCCGCGTTCCAGATCGTCGAGCATCGAGGCACGGGTGCGCGGGTCGGCGGTGTTGCGGCTGAAGTCGAGGTTGCGTTGCACCACGCCTTCGGGCAGCGCCACGCCAAGCGCGGTGGCGATGGCGGCGACCTCCTCCATCGCGCGGGCATAGACCCGATACGTCTCCTCCACCCCCACCCAAGCCCCCAGCGGCAGGCGCGTCAGCCCGCTGACCAGGTGAAAGGCGGCCTGGATGATGAACTTGGCCCAGATGTCGGGCATCGGGTCGTCGCGCAGCTGCATGTCGAGCCCCGCCGCGGTGCCAAGCGCGGCCAGGCCCTGCGCCGCGGCGGGCATCGGCCCCGACAGCGGGCCGAACACGAAGCGCCGCATCGGGCCGGTGTGCCGCACCTGCCCGGGTTCGGGCACGGTGGCGGGCACGTAGGTTACCCCGGCCAGCACCTGTGCGGCGCCGAAGCGGTCGGCCATGTGTTCCACCCCGGCCAGCCCGTTCTGAAAGCTGAGCATCCGGGTTTCTGGCCCGACCATCGGCGCCATCGCGGCGGCGGCGGCCACACTGTCCTGCCCCTTGACGGTGAACAGGATCAGGTCCACCGGCCCGATGTCTGCGGCCGCGGCCGCCACCTGCGCCGGGCGCACGTGAAAGCTGCCCGAATCGTCGGTCAGCGTCAGCCCGTGGTCGCGCCAGGCCGCCAGCGTGGCACCGCGCGCCAGCACATGCACCGACCCGCCTGCGCGGGTCAGATGCGCGGTCAGAAAGCCGCCGATCGCCCCGGCCCCCACCACGCCGATTCGCAGGGTCATGTCCGCACGCCTTGCCAATAGGGTTCGCGCAACAGCCGCCGCAGCACCTTGCCAAGCGCGTTGCGCGGAAACTCGTCCCGCAGTTCCACGCCGACCAGCCGCTGATGCTTGGCCAGCCGTGCGTTGGCCCAGTCGCGCAAGGCGGCGCAATCGGGCGTGGTGCCGGGCCTGGGGATGACCAGCGCCAGGCAGCTTTCGCCCCACTTGTCGTGCGGCACCCCGATGACGGTGACGTCGAACACCTCGGGGTGCTGGCCCACCACAGCCTCGACATCGGCGGGGAACACGTTGAAGCCGCCGGAAATCACCATGTCCTTCTTGCGGTCGAGGATGTGCAGGTAGCCGTCGGCATCGAGCATGCCGATATCGCCCGAGCGCATGAAGCTGCGGCCGCGTTCGTCGCGCCAGATCAGCTCGGCGGTTGCGTCGGGGCGGTTGTGATAACCCTTCATCATGCCCGCACCATAGCCGGCGATTTCGCCCGGCGTGCCGGGCGGGCATTCGGCGCCGGCGTCATCGACGATGCGCACGTCGAAGCCCAGCACCGGGGTGCCGACCGAGGCGAACTTTTCCGGCGGGGCGCCGGGCTTGAGCATGGTGGAGAAGCCTTCGGAAAAGCCATACATCTCGATCAGATGGGGCGAGATGCGGGCCATGATCTCGCGCTTGACGTCGCGGCGCAGCGCCGATCCGGCCGACAGCATGCAGCGCAGCGACGACAGGTCGGCGGTGGCCAGGCCCGGATGGGCCAGCACCATCTGGTATTGCGTGGGCACCATGAAGGTGTGGGTGATGCCTTCGCGCGGGACGATCTCCAGGAAGGCGCCGGGGTCGAAGGCGGGCATGGCCACCAGCGTGCCCCCGGCAAACAGCACCGGCAGCATCATCAGCCAGGTGCCGTTGGAATACAGCGCCGTGGTGGTCAGCGCGCGGGACTGGTCGGTAAAGCCCATTTCCACCGCGTTGGAAAACGCCCAGTGCAGCCGCGCGCGGTGGGTCTGCACGATGCCCTTGGGCAGGCCCGTGGTGCCCGAGGAGTAGATGATGTTGAAATCGTCGGTCAGCGCGTAGCGCACATCGGGCACGGTGGCGGGCTGGCCGGCGGTGAAATCTTCCAGCCTGCGCCAGCCGTCGCCGGCAAAGCCGGCAGAAATCCAGCCGGTCGGCGGCACCTGCGGCAGGCGCGGGCGGATCGCCTGCGCGGCCGGGTGGAAGGCGGCCGACACGATCACCCGCACCGCGCCGCTGTCGGCGATCAGGTGCGCGAGCTGGTCGGGCGTAAGCAGGCCCGACAGCGGCACCACCACGCCCCCGGCGCGCACCACGCCGAAGGTGCATTCCAGCATCTCGACCGAGTTCGCCATCAACAGCGCGACCCTTTCGCCCTTTTGCACGCCATCGGCCAGCAGGGCATGGGCAACGCGGCTGATGCCGGCATCGAAATCGCCCCAGGTGCGGCGCACCTCGCCGCAGATCACCGCCTCCTTGCGGGGGTGAAAGCGGGCGTGGGTGGCGAACAGGTCGGGCAGAAAGACCTGCGGGTCGTCCAGCGTGTCGGTCATTCCTCACTCCTTGCGAAGGCGGGCGGATGGCTTGGCGCCCACAACGGGCTTGTGCGGCGGGGGCGGCTGGCTTAATGCTAAACAAACATCTGTTTGGTAGCAATGCCCGCCTTCCCGCGATGGAGCACCGGAACATGCACAACGCCGCCCCGGCCGAGGCCCTAGTCTATGACCCCTCCGACCCGGCGGTGATGGCGGACCCGTTCCCCGTCTATGCCCGCCTGCGCGAGGAAGACCCGCTGCACTGGAGCCCCTCGCTCAAGTCCTGGATCGTGACGCGCTATACCGACGTGCGCGACCTGCTGCTGTCGGATCACCTGTCGGTCAACCGGCTGACGGCGTTTTACGAATCGCTGCCGCCGCAGGACGCGGAGCTGTTGCGCGACGTGGTGCATTACCTGAACCTGTGGCTGGCCTTCCGCGACCCGCCCGACCACACGCGGTTGCGCCGCATCCTGCGCCATGCCTTTACCCCGGCCGCAATCGATGCGATGCGCCCGCGGATCGAGTCGATTGCCGACCTGCTGCTGGACCGGATGCAGGCGCGGGGCGAAAACCGCATCGACCTGATCCGCGACTATGCGCTGCAACTGCCGGCCTTTGTCATCATGGATCTGCTGGACGTGCCGCGCGACATGCTGGACGATTTCAAGCAGTGGTCCGACGACATGGCGGTGTTCATCGGCGGGGCGCGCAATTCGGGCGACAAATACGAACGCGCGGCGCGGGGCTGCCGGCTGATGGCGGACTATTTCCGCAAGCTGATCCTGGAACGCAGCGCCGATCCGCGCCCGGGCTTTCTGATGGATCTGATCGACGCGCGCGACGAAGGCGATGCGCTGAGCACCGACGAACTGGTGGCAACCTGCATCCTGGTGCTGTTCGCCGGGCACGAGACCACCACCAACCTGATCGGCAATGCCACGCTGCTGCTGCTGCGCCACCCCGAACAGCTGGCGATGCTGCGCGCCGACCCGGCGCTGATCGAACCGGCCATCGAGGAGGTGTTGCGCTTCGACGGGCCGACCAACGCGCTGGTGCGCGTGGTGGCCCGGGATCACCGCCTGCACGGCAAGACGCTGCGCGCGGGCGAGCGGGTGTTCGTGATGGTCAATTCCGCCAACCGCGACCCGCGCATCTTCGACGCGCCCGACACCTTCGACATCACGCGGCGCACCAACCGGCATCTGACCTTCGGCCAGGGCATTCACCTGTGCCTGGGCGCGCGGCTGGCGCGGGTGGAAGGGCACATTGCGGTGCAAAAGCTGTTCGCGCGGTTTCCCGCGCTGGCGCTGGACCCGCAGGAGGCGCCGGAATGGCTGGATGCGATGGTGCCGCGCGGAACCCGGCGTCTGCCGGTGCGGTTGAACGGATAGGGGCAGGATCATGGGCGAAATCGTCATCACCGCGGGCACGCGCACACCGATGGGCAATTACGGCGGGTCGCTGAAAGGCGTGGGCCTGACCGACATGGCCGGCCATGCGGCGCGGGCCTGCGTGGCCCGGTCGGGCATCGCGGCCGAGGCCATCGACCACATGGTGTTCACCACCACCGTTCCGACCGACCGCGACACGCTGTTTGCCGCCCGGGTGGTCGGCATCAAGTCCGGCATCCCGGAATCCGCCGGGGCGCTGGCGGTGGTGCGGGCCTGCGCCTCGGGGCTTCAGGCGATTCTGTCGGCCGGGCAACAGGTGGAAAGCGGGCATTCCCGGCTGGCGCTGGCCGGCGGGGCCGAGTGTTACTCGCGTGCGCCGCATGCGGTGGCAGGGGCGCGCTGGGGGCTGGGCCGCGGCCCGGCGGCGCTGGAGGATACGCTGGACTGGGCCTATCGCTGCCCCTTCAGCCAGGAATACATGGGCGAGACGGCCGAGAATCTGGCCGAAGACTTCGGCCACAGCCGCGAGGCGATGGACGAATGGGGCGCCATGAGCCAGGCGCGCGCGGCGGCGGCCATCGATTCGGGGTTCCTTGCCCGCCAGATCGTGCCCATCGAGGTGCCCGACGGCCGCGGCACCCGCAGCTTTGCGGTGGACGAATTCCCCCGCCGCGACGCCACGCCCGAAAAGCTGGCGCGGCTGCGCCCCGCCTTCCGCGAAGGCGGCAAGGTCACGGCGGGCAATTCCAGCGGCGTGACCGATGGCGCGGGCTTCGTCATCGTGGGCGACCGCGCGGCGATGGAGGCCGCGGGCGGCACGCCCCAGGCCCGGCTGGTGGATTGGCACGTGGTCGGCGTGCCGGCGCGGATCATGGGGCACGGGCCGGTGCCCGCCATCCGAGGTCTTCTGGAAAAGCGCGGGCTGAAGGTTTCGGACATCGACTATTTCGAGATCAACGAAGCCTTCGCCGTGGTGAACATCCATGCCGAGCGCGAGCTGGGCATCCCGCGCGACCTGCACAACCTTTACGGCGGCGGCATCTCGCTGGGCCATCCGCCGGGGCTGACAGGCGTGCGCATGTGCATGACCGCCATCGAGCATCTGCGCGTCACCGGCGGGCGCTATGCCGTGCTGTCGATGTGCCTGGGCGCCGGGCAGGGCATGGCCATGCTGATCGAGCGGGTCTGACCCATGCGCCCCCTCCCGCCCCTGATCGACGGAGCCCCGGCGCAGACCGCGGCCGAGGCGCTGGCCGCGCGTTGCGCCACGGTCTACGAGGCCTTTGCCATCGCTGCCGCCACGCACCCCGACCTGCCGTTCCTGTGCGTGCCGCCGCGCGCCGGGCGGGCCTATGCACCCGAAGGCGCGGAATACAGCTATGGTCGCGCGCTGACCGAGGTGACGGCCCGCACCGTCGCGCTGCACGCGGCCGGCTACCGCGCCGGGCACCGCGTGGCGCTGATGCTGGACAACCGGCCCGAGCACACCTTCACCCAGCTGGCGCTCTACGCGCTGGGGGCGACGCAGGTGCCGGTGAACCCCGACTATCTGGACCACGAACTGGCCTGGCTGCTGGAACATTCCGAGGCCGACCTGGCCATCGGCCTGCCGCACAACATCGCGCAGCTGCGGCGCGTGGCCGAGGCGGCGGGGGTGCCGGTCGCGCTGGCCGGGGCGCCGCTGCCCGGCCCGCGTGCTGCCCCGCGCCCCGCGCGGGCCGGGCGGCAGGCCGAGGCCGCGCTGATCTATACCTCGGGCACCACCGGGCGGCCCAAGGGCTGCGTCATCGACCATGAATACCACTTTGCCGTCGGCCTGTCCTATGCGCGGCTTGGCGGGCGGCTGGCCTTGCAGCACCGGGCGGACCGGGTCTATGTGCCCTTGCCGGTGTTCCACGTGAACGCCGGCATCAACACGCTGACCGCGCTGATCCTGACCGGCAACTGCCTGATCCTGCCCGACCGTTTCCACCCGGCCACCTGGTGGGCCGATCTGGTGGCCACGCGCGCCACCGCCATGCACTATCTGGGGATCATCCCGCCGATCCTGATGAAGCGCCCGCCCGAGCTGGCGGAAACCGCCCATACCGTGCGCTTCGGCCTGGGCGCGGGGCTGGACCCGCAGATCCATCAGGAGTTCGAGCAGCGCTTCGGCATTCCGATGGTCGAGGTCTGGGGCATGACGGAAACCGGCCGGTTCCTGGGCGATGTGCACGAGCCGCGCCGCATCCACACCCGCGCCTTCGGCAAGCCGAGCGCCGACATGGACGCCCGCGTGGTGGATGATGCAGGCGCCCCCGTGCCCCCCGGCACCGAAGGCGAACTGGTGGTGCGCGCGCATGGCCCCGACCCGCGGCAGGGCTTCTTCCGCGAATATCTCAAGAACCCCGAGGCCACGGCCGAAGCCTGGCGTTCGGGCTGGTTCCACACCGGGGATGTGGTGGTGCAGGAACCCGACGGGATGCTGCACTTCGTGGAGCGGCGCAAGAACATCATCCGCCGCTCGGGCGAAAACATCTCGGCCGCCGAGGTGGAAAACGCCCTGATCGGCCACCCGGCGGTGGAGGCGGTCGCGGTGATCGGCGTGGCCGACGAGATGCGCGACGAGGAAGTGATGGCCTGCATACTGCCCGTTGCCGGCTGGGCGCGCGATGCGGCCACCGCAAGGGCGGTGTTCGACCATGCCCGCGCGCTGATCGCCTATTACAAGTTGCCGGGCTGGGTCGCCTTTGTCGACGATCTGCCGCGCACCGGCACGCAGAAGGTGCGCAAGGGGCTGATCTTTCCGGGGCTGGACGACCCGCGCAAGGCGCCCGGCATCGTCGATCTGCGGCAGCTGAAGAAACGCGAGGTCAAGGCATGAAGCGCGCCCTGTTCCGCCGGCACGGCGACCCGTCCCGGGTGATCGAGGTGGTCCAGGAACCGGACCCCACCCCCGGCCCTGGTCAGGTGCGGGTGCGGCTGAAGGTGATGACGATCAACCCCGCCGACCTGTTGTCGATCGAAGGTCGCTATGGCGCCGAGCCGCTGGCCTTGCCGGCCACGCCCGGCGTGGGCGCCTGGGGCATCGTCGATGCGGTGGGCGAAGGGGTGTCGCGCCTTGCGGTGGGCGATGCGGTGCTGCCGGTGGGCGGGGGCCTCTGGGCCGATACGGTGGTGTTGGCCGAACGCATGGCCCCCAAGGCGCCCGCGGGGGCCGACCCCGAACAGGCCGCGATGATGCGCGCCAACCCCGCCACCGCCGAACTGATGCTGACCGACATCGTGCCCCTGGCGGCCGGCGACTGGGTGGTGCAGAACGCCGCCAATTCCGCCGTGGGTCGGCTGGTGGCGCGGTTTGCCCGCGACAAGGGGTTGAAGACGGTGAACATCGTGCGCCGCGACGGGCTGGAGGCGGGCTTGCACGCCGACGGGGCCGATGCGGTGATCGTGGACCGGGGCGGCGATCTGGCCGCGGCCATCCTGGCGGCCACCGGGGGCGTGGCGCCGAAACTGGCGCTCGATGCCATCGGCGGTGCGGCCACGGCGGCGCTGGCGGCGGCGGTGGCCCCGGGCGGCACGGTTTCGGTCTATGGCCTGCTGTCGGGCGCGCCGCCGCAGGTCGAGGCGCGGGATCTGGTGTTCCGCGACGTGCGCCTGCGCGGGTTCTGGCTGGCGCAATGGTATGCCACCGCCAGCGCCGACCGGATGCGGGCCTTGCAGGGCATCCTGAACGAACGGCTGGCGCAGGGCCTGTCGCATCAGGCCGTCGCGGCACGCTATCCGCTGGACCGCGTGGCCGAGGCGCTGGCCCATGCCGGCCAGGGCGGGCGCGACGGCAAGATCATCCTGACGGCGGAGTGAACCCATGCGCGATGTCTGGATCCTGGGCTCGGCCTCGACCGCCTTCGGCAAGCGGCCGGACGACACCTTCAAGGCGCTGACCGCCGAGGTCTACCGCGCCGTGCTGGCCGATGCCGGCTGGGAAACCGGCGCCGCGCTGGAACAGGCGTGGTTCGGCAACTGCGGCATGGGCACGTTCGGCCAGCGCAACATCCGCGGGCAGGTCTGCTTTACCCCGCTGGTGCGCGACGGGCTGTTTCCCGAACGCGCGCCCATCATCAACGTCGAAGGGGGCTGCGCCACCGCCTCGATGGCGTTCCACGGCGCGTGGAAGGATGTCGCCTCGGGCGACATGGAGGCAAGCCTCGCCATCGGCGTGGAAAAGACGTTCTTCCCCGGCGATGCCGCGCGCACGCTGGAAATCTTCGAAGGCGGGATCGACCAGTTCGACCCGGCGGAATGGCAGGCCTATTACACCGCCCGCGGGCAGGAATCGGGCAAGCCCTTCGTGCCGAACGCCGGGGGCGGCACGCTGTTCATGGATACCTATGCCATGCAGGCCGCCTGGCACATGAGGCACCACGGCACCACCCGCGAACAGATCGCCTTTGCCAGCTCCAAGAACCACTGGCACGGGTCGATGAACCCCAAGGCGCAGTATCGTTTCGAGGTGCCGGTGCAGCAGGTGCTGGCCGACCGCGAGATTTCCTGGCCGCTGACCCGGTCGATGTGCGCGCCGATCGGCGACGGGGCGGCGGCGGCGATTCTGGTGTCGGGCGCGCTGCTGGCGCGCCAGCCGGCCGAGGTGCGGGCGCGCGCGGTCAAGGTGCGCGCCTCGGTGCTGACGGGGGGCAAGTATCGCGCCCCCGACGAGCCGGGCCTGAGCCGCGTGGCCGCGCAGCGCGCCTATGCCAAGGCCGGCCTGACCCCGGCGGATGTGGACCTGGCCGAGGTCCACGACGCGACCTCGTTCTGCGAGATTTTCCAGCTGGAGATGCTGGGCTTTGCCGAGGCGGGGCAAGGCGGGCCGATGGTGGCCAGCGGTGCGACGCGGCTGGGCGGGCGGCTGCCGGTGAACCTGTCGGGGGGGCTGGTGTCGAAGGGGCACCCGGTGGGCGCGACGGGGCTTTCGATGGTGGACGAGCTGGTGTTGCAGCTGCGCGGCGAGGCCGGCCCGCGCCAGACCGACCGCGCCCGCATCGCGCTGGCCGAGAACGGCGGCGGGGTGATCGGGTTCGACGAAGCCGCCTGTTCGGTGATCCTGCTGGAGGCGCCTGGGGGCTGAGCGCGCCGCGCCCGGCGCCGCCCGGCCGGAGCGCCCGGGCCGCCGTCCCTGCGAGGGACATTCAGGCGAGCCAATGAAATCAATAGGTTGCGCGGCGATTTTCACGAAGTGTTAACACATGCGCGCCCAGCGGCGGCAAGGTCGCAGAGCGGGGCCTGCCCCGAGGTCTTGCGCGGGGCGGCCGGAGTCCGGGGGCGCTGCCCCCGGCCCCCCGGGATATTTGCGGCAAGGTGAAAGGGGGGCGGCGCGCGGGCGCGGCAGGGGGGTGGCGGTGAAGGCGCGGGCGGCCCTGGGGGGGCGTGTCGCGGCGGTCTGGTCCGGTGGCCGGCGGACTGCGATGCGGGGATGCCGGACGAGGCGCGGGCCGGCCCCGTTCGGCCTGAGTTTGCGCCGGGGTCGGCCGCGCGGACGACGTCGCGCGCAGACGCGCTGGCCTGCCGGCGGGCAGTATCCTGCGCCAGGGCCGGCCGCCATCTGCCCTCGCGCCGGCTTTCGGCGGAGCGTGCTGGCCGACCGGCCGATCTTTCGCCCTCTTGCGCGCCCCTCGGCGGGGCGCGGCAAGGGTCGCCGCCTGCGCTGCACGGGCCGGATGCAGCCCCCGCCGTTCCGTCGCCCCCGCCGCCACACCGGCGGTGCTGCGGTTGGTTCGGGAGGATGCGAAGGGTTGACGACCGGGCGAGGGGCGTGCGGGGCAGGGGCGCCGGCGCGGGCCGCGCTGCGGGGCGTCAGGGCTCGTCGGTGATGGTGCGCGTGCCGGCGGCGCCTTCGGCCAGCAGGCGCGCGGCGTCGGGTTGCACCATCAGGTCGCAGAACAGCGTGCGTTCTGCCGCCAGCAGCACCGGGTCGGCGGCGGCGGCCCGGCGCACGAGCGACTTGATGTGCCCCAGCGCCCGTGCCGGCTTGTTGGCCAGCCGCCGGGCCAGGGCCAGGGCCGCGGCCTCGGCATCGTCGGTGCAGGTCACAGCCAGGCCGCAGGCGACCATGCCGGGGCCATCCAGCGTGTCGCCCGTCAGGGTCATGGCCAGCGCCCGCGACAACCCCACCAGTTGCGGCAACCGCTGCGTGCCGCCGGCGCCGGGCAGGATGCCGAGGTTGATTTCCGGCAGGCCATACCGATGCGCGCCGGTCTGGGCGATGCGCAGGTCGCAGGCCAGCGCCAGTTCGAACCCGCCGCCCATTGCCGTGCCGTTCAGCGCCGCAACATAGATCGCGCGCCCCTGTTCCATCTGGCGCATGGCGGTGTGGATGCTGCCTTCGCGCACGGGGCGGTCTTCGGCAAACGCCATGCCGCGCGCGATCATGCCGGCCGATTGCGGGGCCAGAACCTTGAGATCGTAGTGGCGGATGAACACGCCGGGGGTTTCGCCGACCAGCACGCAGACGCGGATGGCGGGGTCGGCCTCGACCCGTTCCACCGCGGCCAGCAGCTCTGCCTCCATCGCGCGGTCCATGAACCCCTGGTCGGGGTTCGAAAAGGCGATCCGGGCCACCGGCCCGTCGACCGTCAGATGTGCCTGCCCTTGTCGCATTCCGATGCTCCTGCGGTATCGTCGGCATCATCCTGCTTGTTTTTCGGTGATTTTCAAACAAACATTCGGTAGAAGCCAACCAGAGACAGCACAGGAACCCGCGATTTGCCCAAGACCCGGACCGAACCCGCCGCATCGGCGCCGAAACCCAGGGCCGCGCGCCCCAGCAAGCGCCAAAAGGTGCTGGACAAGGCGGCCGAGCTGATCGCGCGCCGGGGCTTCGACGGCACGTCGATGCGCGACATCGCGGCCGCGGTCGACATGCTGCCGGGGTCGCTTTACTATCATTTCGCGTCCAAGGAAGACCTGCTGCTGGATATTCACGAGCGGGTCGTGACCAGCATGACCGACCAGGTCCGTGCCGCGCTGGACGGCGTGACCGACCCCTGGGCTCGCATCGAGGCAGCGGCGGTGGCGCATCTGCAGGCGCTGTTGGGCAGCGGCAGCCTGGTGACCATCGTGTCGCCGAACTTTCCCAAGGACCGCGACGAGTTGAACACCAGGCTCAAGGCGCACCGGAACGGTTACGAAACCCTGTTTCACGACCTGTTCGCCGCGGTGGACCTGCGCCCCGGCACCGACCGGCGCCTGCTGCGGCTGCAACTGCTGGGGGCCTTGAACTGGGTGCCGGTCTGGTTCAACCCCAAGGGCAAGACTACCCCGGCCGAAATCGCGCAGAGCTTTGTGCGCGCGATCCGGCTGGGCTGCGCGCCGGAGGCTGCCGCCGGGGCACCCGGCGCGGGCCGCTAGCGCGGCGCCGGCGGCCACATGCGCTGAAACACGCCGTCGCGCAGGATGACCGCGTGCAGGAAGGCGGCGCCGAAGTGCAGGGCCTTGGCGGCTTCGGCCAGGGCCTCGGAGCGCGGCACCAGCGCGGGCAGGCCCATTGCATCGAGCGCCTCGACGGGAAAGCCGCCGGCCCGCACCCGGACATAGCCCGCCACCGGCAGCACCAGCAGCAGCACATGGAGCGCGCCGTGGGTCAGCTGCGCCATGCGGGCCAGAAGCGGTTGCAGATGCGCGGGCAAGGGCGGCGGCGGGTGGCGATGGCGGTGCAGGGGATCGAGTCGGTGACCATGCTGAGGGCCGACCACGGCTATGCCGTGCCTTCGCAGACCTATATCGCCACGCCCGAAAGCCTGGCCAACCGGCGGACCGAACTGGTGGCGCTGATGCGCGGCGAGGTGCGCGGGTGGGAGGCTTACCGCGTCGTTACCGATGCCGCGGCCGGGTTGACCTTGCGCATGTTCCCCGATGCCGGGCTGGATGCGCCGTCCCAGCGGTTGCGCGGCATCCCGCGCGCGCCGATCGCCTGCGGCAGCCAGGGCAGGCGCCCCTGCATCAACTGCACCGCCAGATACAGCAGCGGCAGACCCGAAACCCCGGGCGGCGCGGGCAGCACATCGGGCGCGGCGAACAGCAGGATCAGCGCTGCCCGCCCTCGGCCGCCCAGAAGCGCGATGAGCTCGGCGATGGCCAGGAACGCGCGCATCGGATCGGCGGCGATGTCGGACAGGATTTCGGACAGGGGCTTGCGCCGCGGCGGCGGTGGCGGCGGCCGGGCCGCTGGGCCGGGGCGGTCGGGCGCAAGGGCGGCAGGCGTCGGCGCATCGGCGCCGGCGGGCAGAGGCGCGTGCAGCATGATCGGACAGACCCTGAAAACCGGCAGCGGTGCCGGGAACCCGCAAGGCGCGCGGGTTCCCGGCCGAGATCAGGCGTCGATATGCGCGAACGCGTGGTCGGGCTTGCGCCGCACCTTTTCGCTGCGGTCGACGCCAAGGAACAGCACGATGTTCTTGGCGACATACAGCGTGGACCAGGTGCCGAGGATCACCCCCAGCAGCATCGCCAGCACGAAGCCGCGGATCACGTCGCCGCCGAAGGCCAGCAGCGCCACCAGCGCGATCAGCGTGGTCGTCGCCGTCATCAGCGTGCGCCCCAGCGTTTCGTTGGCCGACAGGTTCATCAGGTCGCGCAGCGGCGTGGTCTTGAACTTGGCCAGGTTTTCCCGCAGCCGGTCGAAGATGACGACGGTATCGTTGACCGAATAGCCGAGGATGGTCAGCAGCGCCGCCACGATGGTCAGGTCGAACTTCAACCCGAAGGCCGCAAAGATGCCGACGGTGACCACCACGTCATGCACCAGCGCCGCCACCGTTCCGACCGCGAACTGCCATTCGAACCGCATCCAGACATAGATCAGGATGCCCGCCGCCCCCGCGCCCACGGCGGCCAGCGCCAGCCAGATCAGCTCGGCCGAAACCTTGGGGCCGACCGATTCCACCGCGGTAAAGGCAACGGCCGGGTCCACCTGCCGCAGGGCCGATTCCACCTGGCCCACCACGGCGGGTGCCAGCGCCTCGGACCCGTCCTGCGCCTCGATGCGGATGCTGGCCACGTGCTGATCGGGGCGGAAGGCGGGATCGAACGCCTCGGTGATCGACACGTCGCCCAGGGACAGCCCGTTGAGGGCGCCGCGATAGGCGCCGACGTCGATGGCATGGGTGCTTTCGGCGCGGATGGAGGTGCCGCCCTTGAAGTCGATCCCGAAGTTCAGCCCCATCGTCGCCACCAGCAGCAGCGAGCCCACGACCGCCGCCGCCGACATGCCGAAGGTCAGCCACTGGAAGCGGAAGAAGTCGATGGCGGTCTTTTCCGGTGCCAGCCGCAGCAGGCCGCGCAAGGCGATGGTTTTCGGCCGTTTCCAGCGCATCCAGGTTTCGACGATCAGCCGCGTGACGTAGACGGCGGTGAACATCGAGGTGAGGATCCCCAGCCCCAGGGTCACGGCAAAGCCGCGCACGGGCCCCGAGCCGATGGCGAACATGATGATCGCGGTCAGCAGGCCGGTGATGTTGCTGTCGACGATGGCCGAAAGCGCCTTGTCGAAACCGATGTCGATGGCGCGGGCGGCGGGGCGGCCGGCGCGCAACTCCTCGCGGATCCGCTCGAAGATCAGCACGTTGGCATCCACCGCCATGCCCATCGTCAGCACGATGCCCGCGATGCCCGGCAGGGTCAGCGTGGCGCCCATCGCCGACAGCGCCGCCAGCAGCAGCCCCATGTTCAGCGCCAGCGCCAGGTTGGCCATCAGCCCGAAGCCGCCATAGCAGGCCACCATGAAGGCCACGACCGCCGCCATGCCGATCGCCGCGGCGCGCTGGCCGGCCTCGATGCTGTCCTTGCCGAGTTCGGGGCCGATGGTGCGTTCTTCCAGAAAGTCCATACCGGCGGGCAAGGCCCCGGCGCGCAGCAGCACGGCAAGCTCGGTGCTGTCCTGCAGGGTGAATTGCCCGGTGATGATGCCCGAGCCGCCGGGAATGTGGCTCTGGATCACCGGGGCCGAGATCACCTTGCCGTCGAGCACGATGGCAAAGGGCTTGCCGATGTTGGCGGCGGTGTAGTCGCCGAACACCCGCGCCCCGGCCGGGTCGAAGCGGAAGCTGACGGCGGGGCGCTTGTTCTGGTCGAAGGATGGTTGCGCATCGACCAGGTCTTCGCCGGTGACGACCGGGGTGCGGTCGAGCGCATAGAACACGCCCGGTTCGTTCGCCGAAGGCAGCACGAGGTCGCCGGGCTTGCCGGCGCCCTGTTCGCTGGTTGCCCGGCCCAGCACGGGGTGGAAGGTCAGCTTGGCCGTGGTGCCGATCAGCGCCTTGAGTTCTGCCGCCGAACCCAGACCGGGCACCTCGATCAGGATGCGGTCGGCGCCCTGGCGCATGATGGTGGGTTCGCGGGTGCCGACCTCGTCCACGCGGCGGCGGATGATTTCCAGCGATTGCTGGAGGGTGCGTTCGTCCAGCGCGCGCCGTTCGGCCTCGGTCAGGGTGATGACCAGCGTGTTGCCCTCGGCGCTGACCGCGAGGCTGGACTGGCCGATGCCCGTGAGGCCGGAAACCGGCGTGGCCAGCGCGCGCACGGCCTGCAAGGCCGCGGCCATGCCGGCGGGATTTCCCACCTCGACCCGCAACCGGTCGGGGGCCGAGGGCTGGCGCCGCACGGCACCGACCTGATCCTGAAGCGCGCGCAAGGCATCGCGCACCTCGGGCCAGAGCGATTCCATCCGGGCGGCGTGAACCTCCCTGACCCGGACTTCGGCCAGAAGATGCGCCCCGCCGCGCAGGTCGAGGCCGAGGTTGACCAGGCTGGCCGGCATCCAGGCCGGCCAGCCGGCCAGATCGGCGGCGCGATCGGGCGGCAGGGTGCCGGTTTCGGCCAGGATGGCCGCGGCATCGTTGTGCCGTTCCACCTGCGGGTAGAAGGCATTGGGCAGGGCAAAAAGCAGCCCCCAGATACAGACGCCCCAGATGAGAAGGCGTTTCCACAGAACGGTTCGCGACATGAGCGGTCCTTTGTGCCGGCGCCTGCGGCGCGAGGACGCAAGGGCAGGGCCGGCCGGATGCGGCAAGGGACCGGAGCCTTTGCCGCAGGCGCCGGACCGCAGCGGTCCGGTCGGGCAGGGTCCGGCGGGTTTGCAAGGCAAGGGAGCGGGCCGCAAGACCGGCGCAAGGCGCCGCGCCGCAAGGCCCCGTCAGGCCAGCGGGGGTGCCCTTGGTTCGGGCCGCAGCGGCTGATGCGCCGCGGGCAGGACCGCAGCGGCCCGGGCGCGTTGTACGCCCGCAGGCGACGGCGCGACCAGCGCAAGGCCCGCAGGCGGCAGGTCGGCCACCGGGTCGCCATCGGCGCGCTGTTCGACAGGGCGTTGCGATTTGGTCGCCGGGGAAAGCGTTGCGGTTTCGTCCGGCGACAGGGCGGCCACGATCTGCGCCGGGCCAGGCGCAGGCGTCGCGCCGGGCCGCGCAGTGGCGCCGATTCAGCTGAGCAGCAGCGACAGCGTGACGAGTGCGGCAACCCACACCCGCTGCAACTGTCCGTCTGTGTGCCGCGCCCGGTTCATGCACGGCAATTTCGCATTGTGCGGCGCGCGGCGCAATGGGGCCGATGCCGCCACGCGGCGGCACGGCAAGGCATCGGCGGAAAAGCGGCGCCGATGCCCCCGGTGTCGTGTCGTGCAGGGGCCCCCGTC
Source organism: Gemmobacter sp. (assembly GCF_046292685.1). Taxonomy (GTDB): domain Bacteria; phylum Pseudomonadota; class Alphaproteobacteria; order Rhodobacterales; family Rhodobacteraceae; genus Wagnerdoeblera. The sequence continues at coordinate 93,573 of NZ_JBKBQM010000005.1, forward strand.
ATGCGGCCACGAATGCGCGCACGAAAGGCGTTGCCGGCTGCGCGCGAAGGTGCTGCGGCTTGCCGAACTGCTCGATCCGGCCCATCGACATCACGACCACGAGGTCGGCCAGCTGCATCGCCTCGTCCTGGTCATGCGCGAGCGTCACGCGGTGAACGGGCGGGATTCAACGTCTGGATCGACATGGCCTTGCCGGGTTCGACCGACCCGGGTCTTTGGCGCGCTTTGCCGTTGCCGAAACCCGCGTCCCGGAACGGCCCCGGCATGCCGGCGGCGGCGATGGCAGCCGGATCGTCCATGCGGCGAAATTCGGCCGGGAGCTTGCCCAGCGGCGCGTCAACCGGGGGGCGCAGAGCCCGGGCTCGACCCCCTTGAACCAACAGGGGGTCATCACAGAAAACGGAAAAATCGCACGTCACGGCCTGCGACGGCCTTGACCTGGCAACAGTGCAACGCGGCGATCAGCAGGCAGGGGGCTTTCTCGACAGCCCCCCGGGGGATCGTTTCCCTGCTGAACGTTGACGCCGGCGCAGGACGCCGTGGCGATGGCGCTGCGCGAGGCGCTGCCGGTCTCGCTCGATGATCCGCCGGCCGTGGTGCGGGCGTTCCGGAACCCGCAGGTCTCGCGCTCGGGTCTGGACCGCTGCCTGCATCGGCATGGCGTGGGCAGCGCACTTCGCGCCTGCCTCGTGCTCGACCAGGATGCCGATGATCTGCTCGTCCATGAATCTCGTTCGCCTCATTGGCCGTCCCTTCCTTGGGCCGGACTCTAACAGGCTGCTGAAGAAGTCAGCCCTCGACCCGGAGTTAGGAACATGATTCACCCTTTGCACGACAACGGTGGGGGTGATGATGCGCGGGACGGACGAGGCGAGCGGGTCGCTGTTCAGCTAT